>DAOTXS010000041.1:0-161699 GCA_034435055.1 Anaerolineae bacterium | reverse complement strand
GCGCGAAACGCGGCGCGCAGCGTTTCGGGCAAGCGTTCGGGTTGGCGCACCATCGCGCTGAATTTGGTGATTGGCTTTGCCATTTCGACGAGGTTCGTCGCCTGCCACGCGCCGCCGCGGTCCGGGTCGGTGGTGAGCCGGCGCCGCGTCGTTGCAATCGCGATGATGGGATGACCATCGGCGTACGCGCTGGTGAGACCGGCGAGCATATTCGCGCCGCCGGGTCCGGGGCTGCCAAAGACGACGGCGGGTTTGCGCGCGAGGCGCGTGTACCCTTCGGCGATGTGAACGGCGGCTTCTTCGTGCCGGCAATTGACGTGACGGATGCCATAGCGCGGCGCGTGCATAACGAATGGAATGTGCGAGCCGTCAATGATGCCACACATCATTTCGATTTCTTCAGCTTGCAAACATTGCATCAACAATTCGCCAACGGTGATTTCGTTCATAGGTTCATCTCCTAATTGGATAATCCACGAAGAGACACGAAAAAATCTTTGGATCATCCACGAAGAACACGAAGAGACACGAAGGTCTTATTTTTTTCCTTGTGTTCATTCGTGTCCTTCGTGGACATGTCTCTATCTCACGTACCGTCGCCACTCTAATTTGGGGCTACTCCCGAAATTGATCAGCAGCCCCACTTTCAAACCGCTGGCTTTGAGATAGTTCAGGATCTGCGCTTCTTCCTTGCCGCTCAGACGATCCATTACCTTCAAATCAATGATCAATTTTCCAAAGCACAATAGGTCGGGTGTGTATTCCTTCTTGAGCAACCGCTCTTTGTAATAGAGTTTTAGACTCTTTTGTGACTCGAAGGGAAGGCCACGCATTTCCAATTCTATTTCCATTGCTTCCTGATAGACTGCCTCAAGGAATCCCGGCCCCAATTCTTTGTGTACTTCCACTGCTGCGCCGATTACGGCATAGACTTCCTCTCTCAAAAACAACTCGACCATAGGGAATCTCCTTGTTCCAGAAGGTTTTTTCCCTTCGTGTTCCTTCGTGTTCTTCGTGGATGAAAAAGGTTTTCCTTCGTGCCCTTGATGGATGAAGAAATATTTCAGGTGTGCAAACTTTTCCAGTACGCCTCGACGCGCCGCATTCCTTCTTCGTACGAGACGCGCGGCGTGAAACCGAGTTCGTTCAAGACGCGTTCGGTGCTGACGCGATAGTCGGACGATACCATTCGCAACGAATCGCGCGTGAGGAGTGGACGCGAGGATTTGCGCAGAATCTTCCACGTCGGTTCGATGACCATCGCCAGGATTCGGGCGAACCCGCCGGGCATTACGCGCGGCGGCGGCGCGCCAATGATCCGCGCGAGATCGGTAAAGTACTGTCGCAAGGTGATACGCGAACCATCGTACCCGTTGTAACATCGCCCTTGCGCGTGCGGCAGCGATGCGGCGCGCAAAAGAATGTCCACCAAGTTGTCAATGTAAATCAAGCCGGGATTGTAATTGCCACCGTTGATCAACGTTGGCTTGCCGCTCAACAAATTTCTGGCAACCTCGTGCACCCAGGGCTTGCTGCCGGGACCAAACACTTTGAATGGACGCACCACACTCAATTGCATCCCTTGCTCGCGATGAAATTTCCACGCAAGATTTTCTTGTTTCTGTTTGTACTCGCCGTAAATTCCAAGCGGCTTGCCGAGCGGTTCATCTTCGCGCAGTTCCACGCGCCCGATTTTGTCACCGTACACCGAACCGGACGAAAGCAACAGCACGCGCGTCTTGTTGCGCACCGCTTCTTCAAAAACGAAACGACTGCCTTGCAGGGTCACGCGTTCGTAGGATTCGCGCGGCGCCCAATCGCTGACGATGGCGGCGGTGTGAAACACCGTGCCGATGCCTTGCATCGCCGCACGCACATCGTCACGATGCGCAATATCGCCATAAACGATGCGTACGCGCGCGTGCCACGGAGTAGGGATTGGCACCCCCGGCACATCGAACACGATGACTTGATTGCCATCGCTAAGCAAACGTTCGACGAGATGCGCGCCGATGAACCCCGCGCCGCCGGTAACGAGGATAGGTTGAGTAAGTGTATTCATATCGGTTTCGTGGTATGTGATGCATGTTCCGTGAAAAGACAACGTATCACAAGTCACGCTTCACGGATCGCCGCTTCCCGCGCTTTCTTTTCATTCACCAACGCCAGCAACGCCCAGCCCGCAAGTAGAAATGCGCCAATCGAAAGAATCGCCAGGCGATGGCCCGATTGTTCCGCGAGCGTCGCCGCCTGACCTTGCGCTTGATACCACAACGTCGCTTCCGCCGCGAGCCAACCAAAAATCGCCGGACCGATAAACGACGACGTGCGCCCGGTCAATGCGAAAAAGCCAAAGAACTCGCCGCTCTTGCCGGGTGGCGAAAACGTTGCAACCATCGCGCGGCTTACCGATTGAATGCCCGCCATCGCCACGCCGACGAACGCGCCGATGACAAAGAAATGCATTTGGCTCTGCGCAAAATACAACGCGCCGATACACGCGACCATCAGCAGAATCGAAATTGTGAGCGCGCGTTTACCGCCAAGGCGATCCTGCAACTGTCCAAACGCGAGCGCGCCGATAACGTTCGTCGCTTGCACAAGGATAAAGAAAAGGATCAACCCGGTTTGCTCCAAGCCAAACAACAACTTGCCCAGAATTCCGGCAAAGTCGAGTGCCATAATCACGCCTTCGTTGTAGATCAGAAACGCGAGCATAAATTTCAAGAATTCGTCGAACCCACGCGCGGCGCGAATCGTTTGACTCAGTTGTTTGAACGCGATGCTCAAATAATTTTCGCCGGGCGGCAACCGCTTGCCCTGCGCACGTTCCTTGAGCCAAAGAAAAATCGGCACGGCAGCGAGCGCAAAGAAAATCGCGGTGATGACGAGCGACAAACGCACAACGAACAAATCGCTTTTGGTGATGAGAATCGGCGGGAGGATGATGAGCAAGGCAATGATGCCGCCAAACGATCCGATTGCCCAACCGATGCCGGCGATGCGCCCCATCTCCGCTTGCGTAGCGATTTCCGGCAACAACGCATCGTAGAAAATTTGCGCGGCGCGATAACCAATTTCGGCGAGGATGAAGAGAACGATGGCAAGTGTGATCGTTCCTTTTTCGGTGAAGAACAAAAGCGCGGTGAACAAAACCGCGAGCGTGGTGAAGAAAAAGAGAAAGCGTTTTTTCGCGGCGGAGTAATCCGCAATCGCTCCCAGGATCGGCGCGGCGATGGCAACGAGAATCATCGCCACCGCAATTGCCAGTCCCCACAACCGTGAGCCCTCCGCGCCGCCGACTACCTGGCTCTGAAAGTACGCGGAGTAAACAGCGAGCAACACGACGGACGCGTACGCCGAGTTGCCAAAGTCGTACAGGTACCACGCGATGCGTTCGCGGCGCGTGGATGGTGCGGATGTTGACATTGTTTCCTCCCTCCGATGAATTTGTTTATTGCGTGTTGCGTGTTCCGTCTCACGCATCACTAAAATCAAACACCACCTTCACTGACCGATGGGCGCGCTTGTCTATCGCCACGTTGAACGCGGTGCGGTAATCGTTCAACGGGAAATGATGTGTAACCAGGCCGTCCGTTTTCAACGTGCCGGTTTGCATCCAGCGCATTGCCAATTCAAACGTCGAAATTTCTTCACCGTTCCATTCGATGACATCGTGTCCCACTGCGCCGATGAGATTCACCTCTTGATACCACACCGGCGTCACATCGAGTTGCATCCGATGCAGATTCACGCCAACCAAAACGACTGTCCCGCCGGCGCGCGTCCAGCGAAGCGCGTTGTTTAGTGTCGATTGAATGCCGACAACATCGAACACGACATCAAAGCCGCCGAGCAACATCCGATTGCCGCGCTTGCCGTACAACTTTGCGCCGGTGATGCGCGCGGTTTCGGCATAACCATCGTCGCGCGCGAGAAAGGTCTGCTGCGCGCCAAACTTGTTCGCGAGTTCGGCTTGCCATTCGAATTGCGCGAGCGCGGTGATTTCGCAATCCGGTTGAAACGCGCGAATCGCTTGAATCAACAAATAACCGATGACGCCACAACCCAACACGAGGACACGTTCCCCTTTTTGCGCGATGCGACGCGATGCCGCGTGAATTGCCACCGCCGCCGGCTCGATCAACGTTGCTTGTTCGTCGGACAAATCGTCGGGCACGCGCAAGAGTGTACTGGCTGGCGTGATGAACGAATCGCCAAAGCCGCCGCCAATCGGATGATGTTCGCGCGGCTCGGAAGCCAGTTCGCACAGGACGCGATGACCGCGCGCACACGCCGGGCAAAGTTCGGCACGCCCGCGCGCGATACAATCGTCCGCACGTCCCCAACGTACCACGCGCTCGCCAATTTTGAAATCGCGCACCGCATCGCCGGCTTCGACAATCACGCCAACCATTTCGTGTCCGAGATAAATGCGGCGATGTGAAGGCAACGCGACCGGCGCAACATCGAGCCCGGCATCGACAAAAATCTGATGCAAGTCGCTCCCGCAAATGCCGCACAATCGATTACGAACGCGCACCCAATTGGAAGCCGGGAGCGGCGGATCGGCAATCGTCGCGAGATGCAAACAAGACGTCGGCGCAAAGTACGCGTCGCGCGAAACGCGCGCGAGCAATCGGGTGAAGACGATGCGTGGGATGGAGACATCGAGGTACATCGTCTTCATCGCATCATCGTCTCCGCTTCAACGCGATTGCCGGGCGCGCGAAACTGAAAAGAATGGATGCGAGAAGAATAAAATCGAGGAGTTCGTCGAGGGGGTTCAAACTTACATCGCCCAATCGCGACGAGCGGCATCACGATCAGCGAGAAACCAAACTCGGCGATCGTACGCTCAACGGTGGCAAAAAAAATAATAGCGACCCCAATGGTAATCGTCGTTGATTTGTCCATGCGGTGCGGCAAGGTGGGACAGGATTGCGACGATTATAAAAGATTTGACAATTCTTGTCCAATTTTATTTCCACCGCACGCGTGTTCGTTTGCCAATCCATTTGATTTTTGTTATTATCCCGCCGTTGGAGGAAGCGATGGCATACCGCGATTTGCGCGAATTTTTGCAACGACTCGAGAAAAACAAGCAACTCAAACGCATGACCGCACCGGTGAGCCAGGATTTGGAAATCACCGAGATTGCCGACCGCGTGATGAAAGGCGATGTGAAACAGAACGTCGCATTGCTTTTCGAAAACGTACGCGGTCAATCGATGCCTGTTGTAATCGGCTTGTTTGGCACGGAAGAACGAATGGCGTGGGCGCTTGGCGTCAATCACTTGGACGATTTGAACGTCAAACTCGCCGAATTTATTTCGATGGATATGCCGCGCGGCTTGCTCGAAAAAGCGCAACGCGGTTTGGAAATGTTGAACGGCTTGAAAAATACCGAACCGCATTATGTCAGTCGCGGCGCGTGCCAAGAAGTCGTGATGAACCCGCCGCTACTTTCGCGCTTGCCGATCATCCAATGCTGGCCCCAGGATGCCGGGCGCTACATCACATTGCCATCGGTGTTCAGCCGCGATCCCCAAACGAACAAACGCAACGTCGGGATGTATCGTTTGCAAGTGTTTGACGAGACGACGCTGGGAATGCATTGGCAGAGACACAAAGGCGGCGCGGAACACGAACGCGTCGCGCGCGACATCGGCGCGGAAAAAATTCCGGTCGCGGTCTCGCTCGGCGGCGACCCGGCGATCATTTGGGCGGGGTCGGCGCCGCTTCCGCCGGACATCGACGAGATGATGCTTGCCGGGTGGTTGCGCGGCAAATCGGTCGAGTTGGTGAAATGTATTTCACAACCGCTTGAGGTACCGGCGGACGCCGAAATCATCATCGAAGGGTACGTCGATCCGCGCGAGCAAAAAATCGAGGGACCGTTTGGCGATCACACCGGCTATTACTCGCTCGCCGATTATTACCCGGTGATGCACGTTACCGCAATCACGCATCGGCGCGACGCGATTTATCCCACGACGATTGTCGGCAAGCCGCCGATGGAAGACGTGTGGATGGGCAAAGCGACCGAGCGATTGTTCTTGCCACTCATCAAACTTTTTCAAAGTGAAGTCGTCGATATGAATATGCCGGCGGAAGGCGTCTTTCACAACCTTGTCATCGTCAGCATCAAGAAACGCTTTCCCGGTCACGCGCGCAAAGTGATGTACGGTCTCTGGGGAATGGGCTTGATGATGCTGACCAAAACGATCATCGTCGTGGATGCCGATGTGAACGTACATGATTTGTCGCAAGTGGCGTTCGAGGTGCTGGCAAATTACGATCCGCTGCGCGACGTGCAAATCGTCAGCGGCGCCACCGACGATCTTGATCATGCCTCGCTCGAAAAAAATTTTGGCGGCAAAATGGGCATCGACGCGACGCGCAAAACCGACCGCGACCCGGGACCGCATCAGAAATGGCCCCCCGAGATCGAAATGTCCACGGAGATTCGCGCGCTCGTGGACAAACGCTGGAGTGAGTATGGCTTTGAAAAGTGAGGGGGAGACAAGGAGACACGGAGAGTGGGAGAATTTTCTCCCGGTCTCCTTGTCTCCCTTTCTCCCACTCCCGGCTTTTTGCAAATGCGCTCTTTGAAAATTCTTCTCGACAACATTCGCTTCGAGCACACCATCTTCGCGCTGCCGTTCGCGTACCTGGGAATGGTGCTCGCGGCGCGTGGGCTGCCGACGTTGCATCAATTCGTTTGGATTACGATTGCGATGGCGTCTGCGCGCACGCTGGCGATGTCGCTCAATCGCTTGATCGACCGGGAATTGGACGCGCGCAACCCGCGCACGATGAATCGACCGCTGCCGCGCGGCGCAATTTCGCCAGGCGCAGTTGCGGGAATTTGTTTCGCGGCTTTCGTTATTTTCGAGTTTGCGGCGTGGCAACTCAATCCACTTTGTCTTGTGCTTTCGCCGCTGGCGCTGATTTTTCTCGTTGGTTATCATTACGCCAAACGTTTCACGTGGCTCACGCATTGGATTCTCGGTTTCACCGACGGCATTGCCGCAGCGGGTGGCTGGGTTGCCGTGCGCGCCTCGTTCGATCCGCTTGCGCTGTTGCTGTGGTGCGTCGTCATCGTGTGGATGGCGGGATTCGATTTGATCTACGCCTGTCAAGATGTTGACGTAGACCGGCGCGATGGGTTATACTCGGTGCCAGCGAAATTCGGCATCGCCGCCGCGTTGACACTCGCGCGCGTGAATCATACAATCACGGTGATTGCGCTCGCGGCAGTGAGCATCGTCGCGCAACTTGGCGTCGCGTTTTGGATCGGCGTTGTCATCGTTGCAATTTTGCTCGCGTACGAAAACGCGATTGTCGAACCGCATGATTTATCACGCGTGAATCTAGCGTTCTTCAACGTGAACGGATACATCAGCGTCGTCGTGTTTGTTAGTGCTTGGCTTGGACTGATGTTTTAATTTTCGATTGCCGATTGCCAATTTTCGATTTCTGTTCAATCGAAAATTTCAAATCGAACCTCGGCAATTTAATGATAGGAGAAAAATGTTCACCCGCAAATCGATTTTCTTGACGTTTCTCATTCTTCTCGCCGCGTGCGCCGCGCCGGCAACGCCGACGATTGCGCCGCCGGTGTTGATGCGCATCGGCGTTCTGCCGATCACGGACGTCGTGCCGTTTTACGTCGCCGAAGCGCAAGGTCATTTTTTGAAGCAAGGACTCAACATCGAACTGGTGCCGGCGGCAAGCGCGGCAGAACGCGATCAAATGATGCTGACCGGGCAAATCGACGGACAGTTGAACGATCTCGTTTCGACGGTGTTGTTCAACGCGCAATCGCCCAAGATCAAAATCGTGCGACTGGGACGCATCGCGTTCAAGGACGCCGCCGAGTATTGGATTCTCACGCCGAAAGATAGTCCGATCAAAACCGCGCAAGATTTAAAGGGCAAGGAAATTGCCATTTCGCAAAACTCGGTGATCGAGTACGTTACGCAACGGTTGCTGGAACGCGAAGGGCTAACTGCCGCCGACATCAAGACGACGAACGTCCCGTCAATTCCAACGCGTCTGCAACTGTTGCAACAGAATCAAGTCGCGGCGGCAACTCTGCCCGACCCGCTCGCGTCGCTGGCGATTTTGCAAGGCGCGCGTATCGTCGTCGATGATACCAAGTACACCGAGTACTCGATGAGCGTCATCAGTTTCCGCAACGAAGTGCTGGCGCAACGCGCGAACGACGTCAAAAAATTTCTTACCGCGTACGACCAAGCCATCGCCGATATTCGCGCCAAGCCGGATCAATTCCGCAACATCCTGATCGAACGGGGACGCGTGCCGGATCAATTGAAAGACAATTACAAATTTCCGCCGTTCCCCGATCCCGGCGTGCCATCCAAAGCGCAATGGGATGACGTGGTCAAGTGGGCGATGGAACGCAAGTTGATCAGCGCGGCGGTAACGTACGAGTCTTCGGTGGATAGTAACTTTGTGAAGTAGTTTGACCGATGACGGATGACCGAAGACGCAAGTTTTGAATCGGTCATCCGTCATCCGTCCTCGGTCTGGGTTGTGATCGAAATCTCCAATCTCTCATTCACTTATCCCGGTCAGCCCGCGCCGCTGTTCGAAAATTTTTCGTGGCGTGTCGAACGCGGCGAGTTTTGGTCGGTCATCGGCACATCGGGATGCGGCAAATCGACATTGCTTCATCTCATCGTCGGCGTGCGCGCGGCAAATGCCGGGACGATTCTTGTCAACGGCGAGAGCGTACCGCGCAAACAAAATCGCGGCAAGACCGGACTCGTGCTTCAAGATTACGGTTTATTGCCGTGGGCGACCGTGCGCGAAAATGTGGAACTGGGATTGCGGATTCGGGAATTCTATAATCAGGACGAAGGACAAATGACGAAGGACGAAAACAAAACCTTCGTCGTTCGTCGTTCGTCCTCCGTCGATTTCTGGCTCGACCGATTTGGCATTTCGCATCTGGGCAAAAAATATCCGGCGCAAATTTCCGGCGGACAACGTCAACGCGTTGCGATTGCACGAACGCTCGTGTTAAAGCCGGATGTTTTGTTGATGGACGAACCGTTTTCCGCACTTGACGCACCGACGCGCGAAAACTTGGAACAACTCGTCCTTGACTTGCACAGCGAAACCAAGACAACGATGCTCTTTGTTACGCACGACATCGAAGAAGCGGTTTTGCTCGGGCGAAAAATTCTAGTGCTGGGTGTGCCGCCGCATCGCTTGCCGCGCGTTGTAGAAAATCCCGGCGCGGGCAGCGCAGCGTATCGCGATTCCTCGATGTTTTTGGAACGAGCCGCAGAATTGCGGAAAATGTTGAAAGAAAAATGATCTGTCTACTTTCGATTGTTTACTGGCGACTGATTTATGCGTAACCGCGACGTTCTTCTCGCCGCGCTTGCGCTTGTAATGGCGTGGCAACTCATCGCGCTGATTTTGAATCGCGATATTCTACCCGCGCCGACGACGGTGCTTGCCGCATTGATGGCGCAACTGCCACGCGGACTCGGCTGGCATTTTGTGGTGAGCGCGTGGCGCGTCGTCGCCAGCATCGTCTTATCGATTTTGTTTGCGACGCCGGCGGGCTTGGTGTTGGCGCAATACCCGCGCGTCAATGGCTTCTTTGCGCCCGTGATTTACCTGACGTACCCGATTCCGAAAATCGTTTTGCTGCCGATTATCTTGCTCTTTTTCGGCATCGGCGACGCGTCGAAAATTTTCATCATCTTTTTGATTTTGTTCTTCCAAGTCCTCGTTGTCGTGCGTGATCACGCCGCCGCGATCCGCGCCGAGTTGCTGTATTCGGTACGTTCGCTGGGAGCGGGACGGCGCGCGCTGTTACAATTTGTCTACTTGCCGGCGACGTTGCCGGCGGTACTCACCTCCATTCGCTTGAGCATTGGGACGGCAATCGCCGTACTGTTCTTCACCGAATCGTTTGCGACGAACGCCGGCTTGGGTTATTACGTCATCGTCGATACGTTTTCGCGTGTGGCATATCCGGAAATGTACGCTGGTGTCGCCGCGATGAGTATCCTGGGACTCGCACTGTACTTTGTCGTCGATTTTCTAGAGCGCGCGTGGTGTCCGTATTTGTTCGTCAAATGACGGATGACCGAAGACGAAGAACGAAAGCAAAACTTTCGTCGTTCATCTTTCGTCCTCCGTCTGAGAAATGAAATGACCAAACTCATCGGCTCTGCCAAAGCCACTTACGTCCAAAAGATGTTCGACTCCATCGCGCAGCGGTACGATTTGATGAACACAGTAATGACGCTGGGGCAACATCAACACTTACGCCGCACCGCCGCGAAATTAGCGCAACCGCCGCGCCACGGCATCGCGCTTGATCTGGCGACCGGCACCGGCGATTTTGCCGCCGCGTTGCAAGATGTCGAGCCAACCTGTCGCGTCGTGGGCATCGATTTCGCCATCGAGATGATGCGTTTGGGGCAGACAAAATACGACTCGCGCGTGATGTTTGCGGCGGGCGATATGTTGCAATTGGCTTTGCCGGACAATACGTTCGATTGCGCGGTCAACGGCTTTGTCCTGCGGAACGTTACCGATGTGCGCGCCGCGTTTGCGGAAATGCGTCGCGTGCTCAAACCGGGCGGACGCGCGGTTAGTTTGGAAATCACTTCGCCGCGCGCGCCGGTGTGGAGAAACATTTTCGGCGTTTATTTCGATCACGTGATGCCGCGCATCGGCGGATGGTTGAGCGGACAACCGGACGCGTACCGTTATTTGCCACAATCGGTGCGCGAGTTTTATCCGCCGGAACAAGTCGTCGAGTTGTTGCGCGCGGTGGGTTTTCGCGACGCGCATTTTCGCTGGCTGATGCTGGGCACGATGGCAGTGTACGTGGGAACAAAATAATTCGCGAATCACGCGAATTTTCGCTAAATTTATTACTCACTGACGTTACGCAATTTCACCGCTGAGAACGCAAAGTTCGCAGAGAAAAGTCCTGAAAAATCTCAGCGGTCTCCATGGGCTTTGCGGTAAAACAATTCGGTTTGCGTAAGGTGAGTTACTCACCTTAGGCACTTGATGTCATTTCGAGGAGCGAAGCGACGAGAAATCTCCGCCAAAAACCGAGATTTCTCGCTTCGCTCGAAATGACAGCGCGTAACATCAGTTTATTATTCGTGTAGATTCGCGTGATTCGCGGATAAAAAACTTGGAGGATATTATGAGCGGAACGATAATTCATCTGCAACTAAAAATCGCGCGGGATGTGCCGATGCGTTACGTCGAAACGATGCGTGCGATTGCCGGGCAAGGCATCGAAGGGGATGTGAATGCGCGCGCCGATAGTTTGCGTCAAGTCTTGTTGATGGACGAAGAGACGCTGATTGAATTTGGTTTGCCACCCGGACGCATCCGCGAAAACATTACCACGCGCGGCATCGATTTGAAACCGCTGGAACGCGGAACGCGCCTCCGCGTCGGCAACGCGCTTTTAGAAATCACAATTCCGTGCGCGCCGTGCGAATTCCTCGATGAGATTCAACCCGGCTTGCGCGAAAAAATGATTGGGCAACGCGGGATGCTCGCGCGCGTGATCGAAGGCGGCGAAATCAAAATCGGTGATGCAGTTGAGGTGGTGAAATAAAAATTGTAGGGGCGACCTTTGTGGTCGCCCCTGTTGTTATTTGGTTACTCGTTTGTAAAGTACCCAATCGCGTTTGCCGGCGCCGCGATCAAGATAGAGTTCAAAGACCTGTCCGTCCGTCGTTCGCACGATGAAACAATTGCGATGACGGCGGTGCATCCATCGTTGCGCGTGTTTGGCGCCGGGCGGCGTGTGCCAATCCTGCCACGCCTTGATCACCTCCGTCACCTCGTACCGCGCGCCGCGCCACACAAACGATTTCGGTGCAGTCGTCAGTTCTTCGGCTTGAACGGTGATTGCTTCGTCGATGAACTCGTCCGCGCTCATCCCATCTTTTTCTTTTCTTCTTCGACTAGTTGCCGGCGCAGAATTTTACCGACCATCGTTTTGGGGAGTGAATCGCGGAATTCGATTGCCGCCGGACGTTTGTAGCCGGTCAATCGCTCTTTGCAAAATTCCATAATCTCTTCGACTGTGGCGGTCTGTCCCGGCTTCAAAACGATGTATGCCTTGACGCGCTCGCCGGCTTTGGCATCCGGCACGCCAGCGACGGTGGCTTCTAAAACTTTCGGATGCTGGAATAGCACTTCTTCCACTTCGCGCGGGTAGACGTTGAAACCACCGACGATGATCATATCTTTCTTGCGGTCGACAATTTGGAAATAGCCGTCCTTGTCCATGACCGCAATGTCGCCGGTGTAGAGCCAGCCATCGCGCAGAGTCTTGGCGGTTTCCTCCGGCTTGTTCCAGTACCCCTTCATCACTTGCGGACCTCGGGCGCACAACTCGCCGGATTCGCCGACGGGCATTTCTTTGGTGCCGGTTTCAATGTCCATAATCTTGCACTCGGTATCGGGCCACGGCAAACCGATGGTGCCGATGCGGTTCTCGCCATACACTGGGTTGGCGGTTACCACTGGCGTCGCTTCGCTCAACCCGTACCCTTCGACGAGGCGCGCGCCGGTGAGATTCTGGAATTTCGTCTGCACTTCGACTGGCAGACCCGCCGCGCCGCTGATGCACGCCTTGACCGATTTCAAATCGTACTTGGGCAAATCGGGATGATTGTTGATGGCGGTGTACATCGTCGGTACGCCGGGGAAGAGCGTCGGCTTGTGCAAATCGATCGCTTTCAAGACGCTGACCAATTCGCGCGGGTTGGGAATCAGCACCATCGCGCTGGCGCCGTAGATGCTCAAGTTCATACACGTTGTCATCGCGTACGAATGGTACAGCGGTAGCGCGGTCAGCGTAACTTCTTTGCCTTCTTTCAAAGTAGTCAACCACTCTTTGCACTGGAGCGTGTTCGCCACCAAATTCTTGTGCGTGATCTCGGCGGCTTTGGGGACGCCGGTCGTGCCGCCGGTGTACAATAGTACGGCGGTGTCTTCTGGCTTGACCTCGACGTTCGGGGGGGTGGCTGGCGCGCTCGCCAGAACGTCCGGAAACCACTTGTCGCCGGCATCGAGTGTAACGTGATGGCCCTCTTTCTTTTCTTTCGCGAGCGTGAACAAGAGTTTGAGAAGCGGCGAAAAGTACTCTTTGATGTTGGCGACGATGACATTCTTGAGTTTGGTGTTCGCGCGGATTTTTTGCACATTGGGATAAAAGCGCGAGAGGCAAATGATCGTTTCCGCGCCGGCATCGTTCACTTGAAATTCCAATTCGCGGGGGACGTACAGCGGATTGTTGGGGGCAACAATCGCGCCGAGTTTGAGAATCGCATAATAGCCGATGATGTACTGCGGACAATTGGGGAGATACAACGCCACGCGGTCGCCCTTCTTGACGCCCATCGCGGTCAGCGCGTTGGCTAATCGATTGACGTGCTCGTTCAATTGTCGATACGTGAGTTTGGCGTCCAGTTTGCTACCGTTACCGAAGATGGTTACCACGTTGTCGGGATACCGGGTCGCGGATTGCTCGAGAAAATAGTGCATCGGCACCGGGGGGTACTCGAGATTCGGACGGACGCCTTTTTCGTAGAACTTGAGCCAGGGTTTGTCCATTTTTGCCTCCTTGCAAAAGAATGGCGATGCGGTGAATGTGCGAGCTTGGCTATAAGATACCACGATTACGCGTGATTTGTCAACGGTTTTTGCGCAAGGTTTCGATCAATCCGCCGCCTAAACACACTATCCCATCGTAAAAGACGACGGCTTGACCCGGCGTGATATCGCGCAACGGCTCATCGAAAATGACGTGCGCGCGTGCGTCCTCCAACGGCGTTACGCTTGCCGCCGCTTCGATGGCGCGGTAACGAATCTTGGCGGTAACGCGCGTTGCACTTTGCGGCGGTTCGCCGGCAATCCAGTTGACCGCTTGCGCGACGAGTTCGCGTCGCCCCAGTTCGTCCGCGCGCCCGACGACGACTTGATTGTGCGAAAGATTCAACTCGATCACGAACAACGGCTCGCCGACCGCCGGCAAACCTTTGCGCTGACCAATCGTGTAATTTGCCAGCCCGGTATGCGCGCCGATCACTTTGCCGCGCGTATCGACGATTGCGCCGGGGACGAACGCGTTTGGCACATTGCGGCGCAAAAAGTTGCGATAATCGCCATCCGCGATAAAACACAAGTCCTGGCTCTCGGCTTTTTCCGACACGCGCAAATCGAATCGCCGCGCCAATTCGCGCACCTGTGCTTTGGTGAATTCGCCGAGGGGAAACATCACGCGCGAGAGTTGCGCTTGCGTGAGTAACGCGAGCGCGTACGATTGATCTTTTTTCGGATCGACGCCGCGCAACAACTCGAATTTGCCGTCGCGTTCGCGGACGCGCGCGTAATGCCCGGTCGCCAGAAAATCGGCGCCGAGCGCGCGCGCTTTTTCCAGCAACGTGCCAAACTTGACCAGTCGATTGCATTGCAAGCACGGATTTGGCGTGATGCCGCGCGCGTACCCGTCGATAAAAAAATCGACGACGTGCGTTTTGAAATCGGCTTCAAAGTTGAGGAGGTAAAAGGGGATGCCAAGTTTTTGGCAGACGCCGCGCGCGTCGGCGACGGCTTCCGGCGAACAACAGCGATTCGTGGCGAAATGCTTTTCGCCGTCGACTGACAATTCAATTTGCGCCAGCGGTGAATCTTCTGCCCACAGCCGCATCATCAAACCAATGACGTTAAAGCCGCGCTCGACCAAGAGCGCGGCGGTGGTCGAACTATCGACGCCGCCGCTCAGCGCGACGACGATGGTGGGTTTTTCACTCAACGATTGCCCCGCAACTTGTACACCACATCCGCCACCACATTCACCGCGCGTTCCACATCCTTGTCGGTGTTCTCGCGTCCCAGCGTCAGCCGCAACGCGCCGCGCGCCAAATCCGCCGGATAACCCATCGCCGCAAGAACGTGCGATGGTTCCGCCGAGCCGGCGGTGCACGCGCTTCCGGTCGAGCCAGCCACGCCGGCGAGATCGAGTCCCAAAATCATCTCGTCACCGATGGCGCCGGGAATGACGAAACTGGTGTGACCGGGCAATCGATTTTTCGGATCGCCGGTCAACTGCGCGCCGACGACGCGCTCCAAAATTCCTTCGATCAATTTTTCGCGCAGTGATTGCAAACGCGCGTTCGTCGTCTCGCGTTCGCTCTGCGCGATTTTGAGCGCGGTCGCAATCCCAACGATGTACGGAATATTCTCCGTCCCCGCGCGGCGATTGCGTTCGTGACTGCCGCCGGTTTGCGTCGGCACAAGCGGCGTACCCGCGCGCGCGTACAACACCCCGACGCCTTTGGGTCCGTGAAATTTGTGTGCGCCGAGCGACATCAAATCGACGCCAAGTTCATTCACGTTCACCGGCAAATAGCCACCGGCTTGCACCGCGTCGGTGTGGAAAATTACGCCGCGTGCTTTGACAATCTTCGCAATCTCGGCGAGCGGTTCGATTGTGCCGACTTCGTTGTTCGCGTACATCACGCTGACGAGAATTGTCTGGGGCGTAATCGCGCGCGCGATGTCGTCCGGGTTCACGCGTCCTTGTCGATCGACCGGCACACGTGTGACTTCAAAGCCAAATTCTTTTTCGAGTTGCGCGGCGGTGTTCAGAATCGCGTGATGTTCGATGGGCGTTGTGATGATATGATTGCCTTTCGCGCGTAACGCGAGCGCGACGCCGCGCAAAGCCAAGTTATCGCTCTCCGACCCGCCGGAGGTGAAGATGATTTCTTTTGGGCTTGCGCCAAGAATGTCGGCAATCGTCTGGCGCGCCTCGTCGAGCGCGGACAGCGCGACTTGTCCCCAACGATGCAAGCTGGAGGCGTTGCCGAATTTTTCGGTGAAGAACGGCAGCATCGCTTCGACCACGCGCGGATCGACGGGCGTGGTGGCGGAATGGTCAAGGTAGATGGATTGAGTATTCATCGACAAGATTCTAGCATAGCGGTAGAGGGTTGTCAAAGAGATTGGTCTTTCTCGGCAATCACAACAAGTACTTGACTGAACTCATCCGCCACTGTTTTGATTTGGTACTTTAAACCCGCGTGATTCAGCGCCGCGCCAACCAAATGTTCAAACGGCGTCACATTCGCATTGACTGCTTCAAGCGCCGTGTCCAAGAAGCGGCTCCACAAACCGCGCGGCAACAAACGCGCGGCATCGACCCAGATCAACCGTCCGTCGTCGCGCAGAACGCGCCGCAGTTCGATGAACACATTCGGGTCGTACACAAAGCCGGGCGGAAAGGTCATCGTGATCGAATCAAACGCGCCGGTGGCAAAGGGTAATGTTTGCGCTCGCGCGCGCAGAATCGGCGCATCGATTTTGGCACGTTGCAGTTTGCCGCGCGTGATGTTCAACATCGATGCCGACAGATCGACGCCGGTGGCGACCAAACCGGCGGCGCGTAAATCGAGCAGAAGATTGCCGGTGCCGCACGGGATTTCGAGTACGCGCGTGCCAACGATGAACGGAATCGCGGCGCGGGTCCACGCGCGCCAACGTCCGCGCGAAACGACCGCGCTGACGAAATCGTACGTGAACGCAAAGGTGGTGTAGAAATGATGAAAGGCAAAACGCAGAAACGCGCGCCAAATGCGATTGATCATCGGCGAGATTATACAATAGACGTTATCCGGAACAAGGAAAATCATCCACGAAGAACACGAAGGACACTAAAATCAGAAGAAATAATTCGTGGTTCTTCGTGACCTTCGTGGAAAATATTTATTTCAGATAACGTTTAATGAAGAAAAGCCAGGAGGCAAACCCAGTACCCGAGTCAGGGCGATAAAGTACTAGAGACAAAACGCCATCTGTAAATTACAATGCAGTCAAAGATGCAGACCAGCGTACCCCCCAACGCCCTGCGTCTATAATAATAGAAAACTCAGGGTACCTCCTCCCCCTGAGTTTTTATTTTACCTTCGTTTCAACGCGATTAGCGTTACATCATCAAATTGCACACTCTCGCCGGAAAATTCGTTCAGTGCGCGCTTGATTTCTTCCACCACGTCGTCCGGCGTGCGATGGGCATTCGCCGCCAGCAAATCGGTGAGGCGACCAACACCGAATTCTTCTTCTTGCGAATTGATTGCATCGGTAACGCCGTCGGTGTACATCAAGACCACGTCGCCGCGCTCGAACTGAAATTCGTTTTCGTCGAGGGTGATGTTGGGAATCACGCCCAACGCGATGCCGTGACCTTTGAGCGTCGTCACGGTTTGCGTCGCCGCGCGATACACCAGCGGCGGATTGTGACCCGCGTTCACGTACGTCAATCGATGTTCACGTGGCTCGAGGATGGCGTGAAAGACCGTAACGAACATCTCCGACCGTGCGTCGGCGAGGATGATATCGTTGGCACGCTCGACGGCTTCGTGCGACGAGGCTTTGCCGATGGTCATCGTGCGGAGAATCGTGCGCGACAATGCCATAAACATTGCCGCCGCCATACCTTTGTCCGACACATCGGCGATGATCATCGCGAGCCGCTCGCCCGGCAGATCCACAAAATCGTAAAAATCGCCGGAGACTTCACGCGCGGAATCCCACCACGCACACACTTGATAGCCGGGAATGTACGGGCACGCGTCGGGCAGAAAACTTTTTTGGATTTCGCGCGCCAAACTCAATTCGTAATCGAGCCGGCGTTTGGCTTCCGCGTCGCGAGTCAACCGCGCCCCGTCGATTGCGGCGGCGGCTTGATTGGCAATCCCCATCACAACATCGATTTCGTGTTGCGAAAAGCGCGTCGGGCGCGACCCTTGATCGACGACAATCGCGCCGATCACTTCGTTGCGCGCGATCATCGGCACCATCAACAATGAACGCACGTCGAAAATTTTCAAATATTCAATTTCGGCGAGCTTGGTCGTCGGCACGTCTTCGATGACGAGCGGCTTTTGTTCGTGCACCAGTTGATCGAAGGCAAGTCCATTGTCGGATGGAATCCGCAACTGTGCGAATGCTTGCTTTTGTTCCGGCGTCAAGCCGTATTCTTTGGCGGGCAGAAAAATTTTTTCCGCCGGCTGGTAGACGAAGAGGACGCACCGCACCACGCCCACAAGCATCGGCGTGATTCGCACAATCGTTTCGAGCGATTCGTCGAGGTCGGTGGTAACCGCAAGGTTTTCTGCCACTTGCAACAGGACGTTCAAATAGTACGCTTCTTCGCGTTGCGATTGATACAGCCGCGCGTCTTGCAACGCTACCGCCATTTGTGCGGCGAGGGTTTTCAAGATGAACAGATCGTCCGGCGTAAACGCGTTCACCTCCGTACTTTGCACATCAAGCACGCCGAGGACATTATCGCCGACGATCAACGGCACGGCGACTTCGGAACGCGTGTCGGCGGTCGCTTTGTCCGGATCGAGGACAAAGCGCGCGTCCTTGCGCACGTCCGGCACGACGAGCGGTTCGCGGGTTGCCGCAACCCAACCGACGATGCCTTCCAAGCCGATGCGAAAACGCACATTGCGGTCGCGCCAATCGATGCCGCGCGGATGGGTACTCGCGCGAAAGATCACGTACCCGGCGTTTGCATCGACGATAAAAATGTGAACGTTGGAATAACCAAACCGTTCGCGGATTTGCGTAACGACGTTCCGCAAAAATGCATCGAGGTCGCGGAACGAAGCCACTTGCCGGCTCACCTCGCTGATCATCGCCAACTGCATCGCGCGCCGGCGTTCGACGGCGTACGAGCGCGCGTTCTGAATGCCAATTGCCGCTTGTGCGCACATCGATGTGAGATTGTGCGCGTGCACCGGATAAAAGACGCGCGGTCGCGTACTGAACATCGACAAGACGCCAATCAATTCGTCGCCGGCGAAAAGCGGCACGCACAGTAAACTGCGCGGCGCGACACCATCGATGAAGCTGTGTTCCGCCAATTCACGCGCGATGCCGGTCGCCGGGAAGGGATAGACGAATGAGCGTTCCACGTCGAGCGCGCGAATCGGTTCGCGATGCTGCCCAAAATAATCGATGAGCAAAGTATCCGTTTGCGCTTCGTACGGGTGGCGCATTTCATCGCGCAACGCTTCGAGAGCTAATAATGCGCCGCGCTCCGGCGTTACCAACTCGACGCGGCAAAGATCGGGGGAGACGATGCGGCGCGCATTCTCGTACAACAAATCGACGATCTTTTCCGCGTCGAACGCCGCGCCGGATAATTGCTGACCGAACGCATTCAACGCCGCAAGGTCATTGCTTCGAAATTCCAAACGGCGGCTTGTATCGGCAAAGCGTTGCACGACGATGCCGGTGCCGATCAATCCCGCCGCGATCATCAAAAAGATGCCCATTTCCCCAGACACGTAAATGATGGCGATGACGAGCGAAAACGGGAGCGGCAAAAGTTCCATCAACACCGAATAGAAAACAATCGAGCGGAGAAAATCGATGAGCGCGCGCGTGCCACCGCGCAAGAATTCCAAAATCGCCCAGCCCAAATGATCGATGGCGAACCACGCGACGACGGCGCCCGCCATCGGCAAAATCATTTCGAGGTTTACGTGACGCGGCGGGAACGCGCCGCCGAAAAAAGTGTACGCGTGGGTGCTGGCGTACGCCATGCCGATTTTCAACCCGGCGTTGAAGAGTGGAATCTCGACGAGATTTTGAAACGTGTGTTTCTCGCGGCGCAGAGCATTGAGAAAGAGGTAGAAAAATCCGCTCACCGCCGCGACCCACGCGCCCAGAATCGGACCGAAGGTCAGCACCGCGGCAAGATCGACGATGCCGACGAGCGAGTGTGTCACTTCGGGCGCGGCGTGAAAGCCGGCGCGTTTGAGAATGAACGACAGCACGCCAAAAAATGCGAGCGGCACAAAATTGGCGGACAACGCATTCCAATCGGTCAGCGCGACGAGCGCGATCACGCCGGTGAGTCCGAGTCCGAGAGCGTAGGTTGTTGCGAGAAAATTGTTGCGTGGCATTGAGAGTTCGAGTGCAATAGTTCGATAGTTCAATAGTGCGATAGTTTTACGTTCTGCGGATCAACTATCGCACTAACGCACTATTGCACAATTGCACTAGAGATTGCTTTCAGCGAAACATCATATCGATATTGAATGTTGAAATGTCCGTCGTCAAATTCTTCGTGGACAAAGTTGATGCCGCGTTCTTTGAGACGCTTGACGAAAATGCGCGCACCGTACTGCAAATTGAATTCGTCGCGCAAGCCGGCATCAAGATAAATCAAGCGCAACGATTTCAGCGCATCAAGATGTTTATCGACCAACTTCACCGGATCCCATTCGAGCCAGCGCGCCCAAACATCCTCGCGCAATTCGCCGGTCTCGGTATCGAACGGCAAATCGAAGCCGTGCGGCGCGTGCGGATTCGGCGAGTAGCACGCCGCCATTGCAATCGTGTTGAGGAGTGCGTTGAATTCTTTGCCGCGCGGACGAATCGTCGGAATGCCGTCCCAAAATTTGTCCAGACCGCCGTACTTGGTCAAGCCATTCAACGCGGCAGGAAAATCCGGTTTGTAGCACAATTCAAAGTACGTATCGCCGCTGTGCGACGCCATTATACCAAAAGTTTCGGGATGACGCATCGCTAAAATGAGGGAGCCATACCCGCCCGACGATTTGCCGACGACCGCGCGCGAATTGCGATCCGCCGTCGTGCGATAGTTCTGATCGACGTACGCGACGAGTTCTTGAACGAGGTGATCTTCGTACCGCCCCACCGCCGACGAGTTGATGTACTGACTCCCGCCGATGCGCGTAAAACAATCCGGCATTACGAGAATCATCGGTTGGACTTTGCCCTCCGTAATCAATCGGTCCATTCGTTGCGGCAAGGTTTCTTCCCACGCCGCGTCGTTGAGCAACATCGTCCCACGCCCGGTAAAGCCGGTGAGCACAAAGACGACCGGGTAATGTTTGTTGCTCGCGTCGTAATCCGGCGGCAGATACACCGGCACGCGGCGCACAAACGGATCGCCGAGCGGATTACCGCGCAGAACTTCGCTGGCAATGGTTTCGATGATAACGGTACCTTGGGACATTTTACTTCCTCCCACAAATCACCATTCGTTGAAACGAACAGCAATCAATCGCCAAACCCGCGTCGCGGGTTTTTCAAATGCACAATCGGCGTCGGCTTTTAACCGAAGCCGTCAACTTGAATTTCCATCTTCTCAATCGTTTCGCTATCGCCATTAAACGTGAATGCCGCTTGCACACGTTTGCCTTGCAGAACGAGCGGAAGCCAGTGCTGGTCATCTGCCCACATTTGGTCAAACGGAATCGCGTCGGTCTTGAACCACGCCGGCTTCATCTCGTCTGTTTCCACCGGCTCGCCGCTCCAATATTCCGCGATGAACACGTGAACCATCTGATCCCATTCGCGTTTCGCCGGGAAAAAGAAATCTAACCGCGCGACCGGTTTCAAATCTGCCGGCAAAGCATCGACGCCGCATTCTTCGCGCAGTTCGCGCGCAGCGGCAAATGCAATCGATTCGCCCGGCTCTATTTTACCACCAAATCCGTTCAATTTGCCTTGCGCAAAACCGCGCTTTTTGTAGCCCAACAGGATTTCGTTGTCGCGCACGAGAAAAACCAGCGTTGCTTCCTGCATTGAAAAAACCATCTGCCGCTAATTACACGAATTTACGCCAATTTTTTATTCGTGGAAATTTGCGTAATTCGCGGATTATTTTCTGGATCGTGCCAGCGCAAAGATGGCAATCCCGATCCACATCAAATTAACAATCGCCGAGGGGTACGCGCCGAGGTACGCCGTATTGAGCGCGAGAAAAATTCCGCCGATGAGATTCAACAACTGATACGCCACCGCATCGCCGCGCAAACGATTCATCGAGACCAACACGTACGCGACAATCACCGCCGCCGATCCCAGCCAGCCGATGATGTTGACGACGAACAACGTATCCATCGATTCATCCCGCGAGATAGTCCATCAGTTCGCGCGCCGCTTTTTCCCACGAAAATTTTTTTGCCTGCGCGAAACCACGCGCGCGTAAATCCCGGCGCAACGATTCGTCGCTCAACGCGCGGCAAATTATTTCCACCATTGCATCTACATCGCGCGGGTCAAAATACAGCACCGCGTCGCCGCCAACTTCCGGCAACGACGACGCGTTCGACGAAACGACCGGCGCGCCGCACGCCATCGCTTCCGCGACCGGCAGACCGAATCCTTCGTACAGCGATGGATACACAAACAACGTTGCGCCGGCGTAAAGCGCCGGCAAATCATCATCGGAGACGAATTGAGGAAACAAAACGCGCTCTTGCAAACCCAATCTTTCGACTGTTTGGAAAACCTGCTCGTACATCCATCCTTTGCCGCCGGCAACGACCAATTGCAATTCGCTACTCGCAATTTGCGCGAATGCTTCGATGAGCCGCGCGTAATTCTTGCGCGGCTGAATCGTGCTGACACTGAGCAAGTATGGCTTACCGCGCGTCAACTCGCGCACACGCATTTTCGATCCAGCGGAAACATCGGGACGAAAACGCGCATCGACGCCGGAGTACAACACCTTGATTTTAGCCGGCGGCACACGATACACATCAATCAAATCACGTTGCGTGCTCGCGGCATCGGCAAGAATCATATCCGCGCGCGCAACCGAGCGCGGCACCGCGCGATTGAGATAATTCAACAATGGCTGCGGGAAACATTCGGGGACGCGGACGTACGAGAGATCGTGGACGGTAACCAGCTTGCGTTTGGCAAACGTCGGCGGCAGTAAAAAATCGGGCGAGTAGCAAACATCGATTGTGCCGACCAATGCTTCCATCGGCAATGGCACGCGCGCGCGATGCCACAATGCGGCAAGGTAACGTTCGGTCAGCGGCGCGCGGACAACTTTGAAATTGGGGGGCCAATCGAACGCCAGCAAATCTGCGCGCGCGTCGCGCGGAACAAAGAGGACGTATTGATTCGCGTGATCGATGCGCGACAAAGCGCGAATGAGTTCGCGCGCGTATCGACCAATGCCGGCGCGTTCGCGGGAAGCAGAAGTAAAATCGATACCTATTCTCATAGTGCAATAGTTCGATCGTGTATTTGCTGACTATCGCACCATCGAACTAGATTCCTTTATACGTCGTCCGCCGATTGACAAAGAAATTCCAGAACAGCACAACGATGATTGCGGTGGCTTTGGCGACGTTATAATCCCAGGGATGCGGAAAGAGTTTGTCGAAGATCAACGCATCCGAACCGAGAAAAACGATTTGATTGATTGCCAACCCCACCACGTTGACGAGCGCGAATTGCGCAAACTGGGTGTGCAACGGACGCTCGCGCGATTCGGGAAAAGTCCACAAACGATTCCACGTAAAATTGCTGATGATCGCGCACGTAACCGACGCGAGATTCGCGTACTCTTTGGGGACGCCGAATCCCAGCACCAACAAATTCAGAACGCTAAAATCGACGACCGCGCCAATCGTGCCGACGATCGCGAATTTAAAAAAGCGGATAAAGCCATCATTGCTCGAAACAAACGTAATGACTTTGGACAACCGATTACTCCTTTTTACAAGTTGTGGTCGTGGTTCATCCATCCAACGACTCCCAAACCCAGTCCCACTTGCACCGTCATACCATGCACAAACAAATTGTCGAAGGTATTGTGGATTGACAACGCGACGAGCGTGCCAAGCAAGCCGGCGGCAACGCCGCGCCAAAAGCCAGACGACGTTCGCACCGCGCGCCAACTTTGCCAAAACGCCGCCACCCACAAAACCAGATATGCAAGCAAACCCGTCGTCCCAGTTTCCGCCGCGATGTTGAGGTAATAATTGTGCGCGTGTCCCAACGCATCGTCCCAGCGCGGTAACGAGTACCTGGGATACGCCGCCGCATAATTGCCGATGCCGACGCCGAGCATCGGGTTTTCCGCCCACATCATCGCCGCCGATTGCCAGTGTGCCATCCGTTCGACAATTGCATAATTCGCATCATCGACTTTGACACCGCGCACATCGAACACGCCGAAATAATCGGTGATGCCGGCAAAGCGTTCCGCAATGACTGGCGGAATGACATTGATGCTACTTAGCAAAATCGCAAACGTCAACGCGAACGCGGCGATGATCGAGCCAATGAACGCGCGGCGGCTTGGCACGATGATCGTCACGATCATTCCCGCGCCAACACCCAGCCACGCGCCGCGCGACCAACTCATTACGACGGCGGCGAGCATCGAGACGAGAGCGAGCAAAGCCAAAAGTTCAAAGTTCACAGTTGAAAGTTGAGTGCGAATTGAACCTTTAACCTTAAACTTGAAACCTGAAACTACGCCCAATGCAACTGGAATGATCAGTGTCAAATAACCTGCGTACGGATTCGGTTGTTCAAAGGTGCCGTACGCGCGCATAAATCTGCCAAAGAGTTCAAATCCCTCAGGACCGGCGCGAAAGAGAAATTGATAAATGCCGATTGCCGCTTGCGAAATACCGGCAAGAAATGTAAATGCAAGCACCCGCTTGGCTTTGGCTTGATCGAGATTGTTCACCGCGTAAACGTATACCGCGAGCATCTCGAACCATTTAGTAAATTCTTTGATCGATGCTTCAAGCGACGTTGCGCCGGTCATCGACAGCAACGCGATGCCGAGAAACAGCACGAAGGGAAACACCAACGGCGGAAAGCGAATCGCAATCGCGCGATCCTGCACGATCATTCGCGCGAGCCACAACACGATAACGAGCGCAACGAAAAGATCGACGGCGGTGAGATTGCCGAAACCGGTCGGGAGCGGAAACCACGAGCCGTACGGCACGGCGAAGATCAACGCGTACACCGCGAGTTCGTGCCAGCGCAAAATCGCCAATGCCGTCAACGCGCCGCCGATGACAATAATTGCGCGCGTGAGTGGCAAAAGAACTAGCGCGCCGGCGATCATTGCAAATGCTAGCGCGAGCCAGATTCGGTTGGTGGACTGGTGTGCGCGTTCGATCATCACAACAAGTCAATCAGGCAACCAGTCGACTAGTTGACTGATTGACCAATCCCTTATTTGCCTTTGATCTTTGCAGAAAAGTACGCAATCGTCTTTGCCAACCCTTCGTCCAGCGAAACCCTTGGTTCCCAGCCCAACAACTTTTTCGCTTTCGAAATATCGGGACAACGCCGGCTCGGATCATCGACCGGGCGCGGACGAAAAACAATCCCGGCTTTGTTCCCGGTCAGCGCATTGATTTTTTCCGCAAACGTGAGAATCGAAATCTCGTTGGGATTGCCAATGTTCACCGGCAGCGTTTCGTTCGACGCGAGCAAACGGGCAATGCCTTCGACTTCGTCGCTGACGTAGCAGAACGAACGCGTTTGCGAACCATCGCCGTGAACC
Organism: Anaerolineae bacterium; assembly: GCA_034435055.1. Classification (GTDB taxonomy): domain Bacteria; phylum Chloroflexota; class Anaerolineae; order UBA4142; family UBA4142; genus DAOTXS01. The sequence continues at coordinate 136,285 of DAOTXS010000041.1, read as the reverse complement.
GTCAGCGGCTCGCCGCGAATCGCCTGCCCGATCAAGTTCGGCACGACCCGTCCATCGTCCAGCGCGTTGCGCGGACCGTACGTGTTGAAAATCCGGACGATGCGGACATCGACGTTGTGCGCGCGATGATATGCCAGCGTCATCGCTTCCGCAAAGCGTTTGGCTTCATCGTACACGCCGCGCGGACCAATCGGATTGACATTGCCCCAGTACTCTTCGGTCTGCGGATGCACCAGCGGTTCGCCGTACACTTCGGAAGTGGATGCAAGCAAAAAGCGCGCCCCCTTTGCGCGCGCGAGTCCCAGTGTTTTGTGTGTGCCGAGCGCACCGACCTTGAGTGTTTGAATGGGATACGCCATATAGGAAACCGGGCTGGCGGGAGATGCAAAATGCAGAATCGCATCGATGTAGCCATCGACGCGAATATACTCGGTAACATCCTGGCGGATGAACTTGAAGCGCGGATGATCTTTGAGGTGGGCAATATTGTCGGGACTGCCCGTGATAAAATTGTCGATGGCGATCACTTCATCGCCGCGCGCGAGGAAATAATCACACAGGTGCGAGCCGATAAAACCCGCACCGCCGGTTACCAGAATTCTCATCGGTGTTTATGCCTCCACAAACGATGTGAACCGATTATAAATGAACAACTGCCAAATGACAAATAGAGATTGGAGATTAGAGCTTCGATTGGATTGTCTAATTTCCAATCTCTAACTTGCTAATCTCTGCAAGTATCAGCATCCACACAAACGCCAGATCAACGTAGAAATACGCCGCGTCGATTAATCCGTGTGCGAGCGCGACAGACATACTTGCCAGCAAACCAATTGCCAAGCCGCGTTGCGTTGCGATGTTTCGCAAACCCGCTCGATAAAATTCCCACACCATCCACGCCAACACGATTACGCCGCCGATGCCCAATCGCACCCAGAAATCGAGGACGACGTTGTGCGGATGCGACAAGTTGGGTTCGCGCCACGCTGCGGGATTGATGTACTTGGGGTACTCGTACAGAAAATTATCCAGCCCAACGCCGAAAACCGGGTGATCGCGGATCATCGCGCTTGCCGATTGCCACACGCTCACGCGGAAAAAGCCGGTGCCGGTGCCGATTTGGAAAAGCGATTGCGCGCGCTCGGTTTGCAAAAATGGAATTGTCAGCATCGCGCCGATGAACAGCAGTACAAGCATCGCCAAACGAATTCGCCGGTCGCTGAAAAATGCGATGCACGCCAGCCCGGCGATAATGCCCAGCCACGCCCCACGCGAGTAGGTGAGAAACCACGCGGCGGCAATGATGATGGCTGACACCAGCGAATAAATCTTATGGTGAGCGTTGTCGAACCATCGTGGCAACAACTCCGCCCAGCCGACCTTCATCGGCTGAACCGGCGCAGGCAGGTTTCGTGCAGCGACTTCTAGTCGCCCGCCACCAAACACCAACATCGCAATCGCCAGCGGCAACGCGCGTCCCAAATACAACGCCAAATTATTCGGCGAACCGTAGACCGCCAGTACGCGCCGCACGCCCTCGCCGACGATGACCCAGTTCGTGAAAAAGAATTGATACAACGCGATGAGCGAAATTGCGACCGCAGACAAAATGAATGCGTCGATCAATCGCCGCACGCCGCGCGCCGATAAATTCGCCGTGCGAATCAAAGCGTACAACAACGCCGGTTCGATGACGATGACCCGGAACTCGCGCATCGCCACGCCAAAGTTGGCGGCAGTCGCAACAGAAACGATGCCCAGTAGAACAAAAATGAGAACAGCCCAATCGAGCGACAAAAGTTTCAGGGTCCAAGTTTTAGGTTTCAACGTTAAACCTTGAACTTTGAATCTTGAAACTTGTTTGATGATCCACGCCGCCACCGCCGCCAGCGTCAGCAATTCCACCAGCGAAAATTGAGAACTGCCAATCAAATTTTTCGGCAAGAGGTAAAACGGAATCGTAAAAACGACAATCGCCAAGCCGATGTCGAGTCGCAGTGCGAAAAGGAAAACGATCAGCGCGAGCAAGGCGAAATTCAAAATAGAATTTGGCGAGTAATAGAATGCAATCACCACCAGCACGAGCAAAACGAATTGCGCGAATTCCGGCAACGCGGCGAAACGCGATTCAAGTGCAAGCCAGTTTTTTTCCCACGGCAATTGCCACGCCGCGCGCGAACCAATCGCTAACGCAACAAGCGCGACGATACTGAGCGCGGCAATCGTCAAATAGAATCGCGAGAAATCGAACGACGCGGGCAGAACCGGCGCGGCGACCGCGTCACGCAAAGCAGCATAGAACGCGCGCGGCTGGAAATTTTTATCGACGAAGGCAAAGCCCCATTGCGGATCGTCACTCGGCGCATTCGGTTGAAATGTTTGCGCAATCATCACCGGCATCCACGCCCACTCGCTTCGCGCGCGCTGAATGGCGTTCGTCAATCGTTGGCTTTGTGTCGCTTCTGTGTCTGTGCCCCAGGGTGATGGTTTGCCGCTCCAGTTTTCCGGCAACGCATTCCAACCAAACTCGACTGCCCACACCGGCTTGGTGCCATCCCCGTACGCGAGCATTTCATCGCGCAGTAAAATCGCGCGTGAGAAATTGAACACGTCCTTGTCGACGCGGCGATCATCGGGACCGGTCCACATTCCGTACGCTTTCACGCCGACGATATCAAAATAATCGCGCGCGCTAGCTTGATACAAACCGCGCAAAAACAAAACGTCGGAATAATCCGGATGCCCGCGAATCAATTCTTTGCTCGGCGCAAGCCCCGCCGAAATTATTTTGACGTTGGGATTCGCGGCGCGTGCGGCAGTTGCGGCGGCGCGTAATAACGCGGCGTACTCCAATGGATCGGCGTTGCGGCGTCCCCAAAACGGATGCACGTTGGGATTGTCCCAGATTTGAATGTACGGAACGCGGTTGCCGTAATGCGCAACGAACGCGGCGATAAATCGTGCGTAATCATCGACATTTGCCGGCGGTGCGTACACCAAATCGGCTTCGCCGGGATGCCGCGCCCACACCGGCGTCGTATCGATGACGGCGATGATCGCCAAGCCGCGCAACCCGGCTTGATCAACGATACGATCCCACTTGCTCCACGCGAATTCATTTTGGCGCGGCTCGATTTCATTCCAATAAAAATGTTGGCGCACATAACGAAAGCCGGTATCGCGAATCATTTGAAGCGCGCGCGCTAAATCCGCGTCCGAATATTGTTCCAGCGCGACGTTGATGCCAAACGACGTTTGCGCCGGCGTTCCGTACATCACGCCGCGCGTTTGAGTTTGCATTGCGCGAATCGTGGTGAAAGCGAGTACGGCAGAACCAAAAAGCGCGACTGCACAAACAGCAACGGTGATTAGATTGAACAGCGAGTTGCGTGTTCCGTGTTCCGTTTTCACTTTTAACCTGAAACTTTGCACCTTGAACTTATTTCGCCCACCGCGGCAACGCACTCGCGCCATTCGCCGTCAATTGCGACCACTTGCTCGACGCAAAATCGTACAGCCACACATCACCGTCGCGCACAGCGACAAGTTGTCTGGCGTCCGGCGACCACGCGGTTTGCGCAACTACAAGCGCATCTTCGTTAACTCTTGGAAAAATTTGCTTCTTGTTCCCGCCATCGCGATCCATCACCCACAACGCGTAACGACTGCGTTCGCTGTTGCTCGGCACGACGGCGATACCAAACGCAATACGACTTTCGCCGCGCGCGTCTGGCGGCGACCACGCCGGCGATGTCCACATCCCAGTTTGTTTAGCGAGCGGCGCGTTCACCGAACCATCGCGCGCGTGCGCCCACACTTCAAACGTCGGATCATCCGTCGCAACATTGGGATTGCCCAGCGGCGCGTGAATTGTGCTGACGATGAAGCGACTGTCGGGTGACCACGCGAGGCGCGGCACCCAGACCCAATCCGCCTTCGTCTTGAACGGCGCAAACTGTTTGAGCGTGCGGCGCGGTGCATTTTCAAACGGCGCGCGATTGCCAAACTCGATCAAGCCGATTTCGTTGGCGAACGCGTACGCCATCGCGCGATTGTCCGGCGACCATGCAAAATTTGCGCCCCACCAACTGTACGGCGCGGGTGCCTGCGCTTTCCAAACTTGCGTCGGCGCTTTTGTCGATACGTTACCATCGCCGACGGTCAACGGCATCACCCACAAATCATTGCGCGCTTTCCAACCTGGCGCGCCCGGCGTTTTTTCGCCAGTCGAGTACGCAATCGATTTATTGTCCGATGCGATTTGCGCGAACAAGACATCGGTAATCGGCAATCGGCGCGGCGTCTCGCCGAGCACGAGAGTATCGATCAGCCAAAGTGTGTTGAGGGCGTTATCGTCAAAACGTGAAAAGAGCAAATAGCGTCCATCGGGCGAGAGCGAAAACACGCGACCATCGAGATCAGAAGTGGCGGTCAGCGCGCGTTTATCGGTACTGGAATGACGCATCACCCACGCGTTGCCGTTGGCAATGTACGCGATTGTGCCATTTGCCAGCGGCACCGGCACAATGCTGTCTTTGGTTCCGAGCGCGAGGATTTCATCTTTGGGTTGTGCGATGATCTTGCGCGCGGTTTCGCGCCGCGCGACTTCTTTGCCATTTTCGATGGTAATTGTGTACGTGATTACGACCATGCCATTCGCGCCAAGTTGCACGACGCGCACTTGACCTTGTGCGTACGTTTCGTCGCGGACAAGTTGCCGCGCAAATGGAATCGGCTGTTCGACTGCCTCGATCTTGACAGCGAGCCGGGTGATGTTGATCGTCGCGCTTCGCCCAAGTTCGGCAAATAACGGCGGCTCGATTTTATCGTTGTCGTTGAGGTTGACGCCGATTTCGTCGAGCGCGTCTTGCACGGTAACCGCGTTCGTTTCAAACACGCGCCGTTCACCGTCGACGATGAGGACGACGCGTTTGGTGGTTGGCGCACACGCGGCAAGCATCAGCAAGATGCCAATACCAATCAACACGCGCGGAGAAAAATTCTTGGACACGCGCGCAAGTGTAGCACAGGTTTTTCGATTTGACTAATTGCCTCATTGCGATTAGAATAGCCCAGCAATTTTGCGAAAGGTGATTATTCAAATGGAAGAAATTTTGTTGAGCGCGCAACCGCGTCAGGTGGTTGGCAAGCAAGTGGGCGCGATGCGCCGCGCTGGCAATGTGCCGGCGGTGTTGTACGGCAAACAGTTGAAACAGCCGTTGAATTTGCAAGTCGATGAAAAGACGCTGAAGATGGTCGTCGCCAAAGCCGGGCGCAATCGTTTGATCAAACTGACAATCGATACAGGCAATCCGCGTCTCGTTTTGACGCGCGACGTGCAACGCAATCCGATTTCCGGACGCATCGTCCACGTCGATTTTCAAGAAGTGTCGATGTCCGAAAAAATCACGACCGATGTGCCGCTGGTGTTGGTGGGCACCTCTCCCGCTGTGACGCGCGGCGAGGGGTTGCTCATTCACGGTATCGATTCGGTCCGCCTGCGGATGTTGGCAACCAATTTGATTCCGCAAATCGAAGTGGACGTGAGTGGCTTGGTGAATCTGAATCAAGGTCTCTATGTCAAAGATTTGAAAGTGGGCGAACAGATCGAAATCCTGACCGGCGGCGAAGAAATGGTCGCCAAAGTGGTACCGGTCAAGGAAGAAGTCATTGCCGTTGAAGCACCGACTGCCGCTGCCGAAGTCGAAGTGATCAAGAAGGGCAAAGTGGAAGAAGAAGGCGCCGAAGGTGCCGCACCGGCGGCTGGCGGCGAAGCCAAAAAAGAAGAAAAAAAATAGCATTGTTTGTGACCAAGCGGGGTGGGCAACTCACACCCCGCTTTTTTGTGTCTGCGTGGATTGTGGTATAATGGTTGCGTCGTTAATATATTTTGGAGTTTTGATTGTTTAGCCCTCTCAATGCAATTTTAGGATTATTCTCCCGCGATATTGGCATCGACCTCGGCACGGCGAATACGCTCGTCCTCGTGCGCGGTGTTGGCATCGTCATCAACGAACCGTCCGTCGTCGCGGTCGAGCGACGCACCAAGCGCGTGTTGGCAATCGGTTCCGAAGCCAAGCAAATGGTCGGGCGCACACCTGCCGATATTGTCGCCATTCGTCCTCTGCGCGACGGCGTCATTTCCGATTTCGATGTTACGGAAAAGATGCTGGAATATTTCATCACCAAAGTTCACGATCAAGCGCTCCTGCCGTTGCCGCATCGACCGCGCATCGTGATTGGTATTCCCAGCGGCGTCACCGAAGTGGAAAAACGCGCGGTGCACGATGCGGCGATGAACGCCGGCGCGCGCGAAGTCTTCCTCGTCGAAGAACCGATGGCGGCGGCAATTGGCGCAGGGCTGCCAATCACGGAATCGATTGGCAGTATGATCGTCGACATCGGCGGCGGCACGACGGAAATGGCAGTCTTTTCGCTCGGCGGCATCGTCGTCAGCCGGTCGATTCGCATCGCTGGCGATGAAATGGACGAAGAGATCATTCGTTACGCGCGCGAGAAATACAACGTACTCGTTGGCGAGCGGATGGCAGAAGAAATCAAAATGGCAATCGGCTCGGCGTTTCCCTTGCCGGTCGAAAAAACGCATATGTTGCGCGGACGCAATCTCATCACCGGCTTGCCGGCAGAAATCGAAGTGTCGAGCGTGGAAATCCGCGAGGCGTTGGCAAACCCGGTGAATCAAATCATCGACGCGCTCAAGACAACCATTGACGAAACACCGCCGGAACTTGTTTCCGATTTGATGCAATATGGCATTGCCGTTGCCGGCGGCGGCGCGTTGTTAGGGGGTTGGGCAGAACGTCTGTCGCAAGAAACCAAGATGCGTGTCTATGTTGCCGAGGACCCGCTGACGTGCGTGGTGCGCGGCGCGGGACAGGTGCTTGAGGAATTGGACACGCTGCACAAAGTCGTCACCCCCACCCGTACAATCAGACGGTAATCAATTTTCGATTGCCGATTTCTGATTGCTCGCGACGGGTTCCGAAATCGAAAAGCGAAAATCTGAAATTGAAATGTATTCTTCTCCCCGCAATCGCAACACTTGGCTTGCCCTCCTCTTGATCACCGCGCTCTTCGCATTAATCCTGGCGCAAACCGGCGTTTTGCAACCGGTACAAGATTTGATGTTCGGCTGGCTCCAGCCGCTGTTGCGCGGCGCAGAAAGCATCGGCGAAGGCGCGCAAGGTGTTACTGGCGGCTTGGCGGATATTGCCACTCTGCAAAAAAGAATTGCTGAATTGGAAACGCAGATCAACGAGTTGAACAATAGTCGCATCCGCATCCGCGAACTCGAAAACGAAAACACGTTGTTGCGCCAACAACTTGGTTTCAAACAATCGAATCCGGATTTTGATCTAGTTGGTGCGGCGGTGCTGGAACGCAATCCTGACCTGTCGCGCGTGATCGGGCAAGACCCATCGAACTTGATCTACTCGATCATTGTCGATCAAGGAAGCGCGGAGGGCGTCAAAAAGGGAATGCCGGTCGTCACGCCGCAAGGGTTGGCGGGGCGCGTAACTGAAACGGGGACACATTGGTCCAAAGTTTTGCTCATCATCGATCCGTCGTCGTCGGTGAACGCGGTGGTGCAATCCACCCGCGCAACTGGCGTGGTGCAAGGCACCATTGGCGGCGAATTGTTGATCAAGTACGTGCCGCAAGGCGAGGCGATCAAAACCGGTGACTTGATTCTCACCTCCGGCATCGGTGCGGCATTTCCCAAACGCTTGGTGATTGGACAAGTTACCGAAGTTCGCAAACGCGACATTGAGCTATTTCAGGAAGCGACACTCAAACCGGCGGTGGATTTCACGCGGTTGGAATACGTTTTGATCCTGAAAAAATTTACTCCAACCGACATTACGCAAGAACCCACACCATCCCCCACGCCGCTGCCCAAACCAACGCCAACCCGCACGCCGACTCCATCGCCCTGAGTCTTACGATGACTCTCTGGATTTCAATTCCATTTCTCATTCTAGTCGCTGTAGTTCAGATTGCGTGGCTTCCGCTGTTGCCGATTTTCGGATTCAAGATTGATCTCGCATTGATTGTCGTCGTCGCGTGGGGATTGATTGGACCGTTCGGACAAGCGGCGCAATGGGGTTTTATCGTCGGCATCCTTCTTGACCTGGCTTCGGGTTTGCCGTTTGGCATCCACACTTTTACACTTACCCTCATTGGCTTACTCGTTGGCTGGGGACAGCGCACTTTTTTTCGCGGCAATCTGATCACGCCTCCGGCGATGATGCTTGCCGCAACATTGCTCGATCACGTTTTGATCCTTGCCTTCCTCTCGCTCTCTAAACCGGCGATTCCGTGGGGTGATTACTTGCTCCGCATCACTCTGCCAACGGCGATCTTGAACACGCTCGCCGCGGCGTTCGTGTACTTTCCGCTTGCCATCGTGCAACGTCGTTTGTATCGTCAAGTCGATTTCCAATAGGCAAAGTGTTTTGGCATTGCGCGAATGAAAATCGAGACGGGTTTTTGAAAAGCCCAAGACTATTGGACGATGCGACTATTTTCGAGTATAATTTTCCACAATGATCGATAACGATTCCGAGCACAATTATTCCTTCGCCCAAACCGTCACCGAAGAAGAGCAAAAGCCGCGCGGCAATTTTCGCTTGATGCGCGTCGGCATCCTCGTCGCGTTCGCGCTGCTGGTCTTTCAATTAGGCAATTTGCAAATCGCCAACGGCGCAACCTACCGCCGCGCCGCGGATCAGAATCGCTTCCGCCTTGTGCGGACGGACGCATTGCGCGGCATTGTGTACGACCGCAACACTAAAATTCTCGTTCGCAATGTGCCGTCGTTCAGCGTTTCGATTGTCCCCGCCGATTTGCCGGACGACCCTGAAGCATTGTTCCAGGAACTTGCGCCGTTGCTCGACGTGCCCATCGACACCGTGATCGAAAACACCGCCACCGATGCGTTAGGCGCGTTGCCGGTCGGCGTCGAACGCGCGGTTACGCCGCCCAAACGCAAACCCGGCTTGCGCGAAATCGTCGCCAAAGCGTACCGCGATCCGTTCACGCCGGTGCTCATCAAGTCGAACGTGCCACGCAACGTTGCCTTTTACCTCGAAGAAAATCATTTGGAATTTCCCGGCGTGCGCGTTGATTTGGTGCCGGTGCGCGAATACGTCGATGGCCCGTTGTTCGCACACATCCTGGGTTACGTCGGACACATCCCAGCGGAATTGATCGAAGAGTACACGGCAAAGAATTATGCACCCAACGACCAAGTTGGTTTGCAGGGACTCGAAGCAACTTTTGAAGATGATTTGCGCGGAGAAAAAGGACGGCGCTACATCCAAGTCGATGTAGCCGGGCGCGAGGTGATGTTGTTGGGCGAAGAGCCGCCCACCCCCGGACACAATTTAGTGTTGACCGTCGATGCCGAGTTTCAAAAAACAGTGCAGACGATTTTGCAAAAAGCGTTGCGCGGCGCGCGTTCCAAACAAGGCGTTGCGATTGCGCTAAATCCGCAAACCGGCGAAATTCTGGCGATGGTCTCGTTGCCAAGTTACGACAATAACCTGTTTGCAACCGGCATCTCCATCGAAGATTACACCACACTCGCGCAAGACCCGTTGCATCCGCTCGTCAATCAAGCCATCAGCGGACAATATCCGCCCGGCTCGACCTTCAAACTGATTCCGGCAAGCGCGGCGTTGCAGGAACGTGTCATCGACATCAACACCAAATTCGAGACGCCGGGTGTGATCTGGGTTCCCAACAAATACTACCCGGATGATGAAACCCTCGCGCAACCGTTTTACGATTGGTACAAACCCGGCTTTGGCGCGCTCGCCGTGCGCGATGCGTTGATGTTCTCGTCCGATGTGTTTTTTTACAAAGTGTCCGGCGGCGAATCGCCGACGTTTGACAACGGCTTGGGCGAAGTACGCCTCGCCGCGTACACACGCATGTTCGGCATTGGCGATTACACCGGCATCGATTTGCCGGGCGAAGCCAAAGGGTTGGTGCCGGATGCCGGCTGGAAACGCAAAACCATCGGCGATGTGTGGACGGTGGGCGACACGTACAACATGGGCATCGGTCAGGGGTACGTATTGGCGACGCCGTTGCAAGTTGCCAACTTTACCGCCGTCGTGGCAAACGGCGGCACGCTCTACAAACCACAACTCGTTCACTCGGTCGTCGACGCGGAAGGCAGAATCGTGCGCAAGATCGATCCGCAAATTATTCGGCGCGTGCCAATCGATCCGCAGAATTTAGCGCTTGTGCGGGAAGGAATGCGGAACGCCACGTTGCGCGGGACGGCGGTCAAAGCCAATCTTGCCGATGTGACGGTCGCGGCGAAAACCGGCACCGCCGAATTTTACGGACCCAAAGTGAACGGACATTTGCCAACGCACGCGTGGGTTACCGCTTTTGCACCGTACGAAAATCCGGAAATCGTTGTCGCTGTGTTTATTTACGGCGGTGGTGAAGGTTCGGAAATCGCCACGCCGGTCGCCGCCGATATTTTGCGCGCGTATTTCAAACTCGCGCCGAACGCGCCGCTTGCCGGCGCGCAACCCGCCACGCCGCCGGTCGTCGTCCGTCCGCCGGCCACAAACGGTACTGCGGCGACCGCCCCCGCGCGCAAGTACGTTGGTCGCACCGCCGGCGTCGATGGCTGGCGCAACGAACAACCCGGCGTTTTTGGTACAGTCGTCGATGCAAGCGGTCGCGGCGTGAATGGCGTGCGCGTGGTCGCGGACAAGTGCGACGGCGCGGCAGTCTTTACATCGACGACAGACGGGAACGGCGCGTTCAGTTTCAATGCGTTGTACTGGAAGGATGCCAAACGCTGGTGCGTGCGAACCATCGCCCCCGCCGATTCCGAACCGTTGGCAATCGATGTTGAACCGTACAAACGCTATAACGTTCAATTTGTCCCAACCCAATAAACTGTGAAACGGGTGAACGGCAAGTCAGATGAGCATCGTTACTTTCAAAGGCACACGCGACGGATTATCGATTACGCTGGGCGAGGGCGAGTGGCACACCATCCTGAATGAACTTGCCACACAGTTGAGCCGTCCGAAGGCGCAAGCATTTTTTCGCGGCGCGCGCGTGTTATTAGAAACCAATGGCCGCGCGCTAGATGTGGCGCAATTGGAAGAGCTAATTGCGTTGCTGGCGCAACGCGAAATGACGCTGGTTTCGGTGTTGGGGGAACAACGTTCGCAGGAAGCATTTCGTCAAGTTCGCGCCGCGCTCACGCCGCCGGAAGCAGTGGTCCCGGATGCCGTGCCGCCGGCAGTCGCGCCGCCCCCGGTCATCCCGGCTGATGGTTCGGCGGCATTGTTGATTCAGCGGACAGTTCGGTCGGGACAAAAGTATCGTTACGCCGGAACGATCATCGTTTTAGGCGACGTGAATCCGGGCGCGGAGTTGGTGGCGGACGGTGACATTATCGTGTGGGGCAAATTGCGCGGCGTGGTTCACGCGGGCGCGTCTGGGAATGAAAATGCGATGATTGGCGCGCTGGCGCTCGCGCCGACGCAATTACGGATCGGCTCGCATATTGCGCGCGCGCCGGATGAAAAGCGAATGACGCCGACCCCCGCCGAAATCGCGCGGGTCAAGTTCGGACAGATCGTCGTTGAACCCTGGAACGGATAGGAGACAAGATGGCGGGACAAGTGATCACGATTACTTCCGGCAAAGGCGGCGTCGGCAAGACGACCACCACAGCGAATCTTGGCGTTGCGCTTGCCCGGCGCGGTCAACGGGTGGCGTGCGTGGACGCGGATATTGGGTTGCGCAATCTCGATGTGGTGATGGGACTGGAAAATCGTATCGTGTACGATCTGGTCGATGTGGTGGAGGAACGCGTGCGTTTGCGTCAAGCGTTGATCAAAGACAAACGTTTGCCGGAACTGCAACTCTTGCCGGCGGCGCAAACGCGAATGAAATCGGCGGTGAACGAAGAGCAAATGAAAAAGTTGGGCGAGGAACTGAAAAAGGATTTTGATTTTGTGCTGATCGATTCGCCCGCCGGGATCGAGTCCGGCTTCAAAAATTCGATTGCGCCGGCGGATCAGGTCATCGTGGTGGTAACGCCGGAGGTTTCGTCGGTGCGCGACGCGGACCGCGTGATCGGCTTGACCGAAGCGTACGAAAAACCGACGCCGCGCGTGATTATCAATCGTCTGCGGCCGGCGATGGTCAAGCGCGGGGAAATGCTAGACACGTCCGATGTGTTGGAAATTCTCGCCATCGATTTGCTGGGTATTGTACCGGAGGATGAACGGATCATCACCTCCACCAATCGTGGACAGCCGGTCGCGTTGGAAGATCACTCGGAAGCCGGGACGGCGTTTATGCGGATCGCCGCGCGCTTGATGGGACAAGAGGTGCCGTTTCAGGTTTTTAGCGAGGATACTGGCTTGATGGATCGTTTGGCGAAATTTTTCCGGCGTTAGTGGAATCAAGAGAGGAAGCGTATGGATTGGCTTGAGCGCATCTTTGGCAAATCGTCGGGCAGTGCGTCCGTCGCCAAGAAACGTTTGCAGTTGGTATTGACGCAGGATCGCACAAATATTTCGCCGGAAACGCTGAACGTGTTGAAGGATGAAATCATCGGCGCGATTTCCAAGCATATCGAAATCGATGCGGACAACGTGGCGGTGTCGATTTCCAGCGACGCCAAAGGCCATCGTTTGACGGCGGATATTCCGGTGATGGGCGCGCGCAAGATGCGCAAGACCACGCACTAGAAACAAGCCGCAAGTTTTATGGAACGGATTTCTCGTCCGCGCCTGATTCATTTTGATTTTTGGATGCTCGGCGCAACGCTCTTGCTGGTCGTCATCGGCATCCTGATGATTTACAGCGCAACGGCGTGCATCACCGGCGAAGCGTTGGATTGGTCAAGCGTAACAGTGCGCCAAGGAATGTACGCGGTGGTTGGTTTGATCGGAATGGCGATCCTCACGTGGATCGATTATCGCCTCTACGCTTTTCTCCGCTGGATCATTCTCGCCTTCACGATTTTTATTTTGCTCATCGTCTTTGCCATCGGACAAGTGACGCTTGGCGCACAACGCTGGATCGATTTTCGTTTCTTTTTGTTCCAGCCCTCGGAGTTGAGCAAACTTTTGCTGGTGCTCGTCGTTGCCAAATATATGGCGGATCACACATCGGAAATGGCACAATGGCATCGCGTGGTCATTTCGTTTTCGTTCATTGCCGTGCCGATTGCGTTGGTGTATTTCCAACCGGACCTTGGCACAGCCATCGTCATCGCCGCGTCGTGGGGCGTGATGGCGCTGGCGGCAGGAATGAAACTGCGCGACGTGCTGATTATTCTAGCCATTAGCGTGATTGCCGCGCCGTTGCTGTGGAGCAACTTGCGTCCGTATCAACAAGAACGCATTCTGACGTTTCTTGACCCAGGACGCGATCCGTTGGGCACGGGCTATAACGTAACGCAAGCGCGGATTGCGATTGGCGCGGGCGGATTCTGGGGCTTGGGTTTTTGTAGCGGCATTCAAAGTCAGCTGCGCTTTTTGCGCATCCGCCAAACCGATTTTATCTTCTCGGTCATCGGTGAGGAGTTGGGGTTCATCGGCGCGACGTTTGTGATTGGACTGTTCGTTTTCATCTTACTGCGAATGGTACGCGCGGCGATGTTGGCGCGCGACTCGTACGGTAAGTTGATCGTCGTCGGCATCACAGCAGTGGTGGCAGTTCAAGCGTACGTGAACCTGGGAATGAATGTGGGGTTGATGCCGGTGACCGGCATTCCATTGCCGTACGTCAGCGCGGGCGGCAGTTCGTTGATCACGTTATTGGCGGCGCAAGGGGTGGTGCAAAGTGTGTTGTTGCGCCATCGCGATTTGCGGTTGGAAGGCGCGGGGAAGAGTTATGCGTGAATGCGGGCGACCAGAAAGGTCGCCCGCATTATTTATCCACCACTCACCAACCACGTTTGCCACAACTGCTCCAACCGTCCGTCGGCTTTCATCGCCGTGATCACCGCGTTGATTTGCGCAAGCAACGTCGGCGCGTCTTTGCGAACGGCAATCACCATCAACTCATCGACGAGCGGCGCGCCGATGGATTTCACCCCGCGATTCGTCCGTGTGAAGTCGTAGAACGCAATCAGATCGACGAACGCGGCATCGATGTGACCATCGTTCAGCGCGCGCAACGTTTCCGCCGGCGTGTGAAATTCTCGGCGATCATACTTGAGCCGCTTTTCCCAGCGTCGCGCAAACGCATCGCCGGTCGATCCCAACTCCACGCCGATGCGTTTGCCTTGCAAATCGAAATGCGTTTTTGTCGCCGCGTCTTGCTCACGCACGATGAGGAACGGACCGCCGTTAAAGTACGAATGTGAGAATCGAACATCCTCCGTCCGCTTGGGATCGTACGGCAACGCCGATACAATCGCGTCGAACTGCCCGGCTTTCAACGCGTCGTACAAACCATCATAACCGATATAAATGTACTCGGCGTGAATCGGCATCTCGATTTGCTTCGACCACTCGCGCAGAATTTCATCGACCAGCGCAATGTCCAGCCCGCGCAAATGGCCTGTGCCATCCTCCGATTCAAACGGTGGAAACGATGGATCGATGCCCACACGCAACGCGCCGGTCTCGACGATGCGCGTCCACGTCGCATCCGGTTTTGCCGGGGACTTAAGGGCAAAAGTGACAAAGCCCCAATAAGCAACAAGAAAAAATCCTAGCAGGACAAGAGGAAATGTTCCTACTCTCAAGGATGAAAGATGAAGGATGAAGGATGAAAAAAATTGCTTGCCTTTTATTGACTGTCGGCTGTTGCCTGTCGACTGTTTACTGTCTCGTGGCATATTTCTGAACTTCATAATAGATCGGTTTGGGAGAAAATTCCGACGTGACAAATGTAAAATAATCCGAGTACGTTTGCGTAGGAAAGGGATAACGAAATGCCCACATCGCGCAGACATCAACCCAGTCCCACGCGCGGCAAAGGTCGTACGCGCGCAACGTGTACTCGATGCGTTCCGCCGGGCGCACGGCTTTGGTCCAGCGTGGATGATCGTTCCAACCGCCCTCGGTGATCATCACGCGCTTGTTCACATCGCCATTGCGAATCATCGTCTCGCGCAACAATTCCGTCCGGCGAAAGTTCACGCGATTCGCGGCGGGCGCTTCATCCGCCGGGCTGGTCCAACCGTACGCGTGAACCGACAGCACATCAAAATAATCGCGCGCGCCGGCATCGTACATTTTTTGCAAGTATTCCAAATCGTTCATCGCATCGACCGAGCCGGGCGGCGCGAGCGTGGGGGCAAGCGCGCCCGCCAAAATTTTGACTGATGGATCGACTTGCTTGGCGCGCGCATAAACCTCTTGCAACAGTCTTGTGTAACCCTCGGGGCTGACGCCTTGATAGCCCCACTCGAAATTCACGTTCGGCTCATTCCAAATAATCACGTACTCGACGCGTCCTTTGAAATGGGCGATGAATTGCGCCACGAATTCGGCAAAGTATTGATAGCGCGTCGCGTCCAGATAACTCGTCACTGCATTGCGCGGGCGCGCCCATTGCGGCACAAAACCCAGCCGCGCGATCACCTTCAATCCTTGTCGTTCTGCGTGATCGAAAACTTGATCAGCGTGTCCCCAATCGTACTCGCCTTCGGTGAATTCAATGTACGCCCACGGAAAATATTCGACGATCCACGGCGACCCCATTTCGCGCACCAGCTCCAGCGTCTTTTTGATTTTCCATTCGTCCGCTTCGTCGGTGAGCCGGGTGTGGACACCGATTTTGGGATTCGTCGTCCGCACCGATTGTGGCGCGCCCACCGTAACCAGAATCGGTGGCGGCGCGGCGAGCCAGTACGCGAACACGATCATCACGATAACTTGAAGCGCGCGCCACGCAACGTGCACACCTGGGCGAAGCGATCTGTTTTGAAATTTGAAATCTGAAATCATAAATCTGAAATCACGGCGATTGACAAATCATCGCCACTGCGAGTACAATAGCCCGCGTGTAGAACTTTACCAATCGAATATCTGCGTTGTCGCGTGTAACTCTTACTTTGACCCTGGAGGTTTTTTGAATGGTTGAAACTGGTGAAGTCGCTTTGTTTATCGACTTTGAGAACATTCGTTATGGGATGAAGAACAATTATGCACGTGAACCCGATCCGCAAATGCTGATGGCAAAAGCGCGCAAGTACGGTCCAGTCTCCCAGGCATTCGCGTACGCGGACTTTACTGAACACCCCGATTACTTTCGACGCAAACTCGAAGTTGCCGGCATCACGCCGCGCGATACGCCGCGCCGCAGTCCGGACGTCGCGCACAAATCCTCGTCCGATATGGCGATGCTGATGGACATTATCGATTGCCTGCTCGACCGCCCGAACGTGAACACGCTCATCCTGATGACCGGCGACAGCGATTTCATTCGCGTCGTCGCGCGGGCGCGCAATCGCTTTAACAAACGCGTTATCATTTCCGGCGTGCCCGGCAGTGTCTCCGGTGATCTCATCGCTTCGGCGGACGCCGCCGATCCAGTCGTCGAGGCGGATTGGGTTGGCGTGAATCCATCGCCCGAACCACCGTCGTTTGAATCATCGACCCCCTTGCTTGCCCTGCCGCAAAATTCTGATTTGTCACCCGTCGAACTCCAGATGCTTCGATTGCTTGATCGACTTGCCAAAACCAAACCCTATCTGACCTTTCTCTTTGTCAAAACGCACGCGCTGTCCCCGACAAATCAAATGACCCTGACGCCGATGCAGGTGGATCTGGTCTTGACCAAGTTCAAAGAACTCGGCATCGTGCGCGATGAAGTGCGCGAAGCCGAAGGACGCACGTTACGCTTGCTTTACTTTGTCCGCGAACACCCTCTTGCGCAACAAGTGCTAGGAACGATGAATTGATCACAAAACGCGACAACGCCGAAAAACAAGGGAGACCCGCCAGGTCTCCCTTTGTTGTTTACCGCGCGTTCAGCGTTTTTGCTCTTGATACCACGATTGAATTTGTTTGGCAAGGGCAGCAACCACCGTGGCTAGTTGCACAATGTCGCGCGGCGACCAGCCCTGACGCGCAGACGCGCCCAGCGTTTTTGCAGATTCATCGCCCGCGCGCCGCGCGGAACGACCGCCGGCGATAATCACCGCCATCAACGCGCCGGCAATTCCGCCGGCAATCGCGCCGAGAATCGCCGGGTACGCTTCGCTTTTGCGCACCTCCGCCACAATAAACCGGGCGCGTTCCAGCATAACTTTTGCATCCACTTGATTTTCCATACACCCCTCACTCACCCAACAGAAAATCGATTACACCACGCGCCGTCGTCTGGAGACGCGCGCTCGTACTGTAAACCCGGATCGGAACATCGACGATTTTTTCCGACGCATGTTGCGTGCCGTACTGAATTCGCAATGCCCACACTTGCGCGTTCATCAACGGCAGTTTGAGCCAGCGATTGAAGCGGCGCAAGTACTTGAGCATGAAATAAAACACGACGCCGGGAATCGCAACGAACAACATCATCCACAACGAAAACCACACAATCGAAAGATCGCGCCACGGCGCGAGCGGAGTCGGATCCATATTCGATGACTAGTCCTTTCCGTCGATAACCGCGAGAATCTCGGCGGCAAATTGGCGCGCGGCTTGATCCCCCGATACCGCGATCCCTTGCAATGGTTTGATCAATAGCGGACTCTTGATTCGTTTCAGCGCATCCGCCACCACCGCGCGCACTTCCGGTTCACCCAATTGCAAATCGACGATGAGCGCGGGCACCGCCTTGTCCGATGCCACCTCACCTAACGCTTTTGCCGCGGCGACGCGCAAGCGCTTGTCGGCAACTCCAACCCGCGAGTCGCCGCGCAACGCCACAAGCAACGGTTCGATTACGCGATCGGTGCGCGAACGTCCCAATGCTTCGACAACATTATCGCGCACGTCGGCGTTCACGTCGCGCAGTTGCGGCAACAGATATTCGATGCCACGATCCAATTGCAATGCGCCGAGTAATTGCGCGGCGCGCGCGCGAATGGCGGGGTCTTTGTCTTTCAACTTTGCCGCCAACGCATCGACCGCGGCATCGCTTTGCATTTCCGCAAGCGCGTCAATCGATGTGCGGTCACCATCCCACGCGCGCGCGATTAACTCTTTGGTCACCACATCGCGCAGTTCTGTTTTCACTTCGCGCGCGTGCGCGACGACGTGTCCGGCAAATGCATAATCATCCTGCGCAATCAATCGATTCGTCAACTCGTTCGCATCGCCGAGACCAGCGTAAAACAAAACGACCTCGCGCCACGGTGATTCGGACAAATGCTCCGCGAGCGGTTCGATGCTGGGCGAATGGCGCAACGCGCGCGCGGCAAAGTATGCCTGCCACAAATCGTGCGCGAATTCGGCGGTGCGATTTTTCGCCAGCCGCAAAAATCCTTTAGATTTGGAAAGAAATTCGTTCGACGCCGGTTTGCCACGTTGCATTGCCAGCGCGACACCTTCCAACATCAGTGTCGCTTCGTCAGAATCCCCCAGCACGTGATCGACAAACGCATCGTACAGTTCGGTGCGGCGTTGGGGTAATGGTTTGTCTTCACGCCAACCGTGCGCAAGCAAAGTAAGTGATTGCGGATTGGACGTGAGCGCGCGCGGCACACCATTCGTTTTGAGCGCGGCGAGAAACGCGGCGGCATTTTCACGATGCCACTGAACCGCAAACTTTTCCAAATCGTTATCGCGGAAACCGGGCAAGCGGAATTCGGTCAAGCCGGCAATCGGCGCTGGCGCGGCGAGGATCACGCGCGCACCTTGCAATTCGCGCAACCACGCTTGCAACTGATCGGGCGACAATGCATCGGCATCGTCGATCAGAACAACCGCGCGCCCGGTGCTGAACGCTTCCGGAAAAAATACGCGCGGGCAATGCGCGGCGGCATCCTGACTTAGATTCAACTCGCGCGGAAAATCGGTGATGCGCGGAAGCGCGGACGGATTCAAATCGCGCGCGGAGAAAAAGAGCGGCACGCGCGGCTTGGCGTGATGCAACATTTCGCGCGCAAGCGAGAGTGCCAAATAAGAAAGCGTCGTGGTCTTGCCCGCGCCCGGCGCGCCGGTGATAACCAGCGGCGATGGGTTGGCAAGCGCGGCGCTCAGCCCGCGCGGTTCGACCCACAACGATTCCAGCGGCACGCGCACGCTGGGACACGGCACGTATTGAAATCGATTGATTAAATGCGCGGCGTATTTAGATTGAAAACGCGCAGAGGCATCAACGAGTTGACTCAGAAAATTCATTTCATTCCTTTCGCGGCGATTGTAGCACGAGCAACCGGAATAGTCAAAGCATTTTGGTGGCGTGATTAACCCAAGCGTCATTGCGAGCGGCGAAGCCGCGAAGCAATCTTTCAACATTCTTTGAGAGATTGCTTCGTTGCACAAAACGCTTCTCGCAATGACATTCAGGATTTTGGTTACTCCTGCGGAATTTTCCCCCGTAACGCTTTCACTTGACCGCGATACTTTTTCCCGGCGATGCGTTTTTCCTTCGCCGCGCGCGAGGGTTTGGTCTTGCGGCGCGTCTTTGGTCTGACGGTTGCTTGGCGAATCAACGCGATCAACCGCGCGCGTGCATCGGCGCGATTTTGCTCTTGCGTGCGAAACCGCGACGCTTCGATAACCAGAATGCCATCCGCGTTCACGCGCTTGCCGGCGAGACGCATCAACCGTTCGCGCACATCATCGGGCAGTGACGGCGAGTGGCGCACATCAAAACGCAACTGCACCGCCGTCGCAACTTTGTTGACGTTCTGCCCGCCCGGTCCGGACGCGCGGATGAATTCTTCGTGGAGTTCGGATTCGTCGAGCGAAATGCCCGGTGTAATTGGAATCATGTTCTGTGTTGGTAACCCTTGAGAAAAGCGCGCAACTCATCTAGCGCATCTGGATCGGAACGTGCAGTATCCCATAAAAATCGCTCGTAGCGTTTGAACGAAGTAACACAAACCTTGGCATCTTTCGCTGTCAGTCCATTCAGATACGCCTCAACATCCTGCGTCCGCATCTCCAACAACCGCAGTGTTGGTTTTTGCGTCATAAGATAATCTGCAAAGGATTGTATATTTGCTGAATGTTGCTCAACCATCTTGGGACTCAGCCCCGATTTGTAAAGAGCTTTTTGGAACTCGCGGAGAATCGGAGCGTTCCGCGCTTTTGCTTCCTCCTTTGATTCTTGTGCAGTCGTTACCGCGCGTGGAATCAACGAGGTAATAATTCCTTCGCGTTCTTCCGCATCTCTGAGCCACATTTTCATATCAGCGCGGATTCCACTGCCAAAGGCAATATTGTAACTTTCGAGCAAGCCATCGTAGATGATCTTGTCCCCAAATGGAAGCAATACGCCTCGGACATAAACTGGCAGATATGGACCCACAACTTCTTCAAAAGGCGATAGCAAACCCAAAACACCATAAGCACGTGATGGAGAACCTTCGCTGAGAAAAACCGAATACTTTTTGAGATGTTGCAAGATAAAGAAATTCCCGACGACGCGGTGTTTCCAGGATGAAACTAGTTCCAAGTCTGGGAGAGAAAGAGCAGCGGGATTCTGCGCAACGAAACGGTCGATCAAACTATCTTCTTTCCAAAGTTTATTGCGAATCTTAATCGCATCTTCTTTCTTGACAGAACCAATCTTTGGTTGCGCCGGAAAAGAATGAACAACCCGTTTTTCGTCATTCACATACTTGAGAAGTTCAAACCAAATGCGATAAAAACGTTCAGCTTGATCTGATGGGATAATCATTGGACACTCCATTCTGAATTAGTTCTACCCCGTATTCCTCAACCCCGCCGCGATGCCGTTGATCGTAATTTGAATCACCGCGCGCAACGCGTCCGCTTCCGCACTGGTTTGATCCGGCAACGCACGCAAACGGCGAATCATTTCGATTTGGATGTAGCTCAACGGATCGATGTACGGATTCCGCAAATGCACCGAACGTTGAATGATCGGATCGGCGTCCATCAACTCGCGATGTTGCGTGATCGCCAGAATCGCGTCGCGCGTGCGCGTGAATTCATCGCGGATGCGCGCGAAAAGTTCGTGCGCCAAGTCGCGGTCGGGGGCAAGATCGACGTAGCGCGCGGCGATGTCCATATCCGCTTTGAGCAACGACATCTCGGTGTTGTCGAGTAACGTCCGAAAGAACGACCACTTGCGGTACATTTCTTGCAACTGCGCAAGTCCATCCGGTTTTGCAATCTGATCGTGCAACGCCGTGCCGAGTCCGTACCAACCCGGCAAATTGAACCGCGCTTGCATCCACGAAAAAACCCAAGGGATCGCGCGCACCCGCGCGATTTGCACATCGCTTCCGCCGCGCATCACCGGGCGCGAACCGATCATCAGTGAACGAATTTCATCGAACGGTGTAACCGCGCGCCAAAAATCGACAAAGCCGGACGTGCCGTACACAAACGCGCGATACGCATCGTGCGCGATAACCGACATTGCGGTCATCGCGTCGCGCCATTCCGATTTCACATTCGCATCCGGCGACGCGGCATCCGGCATCGATGCAAGAATTACCGCGCTCGCAATTTGTTCCAGATGCCGATGCGCGAGTTCGGGATTGGCGTAACGCGCCGCAAGCATTTCGCCTTGCTCGGTCAAACGAAAACGTCCAGCGACGGTTCCCGGCGGTTGCGCGCGGATTGCGCGATTGGCAGGACCACCGCCGCGCGCAATCGTGCCGCCGCGTCCGTGAAAGAGTGTGAGCTTGACGTGGTGTTCGCGGCACACTTGCGCGCATTTTTCTTGCGCGTGATACAACGCCCAATTCGCCGCGAGATAACCGGCGTCCTTGTTGCTGTCGGAATAACCGATCATCACGACTTGGTGTTGCTGGCAACTGACAAGGTGATCGCGATAAACATCGAGCGCAAACAAATCGGACAGGATGCGCGACGCGGCTTCCAAATCATCGAGCGTTTCAAACAGCGGCACGATGGGCAAACCATCGTCGCATCCTGCCCACCGCGCAAGCAAAAGCACTGTCAACACATCCGCCGCGCCGCGCGTCATCGATATGATGAACGCGCCAAACAACTCGCGCCCGTAAATTTTGCGCGCGCGCGCCAGCAATCGAAATAGCGCCCACGTTTCAGCGGCGTCGGATGTAACGCCGGGATGTTGCGCGAGCAATGCCGGGCGCACAGGATAATCGCGGAACAGTTTGAGCAAAATGCGTGTGCGATTCTGATCGCTCTCGTTTTCAAAATCGGAAACAAGGTTCAGTCCGCGCAAAATTTCGCCGAGCGCGCACGCGAGCCGGGACGAATCTTCGCGCAGATCGAGCCGGGCGGCGTGCAACCCAAAGATGTCGATTTGGCGGCGCACGAGTTTTAGCTGATCATCGGCGATGCGCGCCGGAATGGCGCGCGCGACCAGATCGAGCGGCGCGGTCAAATCGGCTGACGTGATGCGCGCGCTGTGCGGCGATTCTTCGAGCAAGCGCGTCGTCATATCATCGCGCGATGCGGTTTCGAGGTCGGATGCAAGCAAAGACAAAAGCCAGCGATACGGTTCGTTGGCGTACCGTTTTTCGAGGAACGCAACGTGATCCGGGAACGGGCGGCGCGCCTCGCTCCACGCTTGCAATTCGTGCAGCAATGGCACGCGTTGCACGTCGATGCTCAACCGGCGCGACAAATCTTGCAACGCCGCGCGATGATGTTCGATGGCAAGCCCGCGATGCAAGCGCAAAGTCTCGGCAGTTACCGGCGTCGTCACATTCGGATTTCCATCACGGTCGCCGCCGATCCACGACGCGAGCGTAAACCAATTTTTCGATGCCGTGATCCCAGGATAATGTTTTTCCAACGCGGCGTCGAGTTCGGCGTAAATGCGCGGCAAAGCATTCCAAAAAACGTTGCGAACGAAATACATCCCGGTGCGCACTTCGTCGGTGACGCTCGGCTTGGTCGTGCGCGCGCGATGCGTGAGCCACAACGTGGTGATTTCCGCCATCAATTCAGATTCGTACGCCGCGCGCTCGTGCGGCAAGGGTTCCGTGTTGTAAAGCACGTGCACAATCCGGGCAAGGCGTTCGAGTTTGGAAAGAATCGTGCGACGTTTGGCTTCGGTCGGATGCGCGGTCAGCACCAGTTCGATGCGCAATTCGCGCGCCAGCGGTTCGATTTGCTCGCGCGCAACCCCGCGCCGTTTGAGCGCGGCAATGGCTGAGGCAATCGATTCGTTGATGGGTTCCGGATATTTTTCGCGTTCGCGGTCGCACAACGCCCGCACGCGTTGCGCTTCTTCGGCGAGATTCACCAAATCGAAATAGAGTGTGAACGCCGACGCGACCACGCGCGCGTGATCGACCGACAGCGCGGCGACATCGTCAGCCAATTGCGTGGCGGCGTTGGGGTCGCCCGCGCGGTACGCTTTCGCATCGGCGCGAATTTTTTCTTCGATCAGAAAAAGTTCTGGTGATTCTTGCTCGCTAATCACTCTGCCGAGCAGTTCACCAAGATAATGAATCGTTGCTGAGAGGTCCATACTTGAATTCTACCATCAGTCGAGGGAAAAACAAAAACGCCGCGATTTTTTAAGTTGACAAAAGAACGGGTGTTCTGTTATAATGCACCTGATAGAACAACAGTTCTGTTCTGCCAATCGAAAGGACAAGCGAAATGGATGACCAACTTGACGCACACGAACTCGGCATTTGGCATTTCGTCGCCGAATACAAACAAGCGCACGACGGACGCTCGCCCTCGTACGCCGAAATCGGGAAAGCCATCGGTATCTCGTCCAAAGACCACGTCGACCGCGATCTGAAAAAACTTGTCCAGAAGAAAATCTTGCGGGTGGGTCGCCGGATGGCACGCGGGATCGAATTGTTGCAACATCCCGATCAGCACCACTCCAACGGCACGATTGCTTTGCCGTTGCTGGGCATTATTCACGCCAGTTTCAAATTCCCCACGCCGGAACAAAACACCACTCCACTCGACTGGATTCAAGTGGCTCAAAATCTCGTCGGCAATAAAAAGAATACGTACCTCTTAAAAGTCGCCGGCGATTCGATGATCGATGCGTTGGTGAACGACGGCGATCTCGTTTTGCTTGAACCGACGAAATCGGCGAACAATGGCGATATGGTTGCCGTCTGGCTCAAAAGTCATCACTCGATGACTTTGAAGAAAATCTTTTTCCGCGACGACCGCGTGATCTTGAAACCGGTCAATCCAACCTTGCGCGAAAAATCATTCAAGGCGAGCGACGTGCAAATTCAAGGCAAGGTGCTATGTATCATTCGCAACACGCAAAATGGCGAGCATCCCTTTGCCGCGCGCGTGTAACTACCAAGCCAATTTTCACCGGCATTTCTCCGCTTATGAAAGATGGAACAGCAACTGTTGAATTTGCAAGCCGATAAAATCGAAATGTTGCTTGCCGCGCACAAGGCGCCGGCGCGCGTGTGGGGCGGTCGGTTGACGCCGCGCACCGTGCAATTTCACCTTGCGCCCGCGGCAACCACCAAGCTCGCCAAACTCGAAGCGCTCACGGAAGAAATCGCGCTCGCGCTTGGCGCACCGGCGGCACGATTGACCCGGAGCAACGGCACGCTTTCGGTCGAGGTGGCACGCCAAGATTCGCGCTTTATTTCGCTGATCGATTTGAATACACGACTCCAACGCGATGAACGAATGAAACAAGCGTTGCGTTTGCCGGCGATGGCCGTTTTAGGCATCGATAGCGACGGCGTGCCCCTGCTCTTGCGCCTGTCCTCGCCCGATGTTGCGCATTGTCTCATTGCCGGGACGACCGGCAGCGGCAAGACCGAACTCGCCCGCACGATCATCGCCTCGCTCGTGATGCACCAAAAGCCGCGCGACGTGCAAATTGCGTTGTTCGATCCAAAGGGACATAGTTTCAGCGCTTTTGCGCACGCGCCACACTTGATCTTTCCTATCGTCAAAACGGCAGACGAAACTTTGCGCCAAACGCATCATCTTGTGGCGGAGATGGAACGCCGTGACGTCAATCAAATCGAGCGACCGCGCGTAGTCATTGTCATCGACGAACTTGCCGACTTGATGCAAATGTGCGGGAGCGAATTGGAATCGATGCTCACACGTCTGGCGCAACGCGGACGCAGCGCCGGCTTTTCACTGATCGCCTGCACACAAAAACCGGCGGCGCGGATCATTGGCAGTTTGGTGAAAGCCAATTTCCCGGCGCGCTTGGTGGGACGCGTGGCAAGCGCGGACGATGCGCGCGTCGCGGCGGGCATCGGCGGCACCGACGCGGTCAAACTTGCCGGGCGCGGTGATTTCTTGTTGATCGCCGCCGGACAGATTGTCCGATTTCAAGCGGCGTACATCACGCCAAACGATGTCGCATCTTTGTTCGCGCGGCAATCGACCACGACCGCTGAATCGGCGTTTGGATTTGGCGCGCGTGTGGCGGCGCGCTTGCGCCGGGTCAAGTAAATTCGAGGGAGAAAAAATATGAAGGGCGGAATTATCGTCGCGGCAATAATGTTTGCCTTCGGGCTGGCAATCGTCGTCGGCAATCGATTGTCGAACGATGCGATGGCGGTGGTGGTCGGCACTGTTTGCGGAATCAGCGCGAGTATCCCGGTGAGCATTGGACTTGTTATCGCGTCGAGTAGTAATTGGGGCAAATCGGAACGCGCGCGTGACGTTGGCGACCCGTACGGAATGTATCGTTACGCGGAGCGGATGCCGCCGGTTGTCATTATGAGTCCACAAATGCCATACGGTTATGCTCCGAATCCGTACGCGTTACCTGCGCCAATGCCGAATCCGACTATCGAATCACGCGAGTTTAAAATCATCGGAGGAGAAGATTGAGCCCTACACACCCAAGCCAGGCGGTCGAAGTTCAGCAAAAACGTTTCGGCTATTTTCCGCAAGTCTTTCGGTGGCGCGGCAAGCGGTACACGGTCGATGCGGTGGAGCGATGTTGGAACGCGACACATCACGCACCGCACTTGTGTTTTCGGGTGCGGTGCAATCAAGCCACCTTCGAGTTGTATCAAAATTTGCGGGACAATACCTGGCGTCTCGTCCCCATACGCGCATAAGCGCGTCCAACAGAAACGCGACTCGGTGTGAGTCGCGTTTCGTTTTTTATCTCGTCGTGGTCGCTGTCGGCGTAACCGTTGCGGTGAGCGGCGAGGTTGGCGTGATCGTCGCGGTTGCCGTGATCACTGGTGCAGGCGGCGGCAATGCTTTGTAACCGGCAAAACTGATATCGTCAAGGTTCAGAGTGAGTTCACGCGCGCCGACCGCCCACTTTTTCCACGCGCGAAGGTACAGCGTCACTGTATCCGACGGCGCGAACATGACTGTCGAGAAGGGCATCATCTTGGGTGGCGTTTCGCGATAAACGACCGTGCCCCACGGAATCACCTCCCAGTTTGCCTGTTCCCATTTGTTGCATTGCGAATCATCGCCGACCAGATAACCCCACTGCGCGACCCACGACCAATCGGTGAGATGCTGATCGCCTTCGGTAACGCGGAGTGCGCCGTTTGCGCTAAGATAGTACGATGCTTTAGGTGTCAGACCTTTGACAACCTGGCACATCCCGGCATATCGATCCGATTCGGCGTACGGATCGTAATAACCGTGTTGCGTTGTGTTGATCTCGATCAATTGCGAATGTTTGCCGCTCGTCACAACCGCAAGCCAGGTGTCGTCGTAAAGTTGTTGCATCACATTGCGACCGCCGTTGCTGAACGAACCCCACTGCAACGCGACGCCGTTTGGCGAGAAGCCGCCCTCGAAATTTCCATTCCTGATAAATTCGACAATCGGCACAACGTTGACCGTTTTGGTTACCGTCGTCACTTTGCCTAAATCGCTCGTCGCTTCGACTTTCAAGGTGCGGGTGCCGGTGAATGCCGGCGTCCACGCAAATTCAATGTCGCGTGAAAGTGGACCGACTTGGTTTGAAACACTCGCCACCAATTTATCGTCATCGAACAATTTAACCTGTTTCAACCCCACATTGTCCGATGCAGTTACGCGCACCGGAAATGGCTTGGTGGTGTACACAAACGTCGGCGGAATCATTTCGACTTTGGGATCGCCGTTCGCCGGCGTTTGCCCGGTCAAACTCACGCCATCGATGTTCACGTACAGGTCGCGTCCGTACGTGGGAAACTTTTTCAGCGCGCGGACAAACAGTGTAATCTTGTTCGACGGCGCGGTAAACGTCGTCGAGAAATGCGAAAGCGGTCCTGGACGTTGCCAATCGTACGTGTCCTTCCACGGCAACGTTTGCCAATCGACTTTGCCCCAATCGGTTCCGCCGTTTGGATCGATTGCCCATTGCACGACGTACGCCCAATTGTTCATATCGGGGTCGTTGGCGAGTGTACGAATCATTCCGTGCAACGTCAATGTGTACGGCGTTCCGGCAACCACCGCAACGGTTTGATAGATGCCAGCAAAACGTTCCTGCTCGACGACGTAATAATTCACCGTGCTGATCTGAATCAACTGCGAATGTTTGCCATCGAAATTGAACGCCGGCGAGGTGTCGTCTTGAAAATGATAGTACGCGTTGCCGCCGTTGTGAAACCCGACCCAGTTCAACGCGACGCCGTTTGCGCCAAAACCCTCTTCGAAACTGCCGTTGCTCAAACGCTCGCCGGGCGCGGCGGCGGTATGTGGCACAAAAATCATCAATGCCAGAACAAGCGCGAAAACACTTGCGAGCAACATTCCTTGACGTGACGTGCTGTGATTCATGACAACCTCCGGAGAATAAAGCAGGAAACGCAATTTGCCATTTACGCTTTATGTTTTCTTTTCCAACTTGGCGCGTTGTTTGGCTTCGTACACTTGGCGCGCTTTATCCGGCAACACCCGCCCCACGTATCGCGAGCGTGTTCTACCGTTTTCTTTCCAGTACGCGTACCAGTACGGACCGTGCGGACAGCGCGTGCAATTCGCTTTACCGCACCGGACCGTCTCGTAACGAAATGTGATCGAGCCAAACGTTTGTTCCGCGTGCACGCCGGGTTTGGGCATGCTCGTGCGCCGCTCTTGCACCACGCGATGCAAGCGTTCGTCGATTTGCCGTAGTTGCGCGATTTCTTTTTCGCTCAGGTTGGTCAAAGGGCTGGGAGATTTCTTTTTGCGTGGCATACTGTCACCATCGGCTTAGGTAACTGAATTATACCATTCGTTACCTAAGAAGTCAAGTAGCAAAGCACGCGGTTCAACCGAGTTTTTTGTGTTGGCTCGCATCGACCCAATGCGAATCTTGTTTATCGCCAAACCACCACTCGTCCCAACGGGTGGCGAGAATTTCCTGCGCCAGTTGCTTGCCCGGCTCGGTTTTCAACCGCGCTAAAAGTGGCGTGATCCAATCGCCCACGTGTGGATTGCCCAGGTCGCCTAGCTTTTTCAGCATCAACAACAATTCCAATTGATCGGCGTCTTTCGCCAACCGTGCCTCCGGCGTCTCCCCTTTTTCGAATTCGCGAATGTACTCGACAATTTCATCGCCGTATGCCCATTCGCGCGCGCCATCTGCCAGCAACGTGTTCAAATCCTCGGTCACGTAGCGTCGATTCACATAGTTGTGATCCGCCGTCCGCGCTTCCGGCAAATCGTGAAACATCACAAGGTGCAACAATCGCAATTCATCGATTTTCATTTCACTCATCCGCGCAAGCAAAAACGCAACGTGCGTCATTCGAAAAATATGTTCGGCGACCGATTGCTCGCCCGCGCCGAGAAAGGCAAACCCACTGCGCGGCGTATCGTTCAACATTCCAACTTCGTGCAAGTATTTGGCGAATTGACTCATCGCAACCTCCGCGCGTCATTCTAGCCGAATCGAACGCAAAGGCAAGTTGCCCACACCGCGCTTCTTTGCTACAATCCAGTCGATGCAGAAACAATTGGTCGATGTGTACACCCGTCTCCTCAAACACTTTGGCGCGCAACATTGGTGGCCCGCGGACGGCGATTTCGAAGTTATCATCGGCGCGATTCTGACGCAGAACACCTCTTGGTCAAATGTCGAAAAAGCGATTGCGAATCTCAAGCGCGCAAATTTATTGACGCCGAGCGCGCTCAAGCGCGTGTCGGTCGCGCACCTCGCACGCCTGATCCGTCCGTCCGGTTATTTCAATCTCAAAGCAAAAAAGTTGAAGGCGTTCGTCCACTTTTTATTCGATCAACATCGCGGCACGCGAAGCGTATCCCATCTGTTCAAACTTGATACTCGTACTTTGCGCGACGAACTGCTCGCCGTGTACGGCATCGGACCCGAAACTGCAGACTCGATTATTCTTTACGCCGCGCGCCAACCGATCTTCGTCGTCGATGCGTACACCCGGCGCATTTTTGCGCGACTCGGTTTATCGCGCGATAATGCAACGTACAACGAATTGCAATCGATGTTTATGACGCATCTGCCGCCCGACGCAAAATTGTTCAATGAGTATCACGCGCTCATCGTCGCACTGGGAAAAAATATTTGTGTCAAACGCGCGCCGCGATGCGCGGAATGTCCATTGGTTGAAATCTGTGTCACGGGACAAAAGTTTGACGATTGATCGGAATTGGCATATACTTGTCCGCAAGTTCGGGGCGTGGCGCAGTTGGTAGCGCGCATCGTTTGGGACGATGAGGCCGATGGTTCAAGTCCATTCGCCCCGACTTGGCAACAGCCAGACCTCAAAGGTTCGAGCAAAAACCCTTTGAGGTTTTTTATTTGATCGCGCGCGAAAAATTTTTCAAACCCGTACCCTTTACAATCACATCACTTTGCGTATACTAACTAATGGTGCTAGTTTGCAGGTGGATGGCTGTGAGATTCAAGTAGCGCGTCGCAAAATCAAAGCACAAAATATGCTCAAGAATCGCACTAGCACCATTAGTTACTAGCATCACGTTCAGAAATCAAGGTGTGAAATGCAAGCACGAAAACTTTTCTGGCTAACCTTTGGCGTTGTTTTTGCAGGAACGACTCTGCTTTCTAACAGCGCGCGCTTGTTCGCCGCGCCAACCCCACCGGAGATTCCGCCGGCAATCGAACGCGCCGCGCCGCCAGAACAAAAAGGCATTCAAGGACCTTTTGTGGGCGAGCCGATCCACGCGCGCGAATTCAACGGCGATGTCCGGCGCTTACCCGCGCCCGGCACATCGACAGAAAAAATCGAACTGCCGCGCCCGCGGCAATCCACTACACCGCGCGCCGCCACACCATCGACGGCATCCGACCCAGTTCGACAATCGACGATGGGCGGTAAGCGCGCGCCGGTCGCGTTGCAAAATTTCGATGGCTTGAGTTATACCGGCTGGTTCCCGCCCGACCCCAACGGCGATGTGGGACCCAATCACTATGTTCAAGCCGTCAACACATCGGCGGCAATCTTTGATAAAACCGGCACGATGCTCGCCAATTTTCATTTTAATACGCTTTTCGCTGGCGCGGTTGCGCCGTGCAATTCGCCTTTGCGCCGCGGCGATCCCATCGCTTTGTACGACGCGATTGCCGACCGGTGGATTCTCACCGATTTTGCGTACGCGAACAGTGCTGGTCCGTACTATCAATGCATCGCCGTCTCCAAAACCGCCAATCCGGTAACCGGCGGCTGGTGGCTTTACACACTCGACGCCGGGAGTACATCGACGCCGGGAGTGTACTGGTTCAACGATTATCCCAAACTTGGCAGTTGGTCGGATGGCATTTACCTGTCCGCCGATATGTTCGAAGCGCGGCTCACGTATCGCGGCGTCCGCGTCTGGGCGTTCAATCGCGACGACTTGATCAACAATCCAATGACCGGCGTGCGTTATGTGTACTTTGACATCAGTCCAGCGTACATCCATCTCCTACCGAGCAATCTGCGCGGCACCACAATGCCGCCGGGCGGGACGCCCAACTTTTTCGTTTCGCTTGCAATGCCCGATGTTTCATATCAGGCGAATACCCTGCACCTTTGGAAATTTCACGTCGATTGGAACAACCTGCTCAATTCAACTCTGACGGGTCCCACAAATTTGACAACAGCGATTTTCACCATGCCGTGTTACGGCGCGGCGTTTCTCAACTGTGTTCCGCAATTGAACGGCGAAAGCGTCGATGGGTTGGGCGATCGTTTGATGATGCAATTGCAATATCGCAACCTCGGCGGCACAGAATCGCTGTGGGTCAATCACACCGTCGCCGCCGGCGCGGCAATCGGCTTTCCCACCGGCGTGCGTTGGTACGAAATCCGCAACCCGAACGGTTCGCCATCGATTTATCAGCAAGGCACGTACCAGCCGGATTCCAATTATCGGTGGATGGCAAGTCTCGCCGTCGATGGACAAGGCAATCTGGCGCTTGGGTACAGCATTTCCAGTGCGTCGAGGTATCCATCGATTCGTTACGCCGGTCGATTTGCGAATGATCCGCTGGGATTATTGTGCGTCCCTGAAACTTCGCTTATCGAAGGCACCGGCGCGCAAATCAACGGGTTCAATCGCTGGGGCGATTATTCAGCCATGACGGTCGATCCAACCGACGATTTGACGTTTTGGTACACGAATCAATATTATTCGTTGACCGGCGATGGTTGGAAAACGCGCATCGGTTCATTCCGCTTTGGCGATCCTTCTCCCGGCGCGACCGGACCGTACATCTATTATTTTCCCTGGGTCTCTAAAAATACTAGCCCGCCGTGTTATTGATCGAGTGAATCAAAAACCAGCCACGCATCAGTTGTGGCTGGTCTTTTTTTCTTGCAATTGATGCAGCGCGATTATTTGTGCCAGTGTCGCCGTGCCAGTTACTCCAATTTGCTGAATCGTTACCCCGGCTACCAGATTGCCAATTTCAGCGGCTTGCCGCAAGGTAGCCCCGGCGCACAACGCAGCGGTGAACCCGGCGCACACGCTGTCGCCCGCGCCAACTGTGTCGATTTCATTTTCGATTTTCACGCCGGGCGCACGCGCACAGCCAGTTCTATCGAACACGAGAATGCCTTCTGCGCCAATGGTGATGATCGCGCCGCGATTTTGCTGTGCCAACGCGAAACCGCACGCTTCGATGTCGGGTAACCCAGTCGCGTGCCTTGCCTCGCGTGCATTCGCTTGGACGATGACATTCCGGAACAAGCCGATGCGTTCGCGCGATTCCGCCACCACGATTTTCCCGGCGCCAAGTCCCGCGAACTCATCACGCACACGCTGGGTAATGACACCGCAATTTTCTTCTTGTACTTGATCGACGACGATGACGCCGTTCACGCGCGGAACCCAGTCGCGTAATTGCAAAATGATTTCATCTTCAATCGCGCGTGGCAACGGCGTTCGGTTTTTTATATCGAGCCGATTCAACTCGCGTCCGTCGCGCCGTGGCTTGGTGTACGTCGGCGTAACGCGCTCGTGCGATTCGATCAGCGACGTGATAGCGACGCCAGTTGCGGACAGCGCACGCTTGAGTTCATAGCCATTACTGTCATCGCCGATGACGCCTAACGCAATCACCTTCACGCCGAGCGCGCGCAAATTTGATGTTACTGTGCCTGCCGCGCCGGGAAACGCGCGCATGCGCACAACTTGATGCGCCTCCAGCCCGGTTTCCAGCGACGTTTCGGCGAGCGCGGAATCAATGTCGAGATAGAGATCGAGAAAATAATCGCCGAGGACAAGCAGAGTGAGATTGGGAAATTGGGCGAGGATGTTTTCGAGTTCCAAAGTGTTCATAGCATTCAGACCAAAGACGGAAGACGGACATGCTTGGCGTCCGTCGTCCGTCATCGGTCCTCTATCGTCCGTCGATACAACGCCGGCATTGTCGCCCGATGATCGCCGCGCACGTAAAAACTTTCGCCGCCGTCGGCGACCGTACGCACGAGCATCGTCTTGAACGGGCGGAAATAGTACGCCGCATTATCTTTGGGAACTTCGTGATGCACATCTGCGCCAAGGTCTTGCAAATCGAATACCGCCGTCGCAAATTCGTTGATGCGCTTGCCGGTTTGATGCGCAACATTGCGCGCCATCGACAACGCTTTCAGGTACACTTCGGGCGCCATAATGGCACTCCCGAAATTTAGCACGACGCCGCCTTGCAATTCGGTAATCGCCTGCGTGAAAATCAAAAAATCGCGGTACGATGCCTCGCCGATTGTCGCGCCATCGCAGTTAGCGTGTTCGTGCGTGATGTCGTAACCAACGCCGATGTGAACTGTGATTGGCACGCGCAAACGATAACCCGCCGCCAGAATGCTCACGTCACGATGCGGAAATCGTTCTGCTTCGATTACACGCCCAATGGCTTCACCGTAACCCAAGTTATCGCGCAAGCCGGCTTGCACAATCTCGTTGATGCGCGCGGTTTCGCGCCATAAACCAAACTGTCCTTCCTGAATGTACCGCGCCACACTTTCCGTCGTCGCGCCAATGAGCGCAAGTTCGTAATCGTGAATCACACCAGCGCCGTTGATTGCAACATGCGTGATGACGCGGCGTTCCATCCAATCGATGACGAAACGCGATAAACCAACTTTGAGCACGTGCGCGCCCATCATCAAAATCACCGGGCGCTTGGTTTGGCGCGCGCGCACGATGCGGTCGGCGATGGACACAAGTTGAGAATCGTCGCACGGCGGTGTGGGGGTGTCGAGCGCAAGCACGTCGGTGAGTTTCATATCGTGCACCCGTTCGGCAAGCGGCTTGACACGCAAGCGACTGCGATCAAACATGGGATAGGGCATTTCAAAAACCTCGGCGAATTTTATTTAGCGAATAGGAATTCCACCAACGCGTTATGTTCCCGAAAATCCGGAACGATGATGTCCGCGCCGGCTTGAATCAACACGTTGCGTTTGTGCAAGTTCACGCCGT
Source organism: Anaerolineae bacterium (assembly GCA_034435055.1). GTDB lineage: Bacteria > Chloroflexota > Anaerolineae > UBA4142 > UBA4142 > DAOTXS01. The sequence continues at coordinate 102,365 of DAOTXS010000041.1, read as the reverse complement.
TGCGTTTTTCCTCCTCGGTTGCCAATCCCACGCCGATGCCACCAACCGCTTTGGTGTCAGCGATTTCCGGTTTGCCATCGCCAAACGTAACGAGTTCGCCGGCGTGGAGCGTGTGCTTGTGCGCCAAATTGCCGATGATGATTTTCTTGGAATGATTTTTGTAATCGGCATGCGCGCCAAAGATGCCGGCAAAGTACGGCGCGATGCCCAGCAGTGCCGCTTCATCGCGCACGAAATTTTCGCCGGTGCCGGAGACGATGTAGCAAGTGATGTTTCGCGCACGGAGCGCTTGCAGAAATTCCCGCGTGCCTGGCACCAACCACTCTTCGGCTGCGTTCCCGCCGGCTTGAATCGCGGCGATGCGCTTGTTCACGCGCACCAACAAACGTTCGGTAAAGATTTGCAGGTACGCTTGCGGTGTGTTTGGCGTACCCCCGCGCTTTTCCACTTCTTCGGCAAGACGAATCATCTGGTAAATCGTTTGCTGACCTGAGGTGCTATAAATCAAATTGGTGATGAACGGGTCGAGGTCGGCTTCACTTTCATGCTGTGGTGTTTTCAGTAATTCGCTTGACATCAGCGCGTGCATGATTTGGGTCCAGCCACGGCGGAGGAGCGAAAGCGTACCGTCGAAATCGAAAATTGCAACGCGGATGTGACCGCGTGGAAGGTTGGGATTGATGATTTCCATGTGCCTGAAAAAACCACAGAGGACACAGAGCGCACCGAGAAAGCATCCTCATCTCTGTGTCCTCTGTGTTCCCTGTGGTTAAATTGTAAATTATCCTTTCAGCGAGCCGGCAAGCAAGCCGCGCATAAAATAACGACCGAGCAAAACGTACACGAGCAACGTCGGCAGAGCGGCGAGAAGCGCGCCCGCCATTTGCACGTTCCACTCGACGATGTACGACCCCGCCATATTGTTTAACGCCACGGTGATCGGTTGCACGGCGGGGCGGCTGGTTACGATGATGCCGAACAAGAAATCGTTCCAGATCGATGTAAATTGCCAGATCATCACGACGACGAATCCCGGCATCGAAATCGGAAAGAGAATGTGACGATAGATGCCGATAATTCCCGCGCCATCGATCTTTGCCGCTTCCACCAACTCGGTCGGCACTTCGGCGTAGTAGTTACGAAAGATGAGCGTTGTGATGGGGATACCATAAACGACGTGCACGAAAATCAAACCGGGAATGCTGCCGTACAAGCCCATCTTTTGCAACACTTGGACCAGCGGGATCAGAATGCTTTGGTACGGGATGAACATGCCGAACAGCATCAACGGAAATAAAATATTCGAGCCGCGAAATTTCCACTTGGCAAGCACATAACCATTCAACGAGCCAAGCAACGCCGAAAGAAGTGTTGCCGGAATAGTGAGGTAGACGCTGTTCATAAAATTTTCGGACAAGCCACGAAAACCTTCGGCTTGCGAACCGAGCCACGCTTTGAGAAAGCTATCGAAATGCAAGCCCGAGGGCAGGTCCCACATCCGCGCCAGTGAAACTTCTTGGAAACTTTTCATGCCGGTGATGAGCAGAACGTAAACCGGCAACAGATAAAACGCGGCGGCGAGGATCAGCGCGAGATAAATCAGCGGGCGATTCCAGCGCAAGGGTTTGGGGCGTGGTTTGATCGACACGGTCATAGTTCCGCCTCCGCGCGAGTTTGGTTGACAAGATACGGCACCACGAGAATCGCGACGGTAACGAGTAGAATCGTCGCAATCGCTGCGCCTTGCGCAAAGTTGTTGCCGCGAAATGTCGTGTCCCACATGAAAAATGCCGGCACATCGGTAGCAAACGCGGGACCTGGACCGGTCATCGAAACAACCAAATCGAAAATCTTGAGCGAGATGTGTCCCAGGACGATGACCGCGCTGAGTGTAATTGGTCGCAACAGTGGAATAATAATGTGCCGATAGACCTGAATCTCGCTCGCACCATCGACGCGCGCGGCTTCGCGCAATTCTTCCGGAATGCCGCGCAACCCGGCGAGATACATCGCCATCGTGTAGCCGGACATTTGCCATGTTGCCGCGATGACGACGGAAATCATCGCGAATGAAACGCCGATGTACGGACTGGCTAGTCCGCCTAACCCAATTTGCGCCAGGAATTGTCCCGCACTAGAATCCGGCGTAACGTGCCAGATCGTCGGATCGGTGAACCAACCCCAGCGGAGAAATCCCAGCCCAATTTTTTCGAGCAAGAGATTCACGCCGGAACTACCGGTCTGAATTGTGCCGGGACCAAGCAACCACCGCCAGACGACGCCGGTCACGATGAATGAGATCGCCATCGGAAAAAGAAAAATACTGCGGAAAATGCTTTCGCCCTTGATACGCTGATCGAGCAGGACGGCGAACAGGAACCCAATGGCAATCGTCGCAATCAGAAATAGCACGGTGAATGTAACGGTGTTACGCAAATCGCAGAGAAACCGGTCGATTTGCATGAGCCGTTCGTAGTTTAGCGCGCCGACCCAAGTGAAATCGGGCGTGAGCGAATCCCATTTGGTCAACGAGGCAAAAGCGGTAAAGCCGATAAAGCCGTAAACAAAAATCGCAATTGCGATGACGGATGGGGAAATCAAAAGGAGCGAGATCAATCGATCGTTGCTGACGCGGCGCATAGAGTCTCCGGAAAACCTGACAGGTCTTTCCAGACCTGTCAGGTTTTGATGTACGCGATTACTTGCACATGCCGGCATCAACGCACGCTTTTTGCAAATCTTTTTGCGCGGCGGCGACGTCGCCCTTGGTGGCGAAGGTGTTCAGGATATCTTTGTAAACGGTCGCCCACTTTTCAGTTGCAGCGGCACCATGCGCTACACTGGGCACGATGACATCTTTCGACCAATCGGTCATCGCGGATTGCAGGTATGCGTTGAAAAGTTTTGGATCGCAGTCGGTGCGGGCACAGATGGACCCCTTCTTGGGGTTGAACGCTTCTTGACCGGCTTTGGAACCGGCAACCTTGAGCCAGTTGTTCAAGTTTTCTTGGTTCTTGGGATTCTTGGCGGCGGCAAACGAATCGGACAGCGCGTCAAAAATTCCCTTGGTGCCGGGCACGGGCGCCCAACCGTAGCCGGTGTATTTCTTGGAGGTGAACCAACCATCGGTCCAGTCACCCATGATGTGCATCGCGCCTTTACCATCGACGAGGTATTGCGCGGCGCCATCCCAGGTCAACGCCGAGTAATCGGTGTTGGCGTAGGACATTACTTTTTTGTACGTGTTGAGCGCATCGGTGACTTTTGGATCAGTCCATTGGACTTTGCCCGTCCACAAACCGCGATAGCCGTCCGCGCCAAGCGTCGCGATGAGGATGGTTTCAAACGTGTGGCCGGCTTCCCAGCCCTCTTTCGTGCCGATCACGAGCGGCACGATGTTCTTGGCTTTGAGCGCGTCAGCGACTTTATAGAATTCATCCCAGGTGGTGGGCGCAGTCAATTTGTTATCGTCGAAGACTTTTTTGTTGTACCAGAGAACATTCGCGCGGTGGATGTTGACCGGCACGCCCCAGTAGTGATCCTGGTATTTCAAGAGCGTGAGCAAGTCTTTGGGGAACGCCTTGTCCCAGCCCTCGGACGCGTAAAGTGCATCAAGATTCTGGAGGTATTTTTCAGGATCGTACTTTTCAACTTCCAAGCCAGCGTGGAGTTGGAACGAGTCCGGCGGATCGCCACCGGTCAAGCGGGTCGAGAGAACGGCTTTGGCGTTCGTACCGGCGCCACCAGCCACAGTGGCGTTCACGATTTCGACGCCGGGGTATTGTTTCTTGTAAATGTCATACATCGCGTTGAGACCATCGGCTTCGCCGCCGGCAGTCCACCACGAGAACATTTCCAACTTGTTCGTCTTGGCGGGACCGGTCGAGCACGCGACTACCAACGCAACTACGAGAATTGCCAGCCCGATGAGAACGAGCCAGCGTAGGTAACGAGACATTCTAACTCCTCCTTGAGATTTTTGCCTAGCACGCACTAGACAAGCGAATGTGGATTGTTAACCCTTAAATGGAATCTTCGATGAACCACCCCCTTTCCGTGTGTGGCTGAGATGCAAAAGACGACCAATGCTGGTCGCCTAAGCAGAATTCTAACTCATGGTGCTAGTTTGCAGGTGGGTTGTGCGCTTCAAGTAGCGCGTCGCAAAATCAAAGCACGAAATACGCAAGTATCGCGCTAGCACCATCAGTTACTACCCAACATCAGGTTGTGATTCGTGACGATTACAAATCAATTATACCACAAAACCGGCAAACCGGTTACAGTTTTTTCCAACCATATTTTTCCAAATCGATTTTTCCCGCACGATTAAACCGGACGCCTTCGGCTTTTAGCCGCGCGCGTTGCTCGTGATACCCGGCGGTCGGACGCAAACTGATTTCGCCGCGCGCATTGACAACACGATGCCAGGGAACATTGGCGGGACAATCGTGCATTGCCCAGCCCACCGTCCGCGCCGCGCCCGGCGCACCGATTGCGCGCGCGATTTGCCCGTACGTCGCCACTTTGCCGCATGGAATTTTGCGGACGAGCGCGTAGACGCGGGAGAAGAATGAGCGAGCTGTTGATTGCAACTTTTTACTTTTCATTTTTTACTTTCAACTGGCGTTGCGCTTCCCTTTTCGGTCGATATTCTTTCACCGCTTCTTGCTTGACCACCAGCCGCCACCACCAGCGCAACATTGCGAGCAACGTGCGTCCCACACGCGACAAATTGAAGAATTGCGATTCGCCGTACTGCCGATAAAAATGGCGCACCGGCACTTCAACAAAGCGATAGCCGGCGTCCTGCGCCTTTTTCACCAACTCGAAAGTGATCGCGCCGGTGGTAGATTCCAATTGCACCACATCGAAAATTTCACGGCGCATCAAACGAAAATCACAATCGACATCTCTGATCTTCAAGCCGAACAGTAATTTTACAAAGTACTGGTACGCGATGCCGATCCAAATCCGGTGCATGGGATCGCGGCGTTTGATCTTCCAACCATTAATGAAATCAACATCGTCGGAAATTTTTTCGGCGAGGAGTTTCAGCTCCCGCACATCGTATTGCGCGTCGCCGTCGGTGTAAAAGACCCATTCCTTTTTTGCCGCGGCAATGCCAGAGCGAATCACCCCGCCGTACCCACGATTCGTGTCGTGGACGACGACGCGAAATTCCGGCGGCAGGATGCACGACAGCTCACTCAGAATCCGCATCGAGTCATCGGGGCTGGCATCGTTGACGACGATGACTTCGTAATCGTCGGTAATTTCGCGAAGCGTTTGAAGCGCACGAATCACCATCGCCGCAATTGTCCCGGCGTCGTTGTAACACGGAAAGAAAACGCTAATGCTGGGTCTCGACATTATGCCTCTACTGAATTTCAATTTCTGTTTTCAGGATTGCATTGTCACCCATCGCCACACCATTGTCGTCGATGATTTGGAGCCGGACAAAATCGGCGTCGTACCAACCGATTTCGATTTTGTAATTGCCGGCGGGCGCAGCGAGTTTGAGTTCGTACGAGTCAGCAATGAATTCATTTTCAACCCAACCTGTCGTTGGACGCGAACCGTTCCCGGGTTGCGCATCGCGCTGTGCGACAACCTTGTTATTCGCGTCGAGCAGATGCACAAAAACCGTGTACGGTTTATCCATCTTCGCGCGCGCGTGCCAGTATAACACAAGTTTGAGTGAATCGCCCGGCTTGAGCGTCGTCGCAGATAAATCGTAACCGATGAGCGCGAGAGAGTTACTAAAGTTGACCGTTTGCGCGAATTGCGCATTTGGCTTTACAAAGACGCGATCCGTTTTTTCGATGGTGAACGGCGCGAGATCGCTTGCGTTGCCATCACTCAAGACGATTTGTAATTTCGTTGCGCCGGTTTTTGCCGATGCCGGAATTGGAATTGCATATTGCCCGCGCACGATTTCGCCGGCGTTCCATTGGGAAGTTGGATATTGGGGATTGGCGATTGGAAACGCGTCAGACCGAGCATCGCCAAACTGAATGCGAAAGGTGTAATCTTTCAATGGCTTGTCATCCGCGCGCCAGAACAAAGTCAATGGAATCGATTCCCCCGCGCTGGCTTTGTCGCGTCCAAGTTGATAACCGAGCAGAGTAAACGGCGGCATCGCTTGGCTGATCGTGTTCTGAATATTCAACGATGCAAGGGTTGCCGGTTGCGTCGCTGGCAAAACCGGGATTGGTCCCAGTTTCACTGATTTGCCCATCGGCGCGCCGTTGGGCGCGAGGATGTCCAGTCCGCGTTGATCGCTCGCGGTGTAAAGTGTTACCTCGATAAAATAATCGCCCGCCGGGGCACCCGGCAATAACGGAACGCTGAATGCGCCGAAAAGTTTTTCGTCTTTTTTCCACCGCGTTGTTGGATAATTATAGCCCGCCGGGCGGCGGTCGAGCTTGCCCCACAGATTGCCCGCTGCGTCGCGCACGTGCAATGCGACGAGATAATCCTCGTCGATGGCATCGAGCGCGTGCCAATCCAAATTGAACGATGCGCCGACGTCGGCGGGCGTTGGCGTCGGCGTTGCGCCAAGTAATTTGACGACGTTCTTGAAATTCGCTTCGCGGCGAATGGCGGGGGCTGGTTCTTCCGGAAAACGCACGTTCGATGGCAATGTCCAATATCGCAAACGCACCTGATAGAAATTCGTTGGCGCAAGTTTTTGCTCCACGCCGCGCGACGACAGCATCATCGGCACGAAACCGTTCGGATCGACGACTTCGTTCTGCCATTCGACCACCCACGCGCCGCGCTTGCCGGCAATCGTTTGATTCAACACGCGCGCGATATCGTACCCGAGTACGTGATCGGCGTTGAGTGTCGGATCGTCCGGCAAGCGAACCTGCGGCGCGTTACCGCGATAATAATAATTGAACGCTGGGAAGAGATGGCCGCTCGTCAGGATAATCGCTTCGTCCGGCGCGCTGTGCTGTTCGATGTACTGCGCCACATCGCGGAAACTGGCTTTGGTGAACGCTGGGTCGAAGTAGAGATTGAAAATCGAGTAGATAGAAGTTAAAAGTAGAAAACTAAAAGCCAAAAGAAAATGTGTAAAACGCAAAACGTAATTCCTAATTCGCAATTCGGAATTCCAGATGCGATCGAGTCCGGCGGCAAGTAAGAGGAAAAATGACGGAGACGCAATCATCAAATAGCGCGCGTTGAACTTTGGGTTGCGGGAGAAAAGGAACAACAAAAGTGTGAGCGGGATGATCAAGTAGAGCATCACAAAAAATATTGGATGGTTGGATCGTTGAATTGTTGAAGCGTTGGATTTCCTGGTGCTCCACCAACCAACGAGCAAACTAATCAACAAACAAACTAGCCAACCAGTGGCAATCCACTGCGCTTGTGATTCCAGCACCGACTCGCCCATGGTGAAATTGATGAGAATGTGGCGCATCGCCTCGTCCAGTTTGAGCGCGCCGCGCCAATAACTGGCGTCTTGCCCAAAACGCGCGAGGACGAATGGGAGCCAGGGCAGAAAAGCAGCGGCAATGATGGCTAGCGAAATGATTGCAGGTTTTAGAGTTTCAAGTTTCAAGTTGAACCTTGAACCTGAAACTCTGAAACTTGAAACTAGGACGAACAGCCATTGAAATGCAATAACCGCAAACGCAAAATAGTGGGTATAGATTGCGGCGATGTTGGCGACGATGAACACAACTTGCCACCGATTGCCCCCATTCCCTTCGATTGCCTTCAAAAGCGCGTAACTTGAGAGCAACAGCAATAACGTAATCAGGGTGTACATCCGCGCTTCTTGCGAGTACCAGATGTACAGCGGCGCAAGCGTTGCAAGAATCGACGCGATGATTGCTGGGGTGCGATTGAACAATCGTCGCGCGATGACGAACATCAGCGGAATCGTCAACACGCCAAACACAAGCGACAAGAAGCGCAATGCAAATTCGCTGTCGCCGGCAAGCGCAATCCAGAAATGCAAAAGGTAATAGTACAGCGGCGGTTGAATGTCGGCGGCGGTGCGCGCGGTGATGTGCGCCAAATCAAAATGCGCCAGGTACGCGCTAAACGCTTCGTCGTACCAAAGCGATTGGTGCTCGAGTTGGAAAACGCGCAGAGCAAAAGCAACGAGACAAATTGCGACGAGGGTCATTGGTGAACTGATCCGGCGCAAAGAATCACTCCATCACAAAATAATCGCACGGCAAGTTCATTTGACGACTTGATACCGTTTGCCGCGCTTGACGATTTCGCCGATCAACACCCAACGACCGTCTGGCGAAATCGGCGCAGCAGTTTGCGGCGCAAGATAAAACTCGGCGGTGTCCCAAGTCGCGCCGAAGAAAACACCCACGCCAATCTTCGCGCGTCTCCCTACATCGATGGGGGTGGTTTCGACGATGATGATTTCGTCCTTTTGCCAACGCAACATCGGATACCAAAAGGGAAACATCAGATCAGGCAATTGCGCATCTGCGCGGGGATTGCCGTTTTCGTCCGGGAAAAATGGAAAGATCGCAAAGTTGTTGTCCATCCCGGGCAGTCGTTCCCAATACATTCGCAAATACACACGCTGCCAATCGTCGTGCATCACATCGTAGCCAAGCAAACGCACCTTGTCTTGGAAATCGATCCGTACCGGATTTTCCGGTAGAATGCAATGACACGCGCGCAGATAATTGAAAAATTCGTCCGGCAATTCTTTGCGCGCGACCCCGCGTTGCAAAAGAATGTAACCGTCGAGTGCGTCTTTGATTCCAAATCCTTGCGTGAGCGCGGCGCGATAATGCGCCACGTAATCGATCGGGTTTTGCGTGTTCGCTTGCGAGACGTCGAGCAGAATGTAATCGACATTTGGCGGCACCGGCAATTGTCCAAAACGGTACAGCATTCGCCGATGGCTGAGGTGCGGGAACAAGGACGACGTGGTCATCGCCGGTGCCGTCGGCGGAATCTGTTGGGCAAAGCGGTCGAATAAGCGATGATGCGCGGTTACTTCGGGGAAAAAATATTCACCACCGATTGGCGTGTAGCCAGCGACGACGTGATAACCGAGCGTAACAAGAAATGCTGGGATGATAATGGCGAATTGGGGATTGGGGATTGGAAGTTTGGATTTTAGATGCGCCGCACCGCCAATCGCAGCGAGAACAAAGTACGGTGCGACTGGCGCGGAGTAATGATACGTGCCGGAATATTGCGCTTCGTAACTGCTCAGCAAATTGAGAATTAACGATGGTGCGCCCACCAACAGCGTAAGCGGTTCGAACAGCGCGAGGAAACCGACCGACGCGAGTAGCTTGACGACATATTCGATTTTCGCCGGGAGGAACAAACCCAGGAATAGATCAACGGGCGATTTAGGATAACGCCCGATGTACACCGATTCGTTGCGCGGACTAAAGTGCGGAATGATGATGAAAAGCGCAACAAGGAACCACACCACCGCAATAATAGCAACGGCGATTGGAATCCAGTTTAAGGTTTCAAGTTTCAGGTTCAATGAAAATAATTTTAGCTTTGAACTTTGGATCTTGAACTTGAAACCAAAGTAAATGGACATCGCCAGCACGAGCAACGCCATATCCTCTTTCACGCCGAGCGCAATCAACGCAAACAACGCAAAGCGTTTCCACGCGCGTTCCTGACCGTAATTGTACGCGAACATCAGTGGTGCCGGCGCAAACGTAACCGCGTGAAACTCAGCGAGGTTGGCGGCTTGCAATGCCGGGAACAACAAATACATCACAGCGAAGATCACACTCGCCCATTCACTTTGCAAGCGTCGCCGCGCAATCCAGTAAATCGGCAACGCCCCAAGCGCGATGATCATCGATTGCAAAACGAAGAGCGATTCGATACCATCGTGAATGAGGAACACAAACGGAACTAGGAAAAAGATTGGCTCGACGTGATCGGTGAGGCGCGGCAGTTGCGTGCCGTTGGGACGCGTGTCTTCAAGCCAGTTGCCGTGCAAGGTATTCCACAATGCTTGATCCATCTGCCCCATATCGGACGCGTGCGTGCGAAAAGAATCGTGGCGTTGAATCGATAGCGCGGAAAAGTACACGCTGTACAAAATCATCAGCGCGATGACGGTGAAAAGACCGTAGCGTTTAATCACAAATGATTCTAGCTTGAGCATTTTTTATTTTACGTTTTACGTGTTAGAATGGCGCACGATGAATAATCGCTGGAACTGGCTTGCGCTCTTTGTAATCGCACTCGCGCCGCGCTTGAACCTTTTAGAGGTGTACGATATCGAACTGTCGCAAGATGGCTTTGAGGCAGTACGCACGCTGACGATTTGGCAAATGGAAGGAGTCACCGCGTTGCCGCGCGATTTGCTCGATCGCGCGTTGTTGCATCCATTGTATATGCTGATCCTGGCGCTGTTGCGATGGGTTACGCCGACATTCCTTGATTTTTATTTCATCGCACGATTATTGTCTACACTCTTTGCGTGCGTCGCGATCATTTTGATTTTCGAATTTACGCACCGCGCGTTTGGCAAAATAGCCGCGTGGTGCGCCGCGTTGTTTCTGGCGTTCGCGCCGACGTTTCTGTGGGAAAGCGTCGCGATTCTCTCCTCGACATTGTTCCTTGCGTTTTACATTGCCGTCTTACTCGCGCTGTTACAATCGCGCCATCGACTCGCGGCGTTTCTCGCGTTTCTCTCCGCGCTTGTGCGCTACGAAGGCATCGTGTTGCTTGCACTCACATTCATCGTGATCCTCATTCGCGATTTGCGCGCCCGCAAATTTCAACGCGATGATTGGCTGGTGTGCATCGGTTTTACACTTGTGTTTCCGCTGACACTCATCGCCGGCAGTTTGCTCGCGACCGGTAATCCATTCCAATTCATCGGCGCGCAATCGATGGCATCAATCTGGCTTCGCTTTCTCGCGCCGGGCGATTTTCTCAAACGCGCCTCATTTTTCCTGACGCAATATCCCGCACTTTTTCCCGTGCCGATAGTTTGGCTTGGCATCGCCGGTGTCATCGTTGCGATTGTCCGGTATCGCGAGCGCGGCACATTGCTTCTCTTGCTCGCGTCCGCGCTTTATCTGATTTTCTTCGAGACGCTCGTGTGGCTCAATTATACAACACTTGAAACGCGTTTCCTAATGTACCCCGGCTTGCCACTCATCGCCTTCGCAGGTGTTGCGCTTGCTCAAGTTGCAAGTTACGCATCACACATCACGCATCACGTATTGCGTATTGTGTATTCCGTTGTTCTTATGCTCGGCGTCGGAACGTTGCTGGTCGTCAGTTATCAGCAAGGCGACGCGGGAATGCGATTCATTTACAACAGCCAGGCATCGATGCGGCAAATGGCGGAGGAAATCGCACAAATTTTTCCGACGCATCGACGCGTAAATGTGCTGGCGTACGGCGGCACCTCCGGCGCGCTCGATCTGTTCGCGCGGCAACGCGGCATCGAACTCGCGTTCACCGAATTTCGTTTTGCGCCGGATGAAAATCCAGAGCAGTACGTCATCGATCATCAAATCCAGTACGTGATTTATCCAGTCGGCAATGCATTTGCTAAAGCGAAATACCCATACCTCGCGCGCTTTGAAACACACACGCAACGCGGCGTCACGTTTACACCGCTCACGCAATTTGCGACATCGACCGACAATCAATTATACAGCATCTGGTCGGTGAGTTATTGACATGCATCATCGCCAAGCACTCATCCTCATCATCGCGGCGTATCTCGTGTTGGCAACCGGTTACAGTTTTGTGACGCCGGTCTTTGAAGCCCCCGACGAAGTTTGGCATTACGCCGTCGTCCGCGAAATCGCGCTGCATCGTCAATTGCCGGTTTCCACCGCCGACCTCACCGAACCGTGGGCGCAGGAAGGATTGCAGTCGCCGTTGTACTATTTGCTCGGCGCGCCGTTGATCGCGTGGATGCCAAGCGACGCGTTGTGGCGCGAGCCGGCGCGCAATCCGTTTGCGCGCGTCGGCGTTCCCCAGTTTAATTCCACCGACAACAACAATGTATTTCTTCACATTGCGCCGATAAATTTTTTTGACACCGCGACTTTTGCCGTTCACCTCTTGCGATTATTTTCCATCGTCGTCGGCGCGTTGACTATCATCTTTACTTTTCTACTCGCCGTCGAAATTTTTTCCGACTCGCTCATCGCGTTGCTCGCGGCGGCATTCGTCGCATTCCTGCCACAATTCCTTTTTATCAGCGGCGCGATCAGCAACGATAATTTGGCGGCGGCAACAGCGGCGGCTTCATTGTGGTTTCTTGCGCGTTTGCATCGCGCCGGTTTCACGACGTCGCGTGCAATTGTGCTGGGGGTTTTCGTTGGCGCGGCGATGCTGTCCAAAGTCAATACGCTCGTGCTCGTTCCGCTCGTTTTGCTCACCTTGTTCAAATTATATTTTCACGATTGGCGCGCCGGCGTTCACGTCGCAATTATTTTTCTTGCGGTCGTCGCGCTTGTTAGCGGCTGGTGGTTTGCCCGCAACCTTTATCATTACGGCGATCCCTTTGCCATCGCACCAATTCTTGCCATCGTCGGCGAAAACGCTGTGCCACTCGATTTCTGGCGGTGGCTATCAAGTCAAGGCGAAGGTGTACGTCTGTCAACCTGGGGCGTATTTGGTTGGATGAACGTTCTCGCCGCGCCGGCATTTTATTTTTTCTACGATGCGCTCGTCGCGGTCGGTTTGATCAGTTTCGTTATTTCTGTCGCGCGCGCGCGAAAAATTTCCTGGCACATTTTGATTGCGATGCTCTGGTGCGGCATAACTTTTCTCGCGTTGTACCGCTGGGCATCGCTCACGCCGGCATCGCAAGGCAGATTATTTTTCCCGGCATTACCCGCGTGGGTCGCCTTGTGGGCAAAAGGAATTTCGATGCTCGTGCCGATTCGCCAATCGTTCGTCGTCGGTTTGCTCGCCGGCATTCTTGCAACGATTGCTGCGCTCGTACCAGTTTTTGTGATTGCCCCGGCATTTACACCGCAAATCGTCCGCGCCGAAAATTTGCCGGCGCAGCCGGTCGCGCGCTTTGCCGATGGAATCGAGTTGCTCGCCGTCGCAAAAAATCGTGACACGATTACCGCGGGTGAATCGTTCGACATCGCGCTCGAATATCGCTGGAGTGATTCAACTGTACCACAAACCGTTGGCTTTGTACATCTCGTGAATTCGTCTGGCGTGATTGTCGCGCAACGCGATAGTTTCATCGGTTCCGGGAATTGGGCAACGCTCACGCCGGGACTAATCGTGCGCGACACGTTGCGTTTATCGATTCCGGCCACCGCGCGCGCGCCGGAAGAGTTGCGCGTCCAAATCGGGCGGTATGATTTTGCGACCGGCAAACGCTTGCACGCAGATGGCGTTATCGAGGTTGGCGCGGTGCGTTTACTGCCGGCGCAAAATTGGAATTTTGATTTTGCCGGGCGCGCGATTTTGCTTGGTGCGGAATTCGATCCACCGGTTGTTGCGCCGGGCGCACGCGTGCGCGTAACATTGCGCTGGCAAATTCAATCGATGGAAAATTTGAGCGCGTTCGTGCATGTGTTGGGCAACGACAATCAAATTTGGGCGTCAGTCGATCAGTCGCTGGCATCGCAAATGCAAATCGATTTAACGCTCGCGCCGAACACACCCACCGGCATTTTTCCGCTCGAACTTGGCGTGTACCCGGCGAGCGGCGAACGATTACCTGTGTTCGACGCACACGGACAACTCGTCGACGACCGGCTTTTCTTGGGACCGGTGCGCGTCATCGCGCGATGACGATTCGCCCCAGCGCCAACCCCGCGCGTTCGCTCGCCACGTTTTTTCCCACTGCCACATTCGCCGGAAATCGTCCATCGATTTTTTCCAACGCCTGTCCCGGTGGTGCGCCTTTGACGCCGATGAACGCGTGTCCCACGCGAAATTGAAATCGCAAATCGTTTTCCACGCCGATGGAATGCAATGCCGTGATTGCCGGCAATAAAAGATTCTGCGACACATCGTCGATGGCAACGCCAGCCACGATTTCTCCCGGCGGTAACGCGTCGATGAATTGCGCAAGCCGGGTCGATTCCGCCGGATCGGCAAACGTGTCGAACGAGCCAACGCGATTGGAATGCACGGCGACAAGATGATAACCGCGCCGATTAGGAATCATATTTTCCCCCGCAACCCAAATCGATCCGAAACGTCCCGCCTCAAATCCCGCGCCAGTCGCAACAATATCCACCGGCGAAACGCTCCCGGTATCACCAATCGTGTAATCGTCCAAACGCGATGCGCCAACCGGCGCGGCAATCGTCGCAAAAATAATTTCGTTCAGTCCGTCGCGCATAACCGATGTTGGGAGATTCAGTGTGTAATCGTTCCACGCCTCCGTGAGCGTGAGTGTAGCGATAGTTTGTCCATTGACGCGCACTGCAACGTTTTGACTGTCGCGCGCGCCACGCATTTGAAATGTAATCGACTGATTATGTTTTTCCAACGGCAACCACATTTGCGCTTCATCCCGCGCCGACCAACGATACGCGATGCCGGCGGTGAATTGAACGCGTCCCCAACGATCATCGAAATACAACCGCGCGGTTTCGTCATCGGCGTTGAGCGCGCGCAACGCCGGCAATGGTTCAACACGATACACAATGCGTTCGTCGTCGCGATAAAATTCGGCGAGCGGAAACGTGTCGCGCAGGTAATTCATTACCGCTTCATTTGTCAGCGCGCGATTGACATCGATGTAGCGAATGTTGAAAAAACGCAGAACGTCGCCTGCGACCGCGCGGTCTTGCGCGAGCCGCACATCATCGACGTGCCGTTCGGTTTCCAGTGCGATGAGGGTGTTGATGACTGGTGCTTCTAAAAAGTACTGCAACGAAAAATCCGGAAAGCGCGAGGTGATGCCACCGAGCAAGCGTTTATGATGCACCGTTTGAAAAAATTGCGCCCGGTCGTCTTGTTTGCCCTGCATCACGATACTGCCGCGCCAGCCGAGCGGAATTTCGAGAATCGCAAAATCGCCAGGTTCGTCGCGGAGTGTTTGGAAAACCGGCGGCACGCGCATATCCGACATCGGAATCGGCAAGACGAGTTGTTCAAAGATCAAAAACGGAATCAACGCGCCGAGAAAAATCGTACTGCGCCGGGTTTGGAGCAATCGATGTGCGCCAAGCGCGACGAGCGGCGCAAGCGTGAGCATCAACATCACGTTGAAGCGAACAGGATAACGATTTGCGTTGACAAACGGAATCTGGCGCAGTAGCGCAAACGGCATCGGAATCCCGGTCGATTGTCCGCCGATGTACAACGTCGAGCCGAACATGATCAAGACAAACAGGATCGCGAGTACAAACCAGAATCTCACATCGCGCAATTTGCGCCACGACCACGCACCGAGAATCGACAACAATAAAATGGCGTAACCGATGAACGCGTAATGCGTGTTCGCTTCGGTAATCGGTTTCGTGAACGCACCCAGAATCGGATGCCGCGCCGATGGAATGAGGAAACTGATCGGCTCGGCGGAAAAGATTTGCACGCGCCCCACGCCGGATGCGAGATAATAACCGTGGCGCAAAGTATCGATGAGCAGATTCAGAATCAACGGGCTTGCGCCAAGCAACGCGACGATGACGAGCGCAATCGAATTTGAAACAATCGCTTGCCAACGCGCGCGCTGAGTGAAGAAAAGATAAGGTAGATACAACGCGGCGAAAATTGCAAGGAAGAGCGCGAACGTCATTTCAGTCCATGCTTGCATTGCGACGAACAAGCCAGCAAGAATGCCGGCGCGCCGCGTCGATTGATCGAAACGAAGTAAGAAGAGTACGCAAAATGGAATCCATTCGTTGCTGAGCAAAAAGAAATTTGCGCCCCACACATAATTGACGTGCCACGCGCCAAACGCATAAAACGCGCCGGTCAGCGTGGCGGCGCAATCGGCTTGCATCGTGCGCGGAATCCTCAACTGCGCAAAAATTTCGCGCACAAGTAACAATGTACCGTAACCGCCGGCGACCAGCGAGAGATAGACGATCAAGTTTTGCGCAACGACCACGCCGAACACGAATTGAAATGGAAGCGCCACAATGCCGTTGAGAAAGGTTGGCGTGTACGCGCCCAGATTGATGCCGAGGGGATAAAAGACGTAATCGCTCATCAGCGGATTGACGCCAAGATCGAACAGCGCGTACCGCATCCACCACATCGCCCACGTGAGCGCGGGATCATCGACGCCGTGACCGGGTTGATGCGTGGTGAAATGGAAGATCAGTGGGACGGTCAGAACAATCGCCAGCAGACTGTACAGAAAGAGGATTGCCAGATCGCGGCGCGCGGTAGAATTCATAAGCGGCGAGATGATAGCATAACGCGCGCGTCGCGTCAAAAATTACACGCGGCAGGAGTCGCTCCTGCCGCGTGTGGGAGATGTGTGATAGATTGAGTTTTATTTGTACTCATCTTGCAGATTATCGCAGAAACCGTCGGCGGATTGGCAATCTTCCCAGTGAATGATATAACCGTGACACTTGGCGCATTCGTCCGCCGGGCGCGTGCTTTTGCGCTCGTAACTAATGCTGTATGAAATCGGAAATGGTTTGTAATTCGTTACCGTAGCAAACCAGGTTCCATATGCAACAGTCCGACCACTCCAGAATAAATCGTATGCCGGGAAAAATTTGCTGTACGCGCCACGACCGATGGGCTTGCCGTACAAATCGGTTTGCTCCGGCGCAAAGACCGCCAACCCCAAACCTTCCTGTCCATTTGTGCTCACGCCAATTTCCAACTTGAGGCGATTGTCTGCAACTTTGTACCAGTGCGTTGCGCCGGCTTCGATAAAGAGCCACTGCCCAGTCGGTTCAATGGCAGTGTCCGGATTTTTACCCGGCGGGAGCGGCGCGGCAACTGGATGTGCTGTGTGTGCCGGAATCGCGGTCGATGTTGTGGTGAGAATCACGGTGCTACTGACAGTTGCGGTACTAGTCATCGTATCGGTTACGGTGAGCGTGCCGGTAACCGATGAGGTAGTCGTGAGGGTGACTGTTGGCGTGGGCAAACTCGTCGGCAGAACAGTTGCCGTAATTTGCAAAGCAGATGACGCAACCGTGAATTCAGGCGTGCTAGTTGCGGCGAGCGTCAGCGAAACAGTGAACAATAAAAGAACCAACGAAAGAATAATTGCAATGTGGCGAGTGAACTTCATCGTACCTCCTACGTTTCCAATATACTCAATCCGGTCGAAAAACGCAAATCGATTTAACGACCTGTCCCGGTTTCGAACAGGACAAACGAAACACCGTCGCCCAACTCTTGTTCAGCGATGACGCGCAGTGATTGCGCCAACCATTCGCCGACCGGGTCCGGCATGTTCGCGGTCGCATCATCGACGACTAACCATACGCGCGTGAATTGTTGCGAAAGCCGGGTCAACAACGCGCGCGTCGATTCGTCCCATTGTTGCGGGTCGCGGCTGAGCCCATACCACCGCATCCGTGCACGGTTCTCGTTGAAGAAAAATTTCTGATGAATGTCGTTGTGCAAAATCATCACGTCACCCGGCTTTTCGCTTTGCGCGACGATATACAAGAACGCACGATAGCCATCGCCACCGCCGTTGCGCGGGTCATCGCGGTAACGATAAAGCGAAAACCACGATAATCCGATTGCTAGCACAATCAACGCGAGAATTATTTTTGTCGATGGCTGGCGTAACGTCGCGGCGCACAAAACGATGAATGCAATCGTCGCGCCGATGACGAGCCAATCGATTTGCATCACGCCATCGATTACACGTAACCACGCAAAGTCGAAAACGGTTGGACGCAACAGATTGAGCGAGCCGATGATCGGCGAAAGTGTGGGTTGGAAAATCGCGTCCCAATCCGGATTCGACGATAGTTTGAGCATCCGCGACCGGTACGCAAGCGCCGGCACGGTTACACCGATCAGTTGAATCGCAACGCTCAAGGCGGCAAGCATTGTAAAGATGATTGCAAATCCACGCTGGGATTTTGCCAGTTCGATTGCCGGCGCAATCATCAACGTGACAAAAGGCAGAATCGGCACAAGGTAACGCGGACTCCAATTGGTGCCGCCGTGCCAGCCCGACCAAATCGAAAAAAGCAAAAGATAAAACGCAAAGATGATGCCAAACAAAATGGATTCGCGTTTCGCGCGCGGAATAAAAAACGCGAGTGCCACCGGCAACGCCGCGAGAAATGGCACATAAACGAACAGCCCTTTGCCCGGGCTGAACAATAACGCGTAAATTCCAAAGAGAAGCGGATTATCAAAAGTCTCGTCGGCACGATAGCCAGTCGTCAACGGATTACCGTAGCGCGCCCAATTGTAGTACGCAATTGTCAATGCAAAAAACGCAAGCGCGAAAACAAACCACGCCAACCCGCGCGTTTGCTCTTTCGAACGCGGCGCACGCAAAATGCTTTGCAGCTCCAATCCGTACCACGCAAAAAATGGAACAAGCGCGGCGTTCGGATAACGAATGGTGATTGCTAATCCCAGCATCACGCCGGCAATCAGCGCGTCGCGTCCGCGTAGCGCGGCGCGGAATCGTTGGAGAAAATAGAACGTGGCGAAAAGTGTGAACAGCGCGTACGGCTCACTCCAGTATTGTTTGGCGTAAACCCACGCCGGCGTCGCGAGCCCAAAAAGCAACACGGTTGCGCCACTCACGCCGCGCGAGAATTGCAATTGCCGCGCAGAGAGAAACATCATTGCGGCGGTAAGCGCGATGACAATCGAACTGGTGAGCATCATCGTCTGCGATAGCCCCAGGTTGCCGGGCAAGATTAGCGCGAGGGCGTACAAAGGCGCGGCGAACAACGGCGCGCCGTATCCAGTTTTCGAGTACGCTTCACCGTCCGGTCCCAGTTCGTTGCGCGCTTTGTAGACGGTCCACATTTGATCGGTGCTAAACTCGCCGCGCTTGACAAAACTTTCCGCGACGGAAAACATCAGCATACTGTCTTGCGAATAAAACAATCCGCTGAACGAAAGCAAATAAATTCCAAAGAGCAATAACGCCAGCACAGCCGCGATCTGTAAATCTCGTTTCATCGATTCGCAATCCACACGAGCGTTACACCCAGCAATTCGCCGGCGGTTGTCCACAATCGCGCGACGAGCGACAATGCAATCGCAAATGGCGCGGGGAAAAAATTCGACAGCATCCACGCGAGCGCGCCTTCACGAAATCCCAAACCACTCGGCGTGATGAATGACACATAACCGATCCAGTACGCGCCGGCGTTCATCGCGATGAATGCCGGCAGTTGTTCGAGCGGCGTCGGCGTGATCGAACTAGTGAAAAGATAAAACGCGATGCCGTTCGTCAGCCACATCAACAATGAAAAAATCGGCGGGACAAGTCCGCGCGCAAAGGTTGGGGTGGGCGCATTGATCTCGCGGCGCATCACACGCGCTGTAATTGATACAATCAATCGATGCGTAACTGGCAACGCGAAGATAACGATGAGCAACGCACAACCAATGCCGGCGATGACCGGCGCAAACCCAGCAATCGATGAATCGAGCAAACCGACGAGCGCATCGGGGCGAACGACGATGAACAACAGTCCAAGTAATCCGGCGATGGCAAGCGCGAGCGCAGTATACACGACCTGACTCAAAAGCGCATTCGTTTTGCTCACGTCGCGTTGCTCGACCATCACCATCATCGTGGCAACTTGCCAGATATTTCCCGGCACATAACGAGTCAAGTTCGACAGGAACCACACGCGCGCGCCAAAACCAAACGGAAAATATTCGCCGAGCGAAATCAAAATCCGCCGCCACGCTTCCACCGCAAATCCGCGCGCGACGACGAGCAGAATCAGCGAGACGACGAGACGCAGCAAGTCGAATTGGAATTGAAAGCCGGTTGTCGCGAGATCATTCCACGTTTGAAGTAATAGCCGCACGAGGAAAAAGAGAACCGCGAGCGCGAGGATGTAACCGGCGGCGCGGATCAATTTCCGATCCTTCGCCTTGCTCAGGACGATGTTTTCGATTTTCGATTTGCGATTTAGTGATTCCGGCATCGAGCGTAAATTTCGATAAATTGTTGCGCCACGCGCTCCGACGTGTACCGTTCGCGCACTAACGCCGCGCCGGTTTCTGCCAATCGTCGCGCGAGCGCGTGTTCGTTCAAAATTTTTTCGATGGCGGTGGCAAGCGCGCGCGCATCACGTTCAGGAAAGAGCAAGCCGGTTTCGCCATTTTGGATGATGTCGGTAATGCCGCCGGAATTTGTGGCGATGACTGGCGCGCCGCACAGCAACGCTTCCGCCAAGACCAAGCCCATCCCTTCACGGATCGAGGGCAAAACAAAAACGCCACACGTCGCATAATGCGCCGGCAACTGTGCTTGCGATAACGCACCAAGAAACTCAACGCGGCTTTGTACATTCAAATCCTGCGCGCGTTGTTCCAAGTTTGCTCGCTCCGGTCCATCGCCGATGATTGTCAAGCGCACGTCCGGCACCAGCGCGACAGCGTCAATCAACGTGTCGATGGATTTTTGTTTGGTCAAACGAGCAACGGTGAGAATTTCAGATTTTCGATTTTCGATTGCCGATTTCTGATTTTCAAATAAGGGATTGATCGGCATTGGAACGATTGACACTTTTGAGACATCCACAACGCCAAGCGACAACAATTGCTCGCGCAAATATGTTGAGCCGCAGGTAATTGCACAGGCACGAGAAAACACAAATCGCGCGAGCGGTTTTGCCCAGCGCGTGCGGCGCAACATTTCTACATCGGTGCCGTGCGTGGTAACCACGAGCGGCGTGCCGGTCATCCGCGAAACGATTGCGCCCATCAATCCGCCGGGCAACCACCAATGCGCGTGCAGAACGTGCGGGCGTGTCGCGGCGACCCGGCGGATCGTCTGTACGAAAAACGCAACATTGAAAAACGCAAATAGAATTTTGTTGACGCTGTCGCCAGCAACCCGTTCGTGCATCGTGCCGCGATACGCGAGTCGCTCCCAATTTGCCGGCGCGTAATGAAAGCGATGCACGCGCGCCGCGCCAACGATTTCCACGTCCGCTAGATTTTTTTCGTGCGGCGCGATCACATCGATCTGCACATCGTTTCGGGCGAGTGCGTTGGCAACGTGCAAAAGAAACGCGCCCATCGAATCATCGAGGGTGCGCGGAAAGACGTGCGCGAGAATGACGACGCGCCGCTTATTCATCGTCACGCGATTCCATTTCGCGCAAACGCGCTTCCAATTCTTCGACGCGTTCGTTCTGATTGACGATCAACTCGGCGAGGAAACCGACGACGAAGAACAAAACGCCAACGAGCAGAAGGACGCCGGCAAAATCGAAAATGGGGCGGCGTTGTCCCAGGTTCAGCAGGTACATCACAGCGAGCACGGCAAACGTCGTCAGCGACACGCCGACGATGCCCAGCCCGATGCCGCCGAAAAATAACATCGGCTTGCGTGAGAAGGTGAGCAAAAACCACACGACCAAAACATCGAGAAAAGAAACGGTCAAGCGTCCGATGCCGTAATGCGATTTGCCAATTTTGCGCGGATAGTAATTGACCGGCACTTCGGTGATCGAATAACCTTGTGCGGCGGCGAGAATCAAAATGTAGCGATGCCAATCAGAACGCAGATGCAAATTCTCGACAACCTCGCGGCGAAATGCCTTGATCCAATTCATATCGTGGACTTGCAAACCGAACAATCGGCGGGCGACGATGTTGGCAATCGCGGAAGCAAACACTTTGCCGTCGCGCCGACCTTGCCGCCAGCCGGCAACCACATCGAATCCGGCTTTGAGTTTGGCGACAAGTTTGGGAATATCTTCCGCCGGATCAGATTCAAGGTCGGCTGGTAAAAAGACGACAACTTCGCCGCGACAACGCGGAAAGCCGGTGCGCATCGCTTCTGTCAGACCCAGCGATTTACGATGGCGGAATAATCGCGCGAATGGAAAACGCGCGGTCAACGCCTTCGCTTCGTCCCAGGTCGCATCGGTTGAGCCGTCATCGACGAAAATAATTTCGCCCGCGACATTCATCGATTGAAATGCTTGCGCGATTTTTTCAAAGAGCGGCGTGATGTTACCGGCTTCGTTGCGTGCCGGGATGAAAACAGAAAGCGTAGGATTTTCGGACATCGCTGGCGATTATAACACCAAGCCAAGTTTGGAGCAAAAGTCGTTTGACGCGGAATCGCAAGGTGTGTAGAATAGCGCACGCGATTGCTGGAGGAACGCCGATGAATGCACAAGAATTGCTGAAACGTTACACCGCAGGGGAACGTGATTTCTCGAATGCCGATTTGCGCGGCGCCGATTTGCGCGAAGCGATGTTACGCGGCATTATTTTGCGCGGCGCGAATTTGGAAAAAGCGAATCTGGGCTGGGCAAATTTGGAAGAAGCCGATCTGTCCGGCGCGATTCTGAAAAATGCCAAGGTCAACGCGGCGCATTTGCGCGCGGCAAATTTATCGAACGCGGATTGCGACGCGGCGAATATGAAGAGTGCAGGATTCAAAGAAGCCAATCTTGCCGGCGTGAACTTGCGCGGCGCGATTTTGGTCGGCGCGAAATTTCAGAACGCCAACCTGCGCGGCGCGAATTTGTCCAAGAGTCATTTGGACGGCGCAGATTTTACCGGCGCGGACACAACCGAGATGGATATTACGTACGCGGAACTGGGAAAGGTGGTGGGCTTGGAAATTCCAGACGACAAGAAATCGTGGAAAGCGGTGGATAAGGCGTGAAACGTTGAAACGTTCAAACGTTTCAACGTTTCACTATTGCCCGGAGAATGTCTTTGGCTTTTTCAGCCGCCTTTGCCCGGTGGCTGATTTTATTTTTTTCAGTGGTCGATAATTCCGCCATTCGCATCCCGCGTTCAGCCACTTGGAAGATCGGATCGTAGCCGAATCCATTCGTGCCGCGTGGCTCGAAACCGATTTCGCCTTCGCACACGCCATCGGTTTCCCACAGTTCGCCGGTCGGCATTGCGATTGCAATTGCGCAACGAAAACGCGCGGTGCGTTTGCCGGGCGGCACGTCGCGCAATTTGGCGAGTAGAAATTCGTTGCGTGCGGCGTCACTTTTATTTTCGCCGGCGTAACGTTTGGAACGCACCCCCGGTTCGCCGTTTAACGCATCAACTTCCAAGCCGGAATCATCGGCAAGCGTGAGCAGTCCGCTTTGCCGCGCGTACTCCACCGCTTTGAGCCGCGCGTTTTCGGCAAGTGTTGCGCCGGTTTCTTCGACGTCATCGCGAATTCCGACTTCGTTGAGGGTAACAAGTTCGACCGGGAGATCGTCGAACATTTCCTGATATTCGATCAGCTTGCCCCGATTGTGCGTGGCGATGAGCAATCGCATTTTTCTCCTTGACGTGATGACACTATCGCGTTACAATGCTGTCAACCTGTTGCGGAGGACGCGGTGGAAATTCTAGTTATCCTTCTGTTGCTGATCGTGCTGATGCTCGGCGGCTGGCTCGCGTTCGTCGAATATCGGTATCGCAAACTTGCCGGTTTATTTCGGGCGTTAATGACCGGGCGCGGCGGCACGGATTTGGAAGCGACGTTGCTCGATTTCATCGCGCGGATGGAACACGTCGAACAAGTAGCGCAGAGCGTGAACAGCCGGGTCGATGGGGTAGAAACAAAACTGCCGTACCTCGTTCAGCATATCGGCGTGGTGCGGTTTAATCCATTTCAGGACAAGGGCGGCGACCAAAGTTTTGCGATGGCTATTCTGGACGATTACGCTGACGGCGCGGTCATCAGTTCGCTTCATTCCCGGGTCGATGTGCGAATTTACGCCAAACCGATTATCGGCGGGCAATCGACGTACACGCTGACCGCAGAAGAAAAGGAAGCGATTGCACGCGCGATGAAACCGCGAATGTGATTTTTGATTTCAAATTGCGCTAACAGTCGAATGCGGGCATCTGCCTGATTCGACTGTTTTGTTTTTAATCGGCAATCTGCAATTTGAAATTTGCGATTCTGTGTGCCGGGCGCGCGTGCCACAAACTCAAACCGCCGACGTACGCAAAACTGATACAGTACAACACCAGATAAGGCAACGTCCAGAACAGATGATTCTGCCATGCAATCACCACGCCGGCAAACGCATACGCCGACAACAGCCATTCGCCGATCACTTCCCAACCGAGCGGGAGCGCGTAGCGTTTGGTGTTCCACGCATCGCCGGCATTTTCCACGTGAAACTTGGGGGTACGGCGAAACGTATTCCCGCGCCGCGTGATGGCTTCCCACACGGCAATCGAATTGTTGAGCGCGATGCCGGTGCCAAGCAAAAGCAAAATGAAAAAGTAGCGAAAACGCGATTGCCAATCGGGATACAACGCGCGTTGCGATAACGCGTACATCACGATCGGACCAAGCATCGCCAAACTAAAGTACAACATCACATCTGGCGTCCGCGCGTCCACCCGCATCAACGGCACGCTGGCGAGGAGCAAGATCAACATCAGCGGGTTCATCAAATAACCGGAGAGATGCAACAGACCTTCGACGCGTTTGAACAACGGCACATCGCGGCGGCGCAATAATGCCGGCGCGAGTTTGAGCAACACCTGGGTCGATCCTTTTGCCCAACGAAATTGCTGGCGTTTGTAGGCGTGAATTTGCGGCGGCAGTTCAGCGGGCGAGATGACATCCGGCAAGAATAAAAATTTCCAGCCGCGCAGTTGCGCGCGATAACTCAGATCGAGGTCTTCGCTCAGCGTGTCACCGTGCCAGCCGCCGGCATCGTCGATGCACGCGCGCCGCCAAACGCCGGCCGTGCCATTGAAATTGAAAAGCAAATCGTGTCGATGCCGCGCCGATTGCTCGACGACAAAATGCCCATCGAGCGCGATGGCTTCGGCGCGCGTCAGCGGCGAGTACGTGGCATTCAAATGACCCCAGCGCGTTTGCACCATTCCGATTGCCGGTTGCGCGAGAAAATGCGGAATTGTCTTTTTCAGCAAATCGACCGGCGGCACAAAATCGGCGTCGAAGATCGCAACGAATTCGCCGGTCGCGGACTTTAATCCTTCGGCGAGCGCGCCGGCTTTGAACCCGGCGCGATCCGCGCGGCGATAAAGGGCAATCTCGATTCCGCGCCGGCGATGATAATCGACGCGCGTTTGTGCAATCGTCGTTGTTTCATCGTCCGAATCGTCGAGGACCTGAATCTGCAAGCGGTCACGTCGCCAATCGAGCGCGACGGCGGCATCAATCAATCGTTCGACGACATACAGTTCGTTGTAAATCGGCAATTGCACGGTAACCCGCGGTATTTCCGCGAGCGCCGGCGTCGCTGTTTTTTCATTGCGTTTGAGCCAGTACAACCAAGCAGTAAGCAAAATGTTAAATCCGTACACGGCGAGCGCAGATGCGGCAAGAATGTAAATCCAGCTCAAAATCCAACTCACAAACGAACCTCCAGAACCTTTCGTTGACAAGCGCAAAAATTCAGCGGCGTCCCCTGGGCGCGGAGAACGCCGCTGCGTTGCGGACTGCGTTGAACTATCGGTGCGCGAGTATACCATTGAATCCTATTTTGGACAAGATTTGTTTGTGATATAATTAGGGTATGCGAGTCTCACTCATTGCGACGGTGAAAAACGAAGCCGGGTCTTTGCCGCACTGGCTCGCTTCGATTGCCGCACAAGCGCGCGCGCCCGATGAAATTGTGATTGTCGATGGCGGTTCGACGGATCACACGCTCGATGTGTTGCGTGGGCACGCGGCGCGTTGGCAATTGAAAATCATCGAACAGCCGGGCGCGAATATTTCGCAAGGGCGCAATCGCGCAATTCGTGAAGCAACCGGCGACATCATTTGCTCCACCGATGCCGGGACGCGGCTGGATGAAAACTGGGTCGAAGAATTGGTGAAACCGTTTGAAGACGGAGGACAGCAGACCGAGGACAGAAGCCAATCATCGGTCATCGGTCATCCATCCTCGGTCGATGTCGTTTCCGGCTTTTTCATCCCCGCGCCGGTCGGCGTCTTTGAAACCGCGCTCGCGGCAACCACCCTCCCCGCGCTCGCCGACATCAAGCCCCAAAGTTTTTTGCCGTCAAGTCGTTCGATTGCATTCCGGAAATCGGCGTGGGAAAAGGTTGGCGGCTACCCCGAGTGGCTGGATTTCTGCGAGGACTTGATTTTCGATTTTGCGTTGCGCGATGCCGGTTTTCGTTTTGTGTTTGCGCCGCGCGCCGTTGTGCATTTTCGCCCGCGTTCCAACCTGCGCGCGTTTTTCAGGCAGTATTATCAATACGCGCGCGGCGACGGCAAAGCAAATTTGTGGTTCGCGCGCCACGTCATACGATACGCAACGTATCTCATTGGCGTACCATTTCTCTTGGCACTTTTTGGCTTTGGGTTGTGGGGCTTTGGTTTTTTGGTTTTGGGATTTGGATTTATAGGAATGTTCTGGACGCCGTACAAACGCTTGGTGCCAATGCTCACTTTATTTTCATTTGTCGATAAATTGCGCGCCGTCATTTGGGTTCCGATCATTCGCATCACCGGCGACATCGCAAAGATGGTTGGTTATCCGACCGGCGTCGCGTGGCGGGCGCGAACACGCTTGGCGCAAGTTAGCCGGAATCACACTCAACGATAGAATTCCGATGAATCTTGTTCTAGTCTTTTATTCTACCGCTTGCTTGGCAACGGCAATTGTTTCTCTGGTCGTCGCACATTTTTGCTGGAACCGGCGTGAGACGCCGAGCGCAACGCCGCTTGCCTGGTTGATGCTGGCATTTGCCGAGTGGGCAGTGGCTAACGCGTTCGAGGCATTGGTAACTACCGTGCCGCTCAAAGTATTTTGGAGTCAAGTTTCTTACTTTGGAATTTCTACCGCGCCAGTATTCTTTCTGCTGTTTGCCTTAGCATACAGTCAACAGTTCAAATGGTTGACCCGCCGTACTGTTGGCGTGTTGTTCGTTATACCAACCATCACGCTGGTGATGGCGTGGACCAATGAATGGCATCATTTACTCTGGAGCCAGTTTACCTTTAGCCCGCTTCAAGACAACATCTTGGTTTACGGACGCGGACCCTGGTTTGGGGTTGCTATCATTTATACTTACGCCATGTTGACCCTCGGCACTTGGCTGCTGATTCAATCCTTTGTTCGACTGGAAGGAGTCTATCGGCGTCAGGCGGGCGGCTTGCTCATTGGCGTGGCGGTGTCGGTCTTCTGGAATGTGCTGTACCTGCTAAATCTCAGTCCGATTCCAAGTTTAGACCTGACACCAATGGCTTTTTCGCTGTCGGGCTGGATCATCGCGTGGAACATCTTTCGACTGAATTTGTTCGATTTAGCGCCCATCGCGCGCGATGTATTGATCGAAAATATGAACGATGCGGTTCTCGTGATGGATGCTCAGGATCGCATCGTCGATATGAATCCTGCCGCGCAACGATTGGTTGGACAAAAACGCGCTGACGTGCTTGGCAAATCGGCGGCTCAGGTGTGGCACCCCTGGCGTGACTTGATGGCGCATCGCCGCAACCTTCGGCAGGCGCAAATCGAAATTGCCGCAACACCATCTTCTCCGCAACATTTGGACGTCCGCTTGACCGCACTGCAAAATCATCATGGACAGATCATTGGTCGCCTAGCCATTGCGCGCGATATTACCGACCGCAAACAAGCGGAACAAGAAATCCGCCAGCACCTAGTTGAACTAAGCACCATCAATGATGTTAGCCAAATGGTTACGTCGCAGACGAATTTGGATTTGATGCTCCAAACCATTGGCGACAAAGTCCGCCAGTTGCTCAACGCGCACGGCGTCTTTATTTCACTCTATGATGCGCAAACGCAAATCATCAACATACCTTATTGGCGATATTATGATGAATTTATCTCCGCGCCACCTATGCCGTTGGGAAAAGGTTTGACTTCGGTGATCATCCGCTCGCGCCGCCCACTCCTCATCAACCAAGATTACGAGCGTCAAAGCGCCAACTTGGGAGTTGTATACTTTAACGTCCCGGGCCGCAGGCGCCCGCGAGCATGGCTGGGGGTCCCGATGATTGTTGGCGATCAAGTCATCGGCGTGATCGCCGCGCAAAATTACGAATCAGAAAACGCTTTCACCGATTCGGACTTGCGCTTATGGACGACGATTGCCGCCAACGTCGGTATTGCGATTCGCAACGCGCAATTGTTCAGCGAAATGCGGCAATATACCGAGCAATTGACCGCGATAAATCGCATCAATGTAGCAATCACCGAGGGGCTGGCGATGGAAAAACTGTTGCCCACCTTGCACGAACAATGCCGGCAAATCGCCCCGGTCGACGTATTTTTCGTAGCGCAGTACAGCGAAGCAACGCACCGGCTAACGCTAGTTTATTTCTTCGAGCACGGGGCTACGTACGTCATCCCCCGCGCGATATTCGCCAGGACCCTAGCTTGGCGGGATACATCATCAATACCCGGCAAACGTTGTACCTGCCCGACACGCTTGATCCGGCACGCCTGCCGCCGGTCAAATTGACTCGTGTGGGCGGCATCCCTGCACGTTCCTTTCTTGGTGTGCCACTCATTGTGCGCAATCACGTGGTCGGCGTCATCTCGATGCAGAGTTATCAACCCTGCGCGTACTCGCCCCAGCAAATCGAAACGCTGGAACATATCGCGGTTCAAGCCGCCATCGCACTTCAAAATTCGCAACTTTACGAAGAAGTTCAGCAACTGGCGGCGACGGATGAACTGACCGGCTTGCCCAACCGCCGCGTGCTCTTCGAGCGCGGTCGCGATGAAATCAACCGCGCCCAACGCTTTAATCACCCGCTTGCCGTTGCGATGTTAGACATCGATCATTTCAAAATCGTCAACGACACCTATACGCACGCGGCGGGCGATCACGTTCTGCAAGCGATCGCTCAAATGTGTAAAGCCCAATTACGCAACACCGATTTAGCGGCGCGCTACGGCGGTGAAGAATTTGCGCTCTTGCTTCCCGAGACAGATTCAGCCGCCGCCATTCAAGTCGTCGAGCGGTTGTGTCAGGTGCTTGCTGAAACCGATATTGCGCTGGGACAAGAAATCACGACACGCGTTACCGTCAGCGCCGGCATCGCGATGTTCGATGCAACGACCCATTCCTTTGACGCTTTGATCCAACGCGCCGATCAAGCGCTGTACCGCGCCAAGCACAGTGGACGCAATCGCGTCATCCTTTGGATGGGAGATACTCAATGACAACGGCGTACGTGTATGCGCCCCTTTTCCTTGCTCATCAAGAACTAGACCATCCCGAATCGCCGGAACGATTGCAGGAAATTATGCGCGTCCTCCGCGAAACCGGTTTGTTGGCACGGCTCGTCGCGCTAGAACCGATTCCCGCAACCGATGAACAAATTCGCGCGGTGCATACTCCCGAGCATCTGACGCGCGTCAAGAATCTCGTTGCGCGCGGCGGCGGACATTTTGACCCGGACACGTACGCCAACGCACATTCACTAGACGCGGCATACCTTGCCGCTGGCGCGCTCGTCCGCGCGGCAGATGCGGTGATGAAGAAAGAAATCGATAATGCGTTTGCGCTCGTGCGCCCGCCGGGACATCACGCGACCGCCAATCGCGCGATGGGCTTTTGTCTCTTTAACAACATCGCGATTGCCGCGCAACATTTATTGAACACGCACACACTCGAACGCGTGATGATCGTCGATTTCGACGTGCATCACGGCAACGGGACACAAGCCATTTTCTACAACACACCGCGCGTTTTGTACTGTTCGACGCATCAGTTCCCGCACTATCCCGGCTCCGGCGATTGGCACGAAATCGGTGAGGGTGAGGGGCGCGGGTTCACGGTCAATGTCCCGCTCCTGCCGCGCGTCGGCGACGACGGTTTTCGGAAAATCTTTGACGAATTATTTTTTCCGCTCGCCGAACGTTATCGTCCACAATTTGTTCTCGTCTCGGCGGGCTACGACGCGCATTGGAGCGATCCGCTTGCGGCGGAAAATCTATCGATTGCCGGGTACGGCGCGATTTCGCGGACGCTCGTTGAAATCGCGGAGGATTTTTGCGATGGGCGCATCGTCTTTACGCTGGAAGGCGGCTACAATTTGCCCGCTCTTGCGCACGGCGTTGCGGCATCGTTTCACGCTTTGCTTGGCGATGCGGAAATCCCGGACCCGCTGGGACCCTCGCCGCGCGGTCATCGCTTGGTCGATGAAATGATTGAGCAACTGAAAGGCATCCATCGATTAGTCTGAGGTTTAATTGACTATTTCGATTCTTTGAGCGATAATGCCATCGATTGGGGAGGATGCTGTGGACGAGCAGGTTACACTTGCCAGCTACGCAGATCAGGTGCGCGAATTGATCCATCACGATCGCAATGATGAAGCGATTGCGATTTGTAAACACGTCTTGCGCTATTATCCAAAGTACATCGACGCGTATCGACAAATGGGCGAAGCACTTTTGGAAAAGCGCGAGTACGATGGTGCCAAGGACGCGTTTCAGCGCGTGCTGAGTGCGGATCCGGAAAACGCCATTGCCTATGTTGGTTTAGCCACTGTCTTTGAACAAGAGCAGTTGGTGAATGAAGCAGTTTGGAATATGGAGCGCGCGTTTGAGTTAGCGCCCGGCAATTCGGAATTGCAAAAAGAACTTGTGCGACTTTATAACGAAGTGGACGTGAAAGCACACGCGCGCGCCAAACTAACCCCCGGCGCACTCGCGCGGATTTATGCGCGCGACGGTTTGTTCAGTCAAGCGATTCAGGAATTTCGGGCGATTATCGCCGGCACGCCTTCGCGCTTTGATATACGCGTGGCGTTGGCGGAAACACTGTGGCGAATGGGGCGCGTGAGCGAAGCCGCCCAAGTGGCACAAAGTATTTTAGAACAACTGCCGTACTGTCTCAAAGCCAATTTGATTCTCGGCGCCGCGTGGCACGAAACCGGTCTCGCCGAGAGCGATGTGTACCTGCAACGCGCGCAAATGCTCGACCCGCTCAATCAAGTTGCCACGCGGATGCTCGGCGCACACTCGCTTTTGCCGGCGCCTCACACCACCGTCCCGCGTTACGTCGAAGGTGTGGAATCATTCCGCATCGAACCAGCGGCAATCGGATCCCCGCCGGCGTCTATGTTCGGCGAGATGATGGAAACGCCTGCCGATTTCGCGCCGGCGGAGCCGACAATCCAAACGGCTCTGCCCGAAGAACCTGCCACGCCAATTACCGCTGACGATAGCTTGCCGGCGTGGCTTCGTCGTTCTCCCATCGAAGAGGCGGAGAAAACCGAATCGCCGCGCGAAGAAACCGCCGATTGGGTATCTCAATTGCGCGAGCTCCCAGTGGAAGAAACCGGCACACCCTCGCCGCCGGCACCAAGCATCGATTGGCTCAACGTGCCGAAAACGGAACCATCCGTTCAACTTGAAACACCCGACGAACAAAAAGCGATGCCGACGTGGTTGGACAGCACGCCTCCCGCTTCGACCGCCGAACGGACAACAACCGAACTGATGCCGGGAGACCAATCGCCTCAAGCGACGCCGGATTGGATGCAGGGTTTGCCAAGCTCAAGTGAAACAGCCGCGCCTGCCCCCGCAGAACCGGCGCCGACAACTAGCGAAGAACTGCCTTCGTGGATAGCGCCAGCGGAATCTGCAACCGCACCAGCGGAAGAAATTCCCACGTGGCTTGCTTCGCCCATAACCAAGCCGGTTGAACTGCCGGTCGTGCAAGAACAACCACCAACACAAACAGTAACAGAGCAACCCACACCGCAAGAAGCAATGCACGTCGAAGAACCGGCGGCGCAACGCGAAGAATTACCGGCCGAAGAGCCGGCACCCGATTGGATATCGAAATTAGAAGAACCGACACTAAGCCCGGCAGAACCATCGGCACAACGAGCAGAAACGTCTGTCGAAGAGCCGGTGCCGGATTGGATGTCGAAATTAGAAGAACCAGCACCAATCCCGGCAGAACCATCGACGCGACGAGAAGAATTACCAGCCGAAGAAACGGTACCGGATTGGATGTCGAAATTAGAAGAGCCAGCGCCAGTGCCGGTCAGCCAGTCGACAGAATTGCCGGGGGTGGGTTTTGAACTGCCGCCCCTCGCCGAGCCGGAGCCGGTTGCTGTGCCGCCCCAAGCGCCATCGATTGTGGTTGAATTGCCGCCGTCGCCGCCGGTCGAAACTATCGTTGTGGAAACACCGGCGGCGCCGGTCGAACCCAAACGCAAACGCCAACCCAAAGGGTACGGACATTTGGTTCAAGCGCGCGCACATCGCGACGCGCATCGCTGGAACGATGCATTGACCGAGTACGATTATTTGGTGCAACACGCGCCGCGTCTCGTGCGCGAGGTGATCGACGATTTGGAAGTTTTGATTCAGCGGATCGATGTTCCGCTGGAAGCACACCGCATCCTCGGCGATGCGTACACGCGCGTGGATCGATTGGCAGAAGCGTTGGAGCGTTATCGTTTTGTGTTGGAGCATGTATCTTGAATACAAAACCTTGCGAAGGGGCAACCGCTTTCGCAAGGTTTTAGTTTAAATCAATGGGAGGAAACTTTGCAACGCACACTCGTCATCGTCAAACCAGATGGAGTTCAACGCGGCTTGACCGGCAAAATTCTGACTCGGTTTGAAGAACGCGGACTAAAAATCGTCGCGCTCAAATTGATGCAGGTGAGCCGCGACCTCGCGGAAAAACATTACGCCATTCATCAAGGCAAATTCTTTTACGAGGGCTTGGTCAATTATATCGGCTCCAGCCCGGTCGTCGTGATGGTGCTGGAAGGACACGAAGCGATCAGCGTTGTCCGCAAAATGGTTGGCGCAACGCGACCCTGGGAAGCGGAAGCCGGGACGATTCGCGGCGATTACGCGTTGATGGGGTTGCGCAATCTGATTCACGCGTCCGATGCGCCGGAAACGGCGGCGAATGAAATTGCGCTGTGGTTCAAGCCGGACGAATTGGTTACGTATTCACGTGAGATCGACCGCTGGGTGAATGAATAACTGACGTTACGCAATTTCACCGCTGAGAACGCAAAGTTCGCAGAGAAAAATCCTGAAAAATCTCAGCGGTCTCCGTGTGCTTTGCGGTAAAACAATTCGGTTTGCGTAAGGTGAATGAATAACTATCAATCGACAGTACACAAAAAACGACGCAAGTTCTTGCGTCGTTTTTTGTTTCATATATTATTGCATCCGCACCACAACTGGCGCGTGTACCCACAATTCTTCAAGGTGATAGAAATCGCGCATTGCGCGGCTGAACAAGTGAACGATCACGCCGTTGTAATCGAGCAGCATCCACCCGGATTCGCTCGTCCCTTCGATGCCCAATGGCAGGACGTGATATTTTTTCAATTGTCGATGAATATCATCAGCGATGGCTTTCATTTGTCGCACGTTATCCGCCGTCGCAATCACAAAGTAATCGGCGATGATGGACACCGGGCGCGTATCGAGCAGTAAAATATCTTCGCCTTTTTTATCCGAAATCAGATCGACGATCAATCGCGCGAGTTCGTTTGCTTCCAGAAATTTCTCTCCTCGATAATTTGACCCAATCCTAACGCCGATTGCGTCGGGTGTCAAGTGTCTTACGGCAACACGGTGGTACCCAGCACTGCATACCGCATCAGCGCAAGCAATCCCAGTTCGATCAGCGCAAAAAACACGCCGACGGCAAACGGGTTGAGTGCGTCGCGCCACGTTTCAGCGATGCACTCTTTGCGAAAAATCGACAAGACGAAAACCATGTTGATCAAACCGATTAAAATCAGCACGCTCGCGCCAATCGTGAGCGCGACCGGGTAGAGAAAGAGTCCCAGCCGCGATTCATTGATGGCGAACACTATCGTCACGACTCCAACTGCCCCAACCAGTTGTCGCCAAGTGGCAATGCTCGGTCGCGGATCATTCTGGCGCCACAATGTCATATTGACGACCGGCGTCAGAATCCCGGCGAACGCGACACCGGTTAACAAGCCGGTGCCCAGCCGCAATTGAAGTTGCGGCTCGTAGAGGTACGGAATTGCCGGCACGTTTTGATGCAGATCATTGAGTAAAGCATTGACGCCATCAAAACCCATCACGCCGACAAAGAGTATCAAGGTGAGCGTAATTTGCCACGGCGGCAATCCTCTTGCGCGACCGCGTCCTAACGCAATGAGATAGCCCCACACGGTAATGAATCCCAAGTACATCCCGGAATCGCGCGCGCAAATGGGGAGTTGTTGCGGCGTTGCCGGATCGAGTATGGCAAAGCCGGGTAAATTCTCACGCAAAAAAGTTTCGCCCGGGAAAGTGGTGCCGCCAAGCGCGTACGAATGCGTGGGGCGTTGCGGGCAAATCCCGAAACAAATCCCGTGCAGTTTTTCCAACAGCGGAAAAGGCAACAGCCAAAAAACAACGACGAGTCCGAGCAAAAAAGCCGGACCTGCCCAACCGATGATTTCGGTGCGACGATTACTCGTGGTTAATTGCATTTCACGATTCCTAAATTGAATAAACCAAACTCAAAAACATCTTGGACGCCGATAAATTCTTCGTCGGCGTTTGTTCGCGCTCGTTAGCGTCCTAATTGTGCAGTGAATTTATTGCTCCCGCGCTTTGGCGCGTTCGAATTGGCCAAGTGCGTCGTGGTACGCGTCGCGCATCGCTTGATCGACGTGCGGAAAAATGAGCCACACGGAACCAAGCCCAAACAGTGCGCCCGTGATCAGACGCGAATCAGCCGTGCTTTCGTGCACCGGCAAAAAAGAAATCAGGTGAATCGGACTGGTGAGTAACTGCCACGTTCCATCGATTGCCATCGGCAGGACGAAGAGCAAATAAATTCGCCAATCGAGCGGCTTGACGCGCGTACGGATCAAGCCCAACAAAACGAATGCGACAATCATCGCAACGTAAATCGATGCGTCGCGTTCGCACCACGCCATTTTATACCCCAGTTGCGGATTGCCGATGAAATCGCGCCAGAAGAATGCATCGGTGGCGGGGTTGTTCACGCCAAGCGCGTTTTGCAGTTCCGCCAATGTGTACGCCGTTTTTTCGCCGAAGAAAAAATATGTGCGAAACGATAATTGATGACACGTGACGCCGTACCCTTTGTAGATCAGTTCGGCGGGGACGATGATGCCATAGTGCATCAAGACCGGCGCAAGAAACGGCAAGCCGGCAAAAATCGTCAAAAAAATAATTACGAGCGCAAGCCAGTGTTGCGTGATGAACACGATCACGCGGTCAACTGCCATGATGAAACGCCGCATCTGCGGCGAAACCGGCGCAACAGGTTGAGCCATCGATTCCTTTATGGATTCAGCGCATTCCACTGCCACGCTTTTGCCGGGAGTGGAATCCCCTTGAGAAAAATCACATACGGTTCGTAACCGGATCGCACAAGCGCGTCGTACTCGACAATCGCTTTCAACTCACTTTCCGCGTACACTTCCCGCATCGCTTGATACCAATTCAAACTCTGTTGATTTTGATAATGCCAATACTCGGCGCCCAGCTTGTTCGTCTTCCAATCGAATTCTTCGCCATCGTGCGCGGAAATGCGCCGCCAACCGTACTGCCGCGCAAGTTCCGTGAAATCGACGTAGAATCCGTATGGCACCGGCTTGAGCGTGCCGCCTTCACCTTTGCCAACGATCCAACGCGCGCGGTACGATAAATCCCACGGCGCATCTTTCAGCGGTTCGCCCAGCGTGCCGTCTTGCGCGGCGGTGCGCAAATAAACCCGGAAAAAAGTTTCGCCTAGCTGATCTTCGCGCACGATTTCTAAACCATTGCCGACGCGCGCATCGCT
This sequence comes from Anaerolineae bacterium, assembly GCA_034435055.1. Taxonomy (GTDB): domain Bacteria; phylum Chloroflexota; class Anaerolineae; order UBA4142; family UBA4142; genus DAOTXS01. The sequence continues at coordinate 66,533 of DAOTXS010000041.1, read as the reverse complement.
GTAATCAAGCCGCGTGTCGACCGCGCGCCCGGCTTTGTGCCACGATAACGTGTCGCACGTGACATCGCATTTCACATCGACCGCGCGGAACAAATCCGAGACGATGGCAAGAAAATCGTACCCCACTTGTTGTTTGACCCGCTCTTGTAACGCATTGTACGAATCGACGACGCGGCTGTTCAACTTGCTGACTCCCGATTCCAAACGCGACGCGCGCGGCCGGCGAAACTCGTACGGATGACCGCTGTCCGCCGGCGCGCGGTCAGGTTGTTCGGTGTACAACGCGCGCTCGTCGTTTGCTGCATCGTCGATATTTGCAAACGCGCCGTTCGCCCACGTCATCGACGATGCCATCGCGGGTCCGTTATCGACGATGCGCGGAATGCCGGTGCCGTCGGCGGCGACGATGTAAATCGGCGTGCGGGTGGGGCGAACCGAAATGAACGCAAGCGATTGTCCGTCCGGCGACCACGCCGGTTGATCGTCCCAGCCGGAAAACGTCACGCGCTTGACGTTCTTCAACCCGGTCGATGAAAAATCGGCGGTGTAGATCGCGCGTTGTCCATCGCGTTCGGAAACAAAAGCCAGTTTCTTGCCGTCGGGCGACCACGCCGGCTCAAAATCGTCGAACTTGTTTTGGCTAACGTTTGTCGCTATGCAATTTTTCACACAATCGCCGGCGACGATGAAAATTTGTTTCGTGCCGGTGCGCCAACTGGTGAACGCAATCCATTTGCCATCGGGCGACCACGCTGGCGCGTAATCGTACGCTTCTGTTTTATCGGTCAAGTTGACGGGTTGAGTGCCGTCGGCGTTCATCACCCAAATATCCAAATCGCCGTGCGCGTACGATTCAAAGGCGATCTTTTTTCCGTCGGGCGACCAGACCGGCGCGCCGTTGTAAATCATTCCGCGCGTGAGCCGGCTGGCGTTGCCGCCGTTCACCGGCATCGTGTAAATTTCCCACACGCCGTCGCGCTTGGAACGAAACGCAATCGTTTTGCCGTCCGGCGAAATGGCTGGCTCGCGCGCGGGCAAGGCATTCAGCGCAATTTTTTGCCACGCGCCGGTTGCTGGATCAGCGGCAAAAAGATTCCACGCGCCACCACTTTCGGCGGAGACGATGAGTTGGCTGTTGGACGCGAGCGCGGAAGCAGAGTCAAATTGAAAGGTGAAAAAGACGAGGGCGATGAAGATGAAACCGATTGAACGCAGATGAATCACAGTTTGCACGTTCCTTTGAAAGTGCGTCGATTATACCGGAGTTGGCGGGGAGCGTCAAACACTCAAGGACTTTTTGACACTGGGAAATTCCTACCGTAGAATATCGATAGACGTTATCCGAAACAAGGAAAATCAACCACGAAGAACACGAAGGACACTAAAATCAGAAGAAATAATTTGTGGTTCTTCGTGACCTTCGTGGAAAATATTTATTTCAGATAACGTTTAATGAACATTTTGTAAGAACCGCGAGAAAATGGAGACGAAACCATGCTTCGTGACAGACTAGTGCTTTTGCCGACGCCGCGCCAAGTCGAGTGGCGTAATGGCAATTACAAATTGACGACGAAGAAACGCATCGCCTTGCTTGGCGCACCGGCACAGGCATTGCGATTTTCCGCGCAACGATTATGCAACGCGTTGCGTCAACGCAAAATCGATTGGACGATTGCCGCCACCGCAACCGGCGACGACATCGGCGCAAAAGTGCTGGTGGATTCAAATCGCATCAACCGCGCCGAAGGTTACGAACTCGACATTGCGGCAAACGGCATTGAAATCATCGCCGGTTCACCGCGCGGAATTTTTTATGCGGTCTGTACGCTCGTCCAACTCATCGAGCAACAAACGAACAAACTACGTTGCGTTCGCATTGTCGATTACCCGGATTTTCCCACTCGCGGCGTGATGCTCGACATCTCGCGCGACAAAGTACCGACGATGCCAACCTTGTTCGACCTTGTTGATCTGCTTGCCTCGTGGAAGATCAATCAACTCCAACTTTATATGGAACATACTTTTACGTACCGCAACCACCGCACCGTTTGGAAAAACGCCTCGCCGATGACGGAACAGGAAATCATCGAGCTGGATGCGTACTGCCGCGAACGATTCATCGAACTGGTGCCAAACCAAAATTCGTTTGGGCACATGCGACCCTGGCTAATCCACGACCGTTATCGTGATTTGGCAGAATGCCCGGACGGGTGCGATACTGTTTGGGGACATTTCGATCAACCTTTCACGCTGAATCCGGGCGATCCACGCTCACTCGCGCTCGTCGAAGAATTGTACGACGAACTCTTGCCCAATTTCTCGTCGCGTTTGTTCAACGTCGGCTGTGATGAAACAGTCGACCTGGGTCAGGGGCGCAGCAAAATCGAATGCGAGACGCGCGGCATCGGGCGTGTCTATCTCGATTTTCTGATGAAGATTTATCGCGCGGTCAAAATTCGCGGACACACGATGATGTTTTGGGGCGACATCATCATTCAGCATCCCGAACTTATCAATGAATTACCGCGCGATGTCATCGCACTCGAATGGGGGTATGAAGCCAATCATCCGTTTGACAAAGACGGTGCGGCGTTTGCCAAAGCCGGGATTCCATTCTACGTTTGTCCCGGCACGTCATCGTGGAATTCGATTGTTGGTCGCACAGATAACGCGTTGGCTAATTTGCGCCGCGCCGCTGAAAATGGGTTGAAGCATAACGCAATCGGTTACTTGAATACCGACTGGGGCGATAATGGGCATTGGCAGTACTTGCCGTTCAGTTATATCGGTTTCGCGTACGGCGCGGCAGTCAGTTGGGCGCTTGAAGCCAATCGCAACATCGATGTTGCGCACGCAACAAGTGTGTTGGCTTTCCGCGATCCGACCGGGACACTTGGGCAAATCGCATTCGCTCTGGGAAACGCGTGCAATGAACTTGGCATCGCCCTGCACAATTCAAACGCGCTGTTTCGTATCCTGCAATGGAATCTCGACGCGATACCAGAAAAGATTCATCGCGTTACGCCGGCCGCACTGAAACGCACACAACGCGCCATCGACCGCGCGATGAAACCACTACCCAAAGCGAAATCTGCGCGCGCTGACGCGAAACTTGTGCGCGCCGAATTTGAAAGCGCTGCGTCGATTTTGCGGCACGCCGGTCAGCGTGGTTTGCTCGCCATCGAAATGAATCCGACCAAAGCACGCGCGCTAAAACGCAAACTCAAAATCGATTTGGCGCGCATCGTTACAGGATACCGCCAACTGTGGCACGCGCGCAATCGTCCCGGGGGATTCAAGGATAGCGTTGCGCGTTGGGAAAAATTGCGCCAGGAATACGAATCGTAATAGAAAGACGGAGGTCATTCGCCTCCGTCTTTTTCCAGTGAATTTTACTCGATGCCATTCTGTGCAATAACGCGCGCGTACCATTTGCCGCTGTCTTTGATAATCCGCTTTTGCGTTGCAAAATCGACGTAGACGATGCCAAAGCGTTTTGAGAAACCATACGCCCATTCAAAGTTGTCGATGAGCGACCACAAGAAATATCCACGCACATCGACGCCCGCTTGGATTGCGTCGTGAATTTGTTGCAGATGCTCGCGGACGTAATTCAGTCGCCGTGGATCGTGCACCGCGCCCTCCGCATTAACCTCGTCGCGGAATGCCGCACCGTTTTCGGTAATGTAGATCGGCGGCAGTTTGTAAGCGTGATGAATGCGGTGCAACAATCTACCCAACGCGGGCGCGTGAACTTCCCACCCCATTGCGGTATACTCCGAACCCGGCACGGGTTTGACATACACACCGTTCTGGACGAGATGACGCGAGTAATAATTCACGCCAAGCCAATCCATCGGTTGCGCAATCAATGCCAAGTCGCCCGGTAAAACTGGGGGTGTGTTAGCTCCAAGCGAATCCCATCTTTCTGCCGGATAACTAGCGTGCACCAGTGGACCCAAAAACCAGCCGGCGCCACGTTGCCACGCCCGTTCGGCAATCGCTTGGTCTTGCGGCGAATCTGTTCCCGCTTCCGTTGGAAACATATCGATGACAATACCCGCATTCGCTTGCGATGCGCTGGCACGAATCGCTTGCATACCAAGTCCGTGCGCGAGCAGCAAATGATGCGCCGCTTGAAATGCCGCCCGCGTATTCTTTTCACCCGGTGCGTGGCGTCCTTCTTCGTACCCCACAAAAGCCGCAACCCAGGGTTCGTTGAGCGTTATCCAATTTTTCACACGGTCGCCCAAATGCCGCACGACGAGCGCGGTGTAATCCGCAAAATACCCGGCGGTGTCGCGATTGAGCCAGCCGTTAGGTAACGCTTGCGGCAAGTCCCAATGATACAAAGTGATATACGGCGTGATGTTCGCCGCGAGTAATTCATCCACGAGACCATTATAAAAATCAAGCCCGCGTTGATTCACGGCGCCGTGACCATTCGGCAGAACACGCGTCCACGCAATCGAAAAACGATACGCGCGCAAACCCAGCTGCCGCATCAACGCGACATCTTCGCGCCAACGATGATAATGATCGCACGCAACATCGCCGGTGTCGCCATTTTCAATTTTCCCCGGCGTGTGCGCAAAACGATCCCAGATCGATTCTCCTTTGCCGTCTTCGTTCCACGCGCCCTCGATTTGATACGATGCCGTCGCCGTGCCCCATACAAAATCTTTAGGGAAAGCCAATGTCATTTCATCAACTCCTGAAACTGTTCGATCTGTCGGACGCCTCTGTAAAATTCCCAGGTTTCAATATGCTCGACAATTTGGTTCGATTCTAGCCATTGCATCGGCGCCAGCGTTTCCAATTCGACGAATTGATCATTGCAGTACACCTCGGCGTTGCAATGAAAATCAGGATACCCCGCCTCGCCATCTACCGCAAATCGTTTGACGAACAAGTTTTCATTACGCCAATACGCCATCCACCCCGCGCGATTCAAATAACCGATTTTGCACGGCGGCAGTTGCGCGCGCGCATGAACGTAAATCGCATCGTCACGCAGTTCGAGCCGCGCATCATTGATGTGCGTGTATTGCCACAACACCAAATTCCGATTGGGTTGTAAGCCATCTTTATCGATGGCGTGGGCGTTCTGCGGCAAAATGACAACTCCGCCCAGCGGCAACATTGTGATCGCCCACGGCGCGAGTTCAATTTTACGCGCACCTGCATTTTCAATGCGATGTGTCAATGTCAGACTCGCGCGGTTGGCATGCAAATGGAGTTCGATGCTTTTGCGAATATCGGTCAATGGCTCCGGCGGCTGATGCAAACACACGCCATCGGCAATTTCTTCGACGATGACGCCGGCATTGTCCGGCTGATAGGTTACCGGTATGCTTTCCGGCGCGTACCACAGGCGATGTCCACCGCGAAAAAAAATAATCGCCTAAGGAAGTATTCAGCCGTTTGTCAGGTAGTTCCGCAAGCCAGTTTTCATCCGAGTCGTGCAGAAATAAGCGAACGATGCGAGGTCCTGCTTCGGCGAGAAATTCCACACGCACAAAGCTATTTTCGATGGCGCGAGTTGCTAAACCGTAAAAATCGCTCTTCATTTCAGAATTGCCTTTACATGAACTTGCGTTCGCGCATCACGGGGTAACGGCACACTGTTTCCGTCAATCGCCTTGCCATCAACGACAAGCGACACCGCGTTGCCGTCGCCGGCGCGCTCAACCTCAATGCAGTACCTGACGCCGCGAAAGATGCGCGTTGCAGAAAATTTCTTCCACGAGATTGGAATCACCGGCGCGATTTGCAAACCATCGAATGTTGGACGAATCCCCAGAATGTACTGCGCGATCGCGACGAAATTCCACGCGGCGGTGCCGGTGAGCCACGAATTTTTCGCTTCGCCGTGCGTCGGTGCATCGCGTCCGACAATCATCTGCGCATACACGTATGGCTCGCATCGATGCACCTCGCTGATCCCACGCTATGTTCTCTTGAATACGATCTTCCCACCGACCATCGTCAGGTCAACGGTGCTGTTGAACAGGTCCTCAGCCGATAGGGTGGATGGGTCGGTTGTCCATACGACCAGATCCGCGAACTTACCTGTTTCCAGAGTCCCTTTGACGTTTTCCTGATGGCCAGAGTATGCGCCCTCATAGGTGTGCGCCCTTAGGGCTTCGGTAAAGGAAAATTTTTGATCGGCGCCGATGGTGTTTTGTTTGAAGGTATAACGGGTCATGGCGCCAGCCAGGGTGGCTTGCGGGTGATAAAACGGCGTAGACGGCGCGTCGGAACCGATGGCGACGTGGACGCCCGATTTGATCCATTCTTGCGTCACCATGATGCGCTCCATCCGTTCGGCGCCAAAGAGAGAGTTCCAGCCCTCGCCAAACAGGTAGATGAAGGCGGGCTGCGTGCTGACGACAACGCCCAGGTCTTTCATTTTCCGTGTGGCTTGCGCCGTGGCGAGAATGACGTGTTCGAGCCGATGGCGCGGATCCGAGCGCGGGTTGGCATTCATCGCGGCTTCATACGCCTCCAGCGTCAGGTCGGCGGCGGCATCGCCAATACAGTGGACGCAGATTTGCAAGCCCGTGTTATGCAGACTGCGGATCGTGTCTTTGAACATCTTTGGATCCCAGGTGGTCAATCGCCATTCGATACCATTGTGCGGCTTGGAGCAGTATGCTGTGGGTCCCTGTCCGTCAATCAGGAATTTAAAGCCCCTGAAGCGTGTCAGCTCGTTTTGAATCTGCGCGACCTGGTCCACCTTCTTGAGATCGGCAGGCCATTCCAAGGTCAGATACAAATCGTTTCGCAGGAAGAGTTTGCCTTCCTGTGAAAGTTCTTGATAGAGACGGAGATCGTCCAGGTCGCGGATATTGTTGTCGTGAAAACTGGTCACGCCGTAGGAAGCCATGAGGGTCTGTGTGGTGAGGATAGATTGCTTGATCTGATCAGCCGTGATCGGCGGGGCGTACTGGCGCAGCACGTCCATGGCGCGGTGATTGTAAAAGACACCCGTTGGTTCGCCATTCTTCTTTTCGATGATGCCTCCTTGCGGGTTGGGCGTGCTGGATGTCACTTGAGCCATCTGCAGAGCGACGCTGTTGGCTGTACCCCAGTGACCGCCGATGTGCATGATAAACACTGGGTTTTTGGGCGACACGGCATCCAGGTCTTGCTTCGTGGGAACGGACTTGTCGGACAAAACCATATAGTACCCCATGAGCCATTCACCGGGTCGTTTACCCTTGATGGCATCCGCCAGGGCGCGTTGGAGAGAGGGGACATCCTTCACATCTGGAGGCAAGAACGGCGTGTAGTAAGCATTGTTCAACCCTACCGCGCGGAAATGAAGGTGCGGGTCAATCAAGCCGGGCGTAACGGCTTTGCCTTTCAAGTCAAGGATTTGGGTGGTCGCGCCGGCACGCGCGCGCAGTTCATCGCTCGTGCCGACGGCTTGGATGCGTCCATTCTTGATGGCGACCGCTTGCGCGATCGTGTTCTTTGCATCCACCGTGATGACCTTGCTGTTGACGAGCAACAGATCGGGCGCGCCGGTCAAACTGGGCGGCGTCGGTGTTGGTGCGCCGCTGATGGTGGGGCGCGCTGAAGCGACTGGCGTTGCGGTCACTTGGGCGCGGGGCGGTACAGACGTTGGCGCAACGCCGATGGTGGGGGGCGCGGGGGCTGCCGGCGTTGCGGTCATCTGGGCAAGTTGTCGTCCTCCGCAACCAGCGAGCATCGCGCCGCCGAGTGTGGTTGCCGCGAGTCTGAGAAAATCGCGGCGAGTCAGATGTTTCATTTTTCCCTCCTGTTCTTGTTGGTTCGACGTTCGAGGTTGCAAGTTTAGGGTTGGCAAACACAACGCAACATCGAACTTTGAACCTTGAACTTTAATTTTGCACTTTGCCGCGCACTTGTTCCACAGTACTTTCGATGAACCCACTCACACGCAGATCAACCACCTCCTTGTCGAACGTGAACGCGTACTCTAAACGATCTGCCTCGTTCAGAAACTGCTGCTGGATAACGAAGGTCTTGTCGTTCTGCCAGAATCCGCGCATCGCCACATCGCCGCGCGCTTCGATGCGCGTGACGCGATACACATTATCCAAGCCAACTGCCGCGTCCGCGCGTTTATCGCCGATGAACATTCGGAAGAGCGCGTCCTGGTCCTGAAACGTCAACGCGAACCCGCGCAGATTCAGCGCATTGTTTTCCAGCGCGTACGTCTTGCCGGAAATCGTTCGCGCGATGGCTGGCAGAGGCGGCACAGGTTTTGCTTCCGGCTTTCCCAGCGCTTGCGTGCGCGCAACGAGCGCGAGCAACGCAATCAGCCCGACGATCAAAACTAACCTACGCATAAGACTTTTTCTACTCTCTGGGAACCAAAATTTTTAATCATCGAAATTCAAAATGGTACGGTTGATTGGCTGATATCACCTCCTCCAAATTAAACTAGCGCATCAAGTTCTCAAACTCGATGCGCGAACAACCAATTCGGTTGGCAAAATAATTCGACGTGCCTCTGAATCTGGATGTGCAATCAGATCGATCAAGGTTTCAGCAGCGATATACCCAGCGTGTTGAATAGGTTGGCGGATCGTTGTCAAAGGCGGGTCAGTAGTTTCCGCAAAAGGCATATCGTCAAAACCGGCCATCGCAATATCAGCTGGCACACGCAACCCGGCCGCGCGAATCGCGCGCAACGCGCCTAACGCCATCGTATCGCTACTCACAAAAACGGCGTCCGGCTTGAGCGCAAGTAATTGTTGCATCGCCAGAAAGCCACCGTTCTGCGAAAAATCACCCAGTGCGATCAGCGTCGGGTCGATGGGGATATTGTGCGCGGTCAACGCGGCGCGGTATCCTTCCAATCGATCCGCGCCGGCGATCATATTCATCGGACCTGTGATGGTCGCAATGCGGCGAAAACCTTGCGCGATCAAATGCTCGACAATCTGGCGCGCGCTGGCGATGTTATCGACATCGATATAACTCACCCGCGTGTCGGTTGGGTGACGTCCAACGAGAATGAACGGCAAATCACTCTCGATGAGCGAGTGCATCAGCGTATCATCGACGAGCATCGACGCAAGAATCACACCATCGACTATGCCATTGTGGAGAACCTGTGAAATGGTGCGGCGTTCGTACTCCGGTTCAGCAAGCCAGAGCATCACAGAATGATCGTGCGCGTTGCACGCCGAGGTTGCCCCTTGAATGAGGATTGGAAAATAGGGATCGGTAAAGAGTGCGGTGACGCCCATCGGAATCACCAAGCCGAGGATGCGCGTACGCCCGGCGGCAAGACTCCGCGCGGCAAGGTTGGGGTGATAGTTCGCTTTTTTGATGACGGCCAAAACGCGTTCGCGAGTTTGGGTCTTGACTCGCGGGTCTTGATTCACCACACGCGAAACAGTGGAGCGAGAAACTTTGGCGCGTTTTGCAATCTCTTCGAGGGTTGGCACAAGAATCTCTCCGATTGGTGCAAATGATGGGAGCGCTCCCATTATAAGACCGACTTGGGCATCTGTCAAGCCCTGAACTAGTGTTCTGGATAAATCGATCGAATTGGCGAATCGAGCAATAATGCCGTCAGATTTATTATTTCCTCCAAATGGTGTACAATGCGAGTGATGTTGGTGTCTGTAATTGTGCCGGCGTTCAACGCGGCAAAAACAATCGAACAATGCCTCACGGCTTTGCGCGCGCAAACCGTTTCCGCCGACGCATACGAAATCATCGTCATTGACGATGGTTCGACCGACGCGACGCCGGCGGTGGTGGCGAAATTTCCCAACGTCCGATTGATTCCTAGTATGCATCGTGGCGCGGCAGCGGCGCGCAATTTAGGCGCGCGTCATGCACGCGGCGCTGTGTTGTTGTTCACCGATGCCGATTGCGAACCAACGCCGAATTGGATCGCGCAGATGCTTGCGCCGTTTGCAGACACTCATGTTATCGGCGCAAAAGGGACGTACCGCACCAAGCAACGTGAATGGGTCGCGCGCTTTGTTCAACTAGAGTATGAAGAAAAGTACGCGCGGATGGCGCGTGCATCATCAATTGATTTCATCGACACGTACAGCGCGGCGTACCGGCGTGACATCTTTTTGCAGAACGCCGGCTTTGACGAAACGTTTCCTACCGCATCGGTAGAGGATCAGGAATTTTCGTTCCGGCTCGCGCGGCAAAATCAGCTAATGGTTTTTGCGCCCAACGCGATTGTATTTCATCGACACGTTACCTCACTCGCCACATACGCACGGCGAAAATTCCGGATTGGCTTTTGGAAAGTGCGTGTCCATCGGCGGCATCCCGGCAAAATGTGGCGCGACGCGCACACCCCGCCGACGTTGAAACTGCAAATCGGTTTGCTTGCGCTTTTCGCGGTTACTTTTGTCGCCGGCTTTTTTCAATCGCTGGCGTGGCTCGCGGCGGCACTCATCGCCGGCGCGTTCATTGCAACCGCTTTACCTCTCGTTGCATTCATCGCGCAGCGCGATTTTCCAATTGTGTTAGTTGCGCCGGCGTTGATCGTTTTACGCGCGGCGGCGTTGGGCACCGGGTTTGCCGTCGGCATCGCCGGCGAACTGGGACGCGATGCCCGCCTCAAACGTGTGTTTGATGTGTGCGGTGCGTTGATCGGCTTGCTAATTTTTTCTCTGCCGATGATCGTGATTGCGGTTGTCATCAAACTCGATTCGCCGGGCGCGATCATTTTTACGCAGCCGCGCGCCGGCAAAAATGGCGTGCCGTTTCGGATGTTCAAATTCCGGTCGATGCAACCCGATGCGGAAAGCCGACTCGATGCAATCATCGGACAAAGTCGCTTGCCGCCGCCGGTGTTCAAAATTCCCAACGACCCGCGCGTAACCCGGGTTGGCAAATTTTTGCGCCGCTTTAGTTTGGACGAATTGCCCCAGTTGTTCAATGTTCTGCGCGGCGAAATGAGTCTGGTCGGTCCGCGTCCGGAAGAGCTTCACGTCGTCGAAAAGTACACCGATTGGCAACGGCAACGCTTGGCAATCAAACCGGGAATGACCGGACCTATGCAAATCAACGGACGCGGCGATCTCACGCTCGATGAACGTGTGCGTCTGGAACTTGATTACATCGAACGTTATTCCTTGTGGTTCGACGTGTGGCTTTTGCTCAAGACGATTCCCGCCGTGTTGCGTGGCAAAGGCGCGTACTGAATATGCGGCAAATAAATTTTCTGATCGCACTGAATACGTTTGCGTTCTTCGGATTGACCCTGATTGCCATCGCAGATCGATATTTGCCGGGCGAAGATCGATGGCTTGTCTCAATTATCGCGTTGCGCCAACCTAGCATCAATGCGCTTTTGCTCACATTCTCGATGCTCGGCTCAATCAATGTGATTCTGCCACTGTGGTGCCTCGCGCTCGCGTGGCTCGCATTCACGCGGCAATGGTTTTGGCTCGCGCGTTTTCTGCCGATTCCTGTGGGGTATCCAATTTATCTCTTGCTCAAACTTTTCATCGCGCGCTCGGCGCCCGACCCGGCAAGCGTGCCGCGCCTGCACGATTTTTCCATCGGCTATGTCATCGAAAATTTATTTTATCAACAGGTTCAGCAATTGCCACCGCAAGGCGCCAGTGCACCGTCGCCGGTTGTCGCGTTGCCACCCATCACAACACAAGCGGTAACCCAGGTTATCGAAAGCGGTTATCCGAGCGGACACGCGTTGATGGCGGCGTTATTTTACGGCATCGTCGCGTTATGGTTTTGGCGCAACACCACCGGCATTATCCAAAATATCGGCGTTATCATTTTTTCGGCGATTGCTGGGTTGATTGGATTTGCGCGCGTGTATATGGGCGTGCATTTTCCGTCGGATGTTCTGGGCGCGTGGACGCTCGCAATTTTGTGTTTGAGCTTGTTGTTCTGGCGGACAAAACAAAATGGCAAACCTCAAAACTAATCGCACGATCTGGTTCGCACTCACCATTTTTCTTGTCACGCTGATCGTGTATCTTCACACACTCGCGCCGACGATCACGTGGCGCAACGATGGCGCGGACAGTGGCGATCTCGTCACCGCCGCGTTCACCGGCGGCATTCCGCATCCGCCGGGTTATCCACTTTACACACTCGTCGCGTCTCTCTTTGCGCGATTGCCGGTTGGCGAGCCGGCATTCGGTGTGGGAATTTTTTCCGCGCTCGCGGCAGCATTGGCGATTACGTTGTTGTTTCTCGCCGCGCGCGCGATAATGTTCGCGCTTGCCGATGAAACGCTGCGAGATAGTGTCGCCGCGATTGCCGCGCTTGCACTGGCGTTTGCGCCGGCGTTCTGGTCGCAAGCAACGATTGCCGAAGTGAATGCGTTCAGCGCAATGCTCGTTGCCAGTTTGCTCGTCGTCTTATTTTCGATGAGTGCCCGCCGGCTCGAACTGGCGATCTTTATTTTAGGAATTAGCGCGGCGCATCACTTTACGCTTCTGCTTCTCGCGCCGATGGCGTGGTGGTTATTGAAAGATGAAACACACACGCGCGCGCAAATCTTCCGCGCAGTCATGCTATTTATCGCGCCGCTGTTGCTGTATCTGATTCTCCCGTTGCGCGCATCGGCGAATCCGCCGATCAATTGGGGCAATCCACAAACGCTGGAAAGTTTTTGGTGGGTTGTATCCGCCGCGCCGTACCAGCAATATTTGTTCGGTCTCGCGCCAGGGGCGATGCTAGAGCGAGTTGCCACCGCACCGCGCCTGTGGTTCGATCAGTTCACCATTTGGGGTGTCGCGCTTGGCATTTGGGGAGTAACGCAAATGCTGTCCAACACGGCAAATCAGAATCGTCGGCGCGGCGGCGCATTGTTGCTTGGCATTGCTTTGACGGTTGCGTACGCGGCGGTGTACGGTTCGCGCGATTCGTACGTCTATTTGCTCTTTGCGTACATACTTTTTGCGCTGGCAATCGCGTGTGGCATCGCCGATGTTTTGGCGCGGCTCAACGCACGCGGGGCGTACGCCGGTTTGTTTGCCGTCTTTCTGCTGTTGCCGATTTTCAACTTGGCTACAAATTTTCGCGCGATGAATTTGTCGCAAGATCGGAGCGCATTCACGTACGCCGAATCCATCATCCGCGCGATACCGAACGATGCGGTAATCATCACCGCCGGCGACGAGCACTTGTTTGCGTTGTGGTATTATCGGTACGCGATTGTCGGGGAATCATCGCGCGTGGTCATTGTCAGTCGCGAGTTGTTGCAGTACGATTGGTACGCCGCGCAGATGCGGCAATCGATCCCGGCATCTGACGCGCGGCTCGCGTCGATCATCGATCAAAGCATTGCCAACCATCGAAAAGTGTACGCGACTGCACGCCTTAGCGAATTATCGGAGTATATTTTTCAGCCACAAGAAAATCTGTTCCTCATCGAGCGCAAACGTTAACGGCGGAGGAAAAATTCCTCCGCCGTTTTCATCGTTCTGCGTGGCGCAAACGCACCGTCACTATGCCCAATCCCACAAACAACCAGAACAACACAACCGAGTGCGGGAATTTGAGATTGAAGAAATAGTGATCGACCAAGCCGCCGATCATTGCGCCGAGCAATGCGCCGGCAAGCCCCAACAAAATCGGCGCGAGAAATTTGTCGTGCGCGATGTGGGCAAACCACGTTTGCAAAATTTGTTGAAAGAATAACCCCATCACGATGAGGAAAACACTCAGGCCGATCAAACCCATCTCTTCTGCCATCAGCAAATAGACGCTCGATACACCCAGGTACGTGTCGATGTCCGGCGAGCCGCCAAAGCCGACGCCGAAAAAAGGATAACGTGAAATCAACGTGAGCGCGTCTTTGTATTCGCCCAGTCGCATCTGCGTCGAGCGGTCGCCCGCCGTGAATGCATCGACAAAGTACCCTACGTAATCTTGCGTGATCGGCAAAAATAGCACCACTGTAACCGCGATAATCACAATGGCAATAATCGGACGGTAACGAACTGTGGCAATAACGAGCAGCGCCAGTCCCAGCCCCAGCAATGCGCCCCGCGAGAAGGTGAGAACCATGCAAACCAGCATCGTGCCGACGATCACGCCGATGAGTTTGCGCGGCAAGAGCGGTTTCTCGGCGAAGAGTTGCGGCACCGTGAGCGCAGTGACGAGAATGAGCAAACCCCCCAGCACATTTGGATCGACGGAGGTGGATGTGGCGCGCATCGGATTTGCGGGATCGTCGTTGATGAAACGCAAGACGCGGTCGCCGGTGGGATACTTGAACACACGCAACGCCGAGAGTAAGAAAATCGACACGTTGTGCGGCAGAAGATACAACACGATGCCAAGCGCGGCGGAAATAAACCCGGCAATGATGAGCGCAGTTACATATCGTCCCAGCATTTCGCGTGTCCGCACAATATTCACGACGACAAAAAAGAAGGCAATCGCGGCGAGCACTTCGGCGAACTGACGCAGGACCTGGGTTGTCACCGGCGCGTGCGCAGTCCCGGCGATGAATGAAAATATAGCGAGAATGAGAAAAGTCAGGATGGGCAAACCTAATACCGTGGCGACAAAACCATGTTCGTCTTGGCGCGTCATCGCACGCAAGAACCACATCGCATACACGGCAACGAGCGCGAGATCGAGAAAGGTGGGATTGAAACCGATATTGAGCGGGAGCGCGGCGAACGGCAACAACACCGCGATGGCGATCACCGCGTACATCCCAAACTCGATATTCGATAGAATAGTCGCGCCGATGACAATGCCAATGATTACCGCGAACGGAACCAGTGGATGGACGAACGCAATGGAGGCACTGCCGGCAATGGCGAGCGCAATGCCGGCGACGATGGTGATAAGCCAATTGCGTGCGCGTTCTTCACTCAATCGAAATTCCATCACCGGTTCCGCCACAACAAAATAATTGCCGTAATGACCGTGATAATCGTAATCACGATTCCCACTTTCACCGACCACGGATCGAAAATCAACTCAACTTGTTTTGCGCCCGCGCGCACCGGCACCGCGCTCAACGCCACATTCGCTCGCAGAATCGGTGTTTCGCTGCCATCGACCAACGCGCGCCAGCCGGGATAATAATAGTTTTCGCTCAACACTAACAGCTGATCGGTCGGCGTGGTGATCGAAAGAATCACGTGCTCCGGTTTGCGCGAGACAAAGTTAGCAAACATCATCGCGTTCGGCACGGGCGCAAACGGCAGAGTGTTGGCGACGTAGGCGATCTGACGCGGGTCAAATGCCGGGTTGCGCATTGCCGCAAGCGCGACGTTATCGGCGACCTTGTCTTGCGCCGCAACAACAAACCACGCGCGCGGCATTTCGTTTTGCAAACGTAAAAGCCGGGTCTCGCCGTCTTGTGTAACCATATCCGCGTTGGCAAAACCGGGACGCTGGGTGATCACGTAGCGGACGTTGAGTAATCGCCACAAATTTTCCGGCGGCACATTGTCAAGGAGTGCATCATAGTACGCAATGCGTAAAGGACTAATGCCGCCAATTTCTTCGAGAGCGTACGCAATGCCAAAATGACCCGGCAATTTGCTCTCATCCACCACCCGGAAAATCCCGGCATCCGCGTGAATCTTTTCGATGATGGGTGTCGCCGGGAAACGCAGCGTGGGGTCGGCGTTGTACGCGGCATTGTTGATGCTAAACAGATCAAAAACGATTAGCGCGAGCGCAAGTCCCCAGGCACCTTGTCGGCGTTGAATCAGCACAAGCGCGACCACACTTGCCAGCCCAAACAACAGCATCATCAGCCCGGCGCGATCCGTGAGAAAGAATAATCGGCCGGTTTGGTACGCGCGCGAAGCGATGTACATTGTGAACAGCATCAGCGCACTGACGACGATGCCAGCCGGTAGCAATGCCCATGCCCGAAGGGCACAGCGCGCCCGTTTTCCATCGAACGATGCTTGCATCAAATCGCGCAAACCGTACCCGGCGAGCATCGCCAATGAAAAACTAATGATGAATGCGAGTCGTTCTTGACCGCGAAACATTGCAAAGCCGGGAACGAAGAGATAAAAGAGCGCGTAACCGAAAACATACGCACCAAACGAAACGATGAGCGCGCCGAGCGCGAGTCCAAGCCAAAATATTTTCTCGCGCGAATGACAAATGAACAAAGCCAAGAGCGCGAGCCACAGCGGCAAGATGCCGATATACAGCGGCGATTGAAACGCACTCGCAAAGCCGGGCAGAATCATTTGCAACGGATCGAGCGTGGGAAATCCGCTCGCGGCTTCCGTCCACGCAATTGCCGCGCGCGTGGAAACGGTTTGATACTCGATGCTGGGGAGCCATTGCGCGGCAGCGATGCCGGCGGCGATGAAAAGCACAAATGATAAATCCCAAATTCCAAATCTCAAAATCCAACTTCTGGCAGGTTGGGAATTTGAGATTTGAGATTTGAGATTTGAGATTTGTCGGATGCGCCACACAAAATAAATGACGCTGGCGTACCCCACAAACATAAACGTCTGTGGATGCCCGGCGAGCGCGGCAATCCCCAGCGTAATTCCGGCGGCGATGAAATCTGGAGATTGGAGATTGAAGATTGAAGATTGTGCGCTCGTTTTCTGGCTTTGCCCTCTGGCAATTCCACGATCTATAAAAAACAAAATCAGGGGAAGCCAGGTCGCGGTTTCCAAAATCGCCAGTTGTTGCGGCGGGTACGCGGTTAAATATCCGCCGAACGTAAACGTCAACGCGCTAAACAACGCCGGCAAGCGCGCGCCGAGCAGTCGTTTCGCAAACAAGTACGTGAACGCGCCGGCAAGAATGAAATGCACAATCGCTTCGATTTCCAAATCAAGCAAGGTGAAATTTGCGCCACGCGTGGCAACGACGATGAGCATCCACACTAAACTGATCGGATAAAAGATTGCGCTCTGAATGTCGGCGAGGAAAGGATGCCCGCTGTTGAAATTGTCCGACCACAGCGCCAAACGCCCTTCTGCGAACGCGCGGGCTTGATACTGGCGAAACATCCAGAATTGATCGGTGAAATCGCCGGGCGGAAAGACCGCGCGATCTTCCAGCCGCGGTGTGATGATGCGCCAGAAGAAGAGAAGCACAAGGACGATGATGAGTCCAAGTGCGAGAAGATCATTTACAATTTTCGATTTCTGATTTTCGATTTTCGATTGGATCATTAGGGAATTGTGATTTGCGTCAGCACGATACGATCCTCCGGCAATCGATTGCCATTCGCATCGAATGCTGGGACGCGCGCGAGTGTTGCCGGGTCGTACATTCCGACGATGAGCGTGGACTTGCCCGGCGCATCGACGGATAGATCGTACGCATCGATAATCGATTCGCCGGGTTGCCACAGCGTCGTCGGATACAAGCCAAACGCTGGCGCGCGATCTCGTTGCGCGACGACGCGCTGGTTCGCATCGGCAAGATGAACGAACACGGTGTAATCTTTTTCGATGCGCTGGTCGGCGCGCCAAAGTAGCGCAACGTGCAATTGACGGTCGCCTTCCACGCGATAGCCGATCAACGTGGCGTTGCCGATGCGCGCGTGCGTCGAAATCATTTTCGGCTGAAACTCACGCGGCGTCAAGTACAGTTGCAAACGCAACGTATCGATGCGCGTGTCAAGAATTCGATCAGTCGTCCGCGCCAAATATTTTTCGACAGCTTGATCCGGGTCCCACCAATCGGGCAATGCCGGGACAAACCAAATGCGTCGATTGTCCATGTTGAGTTGACGCAACACCTGTTCATCGGATGAACGAAACCAATAATCTTTGGGCAACGTCAGCACGGTCACGTCTTTGTGAAGATAATAGAATGGCGACATTTCGGTAAAATTTTGGACGACGATATCGCCGGGTTGCAAGTGCGAAAGAATTGTCTGCGCAAGTTCGCGCCACTGGGGTGCTTTGGCGTACGCCGGATCAAGATTCGCATTCCACGTGGCGTACGCGGATGTGCCGACGAAAAAAAGTGCGACGGTCGCAAGCGCAAGCGCGCGCATTGTTGAAAGTCGAATCTGCATCAACCCGGCAACGCCAACCGCGAAGACTAAATAATACACCGGCGCGATTCCATTCAAATAGCGCTCGAGAAACAACGGGCGACCGATCGACACGAGGTATAACGCAAGTGTTGGCACAACGAGGCAGAGCAAAAGAAACGCGGCGGGCGCGCGGTGCCGCTTGGCAAGATAAAAAAGAATCGCGGCGACGATAAAGGCAAGCGGAATCCAGACGACGGCGCGAAAACCAGCGGGCATCGTTTCGCTGACGATGATGGCGGCAAGCGTGCGGCTGAACACATCGAGCAGCGAAACGCTTTTTTCGGCACTGGCTTCACCGTAAGTCGTAATGCGATTGGTGCCAAATAAAATCCACGGCGCGTAAAGTAAGACGAGCACAACTTGCGCGCCGATCCAACGCGCGAGCGTTTGCCATCGACGCTCAAGTATTGAAAACGCAAACACGAAAAGATTTAGCGCGGCAAGAATGAATACGTCGTAGTAATGTGTGTAGAGACTTGCAAGTGTTGCGACAACGTAGAAAATCAAATTCTTCGTCGTTCGTCGTTGGTCAATGGTCGGTTGTTCGTGCTTCCACCATCGCCAAAAGAAAATCAATGCGAGCAAGCTCAACGCGGGCCACATCGTGTAATTGCGAACGTCCTGGGAATGCCAGATTTGGTACGGGTTAATCGTCATCAGCGTGGCGGCAATGAGCGCGACGATTGAGGACCCCAATATTTCCTTCGCCCAGCGATAAATCAGTGGCACACACAACACGCCGAACCAAAGCGAAAAATAGCGCGTCACAAATTCACTCGCGCCGGCGAGCGCAATCCACACCCGCAAGGCAAGATACATCAGCGGCGGATTCGGCTCGATGGTGCTGATGCCGCGCCACAATCCTTCCCAGGTGCGCTGGACAAAGATCACTGTGAACGATTCGTCGCCGCGCAAGGAAAAGAAATCGAGACGATACACGCGCAACGCCAACGCGACGAGCATCAGCGCGAGCATGATGAGCAATGTTTTATCTTTCATTTCTTCTTCGCAATCGCAATCACCGAAAGCCCAAACGGAAAATCCATACGCGCTTCCAACGTAATCTCAATGCGATAAATTACCGCAAGCCAAGCATTCACCCAACGCGGCAAATCCATTTGCAAATCGGACACAATGTGATTACCGCGTTCTAACGAACGCCGCCGCCACAAGCGTTCCACCGCGACGAACGGGAGCAAGAGGGCGTTCGTGTGCAAGATTCTTTCGACGGACAAACCGGCGCGCAGCAACTTTTCGCGCGTGTCGCGCGCCGAGTAACGGCGTTGATGTCCGACCGCGACATCGTGCATACTCCACAACCATTGATACGCCGGCAATTGCACGATGAAATAGCCGCCGGGTTTCAACGCGCGCGCGACTTGGCAAAACGCGTTGACATCGTCTGGAATGTTGCAAACCACATCGAACGAGACGATGAGATCGAATGTGTCCGGCGCAAACGGCAGATCGGTGGCTGAGGCAACAAACGCGCGATCGGATGGAATACCGCGTTGCCGGCAAAACGCGATGGCTTGTTCTGCAATGTCGATGCCAAAGGCGCGCCCGTACGTTTGAAGCAAATGCAGATTCGCGCCGGTGCCGCAACCCACATCGAGAATACGACCGGCGCGTACATCGGCGGGCGCGTACGAACGCAACAACACGCGCAGTAACGTGCGCAAACCGCGATACCACCAATAGCCGTTTTCCAAGTCGTGCATCACCCGGTATTCGTCCGGGCGCATCAACATTTCTTCCGTGCGCGTCACCGAATTTCAATTTCTCCCAGTGTGATGATGTCGCCGAGCGGATTGCCGGTGGCTGCGTGATACGGCACAACTTGCAATCGATATTTTCCCGGCGTCGTGCATCGAACGTCGCGCACATCGACGATGATCTTGCCCGGTTCCCAGGTCGATGTTCCTGCGCGATTGCCGAGCGGTGCCGCGTCCCATTGCTCAACGCGATTGCCGTTTGCATCGACGAGGCGAAGCGAGATGGCATAATCTTCGCCGACCGGCGCATCGACTTGCCAGAACAATTGGACGATGCCGCGCGCGCCAGCGTCAATCGATGGCGGCGCATCGAAACCGCGCAAACGCAAATGCCCGGCGAATTCGACGTTCAACGGATGTGCGATTTCGCTCGCGTTCGCCATCGGTAGTGTACGCAGAAATAACGCGAGCGCAATTTCGGTGCTGGTGCCGGCAAACGTCGCCCGATCGATTTCCACACCTTCTTGATTGAGCAACAACTCGATCCGTTTTTGCGGATCGTCGAATGGAACGTGCATTGCTAAATACCACACGCGTTCGTTTTGCAATGTGGCGCGCACGGCGGCGCGGTCATCGTCCGGCGATGGTTTGCCATCGGCGCGCAAAATCGGCAGCGTTGTCAGCGGCACGATGTTGCCGGCGTAATAACGATACAACGTTTCGGTGTGCGGTGAGTTGAGAATCAGAAAATCGCCGGGGCGCGCGCGTTCACGCAGAGACGCCGCCCATGCGCGATGATCATCTTTGCCAAAACGCGCATCGAAATACAAATTGTTGAGTGACAATGCCGCGCCGACGACGAAGGGCAAACACGCAACGAGCGCGACCGGTTTCCAACGCGATGCGAGCGTAATAATGCCTGCCGCGACGCCAAGATAAAACGCCGGGCTGATTGCAATCAAATAACGCGAGTTTTGGTAAAGCGGACGAACAACGGATAGTAATTGGACACAAAGAATCGGAATGAGCAAATACGCTAAAAGCAAAATCCCAGATCTCAAATCCCAAATTCCAAAGTTGAGATTTGGGATTTTTGTTTTGGAATTTTGGAACAAGGTTCCAAGGACGAACAAAATCAACATCACGCCGTCGATCCAGATGGCGTCTGCCAAATTCATTGTGATACCCACGCTGAACGAGTTGAGCAAATCGCGCAGGATGATTTCGAGCGGCACAAAGTACGGACCGGTTTCCACATTGCCCGCCGCGCTCGCGCGAATCTGCGGCAACAGAAGAATGATCGACGCGGATGGAATCGCGGGGAGTAAAATCCAGACACGCTCACGCCACGATGTCCGTCGCCAGATCAAAGCGGCAATGAGAATCGCGTGAAAGGGCAAAAGGAAAGTTGAGTAGTAATGGGTGTACAGCGAGGCGATAGATGAGAGAAGGTAGATCAAGACCCAGCGCAAAACGTGATGCGTGAAACGTGAAACGTGAAATGCGCGCGTGAGCGCGTACACCGCGAGCGTGCTCCAAAATAGAACCAGCGCGTACGGGCGCGCTTCTTGCGCGTACCAAATGTAGAAGGGCGAAAGCGCGGTGAGCCACGCGGCGACGAGCGCAATCGATTTTGAAAACCAGCGGCGGGCGAGCGCGTAGACAAGTGGAATCGTCGCAACGTTTGCCGCCACCGAAAAAAATCGCAACGCAAATTCGCTGATGCCAAAGGCGCGAACGAGGACATTGAGCAAGACAAAATATAATTGCGGCAGAGTATCGACGGTTACAACATTCTGAATGAGAATCGTGTTTGCCAACACCGCGCCGAGCTCACGCGTGGCGCGATAAACGCTGAGACTTTCATCCCACCACAATGCTTGCGCGTCCAGTCGATACACACGCAAAGCGAACGCGGCGAGCAGAATCGCGTACAGCATCGCGCGTCCGTCGAGATTCAGGAATCGCGGAAATTTCATCGCGCCGGATTATAACACGAAGGGGACGAAAAACCGAATGTCACGCGGATTTATTTTTCGTGATGGGATGCGACACACTCGCCGCCGGCTCGGGGCGTTTTTCTAATGCAGGCGCAAGTTTGAGGAAGGGTTCTTTGACACGCGCGGTCATATGTTTAACGAGCAGAGTACGCGTTTGAACACGCTGAAAACCGGCTTGCTCTAACGCTGGCGCAATGCCACTTTCGTATTCGCGCACCGCGCAATAAATCGGACGACGCGGCGCGGCGGCGAGGAGCGACAATGCGCCGTGCAACAATCGACCGCCGTGCATTTGCGCTTGCGGATGCAAACCAAAACGAAGCCAGTACGCCGCGCTGCCGCGCCGCAAACGAACCGCGCCGGCCAACTCATCGTCGATTTCCAGGATAAAACCGGATTCGCGCGATTGATCCCACCAATCGCCCAGTTTACCGCCCTGACCTTCCGGCGACAACATCCCTTCGGCGATTTGCACCGGGCGCGGCGTCAGTTCAGTGTACAAGCGCAACAGATTCCAGCCATCGCGGCGGCGTTGATGACGCAGTGATTGCGTTTGCTCCAATCCGTCCGGAATTTGCGGCAGACAATAAATATCTTCGCGCGCAAACGCGCTAAAGCCGGCTTGCCCAAAAACTTGTTCGACGCCGTTGCCGCTCGTGATTTGCGCGAACAAGCGTTGCCCGCCGCGCGCGCCAATTTCCTGCGCGGCTTCCGCAAGCAAACGATACCAAATCGCCACCGCATCTTCATCGCTGTCGAGCGCGGGCGCAAGAAAAACGACATCGGCTTCCGGCCTGCCGCGCCGGGCGCGCAACTGAATAAAGCCCACGGCACTCGCACGATGCGTGGCGGATGGGTACAACACAATCGTTTCCGCACCAATTGGATTGAAGGGGACGTGTGCATACACTGCGGCTTGAAGAGGCGTGTGATGCCACAATACCGCCCGCTCAAAATCGAGTTGCATGCCGCGCGCCTGCAAGCGACGAATTGCAAAAAGATCGTCCAGTCCCAACCAGCGTGTCACGCGTTACTCCTTCGCCGATTATTTTACCGCAAGAAATTTGAAATGACAACCGCAAGCGTTTGGCAAAATCGACAAATCGCGGTATAATGTTTTCCGCAAACGGGGCGTAGCGCAGGTGGTAGCGCGCAGCGTTCGGGACGCTGAGGTCGATGGTTCAAGTCCATTCGCCCCGACAGTAACAAACGTGCCCAATCTGCCAAAATCTTAAAGCGCCCAAGATTGGGCAAGTTTGGCACATTTGGTCTCTTGGGCAATTTGATTCTTGCGGGAGTAATTCAATGGCAGAATGCCACCCTTCCAAGGTGGACGTTGCGAGTTCGAACCTCGTCTCCCGCTCTCACCAAGACGAAGGACGAACGACGAATGACCAAATCCGATTTCTTTTGTCTTTCGTCTTTCGTCCTTTAGCTTTCGTCGCATCTTGGGCTTGTAGCTCAAGGGTAGAGCAGCGCCCTCATAAGGCGTTGGTTGCTGGTTCGAATCCAGCCGAGCCCATTTAATTTTCGATTGCAGATTTTCAATTTTCGATTTTGCGCGATTTGAGAATCTGCGATTTTTATTTTTGGAGTGCGTAATGAATAACCTGCCCCAACTACTTTCCGATTCTCTGCCCGCTTACCTGCGCGATCTGGAAACCGTCGTCAACATCGATTGCGGGACACACAACAAACCCGGCGTCGATGCCGTCGTCCGGGTGTTGCACGAACGTCTGCGCGAGTTTGGCGCGGAGGTTGTCGATTATCCGCAACCCAAGTACGGCGATTGTCTTTACGGATACTGGCGCGGCAAGGGAAGCAAACGCATCGTGATGATCGGACACACGGACACAGTTTACGCGGACGGCAAGACGAGCGAGTTTCCGTTTCGCCGGCGCGGCGCGCGCCTTCAAGGGTGCGGCGTGATCGATATGAAATCCGGTTTGCTCAACGGCATTTACGCGATGCACGCACTCACGCGCGCCGGGTTCGATCAATTTGCAGAGATCGGCATCTTTTGTAACAGCGAAGAAGAAATCGGTTCGCCGGTGTCGAAAAATTTGTACACGCCACTCGTCCAAAACGCGGATGTTGCGCTCGTGCTGGAAGGTGCGCGCGAGAGCGGCGCCATTGTCAGCGCGCGCAAAGGCGTGGGGACGTACACGATTACCGTGCGCGGGAAACCGGCACACGCCGGCGTCGAGCCGGAAAAAGGCGCGAGCGCGATTCACGCGCTGGCACAGTACATCACCGCGCTCAAAGCGTTGAACGATTTTCGTCCCGGCTTGACCGTCAATGTCGGCGTGGTGCACGGCGGCACACGCTCCAACGTCGTCGCCGAAAACGCGGAAGCAGAAATCGATGTGCGTTTTCCGCGCCTTGCCGATGTCGCGCCGTTCGAGCAAGCCGTGCGCGACGCACTCGCGCAAGTTGTCGTGCCGGGCGCAGTTGCCGAATTATCGGGCGGGTTGAAAAATCCGCCGATGGAAAAAACGGAAGCGATTGCACGATTGGCGCAACTTGCTCAAAACGCCGCGCGTGAACTGGGATTTCAAGTTGAGGATGTGATGACCGGCGGCGGATCGGATGGAAATTACACCGCGTCGCTTGGCACGCCAACGTTGGATGGTTTGGGACCGGTTGGCGGGAATGGGCACAATGCGCTGGACGAATATCTCAACGCGGATACCATCGTGCCGCGCGCGGCGATGCTGGCAAAGTTGATCGTCGCGATTGTGGAAAGTAAATAACCGCCCCTTGCCGCGCGTGTGCGCGTATGATATAATGTCGCCAATTCAATCGTCGATTAAGGAGGAGCGATGGCTCTCAAGGTAACGACCAAAGAATACAAACGCGTCGATCTAATTCAAGTGGACGGGCGTATCGATTCCAACACTGCGCCGCAACTTGAAAAGGCACTGCAGAAAAGTATCGACGCCGGTCGCTATCATCTTGTCGTCCAAATGTCTGGCGTCGAATTTATGAGTAGCGCGGGCTTGCGCGCGTTGCTCAGCGCGGTCAAGCAAGTGCGCCGCTTCAATCGCGGCGATTTGCGATTGGCGGGTGTGCAAACCAAAGTCAAAAAAGCATTCGAACTCGCCGGGCTGAATGAACTTTTCAAGTTCTACGACGATGAAGTGGACGCGGTCGGCAGTTTCTAAGCGCGTCGCTGGCTGGCGAAATTTCAACCTCGATCATTTTGATCGAGGTTTTTTGTCGCAGGAGCAATAATGACAAACTCTCTCCCAGTTTCCTTTGCCGAGGTGCGCGCGGCGGCGGAACGATTGCGCGGCGTCGCGCATCGTACGCCGGTGTTGACTTCGCGCACGTTCGATGCGCTGACCGGGCGCACGGTCTTTTTCAAGTGCGAAAATTTTCAACGCGGCGGCGCGTTCAAGTTTCGCGGCGCGTACAACCGGCTCGCGCAGTTGACCGACGCCGAGAAAAAACGCGGCGTCGTGGCATTCTCGTCCGGCAATCACGCGCAAGGGGTCGCACTTGCGGCAAAACTGCTGAACATCCCGGCGGCAATCGTGATGCCGGACGACGCGCCGCCGGTGAAACTCGCGGCGACGCGCGGGTACGGCGCGGAGGTTATTGTGTATGATCGCTTGAAGCAAAGCCGGGAAACCATCGCGCGGCAGTTGTCAAACGAACGCGGGATGACACTTGTGCCGCCGTTCGATGATCCGCACATTATTGCTGGGCAAGGCACCGCCGCGCTCGAACTGCTCGAAGAAATTCCGGAGCTCGATGCAATCGTGTCGCCGGTCGGCGGCGGCGGCTTGATCAGCGGCTGTGCCGTCGCCGCGAAAGCGCTGAAACCCTCGATTCAAATTTTCGGCGTGGAGGCGGTCGGCGCGGACGACGCGAAACAATCGTTGCAAGCCGGCAAAATCGTGCACATTGATCCGCCGAACACGCTTGCGGACGGCATTCGTACGCAATCGATTGGTACGCTGACGTTTGCGATTATGCGCGAACTGTTGAGCGACATTGTAATCGTGAGCGATGACGAAATCATCGATGCGTTGCGTTTTGTGATACCGCGTATGAAAATCGTCGTCGAGCCAACCGGCGCGGTGCCAATTGCGGCGGTGATGCAGAACAAGATTCCGGAAAATTTGCGACGCGTCGGCGTCATCGTGAGCGGGGGAAATATTGATTTCAAGTTGCTGAGTGCGTTAGTCTAAATTTCCATCTTGTCATTCTGAGGCGCGTGGTTTGCGCCGAACGCTTCGCGTCCAGCAAGATACTCGGAATGAGCTAGATGCTTCGCCGCCACACGGCTCAGCATGACAAGCGAACAATCAAAATGCAAAAACGATTCATTCAATTTATCGCGTTGACAAGTGCTGTGATTTTTCTTGGCGCGTGTGCCGCGCCGCCGACACCCACGCCGGCGCCAACGGCAACGTTCACTGCAACGCTGTTGCCCACTGCGACGTTCACGCCGACCCTCACATTCACGCCATTGCCAACGAGTACCGCCACCAGTACGCCGCGTCCTAGCGCAACAGCAACGCTGACGCGCACGCGAACCCCCACACGAACATCGACGCCGGCGGGACCCAGCCCCACGCCGGGCGCGGCGCAGATTTGTGCAAATTTGATTGCACGCGCGCAACCGGAAATCTTTGTGATGTACATTCAGCCGGCGGCGGAATTGATCTGGGACACCGAGCCGCGTTATTTTCGCGTGGGCTTGTGCAACGCCAATCCGCCGCCGAGCGTGCCGCAGGGCAAGTACAAAATCGCAATGTCGTTTCCGCCGGGAAGTGCCGGCGCAACGCAAAGCGCGCCGACACCAGCAGAGTTAAAGCCGGGATTCAACGAAGTGAATGTGGGTCCGTGGATTCCCGGTTTAAGAAATCATCTGGCGGATTGCGCGTCGCGCGCGAACGCAGTTACGCAAGTAACATACAACGATACCGGCGGGGCGTTTTATCGCGTTTTGCCGTGGTTTAATGGAAGTGATCACACGATGTTGTTCATCAAGTGCGGGGGGAATTTTCCGTGAGATAGTTTGATGATTGGAAATGAAAAAGCCGAGGCGGGGACGCTTCGGCTTTTTTCCATTCTGTCTTCACGGATTCTGAATCGGTCGCGGCGTCTTGAGCACCGGATTGATCTGATTCAATTCGCTGTTGCTCATCGTCCGGCAATCTGAAAGTGTCGTCTTGTCCGTCAACCCTTGATTGCTCGTCACCGCGACTTCGATGCCGGTCAATTTTCGATATTCGGTATCGACTGTGAGTTTTGCGATGACCTCGTAATTTCCTCTCAATACTGCGATGCAATACATCTTGTCCGGATGCTTCTGCCCCTCGTCGTTCGCGCTCAACGTCAAGCACACGTTCGTCAGTTCCATGCCGCCGGTGTTGCGGACGCGGACGTAACCGTTGGTTACTTCGCCCAAGCCGTGAAGCACATCTATGCCGGTGTTGCACCCCAGGATGACGGTGTTGAGTTTCGGCGGCAACGGCGTCAGTGATGGCGTGAAGGTTGCCGTCGGCGTGCGTGTCAGCGTTGGGGTTGGGGTAATCGATGGAGTTAAAGATGGCGTGGGTGTGCGCGATGGCGTTGGGGTCAACGTTGGCGTGGATGTCGTGGTCGGCGTCCAAGTTAGTGTAATCGTCGGCGTTGGACTGGGCGAACGAATGGCGGCTTGCGCCGTTGCCACCGCCGCTTCCACCGTTTTGTTGACGGCGGTGCCGGAAACGTACCCGGGCATCGGCTCGCAACTAACGATAAAACAAATGAGAATGATCAGGATCACGGAAAATATACGCATATCCCACCTCCCAAATTCCAAACACATTATACACCTCTTTGCCAACAGAATCACCTGGTAGGAGCCGTGTCAGGCAATCGTATTTGGATTTCAAGGACACCGCGTTGTTCCGACACTTGTTTAGCGGGCATCAAAAATCCGCCACTGACTTGGTGTCGGGGCGGATTTACGCTAGTCTTTTTTCTCTTCGGGGTCCTCTTTGAGAATCATTACGCGGTACGCTTCGGCAAATTCGAGTCCGCGTGGCTTGCCCTCTTCTTTTGCCCATTCTTTGATCATTTCGCCGGGGTCCCAATCGTGCACTTGGGTACGGTGCTCTTTCAGCGCGGCGATTTTCACATCGATGACCGGGCTAATATCGATAAACGTTTCTGGTTTGTCGGAGCCGTGAATGAAAACTTTTCTAACTTCGTGGGGTTCGAATCCTTCCATCAACAATTCTGGGAAAATGAATTTGGTCCCTGCCGAAGGAAACGCTGCATCGAGCGCGACATCGGCGGTGACGCGATGGTCGGGATGGTTCATATAACTGTTGCCGTAAAAGCGAACTGTCGGATCGCCGCAGATGACGACTTCGGGTTTATACTTGCGGATGAGGCGTGTGAGGTCGCGGCGCAATTCAAGTGTCGGTTGCAAAGTGCCATCGGGATAATGCAAAAATTCGACGTGCCGAACACCGAGTACGCGGCACGCATCGCGTTGTTCTTGTTCGCGAATTTGGGCGAGTTGCGGTTTGGTCATTTGCGCTTCGGTTTTGTCATTCGACCCGGCGTCACCGCTGGTGATGCAAACCGTTACGATCTCGCATCCGGCGCGCGCCCATTTTGCCAGCGTCCCGGCAATCGTGAATTCTTGATCGTCCGGATGCGCGTGAATCGCCATGGCGCTTTTGGGTGGCTTGGGTTCTTCAGTCGAAACTTTGGTCACCGCGCGTTCGGGAATGGATTGGTCGGAGAGTTGGTTGGTATCGGTCATGTGTGCCTCAATTTGCATAGTGATTTCATTCTGAGACGAAGGAAAGGATGAAAGATGGCTGAGAAATGTTTTCTTTAGAATCCAATCGCGCATCCATCCGCTCTGGGGTCACTGCCACCGCATAACACACCGGTCTCTGCATCCCGCACGATGATTTGTCCACGTCCAAACATCACGCGGGCATAATCGGAAACTGGGACAACAGTATGCCCCATCTGCACGAGTTCATCTATCGTCTCTTTGGGGATTCCTTCTTCCACCTGTACTGCGCTTTGCGGCTTCGCCTCGCTCAAACAAAACCTGGGACGATCCAACGCGGCTTGCGGATCGAGTTCATCGTCGATCAATCCGACGACGACTTGCACATGTCCTTGCGGTTGCACAAATCCCCCCATCACGCCAAACGGCGCGTACAACGAGCCGTCGGCGCGGGTGAGCATTCCTGGGATGATGGTGTGGTACGGCCGCTTGCGTGGCGCGAGCGCGTTCGGATGATTGGGATCGAGTGAGAAATTGTTGCCGCGATTCTGGAGTGTAAAACCCCAGCCCGGCGGTACGATGCCGGTGCCAAAACCCATATAGTTCGAATTGATGAACGAGCACGCATTTCCTTGCCCATCGACAACGCAAAAGTACACCGTGTCCGATGATGCGACCGGCGCGCCGTGTGTGGTATCGACGGTTGCCTTGTGCGGATGCATCAAGCATAATCGTTCTGCCGCATATTTTTTCGATAACAAATCAGCGAGTGGCGCGGGGAAAAATTGGGGATCAGCGACATACCAACTAATGTCAGCAAACGCGAGTCGCAGTGCTTCGATGAGGAGGTGCAAACGTTCGACACTTAACGGCGCGTGGTATTTCAAATCGATTCCCTCGATGATGTTCAGCGCGATCAACGCGGCAAGTCCTTGTCCATTGGGTGGACATTCCCAGACGCGATAGCCGCGATAGGTCGTGCTGATTGGTTCGTCCCAGGTCGATGCGTGCGCGGCGAGATCGTCGAGCGTCATCACGCCTCCGGATTTTTGCACCACTTCGACAATCGCGCGCGCGATGTCACCGCGATAGTACGCTTCTTTGCCGCCGTCGGCAATCGTACGGAACATGCGCGCTAAACCGGGATTCCGGAAAATTTCACCGGCATTGGGTCCGCGCCCATCGATTGTGAGTTCGTGACCATTCAGCGCGGCGTTGAGCTGGCGTTCAGCGCCACGTTGCCAAAGATACGCGGTCGTCGGCGCGACCGGAAAACCTTTTTCGGCGAGTTCGATTGCTGGTGCCAGAATATCGCGCATCGACATTGTGCCGTGTCGCGCGATCAAATCAAACCAACCGGCGCACGCGCCGGGAATGGTGATGTTGAGCGCGTGATAGGGGTTGGCGATTTGGTGATTGGGCGATTGGAGATTTTGTTGGTGGATCAGATCGATTGTCAGTGCGGCAGGCGCGCGACCAGAGCCATTGAGTGCGGTTATCGTTTTTGTCGACGCATCGTAGTACAGTGCAAACATATCGCCGCCAATCCCAGTCGAGGTTGGTTCGGTGACGTTGAGCGCGGCGGCAGTTGCGACGGCGGCATCCGCGGCATTCCCGCCGGTTTGTAAAATGCGAATTCCCGCCATCGTTGCCAATGGCTGGCTGGTTGCGAGCATGCCATTGCGTGCGAACACTGGCGAACGGCGAGAGGCAAAAGCAAATGGCATGTATTGCTCCTTGCGACATTCAATTTCATCTGTTGCCGGACGAGGTCTTATTCGGCACATAACCGATGAGTTCCAAGCAATGCGCATTCTATCCGGAGAATACGCTCAGGTCAAACCACGTGATCCGCGCGCTTAAAAACAAAACAGACGAAGCGTTCGCCTCGTCCGTTCAGTTCTATTGAAATCTTTCTTCCATAGTGGGGTCACCCCGCATATGGTAGCCGTACCCTTCCCAGAATCCTGGCTTGTCCTGTGCCATAAACTCGATGCCGCGTAACCATTTTGCCGATTTCCAGAAATAGAGTTGCGGCACGAATAACCGAAGCGGATAACCGTGATCCGGTTCAAGCGGCTTGTCAGCGTACTTGTATGCGAGCATCACATTCGGCTTGAGCATCTCTTCGAGCGGCACGTTCGCGGTGAATCCGTACTCGCAATGCGCCATAATGAATTTCGCTTCAGGTTTTGGTTTCGCATGTTCCATCACCCATGACCACGGCACGCCCTCCCAGGTGGTGTCGAACTTGCTCCACCGTGTGACACAGTGAATATCGGTAACAATGCGTTGCGTCGGTAGTTTTAGAAACTCTTCCCACGTTAGGCGAAGCGGGTGCTCCACCAACCCCCAAATTTTGAAATCCCACGTTTTCGGATCGAAACGCGGCACGTTCCCGTAATGCAAAACCGGGAATTTCTCGGTGAGATATTGGCCGGGCGGAAGCCGCCCCATTTTGGAATCGAAAGGGCGCGTTGGATTCGCGCGCTTGAGTCGTGATACTTTATCGAATGGATTATCCATCAGTCTCCTCTTTCTAAAAACGCATCCAGCGTTCTCGTGAATTGCTTGAATTATAACAACTCGAATCGGGCTGTCAATCGGGTACTTTACCTCGAAATGCTTACGAATGGCTAACCCAATGATTACGCCACGCTAAACACTTGGCTGGCGACATTTCTCTCTCCGCGCGGAATGAGGTATAATAATGCTATGCCTTCAGTCTTGATTGGTGTTGCCGGCGGTTCCGGCTCCGGCAAGACGACGGTGTCCAAAGCGATTCTCGACCAAGTGGGTTGCGACCGGATTGCGTACCTCCAACACGATGCGTACTATCGTGACCGGAGTGCGATGCCGTTGAGCGCACGCGCGCAAGTCAATTACGATCATCCCGATTCGCTCGACACCGATTTGTTGATCAAGCAACTCAAGGTGTTGCGTGCCGGGCAAGCGATTCAAGCACCCGTGTACGATTTTGCCCAACACGTGCGCAAAAAAGAAACCCGCCTCATCGAACCACACCCCGTCATTCTCGTCGAAGGTATTTTGATCTTCGCCGATCGTGCCTTGCGCGAGTTATTCGACATCAAAATCTTTGTCGATACCGATGCCGACATTCGATTCATCCGTCGTTTGCAACGCGACATTGCCGAACGCGGTCGCACCGTCGAATCGGTCATCGCACAATATCAAGATACAGTGCGTCCGATGCACTTGGAATTTGTCGAGCCGAGCAAACGCTACGCCGATTTGATCATCCCCGAAGGCGGTTTTAACACCATCGCGATCGATTTTGTCGTCGCGCGCATCAACGCGATGCTGTCAGTCGATTAGGGGTACTGGGACACACCACGAATTTTTCCTCAGATCAGAAAATACGTATGACTGGCGCTCCTTCAGAAAACTCGCGGAAGCTTGAACCGAATCGTGCTCAGCGCATTGGCGGCGGCTTGTTGTGGAGTCAAATCGCGCGTGTGCTGGATGTGGCGCTCAGTTTTGTGATCGCTCTTGTAATTGTTCGCGCGCTAGGTCCAGAGGAGTACGCGGTTTATACAGTTGCCTGGGTCGTGATTGGGATTGGACTTGTGATTTCCTCACTGGGGTACGGTGAAGCGCTAACGCGATATGTTCCAGCGTATCAACAAACAAGCCCGGAGCGGGCATTAGCATTGACTCGCCGGTTGGGCTTGGAGCGTGTTACGCTTGCCACGCTTGTCGGTTTGATGATCTGGGTGCTGTCCGCGTCGTTGTCCGATTGGTTACACACCTCGGCAATCGTCCATTTGGGCGGATGGCTCGCCGCACTGATTATCGCACAGGCAACGCTCGAGCCGCTGGTCGCGTATCTCACAGCAATTCTGCGACTTGAAGATTATGCGAAGGTGCGTTTTTTGGCGCAGGGGCTTTATCTAGTTTGCCTTCTGGGCTTGTTCTTGGTACGTGGCGTACACGTTTGGATTCCACTCTGTGTTTCTTTGTTGACCCTACTCCTGAGTATTGCGCTTTACTTGTCTCGAATGCCCCGCCTCTTGACGGTAGCCGCCGCGCAAATCGATCTTCAGGCGCCGCGTCGTTTTGGTTTCTACGTTTGGCTAACGAACCTTGCTACCTTTGGCTTGGCAAGCCAGATCGATGTTTTGTTGATTGCTGCATTACTCACCGATCACACCCAACTTAGTTTTTACAATTTGGCTGTACTTTTATTGGCACGATTGTATGCTGTGATGACCGGTTGGACGGCTGTGCTAATTCCGGTTGCGGCAGAAGCGTACGCACGAAACGGCAAACTGGGTCTTGAACACACCTTTGACGCGTACATGAAACTAAACCTCGCCATACTTTTGCCAACGTTGGTTTTAGTGGCTGTGTTTGCGAACCCCATCGTCGTTCTGCTTTTTGGGGAAAACTTTGCTCCGACATCCACTTTACTGTTTGCGCTCACCTTGTTCAACCTGGGTTCCACGCTGGTCGGCGCAAATATCTGTCATCCGCTCTTGTATGTTGCCGATCAGCAGCGTACGCTTTTCGGCTTGCGACTTGGTGCCGGTTTCTTGAATATCGTTTTGGACCTTGTGCTAATTCCGATTTGGGGCGCACTGGGAGCGGTAGTTGCCACTGGCACAAGCAATCTCTTGACCCACTTGATTGAATTGGTTCTATTGCGGCGTCAGGTAACCCGGCATTATCCAATTTCAACTGCATTCAAATTATTAGTGGCTTGTGCACTGGCCATCATTCCCGCCATCGTTCTGGGCAAGGCAAGTTGGCTGGCGCTGATGCTAGGCAGCACACTTTTCACAGTGATTTTTGTCGGCGTGATTCGCTATGCACGTTTGTTATCGAGCAATGATTATGCGTTGTTGACGCAAGCGTTGCCGCGTATGCAACCAATCCTTGATTGGTTTGTAGCCAAGTAGGCGCAAATGGTGGATTTGCCAATTTATCGTGGGGAATTGACCAACGCCGCGTTAGCCGACTGCAATAACACCCACACGATTCTATTGGAATTGATTGGTAAATATCGAAGCGTACTGGAAGTTGGATGCGCCACCGGTTATCTAACACGCATCCTGTCCGAGCATAATCGTTGCCGTGTAACCGGTTTTGAAATCAATCCGATAGCCGCCGAGACAGCGCGACCGTATTTGCAAAATCTGATTATCGGCAATCTAGAAAACCCAGCGGATGTCAGGCGCGTGCAGAATCGATTCGACGTTATCGTGATGGCAGATGTGATCGAACATTTGGCATTGCCCGAAGTACCTCTGCGAACTTTGCACGATTCGCTTGCGCCTGGCGGACAACTGCTTGTATCGATTCCCAATGTGGCGCACTGGACAATTCGTCGCATGTTGTTGCTGGGCAAATGGGAACTGGCGGATCGGGGAATTATGGATCGAACACATTTGCGATGGTACACGCACAAGACTGCCTATCAGCTCATCGAAGCGTGTGGTTATCGAATCATCAAACATCGAGCAAGTTACATTTTCCCAGCGCATTGGCGCGCTAATTGGGGACATCGTTTTGCCGTCTGGGCGCAACGGCGTTCAATGCCTCGTTTCTTCGATGATCTATTTGCTGTTCAACACATTTTTGTGGCAGTGCCGATATGAGTTTAGATTGCAGAGTTGCGATATGGTCGATTTGAAATATTTAGCGCCGGCTGGAATTGTGCGCTGGTCGGAATATCGAGAACGTTTTCGTGTGTTAGGTTTGCCAACTGCTTGGGCACGCTCAGCGATACATCGCAGGGCATTGCAAAATTCTCAACTCGAATTGATACCGCGCAGTCTTTTGCCTTTGCTGGATTGTGTTGTAGATGTCGGCGCCAATCTGGGGGAGTGGAGCATCAGCATAGCGCAATTGACGTCGGCGCGCCGGATTATTGCGTACGAGCCGGTGCCGGCAATTTTCCAGCAATTACGCAATAACGTGCGTGGTTATCCCCAAATCGAATGTGTGCAATCAGCCGTAGGCGCTCAATCAGGAATGTTGCATCTGAACGTCTTTCGCCGCCATCAACTATCTTCCGCCTTGGCTTTGCAAGATCAGGCGCGCGTCGTGCATGGTATGGATAACGACCAAGCCGTTTCGGTTCAAGTACCTGTTCTCACATTGGATGAATCGTTAGCAGGGCAAGATGAAATCTCGTTGCTCAAAATCGATGTGCAGGGGTACGAACCTCAGGTCTTGGACGGTGCGCGCATGACCCTAAATCGCACGCGCGTTTTGATGATCGAAGTAACCTTCACCCCGTATTATCACGGTGATTTACAATTTGGCGCTTTGAATCAACTCATCACTTCATTGGCCCCTTTGCGCTTGTGGGGGATTTCCACACCGCATTGCGCTCCGTCTGGAAAACCGATGTGGGCGGATGCGGTCTATGTCCAAGCTTCATACGATTAGAATGGAGACGCCTTGAATATTCTCGTTGGCTATGGGTACGCCCCCCCCACCACCGGTAGGTACCTTGAAACTTATCTTGCGCGCCATCACACCGTAACTTTTGTTGGCACGGCGACTACGCGCCCGGGTTATCCGTCGAATGTCGATTTGCTTGAATTGATTGATTCTCTCAAAATTGTGCCCGATTTGTTTCTTTATATCGACAGTGGCGTGCTGGGATATCTGCCACGTCAGATCGAAAAACTCAATTGCCCAACCGCTACTTACTTGATTGATGTCCATTTAGGTTCTAAACTCCGTCAACCCATCGCCGCGCTGTTCGATTATGTCTTTGTGGCGCAACGGGATTATGCGCCAGCGTACCAGATAGGCAAGCAGCAACATGTAGAATGGTTGCCGCTTGCCTGTGATCCAGAACTTTATTCTGCAAACTCCTTGCCTAGAATATACGACGTGGGTTTTGTGGGACACGTGGGCACAACCGGTCGGCGTGCCGAATTGTTGCGCGCATTGGAAACACGCTTTCGTATCAACGATTATCGCCGACCGTACACGCGCGAGGAAATGGCGCAAGTGTACAGCCAAAGTAAAATCGTGGTGAATTGTTCGGTCGTCGACGATGTCAATATGCGCGTCTTTGAAGCAATGGCGGCGGGCGCACTGTTGATTACAAACCGAATTGGAAACGGCTTGCTCGATTTGTTTCACGCAGGCAAGCATCTGATTACTTTTGAAAACCAAGCTGAATTGGTGGCGCACGTGGCTTATTATTT
Organism: Anaerolineae bacterium; assembly: GCA_034435055.1. Lineage (GTDB taxonomy): Bacteria > Chloroflexota > Anaerolineae > UBA4142 > UBA4142 > DAOTXS01. The sequence goes on along the minus strand of DAOTXS010000041.1, from coordinate 30,873 downwards.
GGAACATCCCCACGAACGATACTCCATTGCGGATGCCGGTAAAACCCAAGTTCTCACATCGCACACCTATCAACATCGCGCTGATAAAATTGTGCAGACGATTTTTGCAGACGCGCCGGGTGCGCGCGCGCCCTTGCGCGATGCGCCGCCGGATCGATTGCTAGTGCACTATGCAAAAATTTACAGTATGTTGCGTCTGTTGGACCCGTGTTTTGAAATGCTGGGCACGGCACGTAGACTCAGCCGGTCACGTCTGCCAGTTTCGGTTCAATTGATGGCAGCTTGGCTCCGCCGCATTAAATATGGCTGACGCTTTGATTTCGGTCATCATCGTGACGTACAACTCGCGCAAAGAAATCGATCCGTGTCTCACCGCGTTGTTCTCCGATCTTGGCGCGATGCCAGCGCAAGTAATTATCATCGATAATGCTTCGACCGACGGCACGCCGGAACATCTCGCCTCGCAATGGCAACAGGTTACAGTGCTGCGGCAGAATCGTAATCGCGGTTTTGCGGCCGCGAACAATCTCGGGCTGGCAATTGCGCAGGGGAATTCGATATTGTTACTGAATCCGGACACCGTAATCAAACCGGGCGCAATAAGCGCGATGCTCACGGCGATGAAGAATCGCGCCAACATTGGTGTGGTGGGGCCGCGATTGCTCAATGACGACGGTTCGCTTCAGCCCTCGTGCCGCGAGTTTCCCAATTTGCTGACCCATTTCATCGGGATGACTGAGTTGTATCGCATCGGCTGGATACGCCGATTGCTCCGCCGTGGGTTGCCAAGTTTGGGCGAACATCGTACGGCGGGCTATGTCGATTGGTTGAGTGGCGCGTGTTTGCTCGTGCGCCATTCCACCATCGATGGGGTTGGCGGAATGGACGAACGATATTTTCTCTACGGCGAAGAACTCGATTGGCAATATCGCATGGCGCAACACGGTTGGCGCGCGTGGTTTGAACCGTCGGCGCAAATCATTCATTCCGGCGGTGCAAGCACGATGGCACTGCCGAGTCAGCGAATTGTCTGGCAATACGAAGGCATTTTCCGTTTCTCGCGAATGTATTGCAATGTATTTCAGTACTTGGCGTTGCGTGTGATGGTTTGGTTTGTGACGCTTCCCAAGATTTTATTTTTAACAATCGTCGGTTGGCGCAATCCGCGTCGTCAAGAATTGGCGCGCGCGTTCTGGCGGGTGCTGTGGCTCTAAAAATTCCACATTACGGCGGTGTCATCGATCCACAGGACAACAATGATCCTCGCGCGATCATCGTTCAATGGGTGCACGCGCACAATCGCGTTTTGGAAATCGGCTGTGGTGCCGGCACAATTAGCGTGTACTTGAAAAAGCTCAAGCGGTGCGACGTTCTCGCCGTGGAGTCGGACGCGACAATGTGTGCCGAGGCACGCGCGCAAGGCATCGATGTTTTGCTGATGAACATCGAAGAACCGGCAACCCAGACAGCACTTGCCGCGCGCGCGCCGTTTGATGCCATCATCTTTGCCGATGTGCTGGAGCATCTGCGCGACCCTTTATCCATTCTCGTCCACGCGCGCGAATGGTTATCGCGCGAAGGGGTGGTGTTAGTTTCAATACCGAATGTTGCACATTGGACAATTCGCCTGCGTTTATTATTTGGACAATTCGAATACACGGACGGCTTTTTAATGGATCGCACGCATTTGCGATTCTTCACCAGAGCGTCCGCGCGCGCAATGTTCGCAACTGCCGGCTACGCTATTGACGCTGAACGCGTGCGGTGGGCACCATTCCCGGGCGATCGCTTATGGCGCCGTGTACCGATCTTGCGTAATGCTGGGAATCGATTTCTGGCGCGCGTGGCACCCGGGGTGTACGGCTATCAATTTGTATTCAAACTCTACCGCCGCGATATGTTTGGATGACTACTAAACTTTCAGTTGTGATTGTCAGTTACAACACCCGCGATTTGCTTGCGGCGTGTCTGGCATCGTTTCAGGCAGATGAAATCGTCGTTGTGGATAACGCATCCAGCGACGCTAGCGCGATAATGATACGTGAGAAATTTCAGGGCGTGCGCGTGATTCAAAATTTCGAGAATGCCGGTTTTGCGCGCGCGAACAATCAGGCGATTCGCGCCAGCGGCGGCGAATACATTTTGCTGTTGAACTCGGATACCGTCGTCCAACCAACGGCCTTGAATCGATTGCTTGAATTTATGGACGTGCATTCGCAAGCAGGAATTGTCGGTTTGCAATTGCTCAATCCCGATGGAACGCTCCAGCCTTCGGGCCGATATTTTCCGACGCTGATTTCTGCGATGACTGAACTCTTGCCGATCCCCGCACGATGGCGTGGCGGTGCGGATCGTGATTATTCTCAGATCGCGCAGGTGGATGAAGTATCTGGCGCGGCGATGTGCGTGCGGCGAGTCGTGTTCGACCAAATCGGATTGTTAGATGAAGAATTCTTTTTCCTCGGTGAAGATATCGATTTATGCTGGCGCTGTAAAAAAGCCGGGTGGCAAGTGATCTATCTGCCTGACGCACGGGTCGTGCATTATGGAGGTAGCAGTCGCCGTCAAGCCGACGCTTGGCGGGTGAGTTTGCTCGCGCAACGTGGATATTATCGATTATTTAAAAAACATCGCACTGGAATTGAGACAGGATCGCTCAAGCTGGCGTTGGTGGTATTGACTCTGTTCAAGTTCATCAAGTGGTCAGCGTCGCCGGACTTGCGCCAACGTGCCCGTGACATCTGGAGCGCGGTTCGCGCCGAGATGATTTGGTTGATGAAAAACTAGATGCGCGTTTGTTTTATCTCCGGCTCGTACCCGCCGATTCGCTGTGGCATTGGCGACTATACCCAAAAACTGACAACGGCGTTGGCTAAACAAGGTGTGTCTGTTTCAATTATCACCTCGCGCGCCGGGGTTGCAGCGAGCAACGATGGCAAAGTGACGGTCTTACCACTCGTGTCGCAGTGGAACGCTGCCGCGCGCGCGGAAATTTTGGCGCAACTGAAACTCACGCGTCCGCAATTGGTGAATATTCAATATCCGACGCAACTTTATGGTCGCGATCTCAACATCAATCTGTTGCCGACATTCATTCGGCGGCAGACGCGCATCCCAGTCATCACGACCGTCCACGAGTTCAGTACCTATCGCGGGGCGGGGAAATTGCGGGTTGGTCTTTCCGGCTTGACGAGCAATCGCATCATCGTAACCGATCAAACGAATCTGCGCCAAATCGAATCTGTCTTTCCATTTCTCAAAACCAAACTAGTTCACGTACCGATTGGTGCAAACATCGAGCCGCAGTTCGTGTCATTCAATCGCCAACAACAACGCGCACTGTATGGCGCAACAGAGTCAGATGTTGTGTTGGCGTATTTTGGATTTATCAGTCCATCCAAGGGACTCGAAACACTCTTGCCGGCTTTTGAGCTGGCGCAACGTGCCTACCCAGAATTACGCCTGCTGTTAATTGCCAACCACCACGTGGCAGATGCAAATTTCGCTGATTATCATCGAAGAATCGAAGATATGCTTGCCCAACTTTTTCCGCGCGAACGAGTTTACTGGACCGATTATGTGTCGCCCACGCAAGTATCGGCTTTTCTTGCATCGGCAGATATAGCCGTCTTGCCATTTGTCGATGGGGCATCTTTGCGCCGCACGACTTTGCTATCGACGTTGTTACACGGCTTACCTACCCTCACAACATCCGGCGCGGGAACGATACGCGATGGTTTGGGAGAAGAAGCCGGCGTTCAGCTGGTTCCGCCGGCAAATATCCCGGCGTTGGCAAATGCAATCAAAGTGTTGGCGTCCGATCCGGCAGAACGGCAACGGTTGTCTGTACACGCGCGCGCTTTTGCCAATCGATTTACGTGGTCAAGTGTGGCACACCAAACACTCACGATTTACGATCAGGTGATTAATGCGCATTTGCTTTGACGTTTCGCCCGCGGTACATCGCCACGCGGGGCTGGGCCGCTACGCGCACGATCTTTTATCGGCATTGCTGACCCAAAATCAGGCAAACGAATATATCGCGTTGTACAATTCACCGCGCGGCGACAGGCAACCCGGCGCGCCGCTCGATCGTTTGCCGGCGTATCGCATTCCGCTCGATGCCAAGCCGTGGCGAACGAGTGTGTGGTTGGCGCAGGTGTTCAACCTGGGAATGGATCGCTGGTTGCCGCGCTGTGATCTTTTCCACGCGACCGATCATCTCTTGCCGCGTTTCAAACACGCCAAAACCGTTTTCACGTTGCACGATTTGATTTTTCGTTTTTATCCCGAATACCACTTGCCGCTCAATCGTTGGTTTCTCACGGTGGCGATGCCACATTTTCTTCGGCGTGCGGATGCGATCATCGCGGTGTCGGAATGCACCAAGCGCGACGCTGTGCGTTTGTACAACATCGCGCCGGAAAAAATTGCGGTCATTTACGAAGGCGTGAACCCGGTATTGCAACCAGTGACCGACTCGAATCGTCTGGCTGAGATACGCGCGCGCTATGCCCGGCAACAACCATTTATCCTTTTGGTCAGCACGATCGAACCGCGCAAAAATATTTCCGCGCTGGTGGACGCACTATGTGTCTTGCGCGCGCGTGGGTTCACTCATCGTTTGCTCATTGCCGGGCGCAAGGGCTGGCTCTATCAGCCCACGTTCGATCACGTCAAGCAAACCGGGATGAGCGACGCGGTGGATTTTCTGGATTTTGTGCCCGACGATGACTTGGCGGCGTTGCTTTCCGCGTGCGATGCGTTTGTGTTTCCTTCGTTGTACGAAGGATTCGGTTTGCCACCGCTCGAAGCGATGGCGTGCGGCGCGCCGGTGATTTGCTCCAACACCTCGTCGTTGCCCGAAGTCGTGGGCGATGCGGCGTTGTTGGTGAATCCGCGCGACCCAGGTGAAATTGCAAATGCCATCGAACGCGTGTTAACCGATCACCCCTTGCGCGACGAACTACGCGGAAAAGGAATTCTGCAAGCGGCAAAATTTTCGTGGGAGCGCGCGGCGCGCGAAACGCTTGCTGTATATCGTCGCGTGATGGAACAATGATGATGCGAGTCGTACTCGATGCGCGCTGTGCGACGACGCACTTTCCCGGCATCGGACGCTACGTCGTCAATCTGGCACGCGGGTTGCACGCGATTGCGCCGGCACTGGATTTGGGTTTGCTCGTGGATTCAGCGGCGCGCGGCAGAATCCCTTTGCCGACGTTGCCGCAAATCGAATGCCATGCCTCGCCGTTTTCACTTAGCCAGCAATGGCGTGTGCCGCTCGCTTTGCGCCGCGCGCGCGCGACGATTTATCACAGCCCGTACTATCTGATGCCGTACGCGCCGAGCGTGCCGGCAGTTTTTACGTGTTACGATTTCATCCCGTCGATTTTTCCAAACTATTTTTCCGCCGCGCAACGCTTGGTGTATCGCTGGGCACATTGGTTCGCGTTGCGCGCGACACGCGCCGTGTTATCGATTTCTGAAACCACGCGCGCCGACCTTGCCCGGTTTTTCGATGTGCGACAACATCACGTCGTCGTTACACCACTTGCGCCGGATCAGCGTTTTGTCCTGCCGTCGCGTTCGGCAATCGATGCGGTGCGGCAAAAGTACAACTTGCCCGGCGATTATGTGTTATACTTGGGGAGCAACAAACCGCACAAGAATTTATTGATGTTGGTGCGCGCGTTTGCCGATTCGCAAGTCGCGCGCGCGACCACGCTGGTGATCGCCGGGCATTGGGACACGCGTTACCCGGAAGCGCGCACCGTTGCAGAAAAATCATCGACGCGGATTTTGTTTTTGGGCAGAATCGATGAAGCCGATTTGCCGGCGTTGTATGGCGGCGCAACGTTGTTTGTGTTTCCCTCGCAGTACGAAGGATTTGGTTTGCCACCACTGGAAGCGATGGCGTGCGGTACGCCGGTGACGTGTAGCAATATTCCCAGTTTGCGCGAGGTCGTTGGTGATGCCGGCTTGTTTTTCGATTTAAGGACGAAGGATGTGCGCGAGGCGTTGGAAAATCTTTTGGACAATCCCGGCTTGCGCGAACGTTTGCGCGAGCGTGGTCTAGCACGCGCGGCAGAATTTTCGTGGGAGCAGACCGCGCGCGCAACGTTGCAAGTTTATCGAGATGTGGTGAAGGATGAGTGAACCAATTCGATTTGGGTTGATCGGTTGCGGGCGCGTGTCGCCGCGCCACGTGCAATCCATTGCGGAGCTACCAGATGCTTGCTTGATCGCCGTGTGTGATGTCATCGCGTCGCGCGCGGAACGCTGCGCCAAAGAACACAACGCGGTTGCGTACACCGATTATCGGCGAATGCTCGAACGCAACGACATCGATGTGATAAGCATTTGCACGCCGAGCGGAATGCACGCGCCAATGACGATTGAGGCGTTGCAAGCCGGCAAACACGTGATTTGCGAAAAACCAATGGCGTTGAATTTGCGGGATGCGGATCAAATGATCGCCACCGCAAAAGCGACCGGGAAAAAATTGTGCATCGTGCTTCAGAATCGGTACAATCCACCAATGCGCGATCTGCGTCGCGTGGTCGATGAAAATCGTTTGGGAAAAATTTTGCTGGGAAATGCAACGGTGCGGTGGTATCGTCCGCAAGAATATTACGAGGATGGCTGGCACGGCACGTGGTCGATGGATGGCGGCGCGCTGATGAATCAATCGATTCATCATATCGACGCGTTGCAATGGTTGATGGGTGAAGTCGAGAGTGTGTTTGCGTACACCGCGACGCTTGCGCACAAAATGCAAGCAGAAGATATTGGCGTCGCAACGCTTCGATTCACAAGCGGCGCACTGGGTGTCGTCGAAGGATCGACCGTTACGTATCCGGAAAACTTGGAAGGATCGGTAGCGTTGTTTGGCGAACGCGGCTCGGTGAAGGTCGGCGGCACGGCATTGAATCGCAAAGTGTTTTGGAAAATCGAAGGGGAGTTGGAACACGAACGCGAATTGTTGACGCGCGACCAAGTTGATCCACCGTCGGTGTATGGTTTCAGTCACAAAGCCGTGATCGCCGATCTGATTGCCGCGTTGCAAGAAAATCGCGCGCCGCGTACAGATGGACATGCCGCGCGCAAATCGGTGGCGTTGGTGTTAGCGATGTACGAATCGGCGCGGACGGGCAAGCCGGTGATCATGCGCAATGGAACTTGGAATGGGACGTCGTAGGAGCAAGGTAACCTCGCTCCCTACAATCACATAAAATGAAAATCCTCCACGTCTATAAAGATTATTTTCCCGTCGTCGGCGGAATTGAAAATCACATCAAATTGCTCGCCGAAGCGCAAGTTGGGCGCGGACACAACGTCAGTGTTCTCGTTACGAGCCGGGATCGCCACACGCACGTCGAAGCGTTGAACGGCGTGCGTGTTATTTTTGCATCACGTCTGGCGACGATTTCTTCCGCGCCAATCAGTCTTGCCTTGTTCGATTGGATGCGACGCGAAACGGCAGACGTGACGCATTTACATTTTCCGTACCCGCTTGGTGAAATTGCCGATCTGTTTTTTGGGCGCGCACGAAAAACGATCATCACCTACCACAGCGACATTATTCGGCAGAAATTTTTGCGCGCGGTGTACGCCCCGTTGATGAAACGGGTGCTCGCGCGCGCGGACAAAATCATCGCCACGAGTCCAAGTTACATCGCATCGTCGCCGGTTTTGGCGCGCTACAAAAACAAATGCGTCGTCGTGCCATTGGGCATCGATCCTGTGCCATTTGAATGTGCCACATCCCTCGCCACTCAGCACCCGTCACTCCTCTTCGTTGGTCATTTGCGTTACTACAAAGGTGTGAACTATTTGCTGGAGGCGATGCGCGAAATCCCGCACGCGCATTTGACGATTGTCGGCACGGGACCGATGGCACGCGCGTGGCAAGAATTAGCGCAACGATTAAATGTAAGCGAGCGCGTAACATTCGCCGGCGAAGTGAGCGACGCCGAATTGCCGAGCTATTACGCGGCGTCGGATATTTTTGTGTTGCCGGCGTCGGAACGGAGCGAGGCGTTTGGCGCGGTGCAGTTGGAAGCGATGGCGGCGGGCAAGCCGGTCGTGTGCACCGAACTGGGAACGGGGACAAGTTTTGTGAATGTGAACGATCAGACCGGGATGGTGGTCCCCGCGCGCGATTCACGCGCGCTGGTGCGTGCCATCAATCGCTTGATCGATGATCCGGCATTGCGCGCGCGGATGGGCGCGGCAGGACGATTACGCGTTCAATCGGAGTTTACGGTGGAGAAAATGGTCGAGCGGGTGATGCAAGTATATGAATCGTAGGGGTGCGGTTATCGCACCCCGGTTTGTTTCGCGCGCCAATCTTTGATGGCAAACGGCAAATACAAAATGAGGAACACCCCAAAGCCAATCACTTCGAGAACAAGAATATACCAGGGCCATGCCGGCATTACATCCATCAAGCTTGCCGTGTCTGGTTTGCGCGCGATGTTTGTATGTTTTATGGAAGTAACAAACGGCCCATTGCCCCGGCTGCAACGGAGACCAATGCCGGAAGTAATGGTGCTGTTACGATAGTGAAGAAGCGACGTAAACTACCGAAATCAAAGGGCCATACTGGAAACCCCTCTGCGATTTGGTATAATTTCTTTGACTGCTCAAGCTGCTTAATACCATTTTCGTAATCCTTATCGGAACCGACAGCATCCTTCTTCAGTTGACTATATATACTATCAAATCGATGAGCCAGTCCAAGCAAATCCGTATTCTTTGCCTCACTCATAGCATCGTGTGCTGTCGCTAATGACCCAAAAAAGAACAGAGGAGCCAAAACAATGTATGCACCTATAGCAACCATGACTGGGTATTTCGTCAGTAGTGTTCCTTGCTGGAACTCGTAGACCGTCATTGCAGAGATCACTAGCCCTATCGATCCTATTGCATAGGCAATCTTGATAGAGTATCGGCTAATACTTCCCAATCCTCCACATTGATCAGGATGCAGTGGAATCACCTTGATTCCTTTAGTGCGGAATAATCCACTAAGGACTTTAATTGTTACGCCAACATTAAACATGCCGTATGCCAAACCATAGAAGGTCAAAAACCAAAAGGGGGCTCGCGCAAAGCTACCTGAAGGACTCAATTCAAGATATCCTCCAACAGTTTTCCATGGAATCCATTGATTGTATGCGGCGAGTTGGAATAACGAAAATATCAAAGACGCACCAAGTATTATGTAGAAAACGTAACGATTGCGAAATACTGGACGGTTCTGATCCACATGATCGCTCACCGCAGATTCTGAAGCGAAGACGCTAGACAACTGCAACTGCTGGAACAGTCCTGTAGTTCCTGTCATCGTCCACAAATACAGCCCGCATAGAATGGGATTAGACACAAAATCCACTACTAAAGCGGTATAGTCTTGTAGCAAGCCAGGAGTTCCAGAACTTGAGAGAAATACATTGAAGCGCCAACCAATCCAGCTATCGACCAGTACATCTGCTATAAAGATAAAAAGTCCATATGTGAATGGCAAAAAACGCAGTGTTCGAGTTAAGAATCTGTGCAAAGGATCGTAACTTTCAATTGGTTCGATTGGTTTCTTGTGTAGCGTTTCCATTTGCTAAGCCCTCCTCAATTATCGAATCAACTAAACTGGTTAATATGATTTTTCTTCATTATAGGGCTTTTTGCCATGCTGTCCAATTCCACCAATGCCACGCCCATTCGTTGACAACGAGAATCGTGGCAAGCGTGTACCGAAAAATTTTCTTCGCGCGCGGCGACGGATTTTTCCAACCGAAGATGAGGAACAGGTTGATCGCGATGATGAGCGCAATGCCGACGAGATGCGGCGTGCCAAAGAGTTCGAACGCCGGACCTTTCCAATCTTTCGCAAAGAATTCGAGCATCGATACCTCCGGGCGTGCGGAATGTTGCATCGATTATACTTGGATTTGCGGAAAACAAAAAGAAAATAGGTTCAAAATTTATCGCCAATCTTTGGCACACGTGCACCCGGGTTAAGAAATGATAACAGGGAATTAAACTTGCCTTAACATTCACCAAGTAGCATAGTCGCATTCTGGTTTGATCCCTTGACCAATACTTGTCAAGCGATTGCCAATTTATGGTTTTAGTTTTTTCCAACTTGCCAAATTTATGAGAATGTGGTACCCTTTTATGGGCAAGCCAACCTCGACGATGATTCAATCGCTCAGGCAGACAAGACCGACCTTTGAGAGGTGATATGGCGACAGAAACAGCGACGTTAAAAGGTACGGTGTCCCGGGGTCTCCTATCGGGACGGCAATGGCGCAGACTCCGGGAAATCGGCCTCGGATATATCCTCCTTGCGCCGGCGTTAACCATCCTGATTGTCTTCGATTTCTTCCCCATCTTTTTCGGCGCGTTCATCAGCACGTGCGATTGGAAACCCGCCGCTGCGATTGGCGCCGAAAATGTGTTTGACCGCTGGGTCGGTCCCTGCGTCAAGTTCGTCGGCTTTGACAATTATCTGCGCGCCTTTGCCGATGAAAAAATGTGGCAGTCGCTGATCGTTACCGCAACCTACGCGATCATTTCCGTCCCAATTCAATTGGGCTTGGCATTGTTCATTGCCTATTTGCTCTTTCAAAACATTCGCGGCAAAGAACTTTTTCGCGTGGCATTCTTTCTGCCTTACATCACTTCGTCGGTTGCGTCTGCCGCCGTCTGGAGTTTCCTCTACAATCCGGACAAGGGGTTGATCAATACCATTCTCATTCGGCTCGGCGTGATGGATCCGGAAAAGGTCTGGAAGTGGCTTGGCGAACCCACCGGCATCTTCACGTTGATGGCGCGTGCGATGAATACTACTTTGCCGGAATGGGCGGCGGGGCCTAGTCTGGCGTTGATTGCCGTCATTTTGTACACTACCTGGGTCTTCCTCGGTTATGACATTACGCTCTTTCTCGCCGGGCTGGGCAACATCCCGGGCGAATTGTACGACGCCGCCAAAGTGGATGGCGCGAGTGGTTGGAAATTATTCCGCCACATCACCTTTCCGTTGCTCTCGCCGACAACCTTCTTCATCTTGATTATCACCGTGATCGGCATCTTCAAAGCCTTCAATCACATTTACGTGATGACCGGCGGCGGACCCGGCAACGCAACGACCACTTCCAGCATCTACATCTTTCAACAACTGTACCAATTCAATCGATACGGGTACAGCGCGGCATTGTCGTTCATCTTGTTCGTCGTCATTCTCAGCTTGACGATCATCCAGAATCGCGTGGCGGGTAGCCGCGTGGTCTATGATTAGGAGCAATCGATATGGCAACCCAACTTGATGTGATGCCAGCCACGCGGGCCAATCGTTTTAATATGCAGATCGATTGGTCACGTGTGCTGATCTACACGATTCTGATCCTCGGCGCGTTTGCGTCAGTCATGCCCTTTTTGTATATGATCATGACTTCGCTTAAAACGTATGGCGACATCATCAATAACAATTTTTGGCCCTGGTTTCCGTTCGGCGACGAATCGTTGCAATTCCAAAATTACCCGGACGCGATCACCAACGTCGGCATCGATAAGACGTGGCAAATGCCGCTCGTCGCGCGTTACTTTGCCAACAGCGTCATCGTCAGTCTTGCGACGGTCGTTGGCATTTTGCTCACGTCGATCTTGTCCGCGTACGCGCTGGCGCAGATGAATTTACCTGGCAAGAATTTTATTTTCATTCTGATTCTTGCCACGTTGATGATTCCCCCCGATCTCACGCTCGTTCCCAAAGTTGTGATGATGTTCAACCTGGGTTGGTACAACGGCTTTGCCGCGCTTATCGTACCGTTCCTCGCCAGCGTCTTTGGCATCTTTTTACTGCGCCAGTTCTTTATGCAGATTCCCAAAGACTTGTTCGATGCGGCGACCATCGATGGCGCGGGACATTTGCGTTACCTCTTTGCCGTAGTCGTACCGTTGAGCAAGCCCGCCATCGTAACGACGGCGATGTTGAACTTTATCGCGTCGTGGGATGCGTTCAAATGGCCCCTGATTGTCACGCGCGACAGCAATATGCGTGTGCTCGCCGTTGGCTTGCAACAATTCATGGCGAGTGAGGGTGGCACGCGCGTGCAATTGATGATGGCGTTTGCAACTATCGTCGTCATTCCGGTTCTGGTGTTTTACTTCCTGACCCAAAAATATTTCAAGGAGGGGGTGATTACAACCGGCATCAAGGGATAGAAAAAGGACGCCCAAGAAAAACCCAATCCAACTTCTGGAGGAGAAGCCAAAATGAAAAAATTGTTCTTGATCATTGCATTGATTGTGGCATTGGGGTTGGTGGCATGCGTTGCGCCAACACCCGAGCCAACCAAAGCGCCACCGCCACCCCCACCAAGCTCATCGTCAAGCGTGGCATCCAGTGTGGCATCCAGCGTTGCGCCGACGGCGGTGCCAACTAAACCGCCAACGGTTGCGCCGACGGCGGTCAAGATCAACAACCCGCCCAAGACCACGGCTGAGGTCGATGCCATCGATTTGATGGGCAAAAAAGTTACGGTGACGTACTGGCACAACCGTCCGCAAAAAGACCAGGACTTGCTCCAAACGATGCTCGATGAATTCAACAAGACGAATCCGTACGGCATCACCGCCAAAGCCGAAATCGGTGGCGCATCCTACAATGACGTGTACAACAAAGTTAACGCGGCGATCCAAGCCGGCGCACCGCCAGAAATTTCGGTGGCGTACCAGAACCAAGCCGCGTTCTACCGCAATCAAGGCGCGGTGATCGACTTGACGCCGTTCGTCAAGAGCACCAAGTACGGTTTGAGCGCGGATGACACCAAAGATTATTTCGCGGCATTCCTTGCCAGCGATGCCAACCCGCAATTCAAAGGCGAAGTCCTCGGCTTTCCAACTCAACGCTCGATGGATGTGATGTACGTCAATATGGACATGCTCAAGAAAGCCGGGTATGACAAGATTCCAACCGATTGGAAAACGTGGGAAGAAGCCGCGTGCAAGGTCGCCGATCCCGCCAACAAGAAATATGGCTGGGCAGTCCGCCACGACGCTTCGAACTTTGCGACGCTCGTCTTTGCGCGCGGCGGTCGTATCCTCGCCGAAGACGGTTTGTCGTATGTCTACAACAGCCAAGCCGGTATCGATGCGATGACGATGATTCAACGCATGATTGCCAACAAGTGCGCCGTCGAAATTCCGACGAGCGAACGCTTCGGCGAACAGAATCGTTTTGGCGCGGGCGAAATTCTCTTCGTCTTTGCCTCGTCGTCCGGTCTGCCGTTCTACAACGAAGCGGTGAGCAAGGGTGGTAAATTCACCTGGGACATTGCAATGCCGCCGAACACCGGCAAACCTGCCATCAACCTCTACGGTGCGAGCGTGTCGGTGTACAAGACGACGCCGGAAAAAGAACTTGCCGCGTGGCTCGTCATCAAGTTCCTGGGTCAAAAAGAACAGACGACCAAGTGGGCAACCGCCACCGGTTATCTCCCGGTGCGCAACAGCGCCAAGGCAGACGTCATCGCCGCGTTCAAGAAAGACCCGTCGTGGGGGCCGGTGGCGGACTCGTACGCCAAGATGTTCGATTGGGCGCAGTACTCGATGGTCGAATCGCCGGTGGCTGGTTATGACCCGGTGCGCGCGCTGATCGACACCGATGTGTTGAGCAAAGTTCTCGCTGATCCCAAAGCAGATGTCAAAGCGTTGCTCGACGCCGCGGTGAAAAAATCGAACGACATTCTCAAAGAGAATGCCCCAAAGTAAATCACCGTTCAAGATGTAAGATCGACGGAGAGGCAAGCGTGCCTCTCCGTCATTTTTCGGAGATGCACCAATGCCGTTTGCAAATGTGGGGAATCAAAAAATCTACTACGCCGAAACTGGTCGCGCCGGCTTGCCTATGGTGTTCATCCACGGGTCAGCCGCCAGTCATTTGGTTTGGGGTTTGCAACTCCGCGCGCTCGGTGCAATCGCGCACGCAGTTGCAATCGATTTGCCCGGTCACGGTCGTTCCGATCCGCCGGGGCGAAACACAATCAATGAGTATTGTGACGTCGTCCTGAATTTGCTTGATGCTTTGCAATTCGACCGCGCGGTGATCATCGGTCATTCACTTGGCGGCGCGATTGCACAAATGCTCGCGCTCGCGCATCCTGAGCGCGTTGCCGGGCTGGGACTCGTCGGCACCGGCGCGCGCTTGCGCGTTCTGCCGGCAATTCTCGATGGCGTGCTCAACGATTTCGACAACATCGCCGAACTTGTCGTCGATTATTCGTACGCGCTGGGTTTGGATACCTCGCTTCGCGCGCGCGCCCTCGCCGACTTGCGCGCGTGCCCGGCGCAAGTGGCGCACGGCGATTTTTCCGCGTGCAATAATTTCGACATCATCGCGCGCGTGTCCGAAATCCGCGCGCCGACACTCGTCGTCGTCGGCAAAGACGACCGCTTGACGCCGGTCAAATACGCTGAATTTCTCGCGTCCAAAATTCCCGGCGCGCGGCTCGCCATCGTCGAGGGTGCGGGGCATTCGGTGATGATCGAGCAAGCGGACGCGGTGAATCGCGCGTTGATCAACTTTGTGTCGAACCTATAATCTTGTACTTGCGCTGGAGGTTTTTCGCTCCGTTCGCGCCTCTCTTTTTGACATTGGGCAGACTCGGGATAAAATGAACACCGAGCCGATAGTGAGCAATGAAGCTTCCAACCGCTTGGTCATCTCAGTGGATTTCTTCTCTGACCGTCGCGTGCTTGTTCGCGGCGGCGTTGTTGCGCTCGATCTTGGCTTACCGGGACGCAACGACGATTGCCATCGCAATTGGATTGCAGATGATATGGCTCATCCTCTTTGCAGGTGAAACGGCACTCTCCCGCCGCTGGCAATGGTATTTTCCAATCTACCTCGTCCTCCAAACGTTTTTGGTCTTGACACTTCTCTTTATGCCGCACCCCGCCGATTACTTTGCGGTTTTGTTCTTCATCCTCAGCATGCAAATCGTTCATCATTTCAACAATCGCTCTGCCACCATCTGGATTGGAGCGTTCACATTATTGATGTCCATCCCTCTCGCAAACGATTATGGAATTTTCAAGGGGATTGCCTTTGCGCTGATCTACACCGCCGGCAACGCGCTTCTCGCGTCGTATGCTTTGGCAACACGCCGCGCTCAACAGGCACGCACACAAAACCAGGAATTAGCGCGTCAGGCGCAAGAAACCAATCGCCGCTTGCGCGATTATTCGACGCAACGCGAACGATTAGTAGCGGTACGCGAGCGCCAGCGTTTGGCGCGCGAACTGCACGATTCGGTGACGCAGACCATTTTTAGTATGACGCTTACCACACAATCGGCGTTGCTCTTGTTGGAACGCGATCCCGGTCGCGTGGGCGCGCAGTTAGCGCGCTTGAATCAACTGGCGCAAAGTGCGCTCTCCGAAATACGTACGCTGATTTCCCAATTGCGCCCGGCGCAGATCGGCGAGCCAGGATTGGAGCCGAAATTGCGTCAGCATCTTGCGGAGCGGCATCTTCCGGAAAATCTTGCAGTCGCACTCGAAGTAGAAGGGACGCAAGCACTCACGCCGGCTGAGGAACAAGTAATTTTTCGAATCGTTCAAGAGGCGGTGAACAACATTGTCAAGCACGCGCAAGCATCGCACGCGTGGATTCGCTTGCACCGCGCCGAACCATTTTGGATCGAGATCGAAGATGATGGATGCGGATTCGATCAGTCGCAGGTACAGACCAGCGGCAGGGTTGGTCTGGCAAGTATGCGGGAACGCGCGGCGGAGATCGGTTGGAGTCTGCGAATCAACACATCGCCCGGCGCGGGCACACGTGTTCGCGTTGAGAAAGGGTAGGTATAATGCACGAAGCGAAAATCAAAGTGATGATCGTGGACGATCATCAAGTCGTCCGTCAGGGATTACGAACGTTTCTCGAATTGCATGACGACGTGATCGTCGTGGGTGAAGCAGACAATGGATTGAGCGCAGTCGAAATGGCACACCGATTAGAACCGGATGTCATTCTGATGGACCTCGTGATGCCGCAGTTGGACGGAATCGCGGCGACGAGTCAGATCAAATCATCGCATCCGCGCACGCAAGTGATTGCGCTGACCAGTTTCACCGAGGACGATAAAGTCTTCCCGGCGATTCAAGCCGGCGCATCGAGTTATTTGTTGAAAGATGTTTCGCCTGATGATTTGGTAGCGGCGATTCGCGCCGCGTATCGTGGCGAAGCACGACTGCATCCCGATGTCGCGCGTAAATTGATGGACGCGATGCGCGGCGCACGTCCAACTTCGCCGACACCAGATCGAGTGACCATCGATTTGACCGATCGCGAACGCGAGGTGATTCAATTCGTCGCGCAGGGACGTAGCAATGCTGAAATCGCGCAAGCATTGGTGATTAGCGACAAGACCGTCAAGACGCACATCAGCAACATCCTGAGCAAATTGAATTTGGCGGATCGGACGCAACTCGCGATCTACGCGATCAAGAATGGATTGGTAGATTCATAATGAATCTCGCTCCGCGCGCGCCGCGTCTTAGCCGGACGGCGCTGGTTGCTCTTTATTTGGCAATCGGTGCTCAACTTGGCAGAACGTTGACTTCTGACCCGCGTTCCGATTTGTTACCCTGGTACTTGGGCTTGTACTTGGTGTATCTTGTTTTGTTCACAATCGTACTGAAATGGTCACCACTCCGCCAAGAATTGCTACATCTATATTTTATCGTTCAGTCCATCATCGTCCTGTGGTTGCTCGCGTTGGATCCGAGTTTGGATTTTCAAACCGCATTGTTTGCGCTCTTGTGTTATCAAGCCGCGCTTCTCCTTACCGCTCCGAGGCGCTGGACTTGGGTTGGTATTCTCGTTTTACTCACCGGCGGATCGCTCATTTTTTATCACGGTTTCCTCGCGGGACTTGCGTTGAGTTTGACCACGATTGCTATTGGTTTCGTGTTGGCGGCGTTTGTCATCGTCAATGAAGAAATCGAACAGGCGCGCGCCGCGAGCGAGACATTGTTAAACGAATTGCAAGAAACGCAACGACAATTGCAAACATACGCCGGACAAGTGGACGAACTTGCCGTGACCGAAGAGCGCAACCGGCTCGCGCGCGAGTTACACGACTCGGTCTCGCAAACGATCTTCAGCGTCGTACTGAATGCGCACTCGACGCAAATTTTGTTGGAGCGTCACCCTGAACGAGTCAAGCCGCAACTGGAGCAATTGCAAGAACTGACGCAGAGCGCACTCGCGCAAATGCGCGGCGTGATTGCCCACTTGCGACCCAAGCAAAAGTAATCCACCAGACCCTCAAGGTTCCGAAAACCTTGAGGGTCTTTTCTATTCTGGTCAACACAATCACGCGATTGTCCTACGACTTGCGATGTATTGCGTTCCGCCGCAAGTCGGACAGTGCCAATCCACCCCGGGGTCGTGGAGAAATCCTCCCTCTGTTCGATGTGCTCGCGCGACAAGTACAGTATGATGCGCGCGTAGGAGCAGAACAATCGATGATGACCCAAGATTCCACTTGCATTCTTCACCCAATCCGCGTTCTAATCGCCGACGATTTGGCGCATATCCGCGAAGAGTTGAGCGCGCTGCTGCAATTGACCGATCAGGTTACTGTCGTCGGCACGGCGACCAATGGCGCAGAAGCCATCGCCCAAGCCGAAGCATTGCGCCCGGACGTTATCGTGATGGATTTGGAAATGCCGGAGGTTGATGGTATCGCAGCAACGCGCAAAATCAAGGCACGCGGGTGGGCAAATCGAATCATCATGTTGAGCGTCCATGCGGATATCGATACTGTTCAACGTGCGCGTGACGCTGGCGCAGATATTTTCGTGGACAAAGCCGCGCATTTCGAGAAATTGCTAAGTGCGATTGTCGCAAAATATCAATCTTGAAAGGAGGATGGATGAACAAGTCTGAACGCCGCTACGATCTCGATTGGCTTCGTGTGCTCGTTTTTGCCGGAGTATTTTTTTATCACTGCGCTCGCTTTTTCGACAGCAGTGGCTGGCACATCAAGAACGCCGAAACGAGCATCGTGATCGACATCGTCAAAAACATCTTCGATATGTGGGGGATGCAATTGATCTTTCTGATTTCCGGCGCAAGCGTCTTTTTCGCCCTGCGACCCGGCGGAGCGATTCGCTTTTTACGCGACCGCGTTATGCGTCTGCTGGTACCGCTCGCGCTCGGCATTTTGGTGCTGGCGCCTCCACAGGTCTACTTGGAACGGCTGACGCACGGCGAATTTCAAGGAACCTTTTTCCAATTCTTGCATCGTTTCTTCACTAGTGAGATTGGGGGAGGTGCCTGGACGGGCGTCCACCTGTGGTATCTCGAGTACCTTTTCCTGTTCACCCTGATACTGACGCCGATCTTCGTCTGGTTGAAACGACCAACCGGTCAGCGCGCCATCGGCTGGCTCAGCCGATTTTCAGTACGACCCGGCGCGATCTTCCTCTGGCTCATGCCTTTCGCGTTGTTGTTCATCTCGGTCGATCCATTCGGTTTGATGAGACCCGCTTTGCCCGAAGCTGTCGTACGCTTGATCGTGTTTCCTCTTTTCGTGGTTTGCGGATTTCTGATCTTGGCAGACGAGAACATTCAACAAGCGATTATTCGCCAGCGACGCACCGCACTCATTCTCGCATTGGGACTGTCACCGGTCATGCCGCTCATTGTGTTGGGAATCGAGGAATGGGGCTGGCAACTTGTTCCGCCAACTTTTGCCAGTGTGATGATCCTGGCTTGCTTGCTCTCCTGGTCCTACATCCTGGCAATTCTCGGTTACGGGATGCGTTATCTAAACTTTAATCACTCTTGGCTCGCTTACGCTAACGAAGCCGTGTTGCCGTTCTACATCCTGCATCAGCCGGTGATCTTGGTCATCGGGTATTTTGTCATCCCGTTGGCATTGCCGATTGCGTACAAGTACTTGATCATCGCCTCGCTTGCCTTCGGCATCGTTCTGGGAATTTACGAGTACGGCATTCGTCGTTGGAATCTGGTGCGGCAGGTGTTCGGACTCAAAGCGCGAAAAACCGGCACAGACGAATTGATCGTCAAGGGTACGCCGGTCAACATCTAACAAAATATAACAAACGAAAGGAGTTTTCAAAATGGAAACGAAAACAGTTGCACGTCAATTTTATCTCGATTGGTTGCGCGTGATGGTGATCCTGACAGTTTTCATCTATCACAGCACGCGCTTTTTCAGTCTGGGCGAGTGGCACGTTAAAAACTTGGTGCTGTACTGGAGCGTGGAAATTTTTGAACAAGTGCTAGCCACCTGGATGATGCCCTTGTGTTTCGTAGTCTCCGGCGCGGCGGTCTTTTACGCGCTGGGAAAAGGTAGCGTGGTTGGATTTGTCAAAGACAAAGTCTTGCGCCTTTTCGTTCCCCTTGTCATCGGCATTTTCACACACAGCGCGTTGCAAGTGTACCTTGAGCGCAGCAGTCACGGCGAATTTAACGGCTCGTTCTTCGACTTCTATCCGCATTATTTTGAAGGGCTGTACGGCTTTGGCGGAAATTTCGGCTGGATGGGTATTCACCTTTGGTACGTGGAGATGCTATTCATCTTCAGTCTGATCTTTCTGCCGCTCTTTCTCCAGCTCAAGCGCGGGATCGGGCAACGGCTTTTTGCAAAATTGGGCAATCTGATCGCTGTGCCGGGTGTAGTGTTTTTCTTCCTTGTAATACCACTCATCCTCGTGGTCGAACTGGTGGATAGTGATAGTTTTCTCGGCATGAATGTTTTTGGCGGCTGGGGCATTTTATCGCACGCTTGGTTTTTCGTCTCCGGCTTTGTGATCGCGTCAAGCGAACGATTGCAACAGAGCATCCAACGTCTGCGTTGGATCTGGCTCATCGCGGCAGTCTTGCTGACCGCGACTCAAATTGCATACGTCATTGGCAATCCGGGTGCGTTGAAGCAAACTCCGCTGATGGCGTATCTCTGGATTCTGACCTTACTCGGTTGGGCGCGGCAACGTTGGAACTACAACACGCCGCAGTTGCAACGCGCGAACGAAACGGTGCTCCCGTTCTACATTTTGCATCAGCCGGTTCTGATCGCGATTGGCTATTTCGTCGTGTCGTGGACAATGCCCGACCTGGTCAAGTACATCATCATCACCACAAGTTCGTTCGTCATCATCATCGCGCTGTACGAATTTCTGGTGCGGCGATTCAATCTTCTGCGATTCCTGTGCGGAATGAAAACCTTGCCGCGCGCCGCTCGGTTTGCAAATTCGGCGGTGTTGCCGCAAATGGGAAAGTGAATTTGGAGAAACATCAATGACACCCATCGCCTAAATACTCATCAAACTCTAATCTGAAATTATTGACACTCGGCGCAGCGAGTGATATACTTTGCTACGCTAAATATCTGTCAGGCAAATGATTGGCTTGGGCGGCGGCATTCCAGCAACGACGCAACCCCACCGCCCAAGTTTCTTTTTGCCCGCGAGCAACCATGAAAAGCATTTTTACCGACGAGTATGAATTTATCGAACACGCCCTTCAGCACTTGATGTGGACGGAACAAAAAAAATTCGCCGCGCTGTTGGACGAACATCATCTCACTCTGCCACAATTTCTGGTGCTCGCATCGATTCGCCAGCACGGCGCCGGGTGTCCCATCGGTACGCTGGCGGAAAAAATGTTTCAATCGTACCCCACGATGACTGGGATTGTCGATCGCTTGAAGGATGCCGGTCTCGTAACGCGCGGCGACGATCCAGCCGATCGGCGCAAAGTGGTAATCAGTCTAACGCGGGCGGGACGCGACCTGCTCGACCGTGCGCGGAATGCGCGACGCAAACGAATGGTGCGCGCGCTTGCGCATTTGTCCGCGCAGGATCGACGCGAGTTTTTGCGTCTGCTCACGAGTTATCTTGACTCTTTGGAAAAGGAAACCGTATGAACTTGAATCAACGCACCTTTATCATCATCGGCGCGGTGGTCATTGCCGCAATTGTTTTGCTTGCCGTTTTGGTGCCGCGCCTGATGTCGTCTGAAGCCAATGCCACAACCAGCGAAACCGCTGTCGTGCGGCGCGGCAATTTAATTGCAACGGTCAGCGCGACCGGCGCGATCAGCCCGCTCCGCGAAGCGCAACTGGCGTTTAGTGCAACCGGCACGTTGACCAAACTCGATGTCAAGCAAGGTGATTTGGTTAAAGCCGGGCAAGTCCTCGCGTCGTTAGATACGCGCGAACTTGAATTGCAACTTGCCCAAGCAGAAGCCAGTCTTGCCGCCGCGCAAGCCCGGTTCGATCAATTGAAAAATCCATCGCTGGCGGATGTTGCCGCTGCGCAAGCCGGCGTTGCCTCCGCCGAAGCCGCGTTGATGCAATTACGCCAGCCCACGCAAAACGATTTGCTAATCGCCAAAGCCGATTTGGATAAAGCGCGCGCCGCGCTCGACCGGGCGCAAGCCGATTACGACCGCATCGGCGGCGCGAGTAATCCGTTCATCGGAATGACGCCGCAAGCACTTACACTCCAACAAGCATCGCTCGATTATCAAAAGGCGCTCGCGTTGTTCAATGCAAAAATCAATCCCACCGATTCCCAACTCAAGCAGGCGCAATCCGCGTTGGAACAAGCCCGGTCGCAACTCGCGCGGCTCAACAATCCCAATCCCAACGAAATCAAAAACGTGCAGGCGGCAGTCGATCAGGCACGCGCGGCGCGCGACCTGGCAAAACTCCGGCTTGATTACGCAATCATCAAAGCGCCGTTCGATGGCGCGG
This sequence comes from Anaerolineae bacterium, assembly GCA_034435055.1. Taxonomy (GTDB): domain Bacteria; phylum Chloroflexota; class Anaerolineae; order UBA4142; family UBA4142; genus DAOTXS01. The sequence goes on along the minus strand of DAOTXS010000041.1, from coordinate 9,073 downwards.
TAACGCGCGTCGATGCTGATCTGGGTTCGACGATCACTGCCGGGCGCGTGGTCATCGCGATTGCGGATGTAACCGAGTACCGTGTCAAACTGAACATCGACGAAACCGACATTGCCAAAATCAAATTGGGTCAAGAAGTTCTCGTCGGTTTGGACGCTTATCCGGATGTGAGCATCGCCGCACGAGTAACAGACGTGGCATCGACCGCGACGACGGTGCAAGGAGTCGTGAATTACATCGTTACGGTTACACTTTCGCCCGGGCAAGCGCCGATCAAAATTGGAATGACGGCGGACGCCAATATCGTCATCGATAAGAAAGACAATGTCTTGCTTGCGCCGAACCGCGCGATTCGCGCGGCAGGCAATCAACATTTTGTAACGATTCCCAAGGGTTCGGATCAGTTGGAAGAAATCGAAGTGAAGATTGGAATGGCGAACGATCAGGAAACGGAAATCGTCAGCGGGTTGAGCGAAGGGCAGACGGTCATTATCCCGTTGATTCAGCAATTGCCGGGCGGCGGGTTTGGGATGCCGCGCCGATAAAGCAAGGACATCGACGATGAATGTTTTGGAAAGTATGCGCGTCGCGTTACGCAGTCTCGGCGCGAACAAATTGCGCTCCACGTTGACGATGCTCGGCATCATCATCGGCGTTGGCGCGGTGATCGCGCTCTTGTCGATTGGTCAAGGCGCGGGCGCGGCAATCACCGAACAGGTGCAAGGCATCGGCTCGAATTTGATTATCGTGTTTCCGGGCGCGGTAACGCGCGCCGGTCAACCGCCGACATCCGGCACACTCACGCTGACGGATTCGAATGCGCTGGAAGATCGCGTCTGTTGTCCCAGCATCGCGGTGGTTGCGCCGGTTTATCAACGTACGGCGCAAATCTCGTACGGCGGGAATAACGTCAACAGCCAAGTAACCGGCGTAACCCCTAGTTACGAAGCAGTGCGCAATTGGCGCACCGCTTCCGGGCGATTCATCGATGAACGCGATTTGCAAACGTCGGCGCGAGTGACGGTCATCGGCAAAGCCACGGCGAAAAATTTATTTGGCACCCAAGACCCCATCGGCAAATCGATCAAGATCAATCGCATTCCATTCAAGGTCATCGGCGTGATGGTGGAAAAAGGCGGCACGTCGATGTTTGGTGGCAATCAAGATGATGTGTTGTTCGTACCGTTGACGACGGCGGGACAACGCTTGTTCGGTTCGGCGGCGCAAACGCCGCAAGGTGCGTTGCGCGTCAGTTCGGTTTTGATTTCCGCTGTGAACGAAAAACAGATCGATGCGGCGATGGCGCAGATTACGCAAGTGTTGCGCGAGCGCCACAAGATTCAATATCAACAAGACGATTTCACGGTGCTGAGTCAAAAAGATTTGCTCGGCGCGTTGAATCAAATCACCGATATTCTTACGCTTTTTCTCGCGGCAATCGCGGCGATTTCTTTGCTCGTGGGCGGCATTGGCATTATGAACATTATGCTCGTCTCTGTAACCGAACGCACGCGTGAAATCGGCATTCGTAAAGCGATTGGCGCACGGCGCAAAGACATTATGACCCAGTTCTTGATCGAAGCGGTGACGATGAGCGTTGCCGGCGGAGTTATCGGCATCCTGTTCGGCGCGGCGATCGGTGTCGTGGTCAACGCGACCGGTGTCATCAAAACAACGCTCGATCCAACATCGGTGATGTTAGCAGTGGGATTTTCTGTAGCGGTCGGTTTGTTCTTTGGTTTGTATCCCGCCGCACGCGCCGCGGGTTTGCATCCGATTGAGGCGTTGCGATATGAATGACGGAGGACCGCTCCGCGAAACCGAAGACGGAAATTTATGATTCTGTCTTCCGTCATCCGTCATCGGTCGCATTCTTATGAATATCTACACGCTTTTCACCGGCGTCGCCAACACACACCTCATCACGAATGAACGCGGCGTGTACGTCATCGACGCTGGGATGCCGCTTCAGGCGCGCCGCATCGTCAACACGATTCGCAAGTTGGGTCGCGCGCCAAACGAGGTGCGATTGATTTTGATTACGCACGGTCACATCGATCATGCCGGGAGCGCGGTTGCGCTGAAACGTTTGACCGGCGCGCCGATTGCAATGCATCGCGGCGATGTGCGATTGACCACGACGCCGAGTTTGAAAATTCCACCGGGGCGTAACTCGACAACGGATGTCGTCGCGCGATTGATGCGCGCGTTCGGTTGGGTGATCCCGCTGGAAACCTTCACGCCAGATATTTTGCTTGACGACGGACAATCGTTGCGCGAGTTTGGGTTGGACGCGCGCGTGGTTCACACACCGGGGCATACTGCCGGCTCGGCAAGTTTTGTGTGCGACAACGGCACGCTGTTTCTCGGCGACTCGATTCTGCGCTTGGTGCGCGTGTCGTTTCCGTTGTTCTGGGAAGACGCGGTGGCGGCGTACGCGAGCGCGTTGCGAATTCATTCGCTCAAGCCGCGTGTATGTTACAGCGGGCACGGCAACCCGTTTAGTTTTGATGAGTTGGAAAAATTCATTCAAAGAGTAAAAAAATAAAACTCGGCGCAGCGCCGACTTGTCAAGCCGGAGATGATGTTGAGAAAGGAAAGCATTTTGACGCTTGACGCATCTGCGCGTACAATAGAGTGGCAGATTATAAAAGGATAGTTGAACAACACAATGGCTGATCAAGCCACGACAACCGTCGAGCCAAAAACTAAAACGCGTCGGTTGTCATTGGCACAAACCTTCGCCGCGCTCAAACATCGCAATTACCAATTGTTTTTTGTGGGGCAATTGATTTCGCTCATCGGCACGTGGATGCAGAACGTTTCGCAACCGTGGCTGGTGTACGACCTAACCCAATCGCCGATGTATTTGGGCATCGTCAGTTTTGCGTCGGCGGTGCCGGTGATTTTCCTTTCGCTCTGGGCAGGCGTTTTTATCGACCGCGTACCTAAACGCAAATTGATGATGATCACGCAGACGCTGGCGATGACGCAAGCATTCTTGCTCGCGGCGGACGTGTTTCTGGGTTGGGTGCAACCCTGGCACATTGTCATTTTTGCGTTTGCACTTGGCACGATCAACGCCTTCGATGCGCCAACCCGGCAATCGTTTGTTGTCGAAATGGTGGGCAAAGACGATTTACAAAACGCCATCGGCTTGAACGCGGCGATATTTCAATCGGCGCGCATTATTGGACCGAGCATCGCTGGAATTTTGCTCGCGGCAATCGGTCCGGCGTGGTGTTTCTTTTTGAACGGGTTATCGTTTATCGCGGTGATTTATTGTTTGTCGCAGATGGATGTCAAGCCGCTGGTTGGCGCGAAACGCGACGCGAATCCGGTGGCGCAGATGCGTGAGGGGTTGGGTTACATTCGGCGCAATCAAACAGTCCTCACGTTATTGGGAATGACTGCCGTCTCGAATATTTTTGCGTTTGGTTATTCGGCGTTGATGCCGGCGTTCGCGCGCGATGTGTTGCACGGCGGACCCGAGACGCTGGGTTGGTTGAGCGCGTCGGTGGGGGTGGGCGCGTTGACCGGCGCATTGACCGTCGCCTCATTGGGAAATTTCAAATACAAAGGATTGTTGCTTACCGCCGGCAATCTGTTTTTTCCGACGATGGTGTTGTGCTTTGCGGCGTCCAACATTCTGCCGCTGTCGATGTTGATTCTGGTCGGCGCGGGGCTGGGCTTTATGATTCAAAATGCAATGGCGAATACACTCGTGCAAATGAACGTGCCGGATCATTTGCGCGGACGCGTGATGAGCGTGTATATGCTCGTCTTTCAAGGATTCTTTCCAATCGGTTCGCTGATGGCGGGCACGATTGCACAATATTTCGGCGTGCCGATTGGCGCGGCGTTTGGCGGAACGATTGCGTTCGTCGCCGGTTTGATGTGGCTGTGGCGCGCGCCGTACATTCGAAAACTGGTATAAACAATGTGGTCACAAATCGTCGTCACGCTGATTGGGTTGGTGATTGTCACGTATGTCATTCAACTTTTTCTACCACGTTCGCGCAAAGGGCAGTCGCGTACAAGTCTACGCTGGGATGTTGCGCCGATGCTGGGTTTCTTCGGCGTGCTGTTGCTCGCACTGTCCTTGATCGAGGCACTGCGGCGCACAATGATCGAAGCGTGGGGCGCGGGGATTTTGCTCGGCGTAATTCTTGGCGTCGCAGTGTGGGTGGGTGCGCAAACTCAGCCACCTTCAGCGGTTCAGAAAAATGGTTCGGCATTACTGGCAACGTTTCGATTTCTGCGAACGTACGGGGTCATTCTTGTCGTGGCAACCGTCGGCATTTATGTGGCGGGCAGAATTTTGGGACCGATTGTTGAGGTATTTGTTTCCGGCGCGTTGGCGATTCTACTCGTCGCCATCGCCGCGCGCATGTTTGTCGGCGGCATGCCAATTCAAGAACACAAAGGATAAGCATGGCAAAATATAGATTGTTGAGCGCGTTTGCTCACCCCGACGATGAGCAGGGGGTGAGCGGTTTGATGCACAAGTACGCAAGCGAAGGCGTCGATGTGACGTTGGTCTGCGCGACGCGTGGCGAAGCCGGCGAAATCGCACCGGGTGTGGACGCGACGACCGAAAACCTGGGACAGGTGCGCGAAGATGAACTGCGTTGCGCCGTCGAAAAAATCGGCGTGAACAATTTGTATTTTCTCGATTATCGCGACTCGGGAATGCAAGGAACGAAAGAGAACGAAGACCCGCGCTGTTTTTGGCAGGCAAACCTGTTCGAGGTGACGGAAAAGCTTGTGCGCATCATTCGCCGACACAAACCGCAAGTCATCGTTACCTTCGATGCAAACGGTGGGTATGGACACCCGGATCACATCAAGATTCATCAAGCGTCGTTGATGGCGTACTTTGTCGCTGGCGATCCGCGCGCGTATCCCGACCAAATGACGAAAGAAGATTTGCAACCGTGGACGGTTTCCAAATTGTATTTTGGCGCATTTTCGCGCAGTCGTTTTGCCAAGTACGCCGAACTCGCCAAGCAAGCCGACGTTGATTTGGGCGTGCCGATGCAAGAGTTTTTGAAACGCGCACAACCGGACGAAATCATCACCACGCGGATCGACGTTGAGCCATACGTCGATTTAAAGTTGAATGCGTTGTACTGTCACGCCTCGCAAATGAACCCCAACAGCATCTTTAGCAAAATTCCGATGGAAATCCGACGCGAGGGGATCAAGGTCGAAACGCTGGTGCGCGCGGAATCGCGGGTGGTCGTGCAAGGCGAAGAAACGGATTTGTTTACAGGAATCGAATGAAAACCGACGGAAGACGGAGGACGGAAACCATCTTGCCTTCGTCTCCGGTCTTCATCAGAAAAATGATCTATCAAGTTGGCGACAAAAGCGGAGTCTACTGCATCGAAAACGCGGGGCGCGCGCGTGTGTACTATGTCGCGCCCGAAGCGACCTTGATCGACGCCGGCGAGCCGGGCAAAATGGACAAGGTCCTCAGCGCGTTGGCGAATATCGGCGTGCAACCGTTGCACGTCAAACGTATTATTCTGACGCATCATCATTACGATCACGTGGGTAATGTGTGGGAACTCAAGCGACGCACCGGCGCGCAAATCGTCGCGCATCATCGCGACGCCGAGTACATTGCCGGCAAGCGTCCGCGTCGCGCCCCGCGCCAATTCGCCGGTCGCCTGATCTTTGCGTTGATGAATCTCATCGGCAGTCGCCGGGTGCACGGCGTTGAAGTGGATCGGCGAGTGCAGGACGGTGAATGGATCGGCAAGTTCGTCGTCGTGCATACCCCCGGTCATACGCCGGGGCATATGTGTTTACTGCGCGACGGTTTTCTCTTTAGCGGCGATTTGGTGAATGCCAAAGCCGGTGCGTTCAGCGAAATGCCCCATCTCTTCACCGCCGATGTGCCAACTTCGCGCCTGAGCATCCGCCGGGTTGCCGAATTACAGTTCGATGTGGTGTTGTCCGCGCATCACCCGCCGGTCGTGTTTGGCGCGATGGAAAAAATGCGCGAGTTGGCAAATAAACTGGGAACGATGCCGTGATGAATATATGGTGGGAGCCGGTCATCATCGCTGGCGCGGGCGGATTTTTGTTCTTTGCATTGTGCGCCGCCGGCGTGACGTTTGCGCATAAACGCATCGCGCAATGGGAAACGCTCGAAGTGGATGATGCGGCGCAGGGCAAGTTTGTTGAGTTATCGGACGGCGAACGCTTGCATTTTATCACCGCTGGCGCTACCGGCAACCCGATCATTCTGATTCACGGCTTGATGGATTCGACGTACTCGTGGGCGAAAAATATCGACGTGTTGGCGCAGACCCATCGCGTTTGGGCAATCGATTTGATCGGCTTTGGTTTTTCGTCGCGGATGACCGCGCGCCGGTACTCGCTCAAATATTCCGCGCGCACCGTGCGTGAGTTTATGGACGCGCAAGGCATCGAACGCGCAACGCTGGTCGGTCATTCATTGGGCGGCGCCGTTGCGTTGCAAACCGCGCACGATTTTCCAGAACGCGTCGAACGCTTGGTGTTGATCGCGCCAGGAACATTTTTAGTCGGACAAATTCCAACCGTCGCTAATTGGGCGGCGCGGATGCCAGGCGTGCCGCGCGCGCTCGCCAGCATTTCGACGACGAGTCCGCGTATTCGGCTCGCGTCGTTCCGGCACGCGTTGGGCGACCCGGCATTTATGGACGAAGCGCAAACATCCGCGCTCGTCCAAACAACCCAGGTTAAGGGCTCCACCGATGCTTTGGTGGCGATGGCGGCATCACCGCGCGACAGCGATTTGCCGGCGGGCTTGTCCGCAATTCATCAGCCGACGCTGATTCTGCACGGCGATAAAGACAGCGCGGTGCCGGTGCGTCACGCCGAACGGCACGCGCGTGCAATGCCAAACGCGCGGACGATGATTTTAGAAGGCGCGGGACATATTCCGCACGTCGAACAGCCGGCGCGAGTAAACCATCTGATTCTCGATTTCTTGCGGGAGAACCAAGACACCGCGACGCGCGTAGAATTCAAGATGGCGTGAATGATAATTACCCCCGCATCTTCCCCTTAAGAGGGGGAAGGAAGAGGTGGGGGTTGGGAATGACAATTTAGGATTTAACTTTTCCTTTCGTTTGAATTCTGGTATAATGAAAGTCGGCAAGGCGTAGAACGCCGATTGCCCAAAAGGTTAGGTGAGAGAGAATGACATCGAATCAATGGTTACGTAACGGGTTGATATACCTGTTGATTTTTGTGGCGGTGGTCGCGTTGTTTTTCCAGTTCTTCCAACAGCCCAAGCAACCAAATTCCGTGCCGATTAGCAAAATCGCACAGAGCGTTCAAGCCGGGCAAGTGAAAAAACTCGTGTCCACCGGCTCGACAATTACGGCGCACTACAAAGAAGGCGCACTGCAAGAAGTGGCGACAAAAGCCAGTCGCGAAACGAGCGTCGAAGAAACACTCCGCAATCTCGGCGTAGCGGCGGACAAGATTGCCGCCGTCGATATCGTGTACGAAAATCCGACGCAATGGAACGACATCATCGGATTACTCAGCGCGTTTCTGCCGCTGATCTTCGTCGCCGCGCTTTTCTTTTTCCTGATGCGGCAGGCCCAGTCCGGCAATAATCAAGCGATGGCGTTCGGCAAATCGCGCGCGCGAATGTTCTCCGGCGATAAACCGACTGTCACATTTGCGGATGTTGCCGGCGTGGATGAAGCAAAAGCGGAACTCGCCGAAGTCGTCGAATTTTTGAAAGAGCCGGAGAAATTCACCTCGCTTGGCGCGCGAATCCCGAAAGGCGTTCTGCTCGTCGGACCACCGGGCACCGGCAAGACGTTGCTCGCGCGCGCCGTCGCCGGCGAAGCGAACGTGCCGTTCTTTTCGATTAGCGGCTCCGAATTCGTCGAGATGTTCGTCGGCGTTGGTGCGTCGCGCGTGCGCGACTTGTTCGATCAAGCCAAGCGCAATTCGCCGTGCATCGTCTTCGTCGATGAAATCGACGCGGTGGGTCGGCATCGCGGCGCGGGCTTGGGCGGCTCGCACGATGAACGCGAGCAAACGCTCAACCAAATCCTCGTCGAGATGGACGGCTTTGACACCGACACGAACGTCATCATCGTCGCGGCAACGAATCGTCCGGATATTTTGGATCCGGCGTTACTGCGTCCCGGGCGTTTTGATCGGCGCGTGGTGTTGGATCGCCCGGATATGAACGGACGCAAACAGATTTTGCAAGTTCACGTCAAAGGCAAACCGATGGCGGACGATGTGAACTATGATGTGATTGCCAAACAGACGCCCGGTTTTTCCGGCGCGGACATTGAGAATCTGGTGAACGAAGCGGCGATTTTGGCGGCGCGGCGCAACAAAAAAGCCATCACGACCAGCGAATTGCAAGAGTCGATTGAAAAAGTGATTGCCGGACCGGAACGCAAGAGCCGGCTCATCAGCGAAGAAGAAAAACGCATCGTCGCGTATCACGAAGCCGGACACGCGCTCGTGATGCGAATGTTACCGAACTGCGACCCAGTTCACAAGATTTCGATCATCTCGCGCGGCATGGCGATGGGTTACACGATGCATCTGCCGGAAGATGATCGCTACTTGCAACGTAAATCCAAATTCATCGATGAATTGTCCGGCTTGCTGGGCGGCCGCGCGGCGGAAGAATTGGTCTTTACCGATGTAACCACCGGCGCGTCCAACGATCTGGAACGCGCGACCGATTTGGCGCGCGCGATGGTAACGCGATATGGCATGAGTGAAAAGCTGGGACCGCGCACGTTCGGCAATCGCGAAGAGTTGGTGTTCCTGGGACGGGAAATTTCCGAACAACGCAATTACAGCGAACAGGTCGCCGAACAAATCGACGAAGAAGTGCGCCGGATTATCAGCGGGGCATACAACAGAGCGCGCGAAATCTTGACGACGTATCGCGAACGGCTGGACGCGGTGGCGAATCGTCTGATTCACGAAGAGACCATCGAAGGTACCGAGTTTGAAGCAATGTTTACCGATTTGCCCAGACCCACCCCGGTAGCTGTGCCGGCATAAGGTTGTTGTTTTGGCGGGGGGG
>DAOTXS010000040.1:0-221907 GCA_034435055.1 Anaerolineae bacterium | reverse complement strand
TGAAATATTCGAGCGCGGTCAAACCTTCGCGGAAATTCGATTTGATCGGCAGCGCGATGATGCGTCCCGCCGGATCAGCCATCAACCCGCGCATCCCGGCAAGTTGGCGAATTGGTTGAAAGCCGCCTTTCGTCGCGCCGGAATTTGCCATCACGCGAATCGGCGAATTTTCGCGCATCCCGCGCGCCACGGCATCGGTTACTTTTTCGGTTGCCTCCGTCCACAACTCGACCGTCTTGACGTACTGTTCTTCTTCCGTGATGAGACCTTTGCGATATTGTTGCTCGACTTCGTTCACGCGCGCCATAATCTGATCGAGGATGACGCGCTTTTCTGCTGGCACGGTAATATCGTCGATGGCAATCGTCAAGCCGCTGCGCGTGGCGAACCGGAAACCGATCTCTTTGACCCGATCAACAATTTCGGCAGTTCCTTCAGGCCCAAGCGTCGCGTACACTTCGGCGACGAGTTCTTTGAGCTTTTTCTTGTCGAGCGCATCGTTCACGAAACGGACTTCGGGCGGCAGAATTTCGTTGAACACTACACGTCCCACCGTCGTCTCAACCAAATCGCCGCGCTTTTTAGCGGACTTGCTTCCGGATTTCCGCGCGTAATCGGGATTGAAGGGTATCTTGATCTTGGCATGCAAATCAACGTGCCGCAGATCGTACGCGTAAATCACTTCTTCGGGCGTCGCAAAAATTTTGTTCTCGCCTTTTGCCCCGGCGCGATCCATTGTAAGATAGTACACACCCAGCACCATATCTTTCGTCGGCTCGACAATCGGTTCGCCGGATGCCGGCTTGAGCAAGTTGTGCGACGACAACATCAACTTGCGCGCTTCTTCCTTTGCCGCTTCACCCAACGGCACGTGCACCGCCATTTGATCGCCGTCAAAATCCGCGTTGAACGCCGCGCACACGAGCGGATGAATTTGAATCGCGTTCCCTTCCACCAAAATCACTTCGAACGCCTGAATCCCCAAACGATGCAACGTCGGCGCGCGATTCAGCAAAACCGGGTGATTCTTGATAATCTCTTCCAACACATCCCAGACTTCGGAACTGCCGCGATCAACCAAGCGTTTGGCGCTTTTGATATTATGCGCGTAATTGTATTCAACGAGTTTGCGCATCACGAATGGCTTGAACAATTCGAGCGCCATGCCTTTGGGTAAGCCACATTGATTCAATTTCAAATGTGGCCCCACCACGATGACCGACCGCCCGGAATAATCGACGCGCTTGCCCAGCAAGTTGCGGCGGAACCGTCCTTGTTTGCCCTTGAGCAAATCGCTCAACGATTTCAATTTGCGTTGACCGCGCGCGGAAACCGCCTTGCCGCGTTGCGCGTTATCGATCAGCGAATCGACCGCCTCTTGCAGCATCCGTTTCTCGTTGTTGACGATGACTTCGGGCGCGCCGAGATCGAGCAAGCGACGCAAGCGATTGTTGCGATTGATGACGCGGCGATAGAGGTCGTTCAGATCGGACGTGGCAAAGCGACCGCCGTCGAGTTGCACCATCGGACGCAAGTCCGGCGGGATGACCGGCAGAACAGTGAGAATCATCCATTCGGGACGATTGTTCGCGCGACGCAACGCTTCGACGACGCGCAGACGCTTGATCTCTTTTTTCTTCGCCTGCTTTGACCGTGTCCCTTTGATGATCGCGCGAATTTGCTTGGACAATTCTTCAAGATTGACTGATTTCAAAATCGTGTAAATCGCGTCCGCGCCCATCCCGGCTTGGAACATCGCGCCCCACTTGTCGCGCATTTCGGCGTAACGCGATTCGTTGATGATCTCGCCAACTTTGATGGCTTTCAGTTCATCCATCTTTTCATCGTGCGTCGATTCCACTTTTTCCAATTGCGCGTCAAGTTTCTGGCGCAACTTGGCGATTTCATCGTTCAACGCCTGACGCTTTTGTTCTTTCTCAGCATCGAGCAACAAGCGCCGATCCGATTGCTTGCCGCGAAATTCTTTTTCGATTTCGCTCAGTTGATCCTGAACGAGTTCATTCAATTTTTTGCGATGCTTTGCCGTGACGGTTTCGCCTTCTTCTGCGATCACGTCGCCGGTCGGCTCAAAAACAATCGACTTGCGAATCTCCGAACCTTTGGCTTCGTCGATTCGATTTTCGAGTTTCTTGGCGAGACTGACGATTTGGTCGGTCTTGTCTGCCAACTGCTCTTCCAATTTCTCGATTGCCGCTTCCGTCTTGCGCGTCAGCGCATCGATTTCCTTGTCAAACTGTTTTTCCAGCTGTTCGATTTCGGCTTCGGTTTTGGCTTTGAGTTCCTGAGTTTTGTTCTGCGTGTCTTTGCTCAAGCGTTGCATCATACGCTTGCGCGCGTCTTCATCCACTTGCATTACGATGTACTGCGCAAAGTACAGCACACGTTCCAGTTGGCGCGGCGAAAGATCAAGAATCAAACCGATGCGCGACGGCACGCCGCGCACGTACCACAAGTGCGAGACCGGCGACGCCAATTCGATATGCGCCATTCGTTCACGGCGGACGCGCGCCGGCGCAACTTGCACCCCGCACTTGTCGCAAATGATTCCACGATTTCGAATCTTCTTATATTTGCCGCAGGCACATTCCCAATCGCGCGTGGGTCCAAAAATCCGCTCGTCGAACAAACCGTCGCGTTCGGGCCGAAGCGTCCGATAATTGATCGTCTCCGGTTTTTGCACTTCGCCGTACGACCACGCCCGGATTTGATCGGGCGATGCCAGACTGATTCGCATTGCGCTGAAATCTTTCAGTTCCATTTCCACCCCGTATCACGTGCCGATTGCCGGGTAACGTGCGCCGAGACACCTCTCGTCGCACGTTACCCGTCGTTTTCTATTCTTCGTCTTTATTGGTTCTAGTTTCCGCAGTCCGCCGGTTGCGTTGCCGTCCACCACCGATCCGCTCGCCACGCGCAAAGCGTTCGCGGCGTTCGCGTTGCAAATCATGTTCGGTTTTGCCCCCCGAACCTTCGTGCAACAAACCCATTCCGCCCATGCTCGGCATACGTTCTTCGCTTTCTTCTTTGCCAAAGGTCATCTTTTCACCTTCGGGATTGAAGACTTCAACGGCAAGTCCAAGCGACTGCAACTCTTTGACTAACACGCGGAACGATTCCGGCACGCCGGGTTCCAAAATCTCTTCGCCTTTGACAATCGATTCGTACGTCTTGACGCGCCCGGTCACATCGTCCGATTTGACGGTGAGCATTTCCTGCAACGTGTGCGCCGCGCCGTACGCTTCCAACGCCCAGACTTCCATTTCGCCAAAGCGTTGCCCGCCGAATTGCGCCTTGCCACCCAACGGTTGTTGTGTGACAAGCGAGTACGGACCGGTCGAACGTGCGTGCACTTTATCTTCGACCAAGTGCGCAAGTTTCATAATGTAAATCGTGCCGACCGTAACCGGTTGATCGTACGCCAAACCGGTCTTGCCATCGTACAGCGTCATTTTGCCGGAAATCGGCGACGGCACTTTGCGTTCCTGGCTCACCTTCTCAACTTCGGCGAGTAATTGCTCTTCCGTCATTTTTTCGGAGACGCGCTGTCCGTACGTTTCCAGCCACAAACGATAGCACACCACGCGCGCCAATCGATCCGACGCGAGCCGATCTTGCGGATGGCGGTCGTCATCTTCAAACGACACGATTTCGTCCGGGTCGTACCCTTTTTCTTTCAACCAATGTTTGAGCACCTGGCGTCGCGCATAGACTCGATCATTTGCCAGTTTGCGCCGTTCGGCGTCCTTGAGTGTTTGTTGCAAATAGAGCGTCCGCGCCTCGTCGTCGTCATTTAGGTCATCGAGATTGTATTCTTGGGCGCGGAGCCATTCCCACGCTTTTTCAGTTACATCGTGCCACGCTTTATCGATCAACCACGCGCGCGCAAGTTCCGCGCTGATTTCCGCTTCGTCCGCACCATCGAACACTGGCGAGACGACTTTAAAGCCCAAACGATCTGCCGCCCAACCGAGATGCGTTTCCAAAATCTGTCCGATGTTCATCCGCGCCGGCACGCCAAGCGGGTTGAGAATAATGTCGACTGGCGTCCCATCTCCCAAGTACGGCATATCTTCGACCGGCACGACTTTGGAAATGACGCCTTTGTTGCCATGCCGCCCCGCCATCTTGTCGCCTTCGGTAACTTTGCGCTGTTGCGCGATGGACACGCGCACCAACTTGTCGACGCCGGCGGGCAGTTCGTTGTGTTCATCGCGCGTGAAGACACGGACATCAACAACTTTGCCCCGCTCGCCGTGCGGCAGACGCAACGACGAGTCTTTAACCTCGCGCGCTTTTTCGCCAAAGATCGCGCGCAACAATTTTTCCTCCGGCGTCAGATCGGTTTCGCCTTTTGGCGTGATCTTGCCAACCAAAATGTCGCCCGGTCCAACTTCCGCGCCGATGCGAATGATACCATCCTCGTCCAAATCCTTCAGCACATCCTCGCCGACATTCGGAATGTCGCGCGTGATTTCTTCGGGCCCCAACTTCGTGTCGCGCGCTTCGATCTCGTGCTTTTCGATGTGGATGCTGGAGAATTTATCTTGATGCACCATTTTCTCGCTGACGAGAATCGCATCCTCAAAGTTGCCACCTTCCCAAGACATGAACGCGACGGTAACATTTTGTCCAAGCGCGAGTTGTCCCTGATCGGTCGACGAACTATCGGCGAGGACATCGCCGCGTTTGACCTTTTGCCCGCGATTAACGATGGGGCGTTGATCGATGCAGGTCGATTGGTTGGAGCGATTGTATTTTCGCAAAACGTAAACGCGATCTTTTTTACCCGTCCGAACTTTGATTTCGCGCGCGATTACGCTGATCACTTCGCCGTCTTCTTCCGCAACGATGGTTTGACCAGAATCGAGCGCGGCTTGCGCTTCCATCCCGGTGCCAACGACTGGCGCTTCCGGTCGCAAAAGCGGAACGGCTTGCCGTTGCATATTTGAACCCATCAACGCGCGGTTGGCGTCGTCGTGTTCCAAGAACGGAATGAGCGCGGCAGACACGCCAACAATTTGCTTCGGCGAAACATCGAGATATTGCACGCGGTCGCACGATTCGGTCAAGAACGTTTGATGCCGGCGAATCTCAACGCGCTTATCGAGGAATTGTCCCAAATCATCGACGCGCGCGTTTGCCTGCGCGATGGTGTAGCGATCCTCTTCGTCCGCGGCAAGATAAACGATGTCGTCGGTGGCGTACGCGCGCACCGGGACTTCGGACAGTTTCTTCAGCATCGCGATTTTTTCCGCAAGATTTTCATCGATCACCGTTTCGGCTTTCGCGATGACTTTGTTCGTTTCGGGGTCGTGAATGTCCTCGCGCAAAATGCGCCCGACCAACTGTCCTTTTTTGTTCTCGATCGTACTTTTGACCAAGCGGTAAGGCGTTTCGATGAAACCAAATTCATTGATCTGCCCGTACGTTGCCAAGCGACCGATCAAACCGATGTTGGGACCTTCGGGCGTTTCGATGGGGCAGATGCGACCATAGTGCGAGTGATGGACGTCGCGCACGTCAAAACCGGCGCGTTCGCGGCGGAGACCGCCGGGACCGAGCGCGGAAAGTGTGCGTTTGTGCGTGAGTTCGGCAAGCGGATTGGTTTGATCCATAAACTGTGACAGTTGCGAGCCGCCGAAAAATTCGCGCATCGCCGCAACGACCGGGCGAATGTTGATGAGATTGAGTGCGGAGATTTGGTCGGCTTCGCGCACGCTCATCCGCTCGCGGACGACGCGCTCCAAGCGCAACAAACCGATGCGAAGATGATTCTGAATCAACTCGCCAACCGTCTTGACGCGGCGATTGCCCAGATGATCAATGTCGTCGCCGCCTTCGATCCCGTTGTTGATCAAAATCATATGCTCGATGACTTTGACCAAATCATCGGCGCGCAAAATGCGTTCCTGCGGCAGTTGATCGGCGGGAATATCGGTACCATACAATCGACGATTGAGTTTGTGGCGACCGACTTTGCCCAAATCGTATCGACGTTGGGTGAAGAGAAGCGTCGTCAAGAAGGTCTTGGCATTATCGAGCGTCGGCGGGTCGCCGGGACGCAATTTCTTGTAAAACTCGAGCAGTGCTTGATCAACACTTTCGAGTTTGGGCGTTTCGCGTTCCAGCGTGCCGCGAATGTATTCGTGTTCGGGGTTGTTGTCCGCGCCGGCAAAGATGTTAATCAAACCGTCGTCGGAGCCATCGCCCACGCCGACGGCTTTGAGAAGCATCGTAACCGGGACTTTGCGCTTGCGGTCGACTTTGACGGACAGAACATCGCGTTTGGAGGTTTCAAATTCCAGCCACGCGCCGCGGTTGGGAATCAGTTTGGCGGAGCAAAGCACGCGCCCGGTTGCGCGGTCTTCGGTTGCGCTGAAATAGACGCCGGGCGAGCGAATCAACTGCGAAACAACAACGCGTTCTGCACCGTTAATTACGAAGGTGCCGTGTTCGGTCATGAGCGGGAAATCGCCCATATAAACGTCTTGCTTTTGGGCTTCTTTGGTCTGATTATTGACCAATGCCACGATAAGATGGAGCGGCGCGGCATAGGTCATATCCATCTCGCGGCATTCGGCTTCGGAGTACTTGGGTTCGCCGAACCAGTATTTTAATTCCAGACTCTTGGCAACTTCGTTATCGCCAGGAAAATAGAGGGAGTATTCTTTGTTGAACGATTCGATGGGGGAGATTTCGTCAAAGAGTTCGCGCAGACCTTCGGTCTTGAACCATTGAAAAGATTCGATCTGGACTTGGATCAAAGTGGGAATGCGGTGGACATCGGGGATACGGGCATACGATTTTTGATCAGGCATCAAACCGTTAATCATAGGTGCCATCGTCAATTGACTCATTCGCTTACTCCTCGCAAAGAAAAGTTCGATAGCGCGCGAACACGCGATTCATTGCCGGGGCAATCGAATCGCCGAGAATCATCAGGGGAAGAACGTGTTCGGGTCTGATTTTCGCGCGCTTGACGGCGCCACTAGCTATTCTTGCTTTAGCGATCGACAAGGGATGGAACAAGCTGCACTGAACAATTCAGCCATTTGCCGCCGTTCAAATACTTTACCGTTCAGCAAACTCGCTCCACTTTCGAGGCAAGGCACCTATTTGGATCAAACTGAAGAAAGAGGATGAAAGCACACGCAAACCGGGCAACAAAAATAACCGACCGCCGCCCATCTTAGGTGACTTGCGCTCGATAAGTGAAATCCTAAAGCAAAGAGAGATTATAGTAGTAACGTCAGCAAATGTCAAGTTTAGATTTTATTAAAAACATCCTTTGGGCAGAGAATTTTGGCAAGCCGAGCCAGACGGAATTGCAGAGCCAACTCATCGAAATTACTACCGAATTCCACATGTGGCTTTGACCCGATTTTGACTTGGGATTGTTATCATGCCAATGAAATCACATATTCGCATCTGGGAATATACAACTATTCGAGTATCTGGTATGGACAAGAAACTGCTCAAAGAAATCAATCAACTGCACGCTGAAATCTGCGGCGGATTATCCGACCCCAAACGCATCGCAATCTTGTACGCGCTATCCGACGGCTCCAAGAATGTAATGGAGTTGGCAGACATTCTGGAATTGCCCCAGCCGACGATTTCGCGTCATCTAAAAATTCTGCGTGAGCGAAGAATGGTAAGCTCAGAACGCAAGGGCGCAAACATCATCTACGCGCTTGGCGACAAACGGATCATCAAAGCGCTGGATTTGCTGCGCGAAGTTCTGGGCGATGAGTTGAGCAAACGAAGCGCGCTTGCCGACGCAATCACCTAACCCACGGTAACTTTTTCACTGAGGTGCTGAATGCCTCATAAACCAACTCGTGGGCGGGTTTGTTGAGAGGTAACTTTTTGAACATCGAATTCTGCAAAGAGGATGGCGAATGAAAAAATTACTGGTTCTTGGTGCCGGCACCGCTGGCACGATGGTTGTCAATCGATTGAGCCGGTTGCTGGATCGCGATGAATGGCAGATTACCATCGTCGATCAACACGAAACGCATTATTATCAACCCGGCTTTTTGTTCATCCCGTTTGGGATGTACAGCAAAAACGATGTAGTCAAGCCCAAGCGCGATTTTATCCCAGCCGGCGTCGAGTTCATCATGTCGCCGATTGAGGTAATCGAGCCGGAGCATAATCGCGTCAAGTTGGTTAAAGACGGACGTTATCTCAATTACGACTTCCTTGTCATCGCCACCGGCACGCGCACGCATCCGGAACAAACCACCGGCTTGATGGAACACGAATGGTACAAATCGATTTTCGACTTTTATACCATCGAAGGTGCGGTGGCGTTGGCAAAACATTTGCGCTCGTGGCAAGGTGGACGCCTCGTGCTCAACATCGTCGAAAATCCGATCAAATGCCCGGTCGCGCCGCTGGAATTCATCATGCTCGCCGATTGGTTTTTCCACGAACAAGGCATTCGTAACAAAGTCGAATTGATCTACGCGACGCCGCTTCCCGGCGCGTTCACTAAACCCATCGCTTCCAAACATCTCGGCGATATTTTGGAACGTAAAGGCGTCAAGATCGAACCGGATTTTATGATTATGGAAGTTCAACCAGACGCCAAGAAAATCGTTTCATACGACGAACGCGCAATCGAGTACGATTTACTTGTGAGCGTGCCGCTCAATATGGGCGACGAAGCGATTGCGCGTTCCGGAATGGGGAATGAACTAAACTACGTCCCCGTCGATAAGCACACCTTTCTATCGCCAAAATATCCAAACGTGTTCGCGCTCGGCGATGCCGCTGATTTACCGACCTCGAAAGCCGGCTCGGTCGCACATTTCGCCGTCGATTGTTTTGGCGAAAACTTTTTGCGCTACGTCGATGGTTTGGAAATGTTGCCAACCTTCGATGGACACGCGAACTGTTTCATCGAATCCGGTTTCGGCAAAGGTCTGCTGATCGATTTCAATTACGATATCGAACCATTGCCCGGCCATTATCCTTTGCCCGGCGTTGGCCCCTTTGGTCTGCTACAAGAAACCGAAGCCAATCACTGGGGTAAGTTGATGTTCCGCTGGATGTACTGGAATCTTTTGCTCAAGGGGCAAGAGTTGCCCTTGCCTGCCAAGATGAGTATGGCGGGCAAATGGAACAAATAGGAGGCGGAATGGATCAACCAATCGCCGACCTTACGCAAAAGATCGATGCGCTCACCGCTCAAGTCCAGTACTTGACTGAGCAAGCGCAAATCGCCGAACGCGGACGACAAGATCGCAATGAACTGATCCGCGATCTGGTGCCGGTGGCAAACGACGCCTTTCGACTCACCGTTGAACAGCTAGAAGAAATCCAAGAGTACGTTAGCTTGAACGATTTGTTGCGCTTACTCAAACGGCTGTTACGCAACGGGCGCAACCTCGAAAAGATGCTCGATCAACTTGAAAGTTTGATGGACTTGATCGAAACGATGGGACCGTTGGGCGATGAGGCGTTTGGGAAAATCGTCGATATGTTAGCGACGATGGAGCAAAAAGGTTATTTCGCGTTCGCCAAAGGCGGCATTCAAATTGCCGATAATATCGTCACCTCGTTTACGGAAGACGACGTGAAAAAATTAGGTGACAATGTTGTGTTGATTCTTAACGTCGTCAAGAATATGACGCAACCGGAAATTATGACGTTCATCAACAACACGTTGATGGTCGCCACGCGCGAAGTAGAAAAACCGGTGGACACATCGATGTTGGCGCTCTTGAATCAAATGCGCGACCCGGCGGTGCGGCGCGGTTTGGCATTGACGATGCGTGTGTTGAGTGTCGTCGGCGCGCAAGCGGCGGAAAAAAAGTAACCACAGAAGAAAAAATATCAGGAGGTAAAGCATGGCTACCAAAACAATCGCAGGTAAAACCGTACAGGTGAACGACGAAGGATTCATGACGAATCCAGCAGAATGGTCGAAAGAAATCGCGGTGGAGCTGGCAAAAGAAGAAGGCATCGCCGAACTGACGCCGAACCACTGGAAGGTCATCGATTTCTGTCGCCAGCACGCGGTCAGTGGCGGCAAATCGCCGACATTGCGCCAAATCACGGTTGGCACCGGCGCATCGACCAAGGAATTGTTTGCGTGGTTCCCCAAAGGTCCCGCGAAAAAAGTTGCGCGAATTTCCGGCTTGGGTAAACCGGAAGGTTGCGTGTAAAAACTAGCCGCAGAAACACGCAGAATCACATGGTTTTTTCTGCTTAATTCTGCGGCAACAAAAAGAGACAGGGAGAATTCAAAATGGCAGAGCAAAATCGCAAGATCGCATTCATCTGTTCCAAAGGCAATCTCGACATGGTCTACCCCGCGCTCGTGATGGGCTGGGCGGCGCTCGGCAACGGCATCGACGTGACGATCTTTTTCACGTTCTGGGGAATGGATATGATCAACAAAGCGCGCGTCGATCATTTGGAAATTCCGCCCATCGCCAACACCAGTATGAAGATGAATATGATGGGCATTCCCGGTTACATCGGCATCCCACAATGGATGGGCATTATCCCGGGGATGACCTGGTTCGCCAGTACATTGATGAAGAGCAAGATGAAGGGTCTGGGCGTACCCACCGTGCGCGAATATTTGGAAATGCTTTCGGACGCGGGCGCGAAAATGTACGCGTGCAAAATGTCGGTCGATATGTTCGGCTTGAAGAAAGATGACTTTTTGCCCTTTGTGGAAGACATCGTCACCGCTGGCGATTTTATGGACATGACCGAAGGCGCGCAAATTATTTTCATCTAACCTCAATCCCGCAAAGGAAAGACAAAACCTCGATGGTTTGAATGCTATCGAGGTTTTTGCGTTCTTGCAACACTAATTGACACGCTTGCGACCCGTGTTATAATGACGCCACGTTTTTTCAGGAGGCACTCGACTTCGTGGCAGCCAAAGACTTTTTGCAGAAACTTTCGCAAGCGCATGGTGTGTCCGGCTTTGAACACACCATCCGCGACCTCGTAATCGATGAATTCAAGCCGTTCGCAGACGAAATCTCCATCACACCTTTGGGCAGTGTCATTGCGCTCAAACGTGGCACCGGCGGCGGCAAACACAAAGTGCTGATCGAAGGGCATATGGACGAAATCGGTTTGATGGTTACGGAAATCGATCACGGATTTATTCGCTTTACGCAAGTGGGTGGATTCGACGTGCGCCTTTTGCTCGCCCAAGAAGTGATCGTGCATGGCAAACAACCATTGCGCGGAATTATCGGCGCGCGACCGCCGCACGTCTTGACCGACGACGAACGCAACAAGGTCATCCCGATGAACGACCTTTGGATCGATGTGGGTTTGCCGGAAGCACGCATCCGCGAACTCGTTCAAGTTGGCGACCAAATCACGATTGCACGCAATCTCATCGACCTGAAAAATAATCTTGTCGCCGGCAAAGCGTTCGATGATCGCGCCGCCGTCGTCTGCGTGGCGGAAGCGTTGAAAGATTTGGCGACGATGAAACACGCGTGGGATGTTTATGTGATCGCCAACACGCAAGAAGAAGTTGGCTTGCGCGGCGCGATGACCTCCGCGTATCAAGTCAACCCGGATGTTGCAATCGCAATCGACGTGGGTCACGCAGATCAGCCAAATGTCCCCGAAGTCAATCGCGTCCCGCTGAACGATGGAATGGGCATCGCAATGGGGCCCAACATTCATCCGCTAGTCCATACCAAGTTGACGCAAATTGCGCGCGACAACGAAATTCCCTTCAAGATCACCGCCTACGCTGGCGCAACCGGCACCAACGCCTGGGCGATGCAGGTCGTGCGCGAAGGAATTCCCACGGGCTTGATCGATATTCCGCTGCGTTATATGCACACGTCGGTCGAGACGGTCAGCATCAGCGATGTTGAACGCATCGGACGATTGCTGGCGCGTTTTTGCGCGTCGCTCGACGACAAGTTTGCGCGCGAGTTGCGCGGCGAGACAGAAGAGGAAGCAAAACCAGAGAAGAAGAAGCGCATTACAGCCAGACGAAGGACGAAGGACCAAAAACGAAAGTAGGTGCGTTCGTCTTTCGTCCTTGAGGAAAATATGTTACTCGAACAACTCTCCAACGCGCGCGGCGTTTCCGGTAACGAAACTCAAGTGCGCGAAATTCTCGTCACTGCCATCAAAAACCACGTCGATGATTATCGCACCGACACGCTCGGCAATCTCATCGCGCACAAAAAAGCCAAAGGCGCGCGCAGAAAAAATCGACTCAAAGTGATGCTCGCCGCGCATATGGACGAAATTGGCTTGATGATCGTGCATCACGAATCGAACGGACATCTGCGCTTTGCCAAAGTCGGCGGCATCGACGACCGCGTGCTGTTGAGCAAGGTTGTGTTGATCGGCAAAGACAAAATTCCCGGCATCATCGGCGTCAAACCGATTCATCTGCTCAAGCAAAATGAACGTACGCAAGTGTTGGACGCCGACTCGATGACCATCGACATCGGCGCGAAAACGAAAGAAGAAGCGCAAGCCGCCGTGAAAATCGGCGAGTACGCAACTTTCGCCACCAAGTTTGCAGAGTTTGGCGAAGGGTTGGTGAAAGGCAAAGCGCTCGATGATCGCGCCGGTTGCGCCGCGCTCGTCGAGATTTTGAAACGCGATTATCCGTTCGAGGTCTTTGGCGTTTTTACGGTACAAGAGGAAGTTGGTTTGCGCGGCGCGCGAACGGCGGCATACGCGATCGAACCGGATTTTGCATTTGCGTTGGAAGGAACCGTGTGCGACGATTCCCCCAAGCAAAAAGATGTGTCACCGGTCACGCGCGTGGGGAACGGTCCCGCCATCACGTTTATGGACAATTCGCTGATCGCCGACCGGCGGTTGGTCGATTTGCTGATCGAAACCGCAAAAGAAAATCGCATTCCGTACCAATTCAAAGCGGCGGTTGCCGGCGGAACTGACGCCGGGCGCATTCACATTTCCAAAGCCGGCGTGCCGTCGGTTGCGGTTGCGGTGCCGGTGCGCTACATTCATTCGCCGGTGAGTTTGTTGAGCAAACGCGATTTTGAAAACACGATCGCGTTGATGACCAAGGCACTTCCCAAGTTGGTGAAATTATAGACGAAAGACCAGGGACGAAGGACGAAAGCAAAATTTTTCGTCATTCGTCGTTCGTCACGAGGTTACAATGGCGACAACCAAGAAATCGACTCATTTCCCGTTAGGCGATAATGATCCATCGTCAAACGGATTGCATCCGGTCAAAGCGTTGACGAAGAAATTGACCGAAGCGTACGGACCGTCGGGGCATGAACAATCGATTCGCGATCTGATTCGCGATGAGATTAAAGGTCTCGCCGATGAAGTACGCATCGATGCGCTCGGCAATTTGATCGCACGCAAAAAAGGGACGGGGCAAACGCCGCGTAAAAAAGTAATGCTCGCCGCACATATGGACGAAATCGGCGTGATCGTCACACACATCGACGAAAAAGGGTTCGTGCGTTTTGCATCCATCGGCGGCGTGCGCCCGCCGACGCTCGTTGGTCATCGTTGCCGCTTTGCAAATGGCGCGGTCGGCGTGTTCGGTTTCGAAAAGAAAAACTCATCGTGGAACGATGTCAAGATGGAACACATCTTCATCGATGTTGGCGCGACGAGCGCGAACGATGCGCCGGTCAGCGTCGGCGATGCGGCAGGATTCTGGCGCGATTTCACGGAACACGGCGACCGAATGATTTCCAAAGCGATGGACGACCGCATCGGTTGCGTTGTGTTGATCGAGACAATGAAACAGTTGAAAAAATCGCCGCACGATATTTATTTCGTTTTCACCGTGCAGGAAGAAGTTGGTTTGCGCGGCGCGGGCACGTCGGCGTACGGCGTGCAACCGGATCTCGCGCTCGCAGTTGATGTAACCGATACCGGCGACACGCCGGAATCGACGTGGATGGCAGTTGCGTTAGGAAAAGGACCAGCCATTAAAGTGAAGGATGGCGGAATGCTCGCGCACCCAGCGGTGAAAAAACTTTTGGTCGATGCCGCGCAAGAATCGAAAATTCCGTACCAAATGGAAGTGTTGACCGGCGGCACGACCGATGCGATGGCAATGCAAACGACGCGCGAAGGTGTGCCTGCCGGCTGTCTCTCGATTCCGACGCGTTATTTGCACACGCCGTCCGAGATGGTTGATTTCAACGATGTGCAGAACGCGGTCAAGTTGTTAGTGAATGTGTTGGGCAAACCTATAAAAGTTGACTAGGGCAACAGTTCGATAGTGCGATAGTTAAAAACACACCCGCTGATTTCGTCATTAGACCATCAACGGGCGTTTATTTTGCTAACCGAATTTTCTATCGCACTATTGCACTCTCCGCACTATTCCACTACCGCCATCCACCTCGATCATTTCTCCATTTTTGATTGCGTTGACGATTCCGATAATTCCTGCGACCGCCGGGATGTGATACTCGCGCGCGACCACCGCACTGTGCGACAGCACCCCACCCCGTTCGACGACGAGACCGGCGATGCGCGCGAAAACCGGCGTCCACGCCGGATCGGTTGCCGGCGCAATCAAAATTTCGCCGGGCTGAATGTGCACCAATTCGCTCGCCGATTGCACAATCCGCGCGACACCGCGCGCGATGCCGGGACTGATCGCACGACCGCGCCATTCAGTCGAAACGTTACGGCGACCAATGCTACGGCGAGCGTCGGCTACCGGCACACTACCGCGCAGAAAGGCGGGGTAGGATTCGGTGGGCGATTGCTCAAACTCGCGTTGATACTCGCGCCACTCGACCTGCCGCGCGGAAATCAATCGCGCCATTTCCGCCTTAGGTAACTTGTCATCAAAATAATTTTGCAATTCCAGATGAGTTGCATAGAACACTTGACTCCGATTTCCAATCACGCCATCGGCAAGCAAGTGATCAGCGAGCATCAAGTACAAACGCCGCGACACGGCGAGCGATTTTTGCCAGTAGTAACGTTGGTCTTCGCGCAAAGCAACGTAGCGACGGGCAAGGGTAAGCAACGGAGACCACAGACAAAAAACGGGTGAAAGCAAGCCGTTGTCATTCGTCGTTCGTCGTTCGTCGTTCGTCTGTTTCAAGCGCTCCACTTGTTCTGGCTCTTCCACAAATGTTGGCACTGCGATATCAAGCGAGAAAGACCGATGACCGTGCTTTGCTAGAAATTGCTCGCGCGGCAAACTGCGCAAATCGGCATCGACCTCCAAAGTTTTATTCGGCACATCGGCGACCCATTGCGCCGCGCGCTCTCCGCCGACAAATCGCTTGAGCAAACCAAACGACAAATCGGCATCGATCAAACTCCAACGGTGAATTCGCAGAACGCCGCGATGCAAATTCTCGGCAGCGCGTAACGCCGCAAAAATCTCAGGCGGGTCGGCGTTCGTCATTGCATCGATGCGCGCGCGCAACGCAGAAATTTTCGCATCGTACTCGCGCGTGAATTTTTCCCAATGGCGATAATTGTTCAGCGGCGAAACGTTGAACGGGTCTGAGAAAAATGCGTAGAGAAGCGAGAGGAAGAATCGTGGCAGATCATACCAGCGCGGATACGATGCGCGTTTGCGAAGCGCAACATCACCATCGGGAAAATAACGATACGCATCTTCGGGTAAAATAAAATCGGGAAAAATTTTGTAAATAATCCGGAACGCTTCAACGTTCACGTACGGATGCCCGCGCCACAAACGCGTCAACGGAATCGTTTCCGCATGCGGGTATCCCAGGAAACGCAACGGATCGCGCAACGCCAGTTCCTCGATGAAGGCGCCAACCAACGACCAGCCCAGCGGCGAAACTGGCGCGGGAAATCGTTCATTGATAAAACCGCTCGTCCAAAGAATCTCTTCCGACATTGGATTGAATTATAACGCGCATCGATTGTTTGACAAACCCGGCGCTTGAATCTATAATACTTTTGCAATCGGGCGAATAGCTCAGCTGGTAGAGCGCTTGCTTTACACGCAAGATGTCACGGGTTCGAGTCCTGTTTCGCCCATCCCAGAACCACACAGAAGCGCACAGACAATCCTGTGAAATTCTGTGTGGTTCTGTGGCAAGAGAGAGCTAATGCCACTTTCCCACCTCGATGAAAACGGGCGCGCGCAAATGGTCGATGTCAGCGCAAAAGCCGATACGGAACGCATCGCGATTGCCAAAGGCGAAGTCGTGATGCGCGCGGAAACGCTTGCGCTGATTCGCGCCGGCAAAATCGAAAAAGGCGAAGTGTTTGCGGTCGCGCGCGTTGCTGGGATTCTGGCGGCGAAACGCACGCACGAATTGATTCCGCTGTGTCATCCCCTGCTCATTACCGATATTGCCGTCGATTTTGAAATCCTCGCGGAAGGCGATCAGCAAAATCCCGCGCGCGTCGGCATCGTTGGCACGGCGAAAAATGTCGGCAAGACCGGCGTCGAAATGGAAGCGCTTGTGGCGGTGACGACCGCCGCGCTGACGATTTACGATATGGCAAAAGCTGTCGACCGCGCGATGCGCATCGAGAATGTGCGTTTGGTGTTAAAGCGTGGGGGCAAATCGGGCGAAAGCCGGCTCGAGTAATGCGAGATGCAAGTTACGAAAACTGAATGGGTCTATTTTGCAATCTTGTTCGTGGCATTAATCGCCGTCTTTGCCCTGAACGTCGTGATTGGCAGTAGCATTTCCAGTCCGCAACATCTTGCCGATGCGTTGGCGTCGCCGCAGGATTCACCGCAAGATTGGGAAATTCAAAACTGGGCGGCGGTACGCTATCGTGCGCTTTTTCGTTTCATCGTGCGCGGAAGTTGGTCGCTGTTTTTTGCGCCAAACGACGCGTGGTCGTTTTACCTTGTCTTTAGCGCGTGGAGTTTTTTATTTTTCTATGGTGCCGTCGTTGCGCTGTACTATTTATTGCGCGCGCTCGACTTTGATCGCCGTGCGAGTTTTATCGGCGGGCTACTTTTTCTGGCCGCGCCGCCGGTGTTGTTGGCGTATCGCTATCCGGTCGCCACGCGCGAAGACCCGCTCGCCTATTTTCTGATCACAGTTGGGCTCATCGCCGTCATCCAATTGCAATCGGCGTGGGTCGCGCTCATTTCCGTTGCCGCCGTGCTGACACGCGAAACGACGCTGGTGCTTCCGCTTTCGCACTTGCTCGCCTCGTCAACATCATTGACCAAACGGGTTTTGGTTTTCGCCGCGCCCGTTCTGGCGTACGCCGGCTTGCGCGTGGCGTGGGGTTTTGAAACGCACCCGTTGCTCGAAAGTTTTGAGAACACGCTCAAAAAACCGTGGGAGACTGTTGCGTTTCTTTTTTGCGTTTTCGGCGTGATGTGGCTACCGTATCTCATTGGCTTGTTCAATCGCTGGCGCGATGACCCATCGATGAGTGCGGCGTGGCGCGTGATGACTCAGCCGGGACCGTTGGTCTTTTTGCTCGTGATGGGCGCGACGATCATCTTGAGCCGCGCGCGCGAAGCACGAATCGCGTTTCTTCTTTTTCCATGGGCAATCGTGTTTGCGCTCGATTGGTTCCGGACAAACAGCGAATACCTAAAATCGTTGTTGACGCGTCCTGCGCTGGCGATCTGGACGCTAAGTGTCTTTGGTCTAACTTCGGTCAGTCTTTTGGTTTTGATCTTGACCAACAGCGAAACGTTGCGCGTGCATCTTGCCGATTTTAAAAATGCGTACTGGCTAGCAATCGGCACGATTCATCTCGCGGCAACTCTGGCGATATTTCTACCTTTGCTCTATCGCAGAACCATCGTGAGCCGGGAATACCAATCTTTTTAATTGAGGCAATTATTTGACATCACACAAGATCGCCTCCCCCGATCATCCGATTGCGATCATCGGGGGTGGACTAGCCGGTTTGTCAGCGGCATACGATTTGGGCAAAAGCGGACTCTCGGTCATTTTGTTGGAAGGCGAACCTGAATTAGGCGGGCTAGCAAGTTCTTTCAAACTGGACGATGCGCCATTAGAGCGATTCTATCATTTCATTTGTCGTTCGGACACGCATCTGCTGGAATTGGTCGCTGAATTGGAAATCGGCAACGCTTTGCATTGGCGTCGGGTCAGCACCGGCTATTTTCATGACGGAAAATTGTATCCGTTTGGAACGCCGCTCAATTTGTTGAGGTTCAACCCAGTTCCGTTCGTTCAGCGTATCCGCTTTGGCTTGAATATCCTCAAAGCGCGTTACCTGAAAAACTGGCGCGCCTTGGATCGGCAATCGGCAAAGCAATGGTTAATCGCGGAGATTGGGGCAAAAGCATATTCGGTCATTTGGGAACCGTTGTTGCGCGTTAAATTCGGTGCGGACGAAGACAAAATCTCCGCCGCGTGGATTTGGCATCGCATCTGGCGCGTGGCGACCTCACGCCAATATATTTGGGAGCCGGAAAAACTGGGCTATTTGGAACACGGCTCATCGACGATGATCAATGCGCTAGTGAAAAAAATCCAAACCTACCCAAACGTCAAGGTTATCACCAAAGCACGTGTAGCACACTTGGAGATTGCCAATGGATTTGTCCAAGGCATTCGATTGCAAAATGGAGATTATGTGCGATGCGGCATCGCGCTCTCAACGATCCCGTTGCCGCTCCTGACACAAATCGCCCCGACATTGCCCCAAGCGTACTCAGAGCAATTAACTCAGACGAGGTATATCGGGATTGTTTGCTTTTTGTTTCGCTTGCGTCAAGCGCTGACGAAAGATTTTTGGGTCAACATCAATGACCCCAGAATTGCGTTTAACGGATTTATCGAATACACCAATCTGAATCCGCGTCCCGATTTGAACGGCAGTCATATTATTTACGTACCGTTTTATACGCCGGTCTCCAGTGAACGCTTTGCGCGTGACGACAAATCGTTGTTTGATGAATACGTAACAGCGTTACAAATCATCAATCCAAGATTTTCGAGAGATTGGATCGAGGAATATTTTGTCTTTCGCGAGAGATTTGCGCAAGCCATTTGTCCGGTCGGCTATTCCCAAATCGTTCCAGCGCACGCAACTCCCGTGCCTAATCTTTACCTCACCGATTCTGCGCAGTTCTATCCCGAAGACCGGACGATCAGCGCGGCAATTCGTGTGGGACGACACGTTGCAAAAATGATTGCCCACCAGAACAAGGGGGGTGATTCAAATGACTGAAGCAAAAAAAATTCGCTTGACGGCTTACGCCGCGTGCGCCGGTTGAGCATCGAAAATCGGCGCCGCCGAACTGGCGCAAGTTCTGCGTCCACTCAGCCACAAATTTCAATCAAAAGATTTTCCCGCGCTCCTCGTCGGCTTGAACGCCCCGGATGACGCAGCCGTTTATCGCATCAATGAATCGACGGCGATTATTCAAACGATGGACTTTTTCCCGCCAGTCGTCGATGAGGCGTACGCGTTTGGCGCGATCACCGCGGCGAATGCGATGAGCGATGTCTATGCGATGGGCGGCGAAGTTTTACTCGCGCTCAACATCGCCGCGTGGCGCGAAGATTTGCCGTTCGAGTTGCTCACCGAAATTTTTCGCGGCGGCGCGGACAAAGTCGCAGAAGCCGGCGCGGTCATCGCCGGCGGGCACACAATCACCGACAACGAACCGAAATACGGTTTGTCGGTTACCGGCGTGGTGCATCCCGACCGCATCATCACCAAAGGTGGCGCGCGCGCCGGCGATGTACTCGTTCTGACCAAACCGCTGGGCGCGGGTTTAATCACGACCGCCGGCAAAAATGGGGTAGCGTCCGACGCGCATTTGCAAAATGCGATTGCGTGGATGTCAAAACTGAATCGTGGTGCGGCGCAAGCAATGCAGGCCGTTGGCATCCAATGCGCAACCGACATCACCGGCTATGGGTTGCTGGGACACGCGTACGAAATTGCCGAAGCGTCCGGCGTCGCGTTGCAATTCAACGCCGATGCTTTGCCGGTACTCGATGGCGCATTGGAATACGCACGCCAAAAACAAATTCCCGGCGGCGCCGGACGCAACAAATTGTACCTCGATGAAAAAATCGAATTCGCTCGCACGCTCGATGACGAGCGCAACGAAATTCTTTTCGATCCGCAAACATCGGGCGGGTTGCTCATTGCGGTTGCCGCAACAAAAGTCGATGAATTGGTACGCGCGTTGAAATCGCAAAGCGTCGAGCATTGGATCATCGGGCAAGTGGTCGCGGGCAAAGGTATACAAGTTCACTAGATTGCAAGGAGGGAATCGAATGTTGAATAAGCAACGGCGCGTCGTCGTCACGGGAATGGGCGCAATTACGCCGCTCGGCAATTCGGTGGAAAAGTATTGGAACGAATTGTTAGCCGGCACGTGCGGCATCGATCGATTAACCCGTTTTGACGCCTCGCGTTTTGCGGTGCAAATCGCCGCACAAGTCAACGATTTCAAAGTCGAAGACTATGCCGAGTACATCGAGTATAAGGAAGCGCGGCGGATGGACTGGTTCATTCAATTATCGGTGGCATGCACCGCACAAGCGCTCAAACAAGCCGGGCTGAAAATCGATGCGGCAAACGCGGATATGGTCGGCGTATTGATTGGCTCCGGCATCGGCGGCTTGGTAATCATGCAAGAAAGTTTTCGCACTCTGTTTGAAAAAGGTCCGATGCGCGTCAGCCCGTTCACGGGGCCGTACATGATTCCCAATATGGCGGGCGGGCAAGTGGCGATCACCTTTGGCGCGATGGGTCCCAACTTTTCGATTGCGTCCGCGTGTGCGACCGGTACCAACGCCATTGGCGAAGCGTTTGAAATCATCCGCCGCGGCGATGCCGACGCGATGATTACCGGCGGCGTCGAATCTCAAGTAACCGAGTTTGGTCTCTCCGCTTTTCATCGCACAACGGCAATGTGCACCACGCGCAACGATGATCCCAAACACGCCTCACGACCCTTCGACGCCAAACGCGATGGATTTATTTTTGGCGAAGGATGCGGCGTGTTGCTGTTTGAAGAACTCGAGTCGGCGAAAAAGCGCGGCGCAAAAATTCTATGCGAGGTTGCCGGGTACGCCGCGAACGATGATGCGTTTCACATCAGCGCGCCGGCAGAAGGCGGCGCGGGCGCGGCAAAAGCGATGAAACGCGCACTCGATAAAGCCGGTTTAAAACCGGAACAAATCGATTACATCAACGCCCACGGCACGTCGACGCATCTAAACGATGCGGCGGAAACGCAAGCGATCAAAACGGTTTTTGGTGAATACGCCTACAACATTCCCATCAGTTCGACGAAATCGATGATTGGGCATTTACTTGGCGCGGCTGGTGCGGTCGAAGCAATTGCCGCGATCAAAAGCATCGAGACCGGCTGGATTCATCCGACCATTAATTACGAATATCCCGACCCAACGTGTGATCTCGATTATGTGCCGAACAAGGCGCGCCAGAAAGAGGTTAAGGTGGCAATGTCGAACTCGTTTGGCTTTGGCGGGCATAACGCCATTATCATTTTTAAAAAATATGAAAACGACTGATTTAGAAAACGCTCTCGGCATCGTCTTCAAAAACAAATCGCTGTTGATCCGCGCACTCACCCATCGTTCCTACCTGAACGAAAACACCGATCTGCCTTTTCTCGACAACGAGCGCTTGGAATTTCTGGGCGATGCGATTTTGGATTTTGTCGCGGCAGAGTACTTGTATCAAAATTATCCGGAAATGAGCGAAGGTGATCTCACGTCTCTCCGCGCCGCACTGGTCAAAGGCGAAACGCTGGCGCGCTTTGCCTTTGCCATTGGTCTGCCGCCACACCTTCTAATGTCGCGCGGCGAAGAAGCGGCACACGGACGTGAACGCGCGCCGCTTCTTGCCGGCGCATTCGAAGCATTGATTGGCGCGTTGTACTTGGATCAAGGACTGGACGCGGCGCGCGCGTTGATCTTGCGCGTCTTGCCCACCGAAGCCGAGCGCGTGTATCATCAGCGACTCGACCGCGATGCGAAAAGTATGTTGCAAGAATTGGCGCAAGGCAGACTCCAAATCACGCCGCAATATCAGCTGGTGGAAACACGCGGACCCGATCATGCAAAAGAATTTACCATTGCAGTGATCATCAAAGAGCGAGAGTACGGGCGCGGCACCGGCCGTAACAAGCAAACCGCTGAACAAGAAGCGGCGCGCGTCGCACTGGAAACTTTGCAAGCCGAAATCTCCAAAGAAGATCACGCGGCATTGCTTGCGCTCAAAGGCACAGTTGAATAGATGGTTCGTTGAATCGTCATTTCGTTGGTTCGTTGAATCGTTGAATCGTTAGTTCGTTGGCACGATGCAACGATGTAACGATGTAACGACGTAAAAATGAAACTACTTGTCACCGGTGGTAGCGGTTATATCGGCGCAAGGATTTTGCAACGGGCGCCCAAAGAATGGAAGAGCGCGGCAACGTACCTCACGCATCGCATCATCTCCCCCAGTGTTGCCGCGTTTTATATGGATGTCCGTGATGCGGATGCCGTCAATCGTCTGTGCGCTGATTTTCGTCCCGATGCGGTCATTCACACCGCCGCGTCAATGTCCGGCGAAGCAATGATGACGACGAACGTCGAGGGTACGCGCAACGTCGCGCGCGCGGCGGCGCAATGCAACGCGCGCTTGATTCACCTTTCCACTGACGTGATTTTCGACGGCGAGCACGCGCCGTATACCGAAGACGACGACCCTGCGCCGATCACGCCGTACGGCGAATCGAAAGCGCGCGCGGAACAAGTTGTCAAAGCGGAACACGCCAACGCAGTGATCGCGCGAACGTCGTTGGTCTACGGATTCGATCCGATGGATCCGCGCACGCGCCAAACCATTGCCGGCGAAATGCCACGGCTGTTCACGGACGAATACCGTTGTCCGATTTTTGTGGATGATCTCGCGGACGCACTGATCGAACTAGTCACTAATGATTTCATCGGCAGGGTGAATGTTGTGGGACCGCAACGTCTGAGTCGCTATGAATTTGGGTTGAAACTCGCGCGCGCGTTCCGCGTCGAACCGAAATTCGCACCCGCGCTCAGCGCGTCGTCGCCCGTGCCGCGTCCGCGTGATTGCGCGCTCGACATTTCGCTGGCGCAAAAAATTCTGAGCACTCGATTGCGCTCGGTCGATCAGGTTCTTATCGATTTTGTAAACGCATGAGGAATCAAGATGGAAAACATTCAAGAGAATTCGCCACAAACGGCAATGCGGTTGGATTACGCCAACAAGTGTTTTCAAAACATGCAAGAGCTGATTCGTTTTATGGATCAAAAAGCCGGCTTTGTACTTGCCGCCGTTGGCATCTTGTCCGCCGCGCTTGGTTCGCTGGTCACGAATATTTTTCAACAAGTACCAACCAATCCAACACAAGCCGCACTCCGCGTTGTCAGCCAAGGTTTACTCGTCGCTTATCTTTTGATTGCGTTTCTGGTTATTTGGGTAGCCGTTCGCGTTTTCACCGCACGACCCAACACGCTGGCGCCTGACACTACCGCGCCGGGCTTGATCTTTCCGCTCATCCTCTTGAAGAAATTCAAATCGGATGAAATGCTGTACGCTGAGAAACTTGGCGGGATGACGCCCAATGAAATTCTGCACGACTATGCCAATCAAATCATGGAGATTGCAAATATCTATCAGGTCAAACAAAAGTATGTGAACCAAAGTATTCACTTGTTCCAGTGGTCGAGCATCTTGTGGTTAGCGACTGTGCTTGCTGCGCTGGTAATGTTCGCCATCGGGTAAAAATTGCAGGATAAGGTAGTGGTGAAAAATTAAGACCGCTCCATCCTCGATATTCTTATTGAGTTTCGCATAAGTAATCGAAAGGTCTAATGCGTCCAAGGCAGATCGGACGCCCAGATACAAGACCACAGCAATTGCTGGGAATTGTGCAGCCGACGTTTGGCTTTATTCAGGCGCGTTCCTAGCTCTTTCAGATCTTCAGGCGTACTGTTGGCTAACACGGCATCCGCTTGAGTCCAGATGTACTCGGCAGGATTGAGTTCAGGCGCATAACCCGGAAAGTATTCCCTGTGCAGTCGTGGGTATTTCTCAATGAATGTTTGCACGCCGCCATCAGTGTGGATAGGGCCGCGATCCCACAACAGGATAATCGGTCCGCGTACCTGCCGGAGTAATTCTACGAGAAACGCTTGAACATCAGGGCCTTTGAAAGCCCGTTGACGAAACTGCAAATAAAGCACAATGTGTTTACGTTGAGGTGAAACGGACAGCGCACTGATAGCAGAAAGTTTCTGATGCGAGAGACGATAATGCACGACCGGTGTTTGCCCGCGTGGAGCCCATGTTCGCTTCACGTTGGGAATGAGCAAAAAGCCGCTTTCATCGAGAAAAACGAGGTGCGCGCCTAACCGTTGGGCTTTCTTCTTGATCTGCGGCCAAACGTATCGCTTCCAGTGTGCAATCGCGGCTTCATCGCGTTGTGTGGCGCGGCGTTCCGGTTTTTGACAACTCCAGCCGAGTTGGGTCAACAACTTCCAAACATGCCCAGGATGATAACGCACCTTGAACTTACAGCGAATCAGCTTGGCAACGCGCTTGAGTGTCCAGAGTTCGGTGTCAAAGCCCCCTGCCTTTGGTCCACGCAGGAGCAGTTGAACCAGTTTCTCTTTCTGAGCTGGAGACAACGCCGGTGGGCGACCAGGCGTCGGCGTGGCACATAATCCTTTCGCTCCGTGCTTTCGATAGGTTTGACGCCATTCCCATACCGAACTCACGGATGCACAAACGGCTCGCGCAACCGCAGCAAGGCTTTTGCCGGCTTTGAGCAACCGGAGCGCATACCGTCGTCGTTTTTCCAATTGCTGTGGAGATCCATAGGGTCGCATGGTCCACAGCATACGCTCTTTCGATTATTTATGCGAAGTTCAATAACTCACCTTACGCAATCCAGATTGATTTTACCGCAGAGCACGCGGAGAACGCCGAGATTTTTCAATGTTTTTCTCTGCGACCTCTGCGTTCTCAGCGGTGAGACCGCGTAGCATCGGTTCTTAATTTGTTTATCCACGCTTCTTGCTGTATACTAACTAATGGTGCTAGTGCGATTCTTGAGCATATTTTGTGCTTTGATTTTGCAACGCGCTACTTGAATCTCACAGCCATCCACCTGCAAACTAGCACCATTAGTTACTATCCTTGCATTCAACTATTCAACCTTCAAGCTCTAACTTCCAATGTATCTCACACCCGCCGCTATCGGCTACTTGACTGAATTGATTCTGGCAGGCGTGATTACCCTTTACCTGGCAACTCGGTTGCGCCACGCCAGTTCTCCAACACAGATGAGATTGTTGGTTGCCTTTTTGGGCACGACTACCCTCTTCATCTTTTTGCTCTTTTGTGATGTTGCCCTTGTGCCCTCTCAACGTCTCCCTGCCGTCTTTCTCCAAAATAGCGTTGTCGCGCTTTGTCTCCTGCTTCTGTTGCAATTCGCCTACTCTTTTCCCAGTTTCGATCCGCGTAAGAAATGGGAGGCGCGGCTTGTGCTGGCGGGCTCAATCCTCTACATGCTTTGGGAAATGCAGTTTGCGTTTTATCGCTTTAACGAATTATCAGCAGGATGGGTGCAATATCGCTCAGGCGAGATGGATAGGGTGCTCGTCGCTGGATTTCTTTGGGTCCCCCTTGCTTTCATCCGGCAAGCCATTTCTTCCGATGAGCGTGCGACCCTCTGGATTCACAAAGTATTGCGCCCGCAAGGACGTGGGGCGCAAGCCGCGCGCATGATGGCGCTGGTCTTTCTGTTCACACTGGCATTGGCGGTGGTCAATCTATCGCGAACAAACATTTATATTTCGACGGTACTGTACCAAGTGGGCATGTCGCTGGGGCTTGCATGCGCACTTTTTGCATTCGCCATCGCCTACCTCAATGCCCTGCCTGAATCAACTTCGTTCATGGTCAAGTTAGCTGGCACAACCCTAACTGCGCTTTTGATCGTGTTGAACAGTGTTGGCTGGGTGATAACCCCCGCCTATGCGGCAGAATATCGTCTGCCGATTGCCGATTACCAAACCCTACGCTTTACTCCCAACGCGATGGGCGGATATGATGTAACACACGTGCCATTTCGTTTTGACGATGACCTGGGACAAGAATTAAACATATCTACTAGTGAGGGTGTAGACCAAGCGGCACTTTACTTTGCTTTTCCATTTTTTGGCACGACAGGTCAAAGGATTTTTGTCACCGATGCGGGAACGGTCAGCATTGACCAACCCCTGGATGATCGCTCGGTGCAATATCGCTACGGAACCTCGCCCGCCATCTTTCTAATGAATTCGCATCTCGCTCCCGAAGCGGGCGGGAGCATCTTCGCCAAGAACGATGGCGAACACTTGACCGTAACCTGGTCAAAAGTGGCTTTCTTTTTTAATCGCCAGTCCACCGTTATGTTCCAGTTGGTTCTGGAGCGGAATGGCAGTTTTGAAATCACTTACAATGGTCTGCCAGAAAAACTGACCTTTGACCCGGATCAGAATCCCTTCGAGAACGTATGGCTCATCGGCGCGGTTTCGGGCGATTTAGCGCACCCGCCGCGTCAAGTCAGTTTTGCCCATCTCCCCCTTCGTGGCGAATCCGGCGGATTTGTACAGGATATTTATCTGGATTTTCGTCACCATGTGCACCGACTGCTCGCCCCACTCGCATACCTGATTCTGGTCAGCAGTCTACTGATTGTTGTTGGTGTGCCGGCGCTACTCTACTTTATGATCGTCGCGCCGCTCAATCTGCTATTGGCAGGCGTGCGTCAAGTGAACGCAGGCAACCGCACGATCAAAATGCCCATTCAATCGCGCGACGAAATCGGTTTTCTGACCGAATCGTTCAACGATATGATTGCCCAACTCTCCGTGCTTGTCACCGGTCTCGAAGGGCTAGTGGCAAAGCGTACCGCCGAATTACATTACCTTGCGATCACCGATTTCCTCACTGGCATTTTCAACCGTCGCCATTTGCTGATCTTGGGTGCGAAAGCACTTGAACAAGCGCAACGCTATCATCGTCCGCTCGCCGCCATTATGGTCGACATTGACCATTTCAAACAAATCAACGATCAATACGGTCACACCGTGGGCGATCTTTTCCTGAAAGAACTCGCGCAATATTTGCAGAAAAATCTACGCGCCGCCGATATTCTCGGTCGCTACGGTGGTGAGGAATTTGTCATCCTGATGCCCGAGACCGATTTAGAGACCGCGCAACAATCCGCCGAACGATTGCTTGTCGGCATTCGCGGCTTACACATCCCACCGATACCGGTCACGTTGGCCTTACAACCAGCATCGGCATTGTGGCGTTCGACTCCACCCGGGATACGAGTATTGATGCCCTCATTCAACGCGCCGATCAAGCGATGTATGCCGCAAAACAAGCAGGCCGTAATCGCGTGGTAGCCCCAACCTTGTTAATTCGTTCGGATTCTTCCCCTCTCGATGCATCCTAACGAAGGGGGCTAGGTTGCCGATGGATAGTTGCGAGATGCAAGTGGCGCGTCGCAAAATCAAATCTCTAACTTCCGATTCGTTTGTTTATCCGCCCCTCTTGTTGTATACTCCAACCGCTTTGAACGTCTGAACTCATAAATCCCAAATGTATCTCAAACATCTCGAACTCCACGGCTTTAAGACATTCGCCAACCGCAGTCATTTCATCTTCGATCTCGGCGTTACTGCGATTGTCGGACCAAATGGCTCCGGCAAATCTAACATCGCCGATGCAGTACGCTGGGTGATGGGCGAGCAATCGTTCAGCGAAATCCGTGTCAAGAAAACCGAAGATGTGATTTTCACCGGCAGCGCCACGCGTCCACGAATGGGAATGGCAGAAGTAACGATGACGTTGGAAAATCCGGATCCGTGGACACAGGAAACCACAGACGCGGAGCGTACAGAGGAAAAATCCGGAACGAAACTTGACCCGGTTACTGAACTCCTCCGCTCGAATCCATCCGAAGTGACGCTGGGTCGTCGTGCCTACCGCGACGGCGGCAACGAATATTATCTCAACGGTTCGCGCGTTCGCTTGCGCGACATTTTAGAACTCCTCGCCCGTTGGGGCTTGGCGAAGAATACGTACGCCGTCATTGGGCAAGGTCTCGTCGATCAAGCGTTGTCGTTGCGCCCGGAAGAACGTCGCGCATTGTTTGAAGAAGCCGCCGGCATCGGACTCTATCAATCGAAACGCCAGAACGCCATCGACAAATTGCAAGAGACGCAACAAAACCTCGTCCGCGTCAACGACATCATCAACGAAATTTCGCCGCGGCTTCCCTCGCTTGCGCGTCAAGCCGACCGCGCGCGCAATTACGACGGCGTCGTTTCCGCGCTGGATGAGAAATTGCGTTTGTGGTACGCGTTCCAATGGGCACGCGCACAACAAGCGGCGCAAGAAACCGCTTTGCGCGAAAAATCGACGCGCGATATTTTGAACGCGCGCCGCGCGAGCGTGCAAGAACTGGCGGCTCAACTTGCGCAACTGCGGCGGCAAGGACAAGAATTGCGCGCAACACTTGCCGAAGCGCGGCGCGCGCGAACTCAACTTGAACAGACACACGCCACACGTACGCGCGAACTCGCGGTGCTCGAAGAGCGCTTGCGATTCACCATCCAACAACGCGATGAAGCCGTGGCGGAAATCGAATCGCTCACCGAATCGAAACGTTATCAAGAGCAACAAATTCAGGAAACAACGAATAAACGCATCGTCAAAGAGCAAGAACACAATTCGCTCGCAGAAAAATTATCGACGGCGGAAAAAGAATTGCGCGAACTGGAACATCGCGCCAAAAACGCCGAGACGATTTTGCAGGAAAGCCAACCGGAGATTCAAGCACTCGCCAAGAAACTCGCCGAACTCAAATCGCGGCTTGGCGTGTTCGAAGACGGCTTGCGCGCGGCATCGTCGTTGAGCGTTCAAGCCGACCGGCTCACCTCGTTTGAATTGAAACGCGCCGAAGCCGAACGCGCCGCCGAATCCGCGCGCGCATCGATCACCGAGTTACGCGCGTTGCTCACAATAGCCGACCGCGAAGTCGCAAGTATTCGTGCGGAAGAACAATCAGCGCGCGCGGGGCTGGCGCAGTGGGACGCACAAATCGCCGCGCGCTCGCGTCGCGCCGAAACGACCCAGCACGAAGTGGAAACGCTAACCTCGCAACGCAACGAATTGCAAGCGCGAGCGGATGAATCGGCGCGCGCGCTCGCGCAAAATGACGAAACGACTTTGCCGACTGAAGCGAAACTTGCGGAATTGGAAAAATCGCAGGTCGATTTGGAAGAACAAGAATCGTTGGAGCGCGCGCGGCTCGCCGAGTTTGAAGAATCACACAATCGCGCGGTGCTGGACGCGGAACGGAGTCGCGCCGAAATCGCGCGTCTTGAAACAGAAATCGAAGATGATCTCGCGTCGGGACGAATCGTTTCAGAAATAAAAATTGCCGGCGACGAGACGAACGGCGCGGCGCGCGAAACCGCAATCATCGTCAATCAAGATTTGCCCACGCAATTGCGTTTTCAATTGGGTGACGAAGTCGTCGCGTTGCCGGTCGTGACCGGCGTGCCCGAAGGACTCGAAAAAGAAATTCGCCGCTTGCGCAATCAATTGAAATATATGGGCTCGGTGAATCCGAACGCACCGCAAGAGTACGATGAATTAAAAGCGCGCCACACATTTTTGACCGAGCAAGCGACCGACGCGCAACACGCCATCGAAAAATTGAACGTCGCGATTTCTGAACTCGATCAAATCATGCGCGAAAAATTTCAAGAGACATTCAAAGCGGTCAACGTCGAGTTCACAAAATTTTTTACGATTTTGTTCAACGGCGGCACCGCCCGGCTGGAACTGACGAATCCTGAAGATATTACGGCAACCGGCATCGATGTGGTCGCGCGTCCACCCGGCAAACGTTCGGCGCATCTGGCGATGTTGTCCGGCGGCGAACGCGCGCTGACCGCGACCGCGTTGTTGTTTGCAATCCTGAAAGTTTCGCCGACGCCGTTCTGTGTGTTGGACGAAGTGGACGCCGCGCTCGATGAAGCGAACGTGGCGCGTTTCCGCGATGCGTTGCGGACGCTGACGGCTGGCACACAATTCATTGTCATCACGCACAATCGCACGACGATGGAAAGTGCGGATGCGGTGTACGGCATCACGATGAGCGAGGACGGCGTGTCGCAAGCAATCTCGTTGCGGCTGGAAAGCGAGAAGGCGCAAGCTGCCGGAGTCAAGTAGGTTACAAGTTCCACGCAGAAATTTTTATCCCACGCTAAAAACGGCGAGAAGATCAAACGGCATTCCACGTATTGCGAAAATCGATTCGCGTTGGTATAATGGAATTAACTTTCAGTAGAAGGCGAAATTTGAGTCATGGCATATCGCATCCTCGCCGATTGCATTGCGTGCGGCATCTGCGTCAACAAGTGCGTCAATGACGCCGTCATCGTCACCGAGAACGAACAATACACGATTGATCCTTGTCGTTGTACAGAATGCATCGACTTGGCAAAACGTCGGTGTCATATGATTTGTCCGGTCGGCGCAATTCAACTCGATCCCGAACATCGCGAGACGCCGACTCAGTTGTGGGACAAACATCGCCGCAACCGGCGCAACGGATCGTGAACATGCCACACCTTTTACATCCCGCATCGCTTGACGATGCACTCAAACTCCTGGCACAACATCGCGCCGATGCGCGCGTGATCAACGGCGGCACCGATACGCCATCGGACACCACCGCTACATTGATCGACATCAGTCAGATTCCCGGTCTCGATTACATTCGCGAAGATGGCGATTACATCCGTCTCGGCGCGCGCGTTACGCACGCCCAAGTCCTCGCCTCCGATTTGTTGAATCGCTTGGCGCGACCACTCGTCCGCGCTTGTTCGCTGTTCAACGATGCAGAAGCGCGCGAACGCGGGACGATTGCCGGCAACCTCGCCAGCGGATTATCGACTAACTTGACCGTCGCCGCGCTGTGGGCGATGGGCGCAGAAGTGAAATTGCAGAGCACGCGCGGCGAGCGCATCGTTACCTTCAACGATTTTTTCAAAGGCGTTCGCCAAACCGCGCAAGAGCCAGACGAACTGATCAGCGAAGTTCGTTTTTCGAAAATGTCGCCGAAAGACAAAGGGACCTTTGTTTGCACCGGTTGGTCGCGCGATGAAACCCAACCCCAAGTAACGTGCGCCGTCGTTTTGGAATTTGAGGACGACGAGATTTCGAATGCGTGGATCAATCTCGGCGGAATTGCGCCAACCGTTGTAAACGCCATCGAAGCGGAACAATCGTTGGTGGGACAATGGCTCAGTGATGCGGCGATCAACGAAGCGGCAGAATTATCGATGAATGCGGTGGTAACGAACCCGGACAAGAGCGAAATCGTGCGCGAGTTGGTAACGCAAGCGTTAGGTGAAATCCGAGATTTATAAATGCCGGTTCCCAAACGGAGTGACATCAAAATCGGAATGCGCGTGCAAATTGTCGAGAAGCAAAATCAGCGCACCGGCAAATTGACCGAAGGTGTTGTATTCCGCATTCTCACGAGCAGTTCAACGCACCCGCACGGCATCAAAGTGATGTTGGAAGGCGGCGTGGTCGGACGCGTGCAAAATATTATTGTCGAATAATCTCTCGCCAAGACGCAGAGACGCAAAGATAATAATCCATGACTGAAAATGAAATTGCCAAAATTATTGTCGATTCGGCGTTCAAGGTACATACGCGCTTTGGCCCCGGCATGCTCGAGTCGGCACATCGAGCGTTGCTGACTCATGAATTGAACAAGTGCAGGTTGCTTCTGAAGTAGATATCCCAATCCACTATGAACAGGTTGACCTAGATGTTGGCTTTCGCGCTGATTTGATTGTCGAAGAGAAAGTAATTGTGGAATTGAAATCAGTTGAGCAAATA
Organism: Anaerolineae bacterium; assembly: GCA_034435055.1. Taxonomy (GTDB): domain Bacteria; phylum Chloroflexota; class Anaerolineae; order UBA4142; family UBA4142; genus DAOTXS01. Next base: position 189,987 of record DAOTXS010000040.1, on the reverse strand, counting down.
GCCCCGGTTCACAAAAAGCAATTGCTAACATATCTCAAACTCACTGACAAACGCTTGGGATTGTTAATCAATTTTGGCGACGCATTAATCAAGAACGGAATCACGCGTATTGCCAACAATCTGGAAGAATTGAATTCTTAGCGTGCTTTGCGTCTTTGCGAGAAAACCTACTTGATTATCGCCTACTTTATTTCCCCGCATGGATTTGGTCACGCCGCGCGCGCAGCGGCGGTGATGAACGCGCTTTATCGTTTACACCCCAACGTTCGCTTTGAAATTTTCACACTCGTACCCCGTTGGTTCTTCTGCGATTCGCTCGACGCGAAATTCACGTACCACGAAACGTTAACCGACATCGGTCTAGCGCAAGAATCCTCGCTCAAAGAAAATGTGCCGCAGACACTCAAACAATTATACGGTTTCTTGCCGTTCGACCAATCTCTCATTGCCGGTCTTGCGAAACGAATTTCCAATTGCGATTTGGTCATTTGTGATATCGCGCCGTTGGGCATTGCCGTTGCGCGGCAAGCCGGCGTGCCATCCGTCTTGATCGAAAATTTTACGTGGGATTGGATTTACGCTGGCTATGCTGAGCGACGATTCGACAAACACATCGCGTACTTGCGCAACATTTTCCGCGCCGCCGATTACCACGTCCAAACCGAGCCGGTCTGTCAACGCTGGCATGCGGACTTGACCACGCCGCCGGTCAGCCGGACGCCGCGCACATCGAAGAGCGAAACCAGAAAGCAATTGAACATTCCGCCACGCGCAAAAGTTGTGTTGATTACGATGGGCGGAATTCCGGAGCAACACACCTTTCTCGATCGATTGAAAGCGATGCGCGGCGTTTATTTCATTGTGCCGGGTGCAACTCACCGCACGCACATTGAAGACCATCTGATTTTGCTTCCCCATCGTTCCGAGTTTTATCATCCCGACCTGATGAATGCCGCCGATGTGGTCATCGGCAAAGCCGGCTACAGTACCGTCGCTGAAGCATATCACGCCGGTATTCCATTCGGATTTATCGCACGCGAAAAATTCCGCGAGTCAGCGACGATGGCAAGTTTTATTCGACGCGAAATGCACGGCATCGAAATCCCGGCAAACGAATTTCAAAACGGACATTGGTTGCACACGCTCAATCAACTACTCACGCTTCCGCGTGTCAAACGCAAGAATACGAACAGCGCGGAGCAAGTTTCCAAGTTCATCACCCAAATCATCGGACGCGGATGAACGTCGATATTTTTCGCGGCGGTCAGCGGTTATCCGTCGGCGATTGCACGTGGAGACAGTATGCCCAATACTCCTGCCGATCTCGCCAACGCAGTTTCTGCTTACGCGACCATTCTCGCCGGCATTATTCCACTCACGCTGTGCTGGCTTGTGTCGCCGCAACCACGCCGTTGGCTCTTTGCGTACTTGTGCATTTTTATCACTGGCGTGCCAACCGTTTGGATGCACGGTTTCGGTGAACAATTTCCGGCGCGTGTTGCAGATATTGGCACAAATTTGTTCCTCGCGTGGGCGTTGCAATACGCCGTCCTTGGCGATTATTACACCCAACGCACTCAGCGCACCATTACCGTAATCACCGGCGTTATCATCGTTGCATTCCTAATTCAGCTGATCGCGTCAGGGCCCGAACGACGATTGGCAATCCGCTTTGGCGCGTCCGGTGAGTTTACGTGGGGCGAATTACTCCTCATCGCCAATTCGATTCTCGCGGTCTCGTTGTTTTACATTCGCAAATCGATGATCCCGGCAAGAGCATTGCCACTGCTCTATCTTCTGACGATCATCTTTCTCATTGGACTTGGCTTTGCCACGCAATCGAATCAACGCGTCGATTTCACGGTCATCGCGTACCACGCCATTTGGCACATCGTCGGCGCGTACGGGTTCATCGTGTTGTGGGTGTTCAATCATCTACGATTTGCGGGGGTGGCTCGTTTATAGAATATCGACAGATGGATGTATAATAACTAACGGTGCTAGTTTGCAAGTGGATGGTTGCGAGCTTCAAATAGCGCGTTGCAAAATCAAAGCGAGGTGATGGATGCCAGCCGAATATATCCGTAATCCCCATTTGGAAGGCAAGGCATTTTTCTGGCACGCCGGAAAAACCGGCGCGCTCCTCATTCACGGCTACACCGCCAGCACCGCCGAGGTGCGTCCGCTCGGCGAGTATTTGCATCAACGCGGTTATACTATTTCCGCGCCTTTGCTTCCCGGGCACAATACCTCACCCGACGATTTGAATCGCCAACGCTGGCACGATTGGACGAACGCAGTTGAGCGAGCGTACCAAGAATTGAAAGCGCAATGTGAGCGCGTGTTCGTCTGCGGCGAGTCGATGGGCGGCTTGCTCGCGCTTTATCTCGCGAGCGAACATCCGGAAATTGCTGGCGTCGTCGTTTATTCGACCGCGCTGCGAATTGCCAATCACGATGCGACGATGTTGCGCGCGCGTCTGTTGCATCGATTTATTCCGCACGTCAAAAAGCAAGAACGCGAACCGAGCGATGCCGATGCGCGGTGGCGCGGTTACACGGTCAATCCGGTTCCCGCGCTCGTGCAGATGAGCCAACTGCAAGACCAAGTTCGTCAGCGCTTGCCACACATTCATCAGCCGATAGTAGCGATGCAAGGTCGGCGCGACAAGTCAATCGATTTGCAGAGCGGCGAAATTATCATGCACGAAATTGGTTCAACACAAAAAGAAATTCATTGGTTCGATAACTCGACGCATTGTGTGATTCTCGATTGCGAATGGGAATACGCGGCGGAGATGACGTGGAAATTCATTCAGAAAGCAGAAGGGGGTAAGCAGTAATCAGAGAAATCACTGCCTACTGCCTTTTGCTTTCTACCTACCGATTTTCCAAAAGGAGATTGCAATGAAGCAAGTTTTCCATTGGTACGATTACGTAACTTTCAACATTTATTTTTTAGGACTTTCGACACTTTCACAAACATTGTCGCCGCTAGTTTTTCCGCTCCTCGTTCAGCAATTTCTCGGCGAGGAAGCGAAAGGCACATTCTTTGGCACGTTGCGTTTGTGGAGTCTGATGGTCGCGCTTCTCGCGCAAGCATTCTGGGGTATTATCTCCGACCGCACGACTTTGGCTTTCGGTCGGCGGCGTCCGTACATTCTTGGCGGCACACTCGTCAATTTACTGTTCATCGCGGCAATTGGTTTATCATCGACGATGAGCGGCTGGACTGGTTTTTACTTTCTCTTTGGGATGGCACTGCTCTTGCAAATCTCGTCGAACGCAGGGCAAGCCGCACAACAAGCAGTGATTCCCGATCTCGTGCCGGAAGAAAAGCGCGGACGATTCTCCGGTTTCAAGGCGCTGTTCGAGGTACCGTTGCCGTTGATTCTTGCGTCGCAAATCATCGCAAGAATGATCGCAGGCGGCAATATGATCGGCGGCATCATCGTTGCAATCGTCGTGTTGGTAATCGCGATGTTGCTCGCGATGCTCATTCGCGAAGAACCGTTGAAACACGCGCCGCCATTTGATTGGCAACCGTTTGGGCGCCTCGTGTTGATGACCGCGTTGTTCACCGTCATCATCCTGGGATTAGGCGAAGGGACGAAAGCGTTTAGTAATTTTCTAGCCGGTGTCAACGACGTGACGACCGCGTTGCTTGCTTACGGCATCGTCGGCGTGATTGCAATGGGCATTGCGATTGCGTTGGGAGTTTATTTCAGCGTGCGACTCTCGCTCGGCGAGGCGGCGAAAACAAATCCATCGTTCACGTGGTGGGTCGTCAATCGTCTTGCGTTTCTCGTCGGCGCGGTGAATATCTCGACGTTCGTCGTGTACTTTTTGCAAGGTCGGCTGGGACTCGTGCGCGAAAAAGCGGCGGGACCGGCGGGGACATTGTTGCTCGTCGTTGGCGTGATGATTTTGATCTTTGCGATTGCGAGCGGCTGGCTTTCGGATCGCATCGGACACAAACGCACCGTCGCGATTGCCGGCATCGTTGGCGCGATCGGCGTAGCAATTGCGATTGCCGTGCCGGACATTAACGCGATTTACCTCGGCGGCTTGTTCATCGGCGTGGCAGCGGGAATGTTCTACACCGCGAACTGGGCGCTCGGCACAAAACTCGTGCCGCAAGCCGAAGCCGGTCGCTACCTGGGAATTTCAAATCTCGCGGGCGCGGGTGCCGGCGCGGTCGGCGCGTACATCGGCGGTCCAATTGCCGATTATTTCACGGTACGCTTCCCGGAAATTCCCGGCATCGGCTACGTTCTGCTCTTTGCGATGTACGGCGTGTTGTTTTTGGCATCGGTTGTTGCGCTGACGCGCGTGCGAGAGCCAAGTTAGAGCGCGGCATTCGCGCAAACTTGATAGAATATTTCTTTCGGATATAATAGGGATTGCGATGGAGGCGCACAAAAGTGCGCCTCTCTATCTGTCTGGCAATGTTACATTTATCGATTCACCGCCTCTGGGCGATCCTGCGAAAAGAATTTCGGCACATTTGGCGCGACAAGCGGACGCTGTTTCTGGTAACGCTTTCGCCGGCAATTATGCTGTTTACCTTCGCTTATCTTTTTGCCTTCGAAGTGCAAAACGTGCGGCTGGGTGTGTGGGATGCAGATCAGACGACAACCTCGCGTCGCTTCATTGCCAGTATCACATCCGATGGCAAATTCAAACGCATGGCAACACTAAACAGTTACGATGATGTGCGCGACGCGTTGATGCGCAGCGACATTCACCTTGCCATTGTCATCCCGCCCGATTTTGAAATCAAACTATTCGCCGGCGAACTCTCGCCGATTCAACTCGTCGCCGATGGGAGCGATTCTGTAACCGCAAGCCAAACCGTCGCGCGTTTTCGCCAGCGCGCGATGGATTTCAATCGCCAAGTTGCGCCCGTTACCGCGAGCGCAGGTCCATTGATTGGCGTACAGACGCAGGCGTGGTACAACCGCGAACTCAATTCGCAGTACTCGATGGTGCCGGGTTTATTACCCATCGTTTTGATTTTGCCCACACTGGCGCTTGCGCTTGCCGTCACGCGTGAAAGAGAGTTGGGCAGTTTTGAAACGCTTGCCACCACGCCCATTCGCGGCGTCGAGTATTTGGTCGGCAAACTGGTGCCGTACATCGTGTTCGGTCTCGTCAGCGCATTCATCGCGATTCTGCTTTCGCTCATCTGGTTCCAAGTGCCCCTGCGCGGCTCGCCCATCGATTTGGTCGTGTTCACCACGTTCTATCTTTTTGCTTCGCTCGGCGAAACATTATTGATCGCCAGTTTTCTGACGAGTCAAGGCACGGCGATGCGTGTGGTGTTGTTGATCTTTTTCATTCCCAGTTTCTTTATGGCAGGCATCATCCTGCCGATTGACACACGCTCCGGCATCGCGCAGGTTGCCTCGTTCTTTTTGCCGGCAACTCAGTACGTGCAAATGACGCGCGGCATTTTTCTCAAAGCGATGGGGTGGCTGGATTTGTTCGTGCCGGGATTGTACTTGCTTGCGCTCGGTGCGGTCCCAACGTTATTAAGTTTGTGTGTATTTAAAAAACAAGTGGACTAACATTGTGTCATTGCGAGGCGTGGTTTTCACGCCGAAGCAATCTTTCAAATGACTTTTGCAAGATTGCTTCGCTTCGCTCGTAACACTTACCGCACGCAAGTGCAGGTGTGACAATCGATTGGTTATATGCGAACCATTCTCAACCTAACCTGGAAAGAGTTTCTCCAACTTCTCCGCGACCGCGTGTTGTTGGTCTTTTTGATTCTCGTGCCGGTGGCGCAACTCTTGTTGATTGCAGAAGCAACCGGCACAACCATCGGCGGTATTCGATTTGTGGTGTGGGATCAAGACCAAAGCCAACTGAGTCAGGACTTGATCCGCACGCTCGATAATTCGGAATCGTTCCGTCTGTTGTCGCGCGCGCGTAGCTACGACGAAATCCGGGAATCGATCAATCGCGGCGATGCCAAAGTCGCGCTCATCATCCCGCCCGATTTCTCGCGGAATGCGATGCGCCTCGATTCGCCCGCCACCGTTACGGCGATTATCGACGGCACGAATGTGATTGTAGGACAAAGCGTACTCGGCGCAATCGAGGGCGCGGTGGCGGACGTGGTGCAACAACTTCTTGCCGAGCAAGGGTTGACCACGCGCGCCGGCATCGATGTCAAAGTGGAATTGGAATTCAACCCCACGCTGAATATTCGTTGGTCGACGCTTACCGCACAACTGCCGTTCATCACGTACCAGCTCGTTCTCGTCGTCGCCGCCGTCGGCTTTGTCCGCGAACGCGAACTGGGAACGATGGAACAGCTCATCGTCACGCCGATCAGCCGGCTCGACTTGATGCTGGGAAAAGGTTTGATGGCGCTTGCCGTCGGCGTCGTCAATTTCTTTTTACTGTGGGCGACGCTGACGCTGGGGTTCAGCATACCTTTTCGCGGCGAATTTTTTACATTTGTTTTGCTGGGAATGTTATTCATCGTAACCGAAATCGGCGTAGGTACATTGTTGTCGATCATCACCTCAAGCCAGCAACAAGCGATCCTCATCGTCTTTTTACTTGCGATGCTCGAAGTTACTTTTTCTGGTTATCTTGTGCCAACGGACAACATGCCGCCTTTTATGCAAGCCGCCGCAGCGGTTTCACCGCTCCAGCATTTCACATCGATCACACGCTACGTCTTTCTCAAAGGATCGACTCTGGCAATGTTGATTGATCATGCAATTCCGTTGCTTGCGCTCGCGCTGGGTAGTCTTGGCACGGCGTGGGCGTTGTTTGTGCGTGCAGAGGTTTAAGGAATAACAACATGGGACGTTATTATCGAAGACGCCGCGCAATCGGCAACCCACTTGGAAATTTGATTATAGATTTCTTAGCGCGCATCTTGGCTTTCGCTTGCATCTTCGGGATATTCGGAGTTGCATCATTGCCCAGTTTGTTTGTAGTTCCTGTCTTTAGATCACCGGCATCTTCGCAACCTGCTAATAATATTGCCGCCAATGTCGATATATTGTCGGCGATAGGGTTTTTAGCGATCTGCGCTATTTTGATTTCAAGTGGCGGGTTGATTATTCTGGGAATCCTCTGGTTATACTCTAGAACCAAGAGGCAATTCCCAAAGGTGGGGCAGGGAACAACTCTTCAACCTACTTTTAACAATGCCACAGTTCAACCTGCCGCGCCCAATACGGTCATTAGAAACTCAAGCCTGCCTACCACACTCGACACAACTATGATTCCCCCAACCATTTCCATATCGCCGCGAATAAGTGAACAAGATTCAGGCGTTGATGCCAGACACATAATGAGCCACTTTGAACGTTCATTTTTCTGGGTCTTGAGTAAAGCAGTTGAGAGTGATTATTATATCTTTTCGCAAGTTCGGCTGAGAGACTTGGCGAGTCAAACTCAGACTCGGTGGTTGGAGCGTGACCTTAAAGGTATGCTTAATATGGGCGTGGTGGATTTCTTATTGGCGAATCCAACGACACTTGAGGCAACAATCGCTTTTGAATTTGATGATCCTTCTCATCGCCAAGCAGATGCACAAGCAAGAGACCGCCGCAAAGAAAGGTTCATGGAACATGTTAATATTCCGTTAATGCGATTTCGTAGCGGAGAAAAATGGAACGCGAGTAATCTGCGAAAGCAAATCCAAGAATCGGCACAGTCTGGGCGAACAATTTCCTTTCTCAATGATTCGGAGGTTGGAGTATTCAAGTTATTGCGTGAGACGAAAGAAGATTTTTATATTTTCCCAAAGGTTCCGGTTCATAAGGTTATCAATCGTAAGGAGTGGCTGGAATTAGATTTATACAAAACTCTGAAAAATGAATCGGTTGATTTTCTTTTGGCGCATCCAAAATATCTTGGAACACTGTTAGTCGTTTCTTTGGAGCAATTAGAATATTCAGAAATAGGCAATTTGCTTAACCAAGCCCGAATCCCATGGGTTAGTCTTAGCGGTAGACATCCTACGCCGATCGAATTGCGCGAGAAAATTCATCAAGCACTTACCAAATGGTAATATCAACAAACACCACCGGACACATCCAAGCCGAAAAACTAACTAAACACTTTCGCACACCTGCCCTGGCGGGCGGTGCCAGGGAAGTTCAAGCGGTGCGCGGCATCGATCTCGATATTGCACCCGGCGAAATCTACGGACTCATCGGACCCGATGGCGCGGGCAAGACAACGACGATACGGATGCTCGCCGGCGTGATGAAGCCAACCGCGGGGATCGCGCGCGTGAGCGGCTTTGATACCACCCGCGAAGCCGAACAGTTGCGTTCGCAAGTTGGATACATGGCGCAACGCTTTTCGCTCTACGGCGACTTGTCCGTGCGCGAGAATATCGAATTTTATGCGGACATTTTTGGCGTGCGCGGCGCGGAACGCGAACCGCGTATTCAACGACTTTTGCGCTTTGCACGGTTGGAAGAATTTCAACAGCGCGACGCCGGCGTCTTGTCCGGCGGGATGAAAAAGAAACTAGGTCTCGCGTGCGCATTGATTCATTCTCCGCGCATTTTATTTCTCGATGAACCAACCAACGGCGTCGATCCGATTTCGCGGCGCGAGTTCTGGGACATTCTCAGTGATTTGCACATCCAAGGCGTCACCATTTTCATCAGCACCGCGTATATGGATGAAGCGGAACGCTGTTCGCGCGTCGGTTTGATGTACCAAGGTGAAATCATTCGGCAAGGATCGCCGGCAGAATTGCGCCAACTCGTCACCGGCGATTTAATCGCCATCGTGGCGAGCGATTTGCAGAAATCGGAAATGCGGATTGGACAACTTGCCGGCGTAAACGAAGTGCAAGTGTACGGCGATCGTTTGCACGTCTTCGTTGACGATGCCAAACGCCGCATGCCGGAAATCGAAAGCGCGTTGCGAGCATCGGGCGTACGCGTAACGCAAATTCGCCAAACCACACCGCATTTGCAAGAAGCGTTTATCTCGTTGGTGACGCACCAAGTGACGAAAGACGAATGACAAAGGATGAAAGCAATGCATAATCGTTCGGCTTCCGTCCTTCGTCTTTCGTCCATAGGTTTTTATGCAAACTGAATTCGCTGTCATCGCCGAACAACTCACCCGCCGCTTTGGGAAATTCACCGCCGTCGATCACATTTCATTCACGGTTACACGCGGCGAGATTTTTGGTTTCCTGGGTCCTAACGGCTCCGGCAAAACGACAACCATCCGAATGTTGCTCGGGCTTTTGCATCCATCGAGCGGCAAAGCGTCGGTGCTGGGTTATGATGTTGCGCGTCATGCCGATGATGTGAAACGCAATGTCGGTTATATGTCGCAAAAGTTTTCACTGTACAATGACCTCACCGCTATCGAGAATCTGAAATTTTACGGACGCGCGTACAACGTATGGAACAAGCAACTCGTCGAGCGTCAACGCGAGGTTTTGGAACTCGTCGAGTTAACCGGGCACGAACGCACCTTGACCGCGAATCTTGCCGGCGGTTTCAAGCAACGCCTCGCGCTCGCCACGGCGATCATTCATCGACCGCAACTGGTTTTTCTCGACGAGCCAACCGCCGGGGTCGATCCGGTGGTGCGGCGTGATTTCTGGAAATTACTCTATCGCCTTGCCGCCGAAGGCACAACGATTTTTGTCACGACGCATTACATGGATGAAGCCGAGCAATGTCATCGCCTCGCGTTCATTCACAACGGCAAGATCGTGGCGACCGGCATGCCGAACGAAATCAAAGAACGGCAGATGCACGGGCACGTGGTCGAAATCGATTGCGATCAGCCGGGACGCGCACTGGAAATTTTGCGGACGCTGAAAAATCTGGAGGAGGTTGCGCTGTACGGCAGTTCGATTCACGCCGTCGTCCCGGATTGCGCGACGTACTGCCCGATTATCGAAGAGGCGTTGAAGGCGGAGCGGATTGCGATTAGTTCGATGCAAGTGATTCCGCCGTCGTTGGAAGATGTGTTTATCGCGCGCGCCCGCGGTTAGACTCACATTGGAATTGAGGATCGAAAAATGAGATCGGTTATGAAAAACAAAAATCCATTGCGCGGAGCATTCTTGGCGACGAAGCAATCTTTCAAGAGACATTTGAGAGGTTGCTTCGCGGAGTTTACACTGAGCAAAGCGAACGTGCTCGCAATGACAATCGCGCTATTGGTTCTTACAGTCGCGTGCCAATCATCGAACAATGTGAACAACAGCACCGAAGTGTGGTCAGGATTCCTCGAAGGCAAAACCATCGACATCTCACCCGAAGTTGGCGGACGCATCACAAACGTCGCTGTGAAAGAAGGCGATGTTGTTCAATCGGGTCAGCCGCTCGCTCTCATCGACGATGAATTGATTCGACTGCGCATCGATGTTGCAGATGCGAATGTTGTCGCCGCACAAGCGCAACTAAAATTACTTGAACTCGGCGCGCGATCTGAGGATTTGAAAAAAGCGGAAGCGCGCGTCGAGCAAGCACAAGCGGCGTTTCTCGCCGCATCGCAAGCGGTTACCGACACAGAAGCGATTCGCGCAAATCCCCAAGCGCTCATCCTTGCCAAGACCGACGCCGAGGCACGCGCGTTCGCCACAGAACAACAATTGATCGCGGCGGTCAAGAATGCTGAAGCCACGGACGAAGAGACGCGCTTTTGGGAAGAGCAAACACGCAATCTCGAAGAAGGAATGACGATTATTTTGCCGGGCGGCCGCGTGATGTATTTCGATACGCCGACCGCGCGCTTGGTGTACGCACGCGACGAATGGAATAAAGCAAGCAATCGCGCGTGGCAAGCCTGGGCGGCGGTCGAAAGCGCGAATGCCAACGCGCGGATTGCGCAGGATAATTTCAAAGATATTTCCGATCAACTCAGCAATCCCATCGCGCTCGATAATCGCGTGAATCAGGCCCGCGCCGCGCGCGCCCGCGCCGCCGCGAATTTGCAAGCCGCGCAAGCCGGGTTGCAAATCTTGCGCGAGGGCGCGAGCCCGCCGCAAATTCAAACGGCGCGCGCCATTGTCGATCAGGCAAAAGCGGAACGCGCAATGTTGGACAAGGAACTTGCGCGGCACACGATCACTGCGCCGCGCGTCGGCATCGTTACGCGCGTCGCATATCGCGCCGGCGAAATCGTTGCGCCGGGTCAACCGATTGTGCGGTTGAGTATAGAAGGCGATTTGAAATTGCGCGTGTTCGTTGCGTTTTCGCAGACAGAAAAAATACGCGTCGGCGATGCTGCGACAATCTTCGTTACCGAGTTGAACAATCGTAAATTCACCGGCACCATCGCCCACATCGCCGACCGCGCGGAATTTTCCGGACGACAGTCGCAAACCGACAGCGAACGCAATGCACAACTCGTCGCGGTGGAAATCGCGGTGAAAGACGCGGACGCGCAAGTCAAAGCCGGGATGCCCGCGAGTGTCATTTTCGGCACTGTGCCAGCGGGCTTGGAGCTCAAATTGCCGGAACTATTCAAATCGAACACGCAAAAATTTTCCGGCTCGCTCGAAACCCAACAAACGCGCGTCGCGTCGGAAATGAGCGCGCGTGCGGTTGCGGTGCGCGTCCAACGCGGTGATGTCATCAAGCGCGGTGACGTGTTAGTGGAGTTGGACGACGCAACGATCAAAACGGCGTTGAGCGAAGCAGATGCGGCGGTGCGCGCCGCGCAATCGAATCTGGATCAGGTGAACGAAAAAGCGCGACCGGGAACGTTGGCGCTCGCTCAAGCCGGCGTCGCGCAGGCAAACGCCGATCTGACCGCCGCGCGTGCCGCGCTCGATTCGGCAAATCGAACGATCAAAACGCCGCAAGAATTGTTAACACAACTGCACATCGCGGAAGGTAAAGTCGTCGCCGCGAAAGGTGAGGTCGGACGCGCGGAGGCAATGCTCGCCAGTATCAAGAATCAAATCGAAATTGCGGAACAAGATTTGTCGCGTTCCGGCAAAATGCGCTTGGCGATTTTGCAAAAACAAAAAGAGGGTGCCGAAGCCAGTTTGCGCGCGGCACGCAATTCACTCACAGCCAGTTTGCGTGTGCACGAATTGTACAAACAAATGCTCGCGCAACCGCTCGAATTATTAGCGGCGCAACACAATGCCGAGCATCAAACCCAAATTGCAGAAGCCGGGTTGAAAATCGCGCAAGCGGATTGGGAGATCGCACAACGCGGCGCGCAAAAAGAACAAATCGATTGGGCGGAAGCGAAATTGCGCGCGGCGCAAGCGAGTCAGAAAATCGTGCAGGCGCAAGCGAAGCGATTTTCAATCGTTGCGCCAAGCGATGGGCAAGTTATCGGTAAAAGCATCGAGCCGGGCGAAACGGTGCGCGTCGGCGCGCCGCTCGTGACGATTGCGGACGCGCGCGAGTTGGAGATGGTTGTTTACGTGCCGATTGGAAATATCGGTGAACTCAAAGTGGGGCAAGTCGGGAAACTATCTTTGCCGAGTTTGCCCAGCAAATCGTTCGATGCCAAGATTGTGTACATTGCGCCGGAAGCCGAGTTCAAGCCGGCGAATATTTACAACAGCAAAGAACGCTCCGAGATGGTGTTTGCGGTGCGCGTGTCAGTGGCAAATCCGAACGGCGAGTTGAAAGCCGGGTTGCCGGCGGATGTAACATTCTAATGCGGACGACCGACGACGGAGGACGGAAAAGAAATTTGACAGCGTTCGCCAATGAAATATAATGGCGACAGTCATCAGTAATCAGTCGTCAGTAGCCAGATGCGAAATGGGTCTGGTACTGAAAGTTGACTTTTGGCAATTCGCCGACGTAGCTCAGTGGTAGAGCAGGGGACTCATAAGCCCTTGGTCAGTGGTCCGACTCCACTCGTCGGCACATGAAAAAGCCCTGGTTTATAGGGCTTTTTTGTTTGCCTCTGATAAAGAACCGTATGAACTTGGCTCAAATAAGGCAGTCCCTTGATACACCTATCAACGCTATAGTTTGTGCACAATGGAAACTATTTTCAACTCGTAACTCCGATGTGATACAAGCCGCGTCGCCCGCATGATTGAGCGTCACTCTTGAATTAGCCCTGCACTTGCAGGGCTTTATGTTTTTGGACGCCGATTCAACGTTTCGCCGCTGAATTATCTTTTTCGTTTTTCCAAGACCGCTTGATAAACCTTTTGCCCAAAATCTTTTTTCGTGCTACAATCCGCGTCTGAATTAAATCTCCATTTTCTAATCTCAATCCTTATGAGCCAAGACAAACTCATCATTCGCGGCGCGCGCGAACACAATCTCAAAAATATCAACCTCGAAATCCCGCGTGACAAGCTAGTCGTCATCACGGGCTTGTCCGGCTCCGGCAAATCGTCACTTGCCTTCGACACGATTTACGCCGAGGGTCAGCGGCGTTACGTCGAAAGTTTGAGCGCGTACGCGCGGCAGTTCCTGGGACAAATGGAAAAGCCGGATGTCGATCAGATCGAAGGATTGTCGCCGGCGATTTCAATTGACCAAAAAGGTGTTAGCCACAATCCACGCTCGACGGTCGGCACGGTAACGGAAATCTACGACCACTTGCGTTTGCTCTTTGCACGTGTTGGTCAACCACACTGCCCTAAATGCGGGCGCGTGATCCAACAACAAAGCGTCGAGCAAATCGTCGATGCGGTAGAAAGTTTGCCCGATGGCTCGCGCATTATGGTGCTTGCGCCGCTCATCAAAGAGCGCAAAGGCGAACACAAAAAAGTGATCGACGACGTGCGCAAAGCCGGGTTCGTCCGCGTACGCGTGAATGGCGACGTGCTCGATGTGAACGAGGATGTGAAACTCGACCGCTACAAACAACACACCATCGAAGCCGTCGTGGATCGACTGGTTATCAAACACGAAAACAACGACGATCACAATCGCATCGCCGATTCCATCGAGACGGCGTTGAAACTTGGCGGCGGCGTGGTGCTCATCACCCAACAAGGCAAAGAGGATTTGATGTTCTCGGAACATTTCTCTTGCCCGGTCGATAACATTTCGCTCGGTGAGATCGAACCGCGCACATTTTCGTTCAACACACCGCACGGCGCGTGTCCCGCGTGTATGGGACTCGGCACGCAAATGGAACTCGATCCTGACCTCATCATCCCCGACAAAAACCTCGCACTGTCCGAAGGCGCGATTCGCGCGAACGGCATCGATAGCGGCAACGATGACAGCTACTATGGCAAGTTGCTGGAAGCTGTCGCACGCAAATATAATTTTTCGATGAACGTGCCGGTGCGCGAATTGAAACGCGAACACATCGATAAAATTCTGTACGGCACCGGCGATGACGTGATTCGCGTGCGGTACGAAAATCAATTCGGGCGGATGCGCGAGTACGAGACAACGTTTGAAGGGGTGATTCCGAATCAGATACGGCGTTACAAAGAAACCGACTCTGAATATATTCGCCAGGAAATCGAATCGTACATGACCTCGCGTCCGTGCCCGGTGTGCAAAGGTCAACGATTGAAACCGGAAGCGCTCGCGGTTACGATTGCCGGCAAGAACATCGTCCAAGTTACTGAATTTTCTGTCACACAAGCACTCGACTGGGTCAATTCACTGCCCAACCTGTTTACCGAAAAACAAAAAACGATTGCCTATCAAATCTTGAAAGAGATTCGTGCGCGGCTGGGTTTTCTCGTCAACGTTGGACTCGATTATCTCACATTGAATCGAAGTGCAGGTTCGTTGAGCGGCGGCGAAGCGCAACGCATTCGACTCGCCACGCAAATCGGTTCGCAGTTGATGGGCGTCCTGTACATTCTCGACGAACCCAGCATCGGTTTGCATCCGCGCGACAACAAACGCCTCATCGAAACGCTTTTACGTTTGCGCGATTTAGGCAACACCGTGCTCGTCGTTGAACACGACGAAGAGACGATGCGCGCGTCCGATTTCATCGTCGATCTGGGACCCGGCGCGGGCGAACACGGCGGGCGGGTCGTTTGCGCGGGACCGATCGCTGAAGTGATGCGCTGTCCCGATTCCATCACCGGCGCGTATCTCACCGGCAAACGCCAAGTAGCAATTCCCAAACAACGGCGCACGGGCAACGGCAAATTCTTGATCGTCAAAGGCGCGGAAGAAAATAATCTTAAAAAAGTCGATGTCAAAATTCCGCTGGGCAAATTTGTCTGCGTAACCGGCGTAAGCGGCTCCGGCAAATCATCGCTCATCGTCGATATTTTGTATCGCCGGCTCGCGCAAGTTTTCTACGATGCCAAAGATAAACCCGGCAAACACGACGCCGTCGTTGGCATCGACAATCTGGATAAAGTCATCGACATCGATCAATCGCCGATTGGACGGACGCCGCGTTCCAACCCAGCAACCTACGTCGGCTTGTTCACCGACATTCGCGATCTCTTTGCAACGACGAATGAAGCCAAGATGCGCGGCTACAAGCCGGGACGATTCTCGTTCAACGTGAAAGGCGGGCGTTGCGAAGCGTGTCAGGGCGATGGCATCATCAAAATCGAAATGCAATTTCTGCCGGACGTTTACGTCCCGTGCGAAATTTGCCACGGCAAACGTTACAATCGCGAGGCGTTGGAAATTCACTACAAGGGCAAAAATATTTCCGATGTGCTTGATATGACGGTCGAAGAAGCGCTAGATTTTTTTGAGAACATTCCCAAAATCAGATCGAAGCTCGAAACATTGCGCGATGTAGGTTTGGGATATATTCATTTAGGTCAACCGGCAACAACCTTGTCCGGTGGTGAAGCACAACGCATCAAATTATCGAAAGAATTATCGCGCCGCGCAACCGGACGCACACTCTACATTCTCGACGAGCCGACGGTGGGTTTGCACGTGGCGGATGTCGAAAAACTTTTGGAAGTGTTGAACCGCCTTGCCGATGCCGGCAACACGGTTGTCGTCATCGAACACAATCTCGACGTGATCAAGACCGCCGACTGGATCATCGACCTGGGACCCGAAGGCGGCGATCACGGCGGGCGTGTGATTGCAGAAGGCACGCCGGAAGATGTGACGAAGATGAAGCAGTCGTACACGGGACAGTTTTTGACGCGCGTCCTCCATTGATATGAACACTCGCGCCCACGCAATCGTCGATTCCTTCGCCCCGGCGATCGAACCACACCGCCGCATTCTCGACATCGGCGCGGGCAAAGGATTTCTGGCGCAAGAAATGACGCGCCGATTCAACGCGTGTGTAACGCTGGTCGATGTTGCATCGTACAATCAAACCGATTTGCCACTGACCATCTGCAACAGCCGCGCGCTTGCCTTCACCAATAACAGTTTCGATTACGCGGTTCTTAGTTTCGTTTTACATCACACATCGAAACCGGAACTGATTTTGCATGAAGCGTTGCGCGTCGCCCGCGAGGTGATCGTTATTGAAAATGATGTGCGCGGCAAATTGCACGGCGCGCTTACCCAACTCATCGATTCGTATCCAGCGCTTCGCTATGGCACGCCGCCGTGTTATTTCACCAAGACGCGCGACGAGTGGCTGAAATGGTTCACACAATTCCCAGTCGAAGCGCGCGTATTGAAAGAGTTTAGTTTGGAATTGGGATTTTTTCGGAACATCACCATTGCCCTGACGAAAGACCCAGGACGAAAGACGAAGGTGTAATTATTGCGTTCGTCCTTTGTCATCCGTCCGAGTTAGAATATGAAATATCACATTTGGACTGAAGGTTGCCAGATGAACATCGCGGACTCGCAACGCGTTGCGTCCGCCTTGGAGAAACTCGGTTATCGTGCAACACGCGATGCCGAGTCTGCTGATGTCATCGTGTTGAACACCTGCGTCGTGCGGCAAAGTGCAGAAGACAAAGCATACTCACGTTTGATGTCGCTCAAGCCGCTGAAAAAAGAACGTCCCGAGCTTGTCTTGGGTTTGATGGGATGCTTGGTCGGTGTGCGCGATGCGTCGCCTCTGCAAAAGCGTTTTCCGTTCGTCGATGTCTTTATGCCACCGTCCGATCCGACAAAACTTGTAACGTTGTTACGGGAACGGAACGGACACGCATTACCCGACGAAGCATTCATCATCGAGCAACGCGAAACCGAATTCCGGTATGAGCTTCAGGATGCGGGATTGATTCTGCCGATTCACGAACGCGGTAATCTGGTCAGCGCGCACGTGCCGATCATTTACGGCTGCAACCACGTCTGCACCTTTTGCATCATTCCGTACCGGCGCGGCACCGAACGCTCGCGGTCGATTGGCGAAATCGCCGCAGAGATTCACTCGTTGATGAATCAAGGCGTCAAAGAAGTTACGCTCCTCGGACAAATCGTCGACCGTTATGGATACGATGTTGATGATGGTCCGCGCCTGCCCGATCTGTTGCGCGCGATTCACGACATCGATGGTTTGCAACGTATCCGTTTTCTCACCTCGCATCCGCTGTACATGACCGATGAATTACTCGACGCGATTGCGACGCTCCCCAAAGTGTGCGAACACATCGAAGTGCCGGTGCAAGCCGGCGATGACGCGATGCTCAAGAAGATGAAGCGCGGCTACACCGTCGATGATTATCGCGCGCTCATCGAAAAAATTCGCGCGCGCATTCCGGACGCCGGCATCGCCACCGATATTATCGTCGGAATGCCGGGCGAAACCGAAGAACAATTTCTTGGCACGTACAATTTGCTGAAAGAATTACAACTCGACGTCGCACACGTCGCAATGTTTAGCCCGCGCCCGAACACGGTCGCCGCGCGGTGGGCGGACGACGTGCCGGCGGAAGAGAAAGAGCGTCGCCGCAAAGCGATTGACGATTTGCAAGCGGAAATCGTCGGCGCGATCAATGCAAAATTGTTGGGGCAAACCGTTGAAGTTCTAGTCGAAGAAAAAATTAAAAACCGGTGGAAGGGACGCACGCGGACGAACAAGCTCGTTTTCTTTGAGGATGAATTACGCGAGTGGACAGGCAAACTCGCCAACGTAAAAATCGCGTGGACGGGTCCGTGGTCGATGATTGGAAAGGTAGAATAAAAACATAGACCTTCAAGGTTTGAGAGGTCTCAAAGGTCTTTGCAATTCTATCTCTCCTCACTTCGATTCCGGAAAATCAACTTGAGCGGCGCGCCCTCAAAACTCCAACGCTCACGGATTTGATTTTCCAAAAAGCGTTCGTAGGTGAAATGCACAAGTTTCTTGTCGTTCACAAAAAACACAAACGTTGGCGGCACGCCTTCGGCTTGTGTGGCGTACAAGAACTTTAGCACGCGCTTGCCTTTTGAAGCGGGCGCGTGTTTCATTGTCGCTTCGCGCACCAACTCATTCAACTCGTGCGTCGGCACGCGGAAGCGAAATGCCGCGCGCACTTGCAACGCTTTGTCGATGACGTGCCGCACGCGTTGATGTGTTTTGGCTGAGACAAACACAATCGGCGCGTAGGCGATGAAATCAAGTTGCGCGCGAATACGTTGCGTGAATTCATCCATCGTGCTTTGATCTTTTTCGATCAAGTCCCATTTGTTGATGACAATCAACACGCCCCTACCTTCCGCAAGGATGTAACTCGCGACGTGTTGATCCTGTGCGAGAATACCTTCGTGCGCATCGACGACGAGCAACGCGACATCCGCGCGTTGAATCGCACGAATCGCTCGAAGTGCGCTGTACTTTTCGATACCCACGTCAATGTGACCGCGTTTGCGTAAGCCCGCCGTATCAATCAGCACGATTTTTTGATCACCCCACATCAATTCAGTATCGAGCGCGTCGCGCGTGGTGCCGGGAATATCACTCACCATCGCACGTTCTTCCCCCAGGATCGCGTTGAGCAACGACGACTTGCCCACATTCGGACGACCGACAATCGCAATGTGCGGAATCGCGCTGGGTTCTTCCTCAACTGCGGGAGGCAAATCGGTAATGATCTTGTCGAGCAAATCACCGACACCGTACCCGTGCAAACCGGAAATTGGCATCGGCTCGCCGAGCCCAAGTCGATAAAACTCGACGGCGTTTTGCGCGCGTGTTTCGTTATCGCATTTATTCACGACGAGATAAACCGGCTTGCGACTCTGTCGAAGAATTTCGGCGATCGCAGAATCGTTGGGCAAGATTCCTTGCTCCACATCGACGATGAACACAACCGCATCCGCCTCATCGATAGCGACGCGCGCTTGCGCACGCACGCCGGCAAGCATCGCCGCCGGCGTGCCGGGCAAATCGGCGCGATCATCGAGCGCGAGTCCGCCGGTATCGACGACGATAAACTCGCGCCCGGCAAATTCAACCTCGCCGTACAGCCGGTCGCGTGTGGTGCCGGCGGTGTCGGACACGATGGCGAGTTTTTCTTCGATCAATCGATTGAACAACGTCGACTTGCCCACGTTCGGGCGACCGACGATAGCGATGATTGGTTTGGACATTCAAGACCTTGACGAAAGACCAACGACGAAAGACGAAAACATCCGTCCTTCGTCATTCGTCCTTGGTCAGCGTATTATTTCCCACAACACTCCCGGCGTTCCATCAACCGCGCCAAACGATGGCACGTCGAGAATGGCAATTTGCTGTAACGTATATCGTTGCGATAAATTTTTCCGCACGCCACTTGCTTCCGCACCATCGTCGAGCAAATACACCGATCTGCCCTCGCGCCACAGCGTCGCAAAAAATAAATCTTGCTCGCGCGGCGACCACAGCGCCGGCAAAAAAGTTTCGCGCCGCGCATACAAATCGATTGCGCCGGTATTGAGCGTCGAACCGATCACTGCACGCGGCGGCGTGAGTGTTGCAATGCGCTCAAAGGCGGCGCGTTGTTCGACAGTGAGATAGCCAAACGCATGTTGCGGTTCACCAAACGTAATTGGCAAGACATTCCAGATGCGAATTAAAAACAAAAAGAACGTCGCGATAAAGCCGGTTGCGAAAATCAATTCGCGCCAGCGAATCAATCCGCACCGCAACCAATCGATGAATGTAAAAATTCCAAACACGATAACAATAACGAGCGGCGGAAATTCCGGCAAGAGATCACGCGGGCGCAATGCCGGGTACAAAAGATGAAATCCCCCTACCACGATAATCCACGCCGTGAACGCTGTAAATGCAACCTGCTTGTCGCGCGCAAGCCGAAATACGCCGTAAACGAGAAATGGAACTAGCCAACCAAATTCGCGCGCGGCAAACACCTCGGCATTCAAAGTGGCAAGCGTTGTTCCAACCGATGCGATTGAAAACAAATTGTGTTCGGTCGATTCTGGCGTGAGCCAACTTCCAAAGACAACTTGATGATACCACAAATCCGGCAGAGCGACTAGTAACGCCGCTAGCCCGGCGATGCTCAACGCGCGAAAGCGTTCGCGGCGCGGCGCGTTGTTTCTCCAAAGCAAAATCACAATTGCCGGCGCGAGCAAAACTTGCGTGTGCCGCACAAAATACGCAAAGCCGAGCGCGAGTCCGCTCAAGAATGGCAACATCAAATTTGATTGGCGCGCGAACCGCAAAGACAAGCCGATTGCCAAAACGGAAAATAACGCCGCTTGCGAATCAACCATCGTCACGGTTGCCCAATCAAAAAGCGTGTGCGAGGTTGCCAAAATCGCAATGCTTGTTGCCGTAATCCACGCACGATATTTTGCATCGCAGGAAAATTCCCAAGCCAGCCAACCAGTCGCCGCGAGCAAGAGCAAACTTGTGATTGGATTGACCAGATACAAACCGAGTTCACCGAACAATCGATACACGAGCGCGAATGCGAACGAGCCGCCGATGGGCCACACGGTCGGCGCATCGCCGTCAGCATTGATCGGAATATGATAGCCGATATGAACCATCGGCGACCAAGCGACGTTGAGCGATGCGATGCTTGGAAAAAGTGTAAAGCGATGCAAAGGCGTGCCGCGCGCCGCCAGATCGATTCCCATTTGCGCGTACGCGTACGGGTCGGTGCCGGTGAAGCCGTTCGTGCGATGACCGATGTACAAAACGCTCGCCCACGCGAACACAACAAGAATCACGATTGCCGGCAAAAATCGAAACGCACGGCGCGCGAACAAATGCAATTGAATCGCTAGCGAGTAAGCAAGCGCGCAAACAAGCCAGGGTTCAAGTCGAAAAAATGTCGAGCGCAAATCGGGCGGGTTGTAATCGAAATAACCCGGCACGCTTCCGCCAAACCCGCGCACAAAAATGAAACGCAACGCGACAATCGTGTACAAAAAAAAGAGCGGCGCGAGCGTTTGCAAGTGAAAGACACCGCGCGCGCGAAAATCGACGATCGGAAGAATCAACAGACACGCCAAAATAATCGGTGCGAGCCAAATTGGTTGCCCGATCAAATACGCGGTTGCGGCAAGCCCGGCTAAATGAACTGCGAGCGTTGCGATGCTCAACCAACCCGGCAATTCATCGCGCGCGTTGCCCAATGCCAGAGCGCCGAGATGAGCACCGAGCCAAACGCGAATGTCCTTCACGCTTCAATCCACAAATCGATATTTCAACAACGTCCAAATTGCCACAAAGCCATCTTTCATCCCGATCTTTTTACCTTCGCTGTACTCGCGCCCATAGTACGAGATCGGCACTTCAAAGATGCGGATCCGTTGTTTGAGAATTTTGGCGGTCACTTCCGGTTCAAAATCGAAACGGCGCGAACGCAATTTTATTTTTTTGATCACGTCCGCGCGAAACGCCTTGTAACCGGTTTCCATATCGCTGAGAATTGCATCGTACAAAATATTCGTCATCAACGTCAACATTTTGTTCGCCAGCATATGCCAGAAAAACATCGCCATCCGCGGACCAAGAAACCGGGAACCGTACACCACTTTGGCGCGCCCCTCGATAATCGGGTCAACGAGTTGTTTGTAATCACGCGGATCGTACTCCAGATCGGCATCTTGAATGACGACAATATCGCCGGTGGCGTGTTGCAACGCGGTCTGAATTGCCGCACCTTTGCCTTGATTGCGTTCGTGGTACAAAACGACGACACCTTGTCGTTCGACTTGCAGCAACACATCGCGCGTGCCGTCCGTCGAGCCATCGTCGACCGCGATGATCTCTTTTTCAAACGACACTTGTTGCACACGCTTGATGATTTCCAAAATCGTTGGACGTTCGTTGTAAACCGGAATCAAAATCGAAAGCTTCACAGCCATCACTCCAGTTAAGGTTGAAATAACAGACTGACCAATTCATCGCGTGACCATGCGCGCGTCTTTTTGAAAACGAGCGGCATTGGATGATCGTACACGGTGAAACTTTCATCCGCGCGCCCCCAATTCCACACGACGGCATCCGACTGTAGCAATTCAAAACGATCATCGACAATCACGATGCCGTCAAGCGCGATGCCGTTGACGGCGTGCATCGCCAACTCAAACCCCAGTGTGCCATCAAAAAGCAATCGATAATAACGCGACGACATCGGGTAGCGTTGCGGTAAACGCGTGATCGTCGATGATAATCGGTGCGTGGCGAGAATCACATAATCGGACGTAGCCAGCGCGTCAACTATCGCGTCAAGTTTCGCCGCATCATCGGCGTCGTACAGCGGCAACACGCGCGCGCGATATTCCCTCGGCGCGCGATCACCGTCGGCATCTCGCATTGGCACCGGCAGCGCATCATCCCAGTGTTCGATAGCGAGTGTCGCTTGCGCGGGAATGTTTGTATAGATCCATCTTGAAATCGTCAGCCAAGGATGCTCGCGGGAGTACATTGCAACGAAGGCAATCGAATAAATGAAGGCGAGAAAGAGTGAAACGAAAAATGCAAAGCGCAAAAGATGGGACTTGAAACTTGACGCCGCCATAATAAAGAGAAACGGCAAAAGCGGCAAAAGATAGCGCAAGTATTTTGCATATTGTCCGCTGATTGTCAAAAAATAAACGAGCGCCCATGCAAGAATGAAACCGTCGCACCAATCGCGTTTTTGAAACCACCGCCACACAACAAGTGCGCTTCCGCCCCAGGCAAAAATTCCAAGCGGCAAACTCATCCCCCAAATACTCGCTTGCACAATGGGATAGATGAACGGCAAGGTATCGGCGTACTGCCGGGTGTACGGATAATCAAGCCAGCCGCGTGCGACAAGCAGTTCGGTGCCGACCGCCCCCAAATAGCGAACGGGGTCGAAGAGCGCGTATGGTTGTGTGACGACGAAGACGATGAACGCCGCTAAAAGTATTTTTGCAAGCGGACGCCGAGCGTCCCAGGTTAAATCGCGCCATCGCTTGAAGAGGAGACGAGGAGAATGCGTGGGCGGGAGATGGTCCTTGTCCCTCCCTCCCCATCCTCCGCTCTTCACATTCGCATGTATGACCGCCACTACAATCGGCACCACTAACGGCAACGCCGCAATCTTGGTCGCCAGCGCAAAGCCAAACGATACACCGACCAGAAGCGCATCGCGTCCCCAATTCGATTGCGCGTACCGCGCGGCAAAGTACATCGTCACGACGACGAAAAACGTGAGCAACGTGTCGACTGTGTAAAAATGCGCGAGTTGAATGTGCAAGACCGTGACCGCGATACACGCGGAAGCCATCAAACCGACCGTCGCGTTGTACAACCGACGCGCCAGCAGAAATGTCATCGTAATCGTACCAAGATCGAATAACGCCGAGAGCGCGCGTCCCAGCATCGCCAGCCCCACAAAATCTTCGCGCCACGGCACGTTCAACGCAATCGGCGGGGCGAAAATACTCGACGCTTTCAAAAGATAAATTGGAAAAGAGCCGTAGGCGAAAAATTTTGGATTGAGCGGAGAATCAGCAGAGAAAAATTCCCCAATGTTCGCGGGCGGTCGCAATTCCGATGCGACGAGCAAAATCTTGCGTTCGTCGGGATGAAAAAGATAACCGCCGTCCCAAGCGAGTCCGTAGAATCGCAAGGACGCGGCAACTGCTAAAACGGCAACCAGAAAAACAAATTCCCAATATCGCTTTTGCACAATTTTTCGATTTGCGATTGATCTGGAGGAAGAGATTGGCAAATCAGAAATTAAAGCTCGCCGTTTTCTTTCAGCGTCTTGATTCTACCCAGAAATTCTGGCGAGTGAAGTAACTCGACTTGCGCCGCCGTTTCCGCTTCTGCCGATGCGTCCGCGTCGCGCTCAAACGATTGATCGATCAGTCGTTTGGCAAGCGCGAGCGCGCGCGGCGAATAGGCGACGGCACGTTCTGCCCAACTTCGCGCAATGCCGAGTAAATCGCCGGGTTCGGTAACGCGATGCACCAAACCCATTCGTTGTGCGTCGATGGCGGTTACGTTGCGACCGCGCAGAATCATTTCCTTCGCCGCACTTACACCAACGAGTCGAGTCAAGCGTTGCGTGCCACCAAGCGCCAGCACCATTCCCAGTTTGATTTCTGGCAGACCAAAGATCGCGCGCGTCGATGCCAATCGAAAATCGCAGGAGAGCGCAAGCACGACGCCGCCGCCGTACGCTAGCCCGTTGATCGCCGCAATTGTGATTTGCGGTAACTGTTCCAGCGCGTCGAACGTCGTGCGCCACTTGACAATTTCGTCGCGCGTTTGCTCCGCCGTCGCGGACTCACCGATGCGCGTCAACATATCGACATCTGCGCCCGACGAAAACGATTTGCCGGTGCCGGTTAGAATAATCGCGCGCGTCGACAAATCATCGCGCAATTCGCTGACCAACGTGCGCAATTCGTCGATCAATTCGCCAGTGAGACTATTGAGCTTGCTCGGACGATTCAGAAAAATTGTGGCGATGGCGTCGGCTTTTTCGACGCGCAGATTTTTCATGCTTCCTCGATGCGATACTGCGTAGTGATGTCAACGTGCGGACGCACTGATGCGATCACGGAACAATATTTTTCTTCCGAGAGTTCAATCGCGCGCTTGACCAACGCTTCATTCAGATTTTTGCCGCGCACCAAATACTCGATGTGAATTTGGGTAAACTTCCACGGCGGATCATCGTCTTGATTGCCGGTTACTTGGACTTCTAACGCCGTCAACGGCTGGCGTTGCTTGCGCAAAATATCGGCAACATCCACGCCGGAGCACGTTGCCACGCCGAGCAAAAGCAAATCGGATGCTTTCGCGCCCAGCCATTTCGAACCATGATCGTTTGAAACGCCGACCACCATCGGATAACCGCGCGAATCGACGCCGACAAACATGCCGCCCTCAACCCATTTTGCAGTTACGGTTCCTTGCGCCATACGACTCCGTTGTGTCATTGCGAGCCTCGCAGGGACGAAGCAATCCCCAAAGTACTTTGGAGATTGCTTCGTCGTCGAAACCACTCCTCGCAATGACAAAATCGAAATTATTCCTCTCCCAGTTTCAACACGGCCATAAATGCATCTTGCGGAATTTCGACCGAGCCGAAACGCTTCATTCGTTTCTTGCCTTCCTTTTGTTTTTCGAGCAGTTTGCGTTTACGCGTAATATCACCGCCGTAACATTTTGCCAAGACATCTTTGCGCAACGCGCGAATCGTCTCGCGCGCGATGATGCGCCCGCCAATCGCGGCTTGAATTGGCACGGGAAATAATTGTTGCGGGATGACCTCTTTCAATTTTTTACACAACGCCGCGCCGCGCGGGTACGCGTGATCCTTGTGCACGATCATCGACAGCGCATCAACCGGCTCATCGTTCACGAGAATATTCATCTTGACCAAATCGCTCACGCGATAATCGCCGAACGCATAATCGAGCGAGGCGTACCCACGCGTCCGCGATTTCAGTTGATCGTAAAAATCGATGATGAGTTCCGACAGCGGGATGAAATACGTCAGCATCACGCGTTGTTCGTCGAGATATTCCATCTTGTCGAAGGTGCCGCGCCGCGCAATGGTCAAATCCATAATCGTCCCGATGTACTCTTTGGGCGTAAAAACTTGAATGTGCATCCACGGCTCTTCGATTTCCGCGATCTCTTCCGCGCTCGGCATTTCCGCCGGATTATCGACGGTGATCACGTCGCCGCTGGTTTTCAAAACATGATACTCGACACTCGGCGCGGTCGCGATGAGGTTTAAATCGTACTCACGCTCCAAACGCTCTTGCACGATTTCCATATGCAAGAGTCCCAGAAAGCCACAGCGAAAACCGAAACCCAACGCCGCCGATGTTTCAGGATCGTACGTCAACGAGGCATCGTTCAGTTTCAACTTGTCGAGCGCATCGCGCAAGAGCGGATAATCGTTCGTCTCGACCGGATAAAAGCCGGCAAAGACCATCGGCTTGGCGGGTCGATAGCCGGGCAACGGGTCGGTTGCCGGTTTATCGACGCGCGTGATCGTGTCGCCCACTTGAATGTCGCGCACGTTTTTGAGTCCGGTCGCCACGTACCCCACTTCGCCGGCGGTGAGCGTTTCGCTCGCGATCATCTTGGGACGGAACACGCCAACTTCGAGCGCGTCCACTTCCAACCCGGACGACATCAATTTCAATTTTTGATTCTTGGGTAACTCGCCATCCACGACCCGGATGTACGCCACGACGCCTTTGTACGGATCGTACTTGGAATCGAAGATGAGCGCGCGCAAAGGCAACGTCGTGTCGCCGACCGGCGGCGGAATTTTTTCGACAATCGCTTCGAGAATTTCTGCCGTGCCGGTGCCAACTTTGGCGGACGCGCGAATCACCTGATCGTTCGGCACACTGAGCAAGCGTTCGACTTCGTGCGCCACTTCATCAGTGCGCGCGGACGGCAAATCGATTTTATTGACGACGGGAACAATCGTGAGGTTGTGATCGAGTGCAAGGTAAAGATTCGCCAGCGTTTGCGCTTCGATACCTTGCGTGGCATCGACGACGAGCACCGCGCCTTCGCACGCGGCGAGCGCGCGCGACACTTCGTACGTGAAATCGACGTGACCGGGCGTGTCGATCAAATTGAGTTCGTACTCGTTACCGTCTCGCGCGTGATACAACATTCGCACGGCTTTCGCTTTGATCGTGATGCCCTTTTCGCGCTCCAAATCCATTTGATCCATCACCTGCTCGACCATCTCGCGTTTTTGAAGCGTGCCGGTAAATTCGAGCAAGCGGTCGGTCAGCGTGGACTTGCCGTGATCGACGTGTGCGATGATACACAGATTGCGAATGCGGGATTGATCCATCGCCGCGCATTATACCATAAACCCAAAAGGAATCCTAAAACCGCACATACTTTTATTCGACTTGATGCGGAATAACTTTACCGCAAAGACGCCCGCGTCTTTGCGGTGAGATTTTTTATTTCGCAAAGTCTATTGCAAAAATAATCAGATAGTCCCGCCATCGATGATGACGAAACTACCTGACTCTTTGACCAGGATAACAAACTTATCGCGACGAAACCAACAGCGGTTGATACGGCGCGCCCGCGTCGCGCAAATCGATCACTTGGGCGTTGGTGCGTTGGAACACGCCTTGAAAATCTTCACGTTTGATGCCAACGACCTTGAGTGTGATTTCGCGATGCGATGGATCGCTCAAGCCGAACGTTACAACAGAAACGATGTTACCGCCCAGTTTAGCGATTTCGCTTGCGATCTTCGCCAGCTCGCCCTTTTCTTCCGGCACGCGCACGGTCGCGCGCAGACATTGCGTGCAACTCGCGCCCAGCGCCTCGGTCATCACTTTGAACACGTCCGTCTCGGTGATGATGCCAACCACTTTTTTGTCGCGCAGAATCGGCAGCGAACCAATCTTGTGTTCGACCATGATCCGCGCGGCTTCTTCCAGTGGACAATCCTCGCCAACGGTGATGACGCGCTTGGTCATCACGTCTTTGATTTGCAACTTGGCGAGCAAGCCATGAATTTCGAAAATGCTCAACGATGTCGCCGGCGACGGCGAGACGCGCAACAAATCTTTTTCGACGACGATGCCAACCAGATTGCCATTTTTATCAACCACCGGCAACCGGCGGATTTTCTTTTCGCGCAAAAGTTGAAACGCCTCATCGAACGACGTTTCCGGTTGAACGACCACCGGATTCGCCGTCATTCGTTCACGCACTAGCATAACACACCTCCGCAATGAGTTTATTTAATCGAGATAACTGTCTACTCTTACTATATCGCAAACGGGGTTAGAATGCAAAATCGCGCGACGCACAATCGATCAGGGTTGTGCTTTCACACGATCACGAAATCGCGCCGGGTAGCCGCGCGCTTCGCCTCACACGACCATCTCATTCGATTGATTGGTCCCGCGCATTTCCATCCGCGCCCAACCGCGCGTCTCATCCTCCGCGAATGTACGCGAAAATACCGCCGTTTCACCGACGGTAAAAATCTTCGAGGGAACGTTTGTCAGGCATAATCGAAGTTGTAGGGGCGGAGTGTCCCCGCCCCTACTGTTTCATTTATTTGGAAACTTACCTTCAAACGTTACCACTTTTTTCGCGCCACCCACCACCATATCCGCCGTACCGCTGGTCGCTTTGATGCCGAACTTGAAATCGCCAATGTTCGCCCACCAATCTTTGATGAGCGTTGCGCCAGATAATTTCAGCGCGCCCATCCGTTGACCGCTCGTCACCGCCAAGTTGCCGGGGACCACTGCCGAATCCAAGACGACGACTGCGCGCACCTGGTTCGTCGCTTTGCCGGGAATCGATTGCTTTTCGTACACGATTGGCGTTGCGAGTGCGAAATATTCGTTGGCGGCAGACGGCGCGGCTTCGAATTCGACGGTGAACTTCATTTGCTCCAGCATGACCGGCGCATCGTTCGGATTGTTTATATCCCAAACAAATCCTAGCACCAACGGGACGCTAATTGTCGCCGGGAACGGGACGTACTGCGCGGCGGGTGTGCCCGCCGGCGGCGGTGTGGGTGTCGGAATTGCGCCGGGCCAAGTGGACCAGGGCGGCGGAAAATAACTTTGCACTTGCACTTGGTTCAGTGTGAATGTTGGATTTTTCAATTCCACCGGCGCAGGCGTAGCCGTCGCGCAACCGCTCACCCCTACCGCGACGAGCAAGCTCATTAAAACTAACAGTCGTTTCATTTGTGCTCCTCCCTCCATTAATTTCAAATTTCAGATTTATGAATCAAGCGTATTGAAATCGGCAATCTTAAATCTGAAATCAAGTCAGCCAGCGTTTGCGGCGTTTGTAATGCTTGACCTCGCGGAAACTCTTGCGCGTCCCCAGATCGGTCAAGCCGAGATAAAACTCTTTGATGTCGGGATTGTCGCGCAATTTCTCCGCCGAACCATCCATTACGACGCGCCCACTTTCCAGCACATAACCGTACCCTGCCACCGTCAACGCGAGTTTGACATTTTGCTCGACGAGCAGAATCGGCAATTTCTCATCGCTGTTCAGACGGGTGATGATTTCAAAAATCTCTTTAATGAGCAACGGTGCCAAACCCATCGACGGTTCATCGAGCAACATCAGTTTCGGACTTGCCATCAGAGCGCGTCCCATCACCAGCATTTGTTGCTCGCCGCCGCTACAAAACCCCGCCGTGCGGTCGCGGAGCGTTTTGAGTCGCGGAAAGTACGTGTACACTTTGTCGATGCCGTCTTTCAATTTGGCGCTACTAAGGTGCGCACCGACCTTGATATTCTCTTCGACGGTGAGGTGTTCAAAAACACGCCGGCCTTCGATCACCTGAATGATGCCCGTCCGAGAAATTTCTTCGGCGGATTTGCGGTCGATGCGATTGCCCAAGAACTCGATCGAACCATCGGTGACGCGACCATTCTCGTGCTTGAGCAAACCAGAGATCGCCTTGAGCGTCGTGCTTTTGCCCGCACCATTCGCGCCAAGCAAAGCGACGATCCCGCCGTTCGGCACGCTGAGCGAAACACCCTTGAGCACGAGGATGACTTCGTGGTACATCACTTCGATGTTGTTGAGATTGAGAATGTTGCCGTTGTTCATTGCAATAGTCAGGGTTCAGTAGATAACATTCACAATAAGACGCGTACACTACATTTTGCGTTCACCATCAGGTTTCCACACCAAGATATTGCGTTTGCAAACTATTGTGAATGTTATCTAGTAGTCAGAAACCTAAAATCTGGCAACTGACTACCGACAACTGATTTAGTAACCAATCCACTTGGGCCAATCGTTCGGATACTTGGCTTTCAAGTCAATCTGTTTGAGCAAATTGAATTTGCCGCCCTTGATCTGATAAATCCGAACCTGGCTCGTCGGACGATGATCGGACGATGTCCACGTCAACGGCGGAACGCCCAAGCCAATATCGAAATCTCGGAGTTCCTCGATTGCGGCGCGAATACCTTCGCCGTTCAACTTGCCGGCTTTGTCCGCGCGCGTCATCGCTTCGCGCAAGACCAGGACGTTTGCCCACGCTTTAACAGTGTGGATCAAGCGCGATTCCTGTGGCGTGTTCGGGTTGTACTTTTTCGCCGAGGCAACGACGGTGTCCATAAATTTCACATTCTCGCCGTAAAACGCGGCAACGCCGATGCCCATCACACCTTCCGCCGCATCGCCGGCGAGCTTGGGCAAGTTTTCGTCATAACCGTACGTGTTGACGAGATGATCCGCGCCGAGACCCAACGCTTTCGCATCTTTCAACGCCGTCGCCACCGAGTTGGTCGTGTTGCCGTGCCAGACGACGTGCGGTTTGAAATCTTTCGCGGCGAGCACTTGCGATTTCGTATCGAGCGCGGTCAACCCCACATCCTGATCGGGACCGACTTCAAATCCAAGCAACGCGGCTTGCTCTTTCAACGCTTTGATCGGCGCGCTGGAGTACGGCGACGACTTTTGATAGAACATCACCACGCGCGGTTTACTCGATTGTTCGGACGCAAAGCGCGGGTCTTTCTTCCACACTTCTTCGAACCAAACGGTCAACGCGGCGCGCGCTGAAGTCGAGTAATCGGGTGCGGCAAACAAATTGTACGGCGTCTTGGCGGGATCGGTTAATTCGCCGGCGTACGATGCCGAGACGTACGGCATCTTGTCCTGATTGATCGTCGGCGACAGCGCGGAAGTATCGCCCGTGCCCCAGCCCAACACCGCGACGACTTTATCGAAATCGCGGAAACGTTTGTACGTCGTCTGTGCTTCGGGAACACGATAGCCGTAATCGTACTGGAACAATTTGATCGTCTTGCCGTTGATGCCGCCATTCTCGTTGATCCACTTGACCGCTTCCTGAACGCCGAGCGCGTAATCTTTGCCCACGTCCGAGGTTGCGCCGGTGAGATCGTTCAACGAGCCGAGGTTGATTTCGCCTTTGCTGGTGACCACCGCTGTGGGTTGCGCGGCGGGTTGTCCGCTACCGCTACACGCGGCAAGCATCAAGCCAAGAGCCACGAGCAAAACGAACATCACTTTTCGATAGTTCATAATCTTCCCTCCTTTGGAGATTGACTCAGCCATCGTTCGAATGTCCTGAAAATAAAATCGATTCAGTTCTCCACCTCCTACAAACACTCTGTGTCATTGCGAGCGAAGCGAAGCAATCTTTCAAAGGACATTTGCGAGATTGCTTCGTCGCAAAATTCACTCCTCGCAATGACAGTCCGAAATCAATACGAAAAGGGCCACAGGTGAATATAATCTTTGATGCGCGACCAACGATACGCCAATCCCTTGGGTTCGAGCAACAAAAAGATAATGATCGATAAACCAAAAATCATATCTTTGACGTACGAGGTTTTGAGCGCGAGGTCAGGCAAAATCGCCTTGAGTGTTGGTTGCACCAGTTCGGCGATGAGCGTCAAGTAAATTGCTCCGAACACCGTCCCGTAATTACTGCCGATGCCCCCAATCAGTACGACGCCAACCAGCCACAACGATTCGCCGAACCCAAATTGTTCCGGGCTGACAGTGAACGACACAGCATTCGCATACGCGCCCGCCGCGCCCGCCAACGCGCCAGCGATAAAGAACGCGAGCAATTTGTAGCGCACAACGTTGACGCCCAACACTTCGGCGGCGATGTCGTTGTCGCGGATTGCAATCCACGCGCGCCCAATTCGCGTCCGCATCAAATTGCCGATGAAGACGATTCCGATAACAACCAGGATGACCATCAGATAGTACTGTTCCAAATCAGTGCGAATATCCCAGGGTCCAAATCGAATCGTGCCGGGCGGAAGCGAGAACGACACACCGCGATCACCCACGCGACTGATGTAATGCGTGATGATGAAATCGACGGTGATAAATTGCGCCGCCATCGTCGTCATAATCAGGTAGAAACCTTTAACGCGCGCGGACGGCAAACCGAACAACATACTCCACAGCCCGGCGACGATCATCGCAAAAATCATACTGATCGGGTACGACAGCCCAAGGTCTTTGAAAATCGGAAACGCTTGATTCACATTCAGCGTAAAGATCGCGGACGTGTACGCGCCAATCGCAACGAATGCCATATGCCCCAGCGTGACTTGTCCCGCAAAACCGATCAGCAATTGCACGCCGAGCGCGCACAAAATTGTGTACCCAATGCGATTCGCCACCGAGAGTTCATAGCCGCCGGCAAGTTGCGGAAAAACAACGAACAGAATCGCCAACAATCCCAGCATCCGCAACCAAACGAATCGCGTTTGCCACCACGCGTGATCTTGTTTGTAGTTTTCGTGATATACACCGGAAGGAAGACGCATTGTCGACACTCAAATGACTCCAGCAAAATTCCTTTATTTCCCTCGTTTCCCGCATTTCCATACCAGAAGGGAAATGAAGGAAAAGATGGAACTAGACGCGTTCGATCCTCTGCCACCCGAACAACCCGTACGGCTTGAACAGTAACGCAATCGTCATCACGACGAACGGAAATACATCTTTCGCACCGCCGGGAATCACGTTGATGCCGGCAATCGTCAAGTTATCGAGATAACCACCGGCAAGATTTTGGAGCAAGCCGACGATCAATCCCCCGGCAATCGCGCCGGGCACCGAATTCAATCCGCCCATCACCACTGCCGGCAAAACAAGCAAACCCAAATGCCCTACCGAAACATTCACACCGTTGATATTTCCCAGCAATGCGCCGCCGACACCTGCCGCCATAAACGCAATCGCCCAAGCGAGCGCGTAAACCAATTTTGCGCTGATGCCGATGGATAACGCCGCCATTTCGTCATCGGCAGTCGCTTGCATTGCCAAGCCCCAGCGCGTGTACTTGAAGAATGCGACGAAAACGACGAGCAACGCCAACGCCGCAACGAAACTCCAAATGTACACCTGACCGATGACAATCGTGCCAAACTGCACCGGCTCAGCCGGAAAAACCGGCGGGCTGAACACCATCGTGTCAGTGCCAAAGATGAAACCCAGAATGCCTTTCAACAAAAATGAAATCCCAACCGTCACCATAATCACCGTCAGCACCGACTCGCCGATGAGCGGACGCAAGAACACGCGCTCGACGATGAGACCCAGAATCAAGCCGACGATGAGCGTGAGGAGTAACGCGAGCGGAAACGGTAAACCCCATTGATAGAACGTGAGCGAAACGTACGCGCCAATCAGCGTCAATTCACCCATCGACAAGTTAAGCACGCCGGATGATTTGTAGATCAGCGTCCAGCCCAACGCGACGAGCGCATAAATACTACCGACCATCAAGCCGGTGATAATCAGTTGGAGAAAAACTTCCATCGTGTTGACCTTAAAGGATGAGAGATGAAGAACAAAAATCGCCAATCAGTTTTTCATCCTTCATCCTTTGCTTCCCACGTCCATAATTTTCAAATCCGCTTTGATGCTTGCTGTGCGACCATCTTCGTACGTAATCACGCTGTCAAAGTGAATGTCGCTGGCGGAACTGTACAACGCATCGACAATGACTTTGTAGCGTTCTTCCAAAAATGCCCGCTTTAACTTTTTCGTGCGCGTCAGTTCATTGTCGTCCGCGTCGAGTTCCTTGAACAGATTCACACAGCGTTTGATGCGCGCGGTTTCCGGCAAACTCTTGTTCACCTGCTCGACTGCTTTTTGCACCAACTCGCGCACGCGCGGCTCTTGCGACAATTCTTGATAACTCGTGTACGCAATGCCCTTGGATTCCGCCCAGCGCCCGGTCACGCCATAATCGATGCAGATCACAGCAGTTACAAACGGGCGCTCGTGTCCGATGATCCACGCATCTTTGATGTATGGCGAAAACTTTAATCGACTTTCGGCAAAGACTGGTGAGAATTTGCGCTTGTCGCTCAAAACCATAATGTCTTTCGATCGGTCGAAGAAAACCAGATGCCCGCTGTCGTCGATAAAACCACTGTCGCCGGAATGAAGCCAGCCATCAACCAGCGTCTTGGCGGTCGCTTCGTCGTTCTTGTAATAACCTTTGAACACCGCCGGGCTTTTGGACAGTATCTCGCCGGTCTCTGCGATTTTCACTTCTGTTTCCGGAATCGGCTTGCCAACGGTGTCCAGTTTCACATCGTCCGAGCGATGCAAAACCGAAATGCCGGCGATTTCCGTCTGTCCGTAAATCTGTTTCAGGTTTACACCGATGGCGTGGAAAAAGCGGAAATGATCGGGGCCGATGGCTGACCCGCCGGTGTACGCGTTCCGCATCCGCGCGAGTCCCAGATGATCGCGCAGCGTTCGATGCACAAACCAATCGGCGAGGTACCATTGAAGTTTGGTTAGCAAGGCGACTGGTTTTTTGTCGAACTTGGCATCGGCAACGGTATAACCAACATTCATTCCCCAATCGTAGATTTTGCGTTTGAGCAAGGACGAATCGGCATTTTTGACTTGGAGACTGCGTACCATTTGTTCGTACAAGCGCGCCGAGGAAAACATCGTTTGCGGTGCGATCTCGCGCAAATCTTCGAGTGAGGTTTCCGGCTCTTCGGGGAAATTGATCGTAAAGCCGGCTTGAATGCCGCACGAAATCGACATCATTTGCTCGCCGATCCACGCGAACGGAAGGAAGGAAACAAAATCGTCAGTTTCAAACGCCGGGTCAACGCGCATCAAGTTCTGCCCCATCTTGAGCATATTCCAATGTGTGAGCAGCGCGCCTTTAGGCGCAGACGTTGTACCTGAGGTGTAGAATAACAACGCGACATCTTCGCCGGTGCCGAACTTGACCAAGTCGCTAAACCGATGCGGTTCGTTTTCGTTCAACGCGCGTCCGCGTTCCATCACGTGATCGAGCGAGGTAAGAATGGGATCGTCGTAATGCCGCAGACCTTTGGGATCGTCCCAGACGACGTACTTTAATTTTGGACAGCGGTCTTTGATTGCCAACGCTTTATCGACTTCTTCTTGTCCTTCGCAAATCATAAACTTGGCGTCGGAATGATCGACGATGTATTGCACTTCATCGATCAACGCTTCTTGATACACCCAGACCGCCACGCCGCCCGCCGCGAGCGCCGCCATTTCCGCCCACAAACCTTCGGGACGATTGTCGCCGATGAGCGCGACCTTGTCGCCGCGTTCCAATCCCATTTCGACAAGACCGAGCGCGATGGCTTGCACGCGTTCCAAGTATTCGTTCCACGTCAGTGGTCGCCAGATGCCATACTCTTTTTCGCGCATCGCCACTTTGGTGCCGTACCGCTGAACGGCTTGCACGAAAACTTTGGGGATGGTGAGGTCGGGCGTGATTTCGATTTCTTGCGTGCGTCGCACATTACCGCCGCGTAACATACAAATCCTCTTTCTCGCCCAGGTACGCACTATGCACGCGCTCGTCGCGCTGAATTTCTTCCGGCGTCCCTTCCGCAATTTTTTCGCCAAAATTCAACACGGCAACGTGATTCGAAATGTCCATCACGACCCCCATATCATGCTCGACCAAGACGCAGGTAACTTGCCACTTTTTTTCCTCGTTCACGTCGAGGATAAAGCGCGCCATATCTTCGACTTCTTCGAGGTTCAACCCTGCCATCGGTTCGTCGAGCAAGAGGAGTTTGGGTTGAAGCGCGAGTGCGCGCGCCAGTTCCACGCGCTTTTGCAAACCGTACGGCAACATCCCGACGACTTTGTTGCGGATGTGCGCGATTTCCAACAAATCGATGATCTCGCGCTCGATGAATTCACGGTTCGCCAGTTCTTCGCGTTCCGTCCGCCCAAGATAAATGCCGCCTTCGATGAAATTGGAATGCAAATGCACGTGCCGTCCCAAGCGAATATTATCGAGGACGGTCATACCGCTAAAGAGTTCGATTTTTTGGAAGGATCGGGAGATGCCGAGCTTGGCTCGTTGGTACGGACGGAGAAAAGTAATGTCCTTATCGTCGAAGAGGATTTTACCACGCTGAGGTCGGTACAAACCACTGATGCAGTTCAACAGTACCGTTTTGCCTGCGCCGTTGGGTCCGATAATCGAAAAAATTTCACCGCGCTGAACGTGAATGCTCACGCCGCGCAAAGCCGCCACGCCGCCAAATCCCATCGATACGTGATCAACGTGCAACTGGACGCCATCGTCAACTTCTGGCATTGGCCCCTTTCGTGAGGAAATTATGTCCAGATTGTAAAGGACGCGGGCGGGGGCGTCAAGATACTTTTGGCATCACTTTTAGGTCATTTGGGATACTTTCGTATCACCTCGCCGATTGCGCCGTCATCGACGACGCTTATCAGGCGCGCCGGTGTGATTTGATTCCACAAATCATCGTCGCTTAGCGCGACGACGCGAATGTAGTTGTCGGTGTAACCAGACCAGACGAATGACGAACGACCAACGACGAAGGATTCGCCCGCTTTTGGCGTTCGTCCTTCGTCCTTCGTCTCCCAGAGAACCTTCACCTCGCGTCCAACGAATCGATTGGCGAACGCACGTTGACTAAAATCGGCGATCGCTTGCATCTGCTTCATTCGCATCGATTTGGTCGGCTCATCGACTGGAAGCGGTAACTTGGCAGCAACTGTCCCGGCGCGCGCCGAGTACGGAAAAACGTGGACGCGCGAGAATTGCATCCGGTCAACAAACTCCAACGATTGTTCAAACTCGGTTGCGCTTTCGCCGGGAAAACCAACGATGATATCGGTCGTGATGCTGACATCCGGAATTTTCGTGCGCGCCAATTCGACGGCTCGCGCAAATTGGGCGGTTGTGTACGGTCGGCGCATCCGGCGCAACACGGTGTCCGAACCGGCTTGAAGTGAGAGGTGCAAATGGCGGCACAACCGCGAATCGGTAAACAAATCGAGAAGCGATTCATCCAAATCCCACGGCGCGATGCTGGTCAGGCGCAACCGTGGCACGTTGGTTTCCGCCAAAATCGCGGCGACGAGATCGCGCAACCCATTTGTCATTGCGAGCGATTTGTGCGAAGCAATCTCCACAAAACTTGAGGATTGCTTCGCGCCTTCGGCGCTCGCAATGACATTTCTGAATGACGAAATCTGCACGCCGGTCAAAATAATTTCCTTGTAACCGGCGTTCACCAGCGACCGGACATCCGCCACGACATCGACGAGCGAACGGGATTGCTCTTTCCCACGCGCGAGCGGAATGATGCAATACGTACACGACATATTGCACCCGTCTTGAATTTTGACGAAAGCCCTAGTACGCAGACCGCCGCTGATTTGTGTTCGCAGTCGGCGGTCGGTTGTCTGCGGTCGAGCGCCTGCAACTTGTGTTTCAACGTCCGCATCGAGAAAAGCATATGGCATATCGCTTATAGCATTTGGCTCTGATGGTTTGCCGTCTCCCGTTTGCGTAACACGATTCGCATTTCGCAATTCGCTATTTGCAATTTGCACCAGCCGGTCTTTGTCCAAATTCGGCACGATGAGCGACACGTTGGGCAACGCTCGCGCTTCGTCCGGCGACACAGAAACGTAGCAACCGGTCAGCACCAATTTCGCGTTGGGATTTACGCGCGCAAGTTGCCGTGCCATCTGCCGCGATTTGCGCGCGGCGACGTGCGTCACGGTGCACGTGTTCAGCACGACCAAATCGGCGTCCTTTGCATCATCGACAATTTGGTAGCCGTCCGCGCCGAACTTGCGCGCCCACGCTTCCAATTCACTTTCATTCAGTTTGCAACCGAGCGTCGAGAGATAGACTTTCATGTGCGCGGGAGATTAGCATTTTTCGCGGAGCGTGTCAAACGATGAGAACGCCGCCGATTTGAAATCGGCGTCTCAATAAAAGGTGCAAACTCGATCAATCGAGTTAGCACCAATCGGTTTCCAACCGATTTCGACCTGACTGAACCACCGATTTGAATCGGTGGTGAACAAAAAATCTTTTGGCGCGCGGCGGCAAAGCGTGGTATACTTGGGGTGAATTAGGAGCTCACCTTACGCAAACCGAATTGTTTTACCGCAAAGCCCACGGAGACCGCTGAGATTTTTCAGGATTTTTCTCTGCGAACTTTGCGTTCTCAGCGGTGAAATTGCGTAACGTCAGTTAGGAGATTATCTCAATGACTAAACAACTCATCGCGTTTTGCTTTGTTGCCGCTGGCGTCGTCGCTTGCGGCGCACCGGCACCCGCGCCGCAACCAACTTACACGCCATATCCGACCTACACCCCGTACCCCACTTTTACACCGCCGGTCACCCTGCCGCAAAGCATCGTCCAAAACATCCCTCCAACTCCACTCACAACGCGAGGCAATTCAACATCGTCATCGCCTTCTACTCCCACACCCCCTGCCTGTATCTCGTGGCAAGAAGTGAAATCTTTTGTGAACCAAGTAAAATGCGTGTGCGGCGCCATCGTCCGAACCACTTTTGCCACGAATACAAATGGACAACCAACCTTTATGGATATGGGGCGCGCATATCCTGATCCAACGAGGTTTAGCCTTTTGATCTGGGGTAATCAACGCGAAAATTTTTCAGAGCCGCCTGAAACATTCTATCGGAACAAAACCATTTGTGCGACCGGGAGAATCGTCAGTTTTCGTGATACGCTCGAAATGGAAATTCGCACACCAGACCAAATTCGGGTGCAGTAGCGATGCGCATTCTTCTCTACACCGGCAAAGGCGGCGTGGGCAAAACGAGCATCGCCGCGGCGACTGCGTTGCGGTGCGCCGACCTCGGTTATCGCACGATTGCCGTCAGCACCGACGCCGCGCACTCGCTCGCCGATTCTTTCGACATGACGATTGGCAACGAGCCGGTCGAAATCGCGCCGAAACTGCACGCGCAAGAAATCGATGTCTTGCACCAAATGGAAAAATATTGGGGCACGGTACAAGAATGGGTAACGACCGTACTTTCGTGGCGCGGACTCGATGAACTGATCGCGGACGAAGCGAGCGTTCTGCCGGGAATGGACGAACTGGCATCGCTTTTGCAAATCGTCCATCTGCACGATACAAACGCGTACGATGTCATCATCGTCGATTGCGCACCAACCGGCGAAACCTTGCGCCTCCTCTCGCTCCCCGAAGTTGCGGAATGGTATCTCACGCGCATTTTTCCAATCCAACGTCAAACCGCCAAGCTGATCGGACCGCTCATCAAATCCATCACCGATATTCCGATTCCCGACGATCAAGTTTTTGATTCGATCAAAGGGTTGATTCTGCAACTCGATCAAATGCACGCGTTGTTGACCGATCAAAAGAAATCGTCGGTGCGTTTGGTGTTGAATCCGGAAAAGATGGTCATCAAAGAAGCGCAACGCACGTACACGTATTTGAATCTGTACGGTTATTCGACCGACGCGGTGATTTCCAATCGCATCATTCCGACAACCGTCGGCGATGGTTACTTTGCGGCATGGAAAGATTCGCAAACGCGCTACGGTCAACTCGTCGAAGAAGCGTTTGCGCCGCTGCCGATTTTCAAAGTGCCGTTGCTGGATCAAGAAGTCGTCGGCGTGGATATGTTGCGCAAAATGGCGCAGCTCATTTACGGCGACCAAGACCCCGCGCAACTTTTCTACACCGAGCAACCACAAGTCATCGAAAAAATCGACGGGGGATATTTGCTCAAACTGCGTCTGCCGTTCATCAGCAAAGACGCGATCAATATGACCCGCAACTCGGATGAACTAGCAATCAGCATTGGCAATTTTCGACGCAACATTATTTTGCCGCGCGTCTTGGCTGGACTCGATGTGAATAAAGCCAAGTTCGCGGGCGATCATCTCATCCTCACCTTCACGGCACAGAATCAAAGTACATGAATCAGTCGCGTCTGTTGCGTTTTATCTTTACCAGTCCGCGTTTTGTTGCCGCATTGATTTTTATTTGCACACTCGCACTCTACGTGCGCACAACCGCGCCCACGCTCGGCGGCGCATTCGATAGCGAAGAGTTTCAACACGTCGCGTACAACCTCGACATCGCGCACGCGACCGGGTATCCGCTTTACCTCCTCATCGGCAAGCTTTTTACAACGGTTGTCCCGCTTGGCAACATTGCGTATCGAATGAATTTGCTTTCCGCCGTCATCGGCGCGGCGACGGTGGCGGTTGTTTATCTCAATGCGTTTTTCCTCACGCGCCGGCAAATCGCATCGATTGCAACTGCCGCGTTGTTTGCGACGAACCCGGCGGTGTGGCGGCAAGCCGGCGTCGCGTCGGTGGGTCCATTGCACTTGCTTTTGCTCGCCGCGATTTTGCTCGCGATTTTGTTGTGGCACGAAAAACACATCCACCCTGCAAGTCGAAAGATACCGATCATCGTCGCCGTACTATTATTCGGGCTGGGACTCGCGCATCATCGCACAACGTTTTGGCTCGCCATCCCCATTGCGATTCTCGTTCTGCTCGATGATACACAAATCTTGCGCCGCCCGCGCGTCATCGCCCAGCATTTATTTTGGCTGGCGGTTCCGCTCTTGCTGTACCTGTACATACCGATCTTTGGGAACAATAGTCCGTGGTACAGCAACACGCTCGAGGGATTTATTCAGTACATCAGCGGGAGCGACGCCGGCGATTTTATTCGTAACACGCCGCCCCAAATGATCGAAGGCATTTCGCTCGTCTCACGATTTTTGCTCGACTCGTTTGGCGGTTGGGGAATTGGCTTGGTTCTGCTTGGCGTGTCAATCAATTTTTTTCCCACCGCTCGCCGCCATACGCCGGGGTTGCTTTTGTGTTTAGCGATTGCCACATTCTTTTTTTACGTGCAAGGCGCATTTTACGCCGGCGAACCGGATCGCTATCTCAGTTTACCGTTTGCATTTCTGATTTACTGGTTTGCAG
Organism: Anaerolineae bacterium; assembly: GCA_034435055.1. Lineage (GTDB taxonomy): Bacteria > Chloroflexota > Anaerolineae > UBA4142 > UBA4142 > DAOTXS01. The sequence continues at coordinate 148,962 of DAOTXS010000040.1, read as the reverse complement.
TTGGCGTGGGCACAATTGAAAATGTCATTGCGAGAAACCGCGAAGCGGTGACGAAGCAATCTCTCAAGTGGCTTGAAAGATTGCTTCGCTTCGCTCGCAATGACACGCTGCAAATTATATTTGCCATCGCACTCATGCTGCTCATTGTTCTTCCCTTCCCTGACCGCTTTCGCTACGCCGATTGGAGCACCTTCGACCGGGTTTACAAACAGTGGAACGAAATTTTTACTCTGCCGATTCCACAGAACGCAACGATCGTTGGCAACTGGGGACAGCTCAACGCGATGCGCTATATGCAACGCGTGGAACACCGCCGCCCCGATTTGCGCTTCGTCGGCACGCTGTACGATCCCGCGCCGCAAACCCAAGCCGCGCAAGAAGCATTTGCGCAAGGTCGCGCGATTTTCATTTCGCCTGGCTTGCCGCAACCCCTCGGTGAATATCGATACGCACACCTTGGTCCGTTGCTAGAGGTGCGCGACAAACCACAGATGCAACCACCGGCGACGCAGAAAAACATTGCGCTCAATCTCGCGTTGACGCTGGCAAATTACGAAATCACCACCGCGCTTGAAACCTACGCGCCGACAGTGAGCATCGCGCCGAATCGCACCGCACGCGCGACACTCGATTGGCGCGCGGAAGCGGGCATCAACGATTTTCTGGTGCGCACAAAATTGTACGACCCGGAGCATCGTGTCATTGCGCAGAAAGATGAACCGCCGGTGCGCGGGCTTTATCCCGCGTCGCAGTGGTCGCCCGGCGAGTACGTGCGCGATGTGCATAATGTGTTGATTCCCGCCGGCACGCCGCCGGGAAATTATTCGCTGAACGTCCAAGTCATCGACGCCGTCACGAAAATAAACATCGGCAACGAGATCACGCTTGCGTCATTTGTCATCGAACGCACGACGAATCTCGCGCGCGAGCAAGTTTTCATCGCGCATCCACGAAACTTTTCATTCAGCCAGCAAATCGAATTGTGGGGCTATGGTGGATTCGAGGGTGAATTTCGCGCCGGTGAAAATCTCAGCGGCAATTTGATTTACTTCATCCACGAAAATATCGACGCGGATTTGTTGTTGCATTTTGAACTCATCGACACAAACGGTGCGTCGATTCAGAAATGGGAACGCGCGCCGATTAGTTTTTATCCAACCCGCGAGTGGCGTCGCGGCGAAATTCTCAAAGCGTATTATGATTTACCGTTGCCGAAAGATTTGCCGCGCGGCGAATATACCTTCACACTTGGCATCGAACGATCGACCATCCCCCTCACCAAAATTCAAATTACGCCGTAAGAAAAACATAAAGCCGCGCGACGCAAAATTATTCGACAAAAGTTTTGAAATCGTGTAATATGTCTCCGCGATGACAAAGAAACTTATCCCGCTCGATGCTTCGCGATGGAAAAAGTATCTCACCGATTACAACGAAGGACTCGGGCTGGTCTACGAACGCTTTGTCCTCAACGATTATCTCGACCGCATCGTGAGCCAGCACAATATTCACACCGTGCTCGAAGCGCCGCTGTTTGGAATGGCAGGCGTCAGCGGCATCAACAGCGTACGGCTCGCGCAACGCGGGTGCGCGGTAACGCTCGTCGATGAAAACGCCGACCGTTTGCAAGGCATCGAACGCATTTGGAGCGAGTTGAATCTGCGCGCGACGTTTGTCCATCACACCGATTTCGCGCACCTGCCGTTTGACGACCACACATTCGATTTGACCTGGGAATGGGCGGGGCTGTGGTATTTGCCGAACGCGGAAGGATTGCTCAAAGAATTGGTTCGCGTCTCGCGCAATCTAGTTTTCATTGCGATGCCAAACCGCGCACAGGTTGGCTATTTGATGCGCAAGTACTTGCTCGAACGCGATTTTGTGAACTATGTCGATGAAGCGTGGGCGGACATCAATAAAATCAAAAAGACTCTTAGAGCTTCGAGATTAGGGATTATCGAAGAAGGTGTGTTGGACGTGCCGCCGTGGCCCGACACGGTGATGCCGGCATCGCAGGTTTTGCGGCGGCTTGGCATTCGCTCGAAAAAACTCGACGCGCAATTCACCGGCGCCAGTTGGAACTGGAGCACGATGGATTATTATTTGGGTCGTCGCCCAGAATTGAAAGCGCAAATCGACAAGTACACTTTTATCGAGCACGCGCCGTTGCCGTGGCAACTCAAAGCAATTTGGGCGCATCATCGGTATGTGCTCGCGCAAGTTAAAAGTTGAAGGTTCAACGTTAAACTTGAAACATGCAACCTGAAACTATCAGCATCATCATTCCCGCATTCAACGAAGAGAAAAGCATCGGCAATGTTTTGCAAGGGCTGGCGGCGTGGTGCGCGTGCGCGGAAATCATCGTCGTTGATGATGCGTCCACCGACCGCACCGCGCAAATCGCAGAGCAAGCCGGCTTTCGCGTGATCCGCCATCGCACCAACAAAGGATACGGCGCGGCGCTCAAGACCGGCATCCGCGCATGCCGGGGTGACATCGTCGTGATGATGGACGCGGACAGTGAACACAACGCGGCACAAATCTCTAAACTGCTCGACAATTTCGGCGACAATGATATGGTCGTCGGCGCGCGCGCCAAAGGTTCACACGCGCCGTTCATTCGTCGGCCGGGCAAATGGTTATTATCGCAAGTGGCAAATTACTTGGCGCAAACCAATATCCCGGATTTGAATTCCGGTTTTCGCGCGTTTCGCAAAGACGTGGCGAGATTATTCTTGCACATTTTACCGAACGGCTTTTCGTTCACGACGACGCTGACGCTTGCGTTGTTCAAAGAGGGCTACAACATCGCATACGTGCCCATCACCACGACGCCGCGCGTCGGCACGAGTACGGTGCATCCGGTCCGTGACGGTATCAACACGCTGATGCTCATCATCCGCATCATCGCGCTGTTCGATCCGATCAAAGTTTTTTTGCCGACTAGTTTCTTTTTGTTTTTACTTGGCGTCGTTTATTGGATTGGCTCCGGCATTTTTCGGTACGCGCAACACATCGAGCCGGCATTTCACATTCCCACCGGCGCAATGCTGGTGATGCTGTCGGCGGTAATTGTGTTCATGTTTGGCATTCTCGCCGATCAAGTGAGCGCAATTCGGCGGGAGAAGTATGAATAGTGTGTTAGTGCGATAGTTTGTTAGTTCGATAGTTGGCTGGTTGGTTTTTCAACTATCGCACTATTGCACTATCGAACTATTGAACAGAGGTCTTATGGCTTTAGGCACCTACTTCAACATCGCCAAAGCGGTGGTGAATAATAAAATCGGCAGAGTTGAATTGCCCAATATGGCAACATTCATCGTCACATGGCGATGCAATCTGCGTTGCTTTATGTGCGACGTGTGGAAGAAAACCGATCACGACGATATGACCGTCGATGAAATTCGCCACGTGTTCCAACAAATTCCACACCTCGATTCGTTGCGCATCACTGGCGGCGAGCCGTTCCTGCGCCGCGACCTCATCGACATCACGCGCGCGATTCTCGAAGAAACCAATCCGACCGTGTTGCACGTAACGACCGCGGGCGTGATGACCGAACGCATCGTCGAGTACGTCAAAGCCGTTGGCTCGAAAAAACTGCACCTGAAATTTTCCATCGATGCCGTTGGCGCGCGGCACGACGAGATTCGCGGCTATCGGGGTTTGTACGACAAATCGATGCGCACGCTTCGCGCGCTCGTCGATCTGCGCGACCAGTACGGATTCTATCTTGGCGTGAATCAAACACTCACGGATCGCAACTGGGATCACATCGAGCCATTGCGCGACGAGATGGCGAAACTCGGCGTGAATGTGCATTACGCAATTGCGACTGACCATTACACGCTGTATCGCATCAACACCGACAAGGAAAAAGACATTCCGAATATGAAATCGGTGTCGATGTCCGATTTCACGCCGGAACAACTCAATTACATATTCGAGCAACTCGACACGCGCGACGGCATTAAGGATTTACCAGAATGGCTTGTGCAACGGTACTATTTGCGCGGTTTGAAGAATCGATTACTGAATCACGTCGAAGCACCAAAGCCACAATGCATCGAATTGCACAATCATATGCGCCTAATGCCGAACGGCGATGTGGTAACGTGCGTGTACTATCCCACCGTCGTCGGTAACTTGCGCAAGCAATCGTTGCAAGAAGTTTGGTACAACAACAAGACGAGGAAACAGCGCGAGGTTGTGCGCAAGTGTCCGGGATGCTGGGCAGGTTGCGAAGTAAAACCCAACGCGATATACACCGGTGACATTGCGAAAGCATTTTTCATGGGCAGTCCCAAAGAGCCGGTGAAGAAAGAATCGCCGGCAACGGCAAAAGCATAACTTTGCAACATCAAATTGCACCGCCAAGATGCAGAGGGCGCAGAGATTTTTTCTCTGTGTCCTCTGTGCGCCTTTGGCGTCTGTGGTAAAAAGGTTTTCTGGAAATGTCCAAAGTGATCTGCATTGGTCTCGACGGCGCGACGTTCGATCTCATCAAACCATTCATCGCGCAAGGAAAATTGCCGACGTTCAAAAAATTGATGGCGCGCGGCGCGTTCAGCGAACTGCGCTCAACGGTGCCGCCGGTCACGGCGTCGGCGTGGTCATCGTTCATGACCGGCAAGAATCCCGGCGCGCACGGTCTTTTCGACTTTATGCAGCGCCGCGATAAATCGTACGATCTCGCGCCGGTTTCTGCCCTTGACCGCGACGGGAAACCCGTCTGGGATTTGCTCGGCGATGCCGGGAAAAAAGTAATCGTGATGAATGTGCCGGTCACCTGGCCTCCCCAACCCGTGAATGGTCAACTCATCACCGGGATGCTCACACCGCGCAATGCCGAGAATTACACCTACCCCAAAGAACTCGCGGCTGAATTGAAAAACGCGATTGGCGAGTACATTATTTACTCCGATGAAGTGTACTCCAAAGGGCGCGGGGAAATTTTTCTCAACGCATTGAAACATTCTGCCGAGCAACGCACGCGCGCCGCCGAGTACTTGATGCAGAAATATCCCTGGGATTTTTTCATGCTCGTGTTCCCAGAAACCGATACCGTCTCGCACGGCTTGTGGTCAGCGTATGATCCCACACATCACGAGCACGATCCGATGCAAGCCGCCAAATTCCGGGATGGCATTTTGGAAATTTACCAGCACATTGATTCGCTCATCGCGCGCCTAATCTCTAACGTCCAACCTCCAACGTCTATTCTGCTCATGTCCGATCACGGTCACGGACCCGTCCGCAACTTTCTCTACGTCAACAACTATCTCGCGCAACGCGGCTATTTGAAATTCAAACCGAACATTGCCTCGCAAGCCAAGCGGATTGCCTTTCAACTTGGGTTGACGCCACGTTTTGTGTACAACATTCTGCTCAAACTGGGGTTGGGCAAGTTGCGCCGCACGCTCGATAAACGGCGCGGCGGACGCGGATTGCTCAAACGATTCTTCCTCTCGTTCGCGGATGTCGATTGGTCGCGCACGACCGCGTACTCGATTGGGTACATCGGCGAGGTGCACATCAATTTGCAAGGGCGCGAACCGCAAGGCATCGTTGCGCCGGGCGAAGAGTACGAACAGGTGCGTGATGATGTAATCAACTCTCTACGCGAATTGAAATTGCGTCCTGAGCGGAGCAAGGCGGAGTCGAAGGATGGCGCACCGCTCGTCGAACACATTTGGAAGAAAGAGGAAATCTATCGCGGCGCGCATTTGCCGAAAGCGCCCGACATTTTGTTCCTGCCGCGCAACCTTGAAACCATCGCGTTCGGCGATTTTGAGTTCGGCTCGAATCGCGTCATCGAAAAATCGTTTGGTGTTTCGTCATCGCATCGGATGAATGGCATCTTTGTAGCGAGCGGTGCGGGCATCAAAAACGCCGGCGAGTTTGCCAACGCATCATTGATTGACCTCGCCCCGACGATCCTGCATCTGATGGGTTTGCCGGTGCCAACCGATATGGATGGGCGCGTGCTGACCGAAGCGCTTGAAGATTTGCGCGCAATCGAGTACGGCGGAACATCGGAAGGAAGCGCGGCGACGCGGGACGGTTATTCGGAAGAGGAAGAAAAAGAGGTGATGGAGCGGTTAGCAGACCTGGGATACATTTCCTGAATGACGCGGTATCCATTGTGCGGCAACCCCTTTGCCGCACATTTCATTTCTTGACAGTCTTGCTCTTTGGTCTATACTGCGTCCCGGGATGCTGTAATCGTTGATCAGCCGATTCACAGAGGAGGCGCGATGAGCGAACCACCGATTTCAACTCGCCCGTTGAGCGACCACGAAAAAGCGCTGCGCGAAAAATTCTATGCCAGCATCGTGGCGCAAGGCGAGTTGATGGACAAACTGTGCGGACAATTGCTCACGCTCGAATTGGCGATTCCTGGCGCATACGCGACGATTATGAAATTGGTCAGCGGCGATAAAGCCACCGTCCAACTCAACGTCGCGTTTTATTTGGCGTTCTTGGCTTGGTTTGCGGCGTTGGCGTTGACGCTCGTCGCCTTGATTCCGAAAAAGTGGAACGTAGATCCTTCGATTCTCAAACAGGACCCGATGAAATTTTCCGAGGGTTTGGGGATCGAAGATTTTTTTAACCAGTCCGCAAATTACAAACGGCGGCTGGTGATTGCTTCGAGCGTTTTGTTTTTCGTCGGCATTTTCTGCGCGGCGTTTACGATAGGATGACATTATGGAAAAAGGAAAACGATTGAAATTCAAATGCTGGAATTGCAAACGAAACTATTCCTTGTGGCGCGAGATTTTGGAAGAACAAGTTCTCGCTGTCGCTTGTCCATACTGCAACGCCGATGGCGTGGTGGATTTGAAACCTTATCGCAAAGAAATCAAAACCGTGCTCAAGGGCAAGCATTCCAAAGAATCGCTCGGCGATGAACTGGTCTTGCCCGATATTCTGCCGACGCAAAAAAACCAATAGCCCACTGTTATTGTGAGGAGCGCGAAGCGGGTGCGGTGCTGAGCGATAGCCGAAGCAAGCAATCTCCACAGAGCAAGTTGGGGATTGCTTCACCGCGACGCGGCTCGCAATGACACCGACGGAGCATATATGCCACGCAACATTTACCCTCAGCCGTTCGTCATTCATCCGCCCGACGATCTCGTTCGCCAGTATCCTGACTTGCGAAGGATGAGTCAGCAATTGGCGAGTTTGTACGCGGAACGTCAAGTCGTCGTCGCCGACGAGCATTTGCAAGCGATGGGCGGCGCGTTGTGGCGCGCGCTGGGCGAACGCGCGCAATCCGATTTCGACGCGGCGCGCGCAAACGCGGGCGCGGTGATTCTCCCCATCGTCATCCAAAGCGCGGCGGCGGACGTGCAGGCGTTGCCCTGGGAAACGCTCCATCATCCCACGCTCGGCTTTCTCGGCAAACATCCCGCGTTCACGTTGACGCGGCGCATCACCACGCGCGCGCCGCAAACAAAACTCGACAAAGGTCCGCTCAAGGTGTTGCTGTTCACCTCCCTGCCCGACGACGTGGACGCGGAAAAAGAACGCTGGAACGTCGAGGAAGAGCAGGCGCAGGTACAAGAGGCGCTTGCGCCGTGGATTGCTAAGGGCGTAGTGAAATTGGAAATGCCCGACGACGGCAGATTTTCCACGTTCAAGGAATTGCTCAAAGCCAATCCGCACGTCGTTTTCCTCAGCGGGCACGGCAAATTCCATCACGCACCGCACACGGGCGAAAAACCGTTCGGCGTGTTTTTGTTCGAGAGCGAAACAGGCGCGAGCGATCCGATCCGGGATGACGACATTGCAAACGCGCTCGTGGGAACAGGCGCGCAAGCGGTGATTGTGTCCGCGTGCGAAAGCGGCAAAGCCGCGTCCGATGCGTTGGCGAATGGACTGGTGCAGCGAATTAGCCATCAAGGCATTCCGCACGTCATCGGCATGCGCGAAACGATTCTCGACCGCGCGGGGATTCAGTTTGCGCGCGCGCTGTGCGATGAACTCGCGCGGCAAGAACGCATTGACTTTGCGTTGCAGGCGGCGCGCATCGCAATTCAAACGCCGTTCAAGGACTCTGCGACTCCCTCTTCGACTCGCTCCGATTCCGCTCAGAGTGCAGTGGCGGAACTCTCGCTGGGGCAATGGTGCTTGCCGATGCTCGTCTCGGCGCAGCCAGAAACGCCGCTGATTGATTGGGATTTTGCGGCGGCACCCGTGAAACCGCGCAACATTGCGCGCACGCTCAACAACGTCAGTATGCCCGCGCGCTTTATCGGGCGGCGGGCGGAGATGCGCCGGTACAAAAAGGATTTGGTGGATGGCAAGATTCGTAAATTGCTCATCACGGGTCCGGGCGGTCAGGGCAAGACCTCACTCGCGGGCAAACTCGCGCTCGACCTGCAAGCGCAAGGATTTAGAATTTTCGCGTGGAGCGCGCGCCCCGAACAACGCTGGCGCGAATTCGAATTTCGCGAATTGGAACTCGCGCTCGATCAAGACCACGCGGACAAGTTCAGTCGTTTTCTGGGACACGCGCCGAGCGACCGCGACCGCGCCGATTTTCTCAGCGATTTGTTGATGGAACAGTTCGACGGCAGAATCGTTTTCTTGTTCGATAACCTTGAATCACTGCAAGATGCAGAGACGTTACAGGTCAAAGACGAAACTGTCCGCGCGTGGCTCGCTGTGTTGCAAGCGAAACCCGACACGCGGCTGATTGTTACCACGCGTTGGCAATTGCCCGCGTGGCAAGGGGTGTCTCTGCCGCTGGCGCACGCGAGTTACGGCGATTTTTTGCAGATGGCACAGGAACGCCTGCCGCAAGCGTTTCTAGCGGAACGCGAACGCTTGCGCCACGTGTACGCCATCCTCGGCGGCAATTGCCGCGGGCTGGATTTCTTTGCGTCCGCGCTCAAATCTCTGCCAAACGCCGCCGAAGAAAACGCGTTCATCGCGGCGCTGGCGCGAACGAAAAGCGATTTGCAAGCAAATATGGCAATCGCAATGATTGTTCAGCATTTGCCGCCCGACGCGAAAAAATTTTTGCAACGCCTGCCCGCCTACCGTGAACCCGTGCCGCTGGAAGGCATCGTCAAACTGGGTTTGGACTTGCCCGACCCCGACGCGCTGATGGAACGGCTGTTGAATGTTTCCCTGCTGGAAGCGCGTTACGAGCCGCGCTGGGAGGTGACGGAATACCAATGCGCGCCACTCGTGACCGATTGGCTGAGCGACCAGGGCTTGATTGACGACGACCCGCGCTGGACCGACGCCGCGGCGGACTATCACTTGTATTTGCGCCGCAACGAACGCAGAACATTGGCGCAAGCAATTACCGCGCACCACGCTTTGCGCCGCGCGGGACGCGACGCCGAAGCCGACCGCCTCACGCTCGACGCGATTGTTGGTCCGTTGACGTTGGCTGGTTTTTACACGACGCTCTTGACCGAATGGTTGCCGCGCATTTGCGACTCGCCCGATTTGAAAACACGCGCGGAAGCGTTGGGGCAAACGGGTAAACTACATCTTCATCTCGGCAATTTCGACGACGCATTACCTTTCCTGAAACAATCGCTCGCCATCAGTCAGCAAATCGGCGACAAAGCGGGGGAGGGGACGACGCTCAACAATATTTCGCAGATTTTCAAGGCGCAGGGCGATTACGAGACGGCGCTCGCCTACCTGAAACAGTCGCTGGCGATCAGGCAGCAAATCGGCGACAAAGCGGGGGAGGGGACGACGCTCAACAATATTTCGCAGATCTATGATGCGCAGGGCGATTACGAGACGGCGCTCGCCTACCTGAAACAGTCGCTGGCGATCAGGCAGCAAATCGGCGACAAAGCGGGGCTGTGCGCCACGCTGTTCAACATCGGGCATATTCACGCCCAGAAGGGGGAGATTCAAGAGGCGGTCAGTGCGTGGGTGACGGTGTATCTGATTGCCAAGCAAATTGGCTACGCTCAGGTCTTGCAGGCGCTGGCGAACCTTGCGCCGCAACTTGGGTTGCCAGAAGGATTGGAGGGGTGGGAGATGCTGGCGCAAAGGATAAAGTGAGGACAAAAGACCAAGTTCTTCCGTCCTTCGTCATTCGTCGTCCCCCTCTAGGGCTTTGTCAAAGTCGCGCTGCTCCGTCATTGCGAGCCGCGCAGCGGCGAAGCAATCTCCGAGCAACTTGGGGATTGCTTCGTCGCTGATCCCTCGCGCTTCGCTCGGGACGCTCCTCGCAATGACATCATGAGGACTTGACACCCTAAACAATCCGTTTTGCTCTTTTACCCTTGTATGCTATAATGCCAATCAAGATGATTACTCGAAACGCTTTGACTCACCACTCGCATCATCCGCACGCGCACCATTTTGATGCGCCGTTTCGCCACGCCCGGGTTCAGTAGTCAGTAAGCAGTAGTCACTAGTCAGATGGCGTGGACGCAAAGCGTGTTCACGCCGTTTTTGTTTTCGAGCAACGAACAATCTACAATCACCCAATCACCCAATCACCTAATCACCGAGGTTTCTCATGCCGCCTAAAATTCAGCCGCGTGTCCCGCGCGGAATGCGCGACATCTTGCCGCAACGAATGCTTCAACGCCAGTACGTCATTGGCGAAATCGAAAAAGTGTTTCAACGTTTTGGCTTCGAGCCATTGCAAACGCCCGTCCTCGAACTGCGCGAGACATTGATGGGCAAGTACGGCGAAGACGCCGAAAAATTGATTTACGATGCGCGGCATCGCGAGGGTAAAGAAGAATTGTCGTTGCGGTACGATCTCACCGTCCCGCTCACCCGCGTCGTCGCGATGTATCCGGATTTGCCCAAGCCGTTCAAGCGCTATCAAATCGCGCCAGTGTTCCGCGCCGAGCGCCCGCAAAAAGGTCGCTATCGCGAATTCTATCAATGCGATGCCGACATCGTTGGGAGTAAATCAATGCTCGCCGATGCAGAAATCATCACGATGATTTACACCGCCTTGCAAACGCTCGGCTTTAAATCGTTCGTCACGAAAATCAACAATCGCAAAATCTTGACCGGGATCGGAACGTACGCCGGCGTGCCGAACGAATTGCTCGGCGGATTATATCGCTCCATCGACAAGTTGGACAAAATCGGCGCGGATGGCGTGCGCGAAGAAATGGCAAAGAGCCAGATGCCGGCAAACGTCATCGACAAGATGATGGATTTGATTGCCATCGCGCCCGGCAATTTTGGCGAGGCGCGCGAACGGCTGGGCGAGGTCAACATTGCGCTGGAAGGATTGGATGAACTGGAACAACTGGCGACGTTTCTTGACGATGCCGGCGTCCCGCGCGAAAATTATCAATTCGATTTTGCGATGGTGCGCGGCTTGGCGTACTACACCGGTCCGATTTACGAGACCGTCGTTACCGAACCCAAAATCGGTTCGCTTTCCGGCGGCGGACGTTACGACGAACTTTTGGGGCTGTTCAGCAATCAATCGCTACCGATGACCGGCACCTCGTTCGGCATCGAGCGCATCATCGATGTGATGGATGAACTCGCGATGTACCCGGCAAACATCGGCAAGACGGTTACGCAAGTTCTGGTTACCGTGTTCAACCGCGATTTGGCTGGCACGTCGATTCGACTCGCCAACGCATTGCGCGGCGCGGGCATCAACACCGAACTGGGATTGGAATTCGATGGCTTGGGCAAACAGTTGAAATACGCCGCCGCCAAAGCGATTCCGTTCGCTCTCATCATCGGGCCCGATGAGAACGCCGCGCGGCAAGCGACGTTGCGTGATTTGGCGAGCGGGGAACAAACAATCGTCGAGCAGAGTAAATTGGCAAAAGCCATCAAGCTCAAAGTTCAAAACTAAAAGTACAAAGCGGGCTTGCTTTTGCCTTTTCGCTTTTTACTTTTGACTTGGTATACCTTTCGTGCTAAAATGTTCGCGTCAAACGGTGGCCATAGCTCAATGGCAGAGCGTCTGACTGTGGATCAGAAGGTTGCGGGTTCGACACCCGTTGGCCACCCAAACCCATTTATGATTTTCGATTTCAGATTTTAGATTTAAGAAGAGCGAAACATCTGCGACTGTGCAAAAGTGCGATAAATCAGAAATCATAAATCTGAAATCTTAAATTGCCTTGCGCCTGTAGCTCAATGGATAGAGCATCAGTCTTCGGAACTGAGTGTTGGGGGTTCGAGTCCCTCCAGGCGCGCCAAACGAAACGAGCAGAATCGAACTCGACTCTGCTCGTTTTGTTTTTAGCGTTGCGGCTCAATGATCACTTTGATCGATTCACCCGCGCCGGCGACCAACTGAAAGCCGACGGCGGTTTCCGCCAGCCCCAATCGATGCGTAATCATCTCGGCAACCGGCACCCGCTTGGCGCGAATCAATTCGATGGCTTGCATTAAATCGAGCGGCGCGCCACCGTACGACGGCAAAAGCGTGATGCCGTTGCGCCAAAAATCGTTGACCGGCACCGGCAACATCACGCCGGGTTCGGTCGGCGCAAAGAACATCACCGTCCCGCCGCGATCCACCGATTGTAGCGCTTGATTCATCGCTGACATCGCGCCGGTGCAAATCATCACTTGATCCGCCAGGCGATTATCGTTCGCCTGGCGGACTTTTGCTGGCACATCATCTTTCGCGTGAATCACAATTTCTGCACCAAATCGTTTCGCGGCATTCAATCGATATTCGCTGATGTCGGTGGCGATGATGCGTCCCGCGCCTAACGCGCGCGCAAGTGCAATGTGCAAAAGCCCGGCGATACCACTCCCCGAAACGAGAACCGTTTGCCCGGGTTGCAATCGTGCAATGCGATGCGCGCGCACGACGCACGCGAGCGGCTCGATAAACGTGCCCTCCTCGTACGTCATTTCGTCCGGCAAGCGATACGTACCGCGATCCACATTCAACGCCGGCACCCGAATGAATTCGGCAAACCCGCCGGGATCAAAATTCGTCGTGTGCAGCGTTTCGCAAACGGTGTGGTAGCCAGCGAGACAATAGCGACACGTGTTGCACGGAACGTGATGCGTTACAAACACGCGGTCGCCAATTTGAAATGGCTTGACGTTCTCGCCCACCTCGACGATTTCGCCGGTCATTTCGTGTCCCAGGACGCGCGGCGCTTTTTGGATGCGATACCACTCCATCACATCGCTGCCGCACACGCCCGATGCAATCGCTTTGACGAGAATTTCGCCCGCGCCGATTTTCGGTTTGGGCATTTCTTCCAAACGCACATCTCGGTTGTTATAGTACATTGCTACTCGCATAGATCATCTCGCTTTATCACCGCAGAGTGCACAGAGACCGCCGAGAAAAAACAAAATTTATTCCCTGGGTTCTTTGCGTTCTCGGCGGTAAAAATCAATTCGCCATACTCTTGAACAGATCGTACGCCTGTGGCGGCGTGGCTTGCTCGTGAATCACCGCTTGGAGCGCGCGCGCCATTGCAACCGGATGATCGTCCTGCCACACGTTGCGCCCAAGGTTCACGCCAATTGCGCCGCGTTGCATCCCATCGTACACAAACTCTAGCACCTCAAGTTGCGTTTCGCATTTCGGTCCCCCTGCCATCACGACCGGCACCGGGCAACTCTCGGCGACCTTTTCAAAATTTTCACACCAGTACGTTTTCACCACGCGCGCGCCCAACTCCGCGGCGATGCGGCAGGCGAGTGCCAGATAACGCGAGTCGCGTTTTTCCAATTCCTTGCCCACCGCTGTAACCGCCATCACCGGAATTCCGTACGCTTCGCACTCATTGACCAACTGCGCGAGGTTCATCAGCGTTTGATGCTCGTACTGACTCCCCACAAAAATCGACAAGCCGACCGCCGAGACATTCAAGCGAACCATTTCTTCCACCGAGGTCGTTACACCTTCATTCGCTAAATCTTCACCGATGACGCTCGTACCGCCGGACACGCGCAAAATAATTGGCTTGGTGTTCTGCGGATCGATGGCTGAACGCAACACGCCGCGCGTAACAAATAACGCATCGACGTATGGCAATAACGGCGCGACCATTTGTCCCGGCTTTTCCAGTTTGGATGTGGGACCCAAAAAGTAGCCGTGATCCATCGCCAGAAAAAAACAATGACCATCGGGCTTGATGACCTGCGCTAATCGATTCTTCATTCCCCAGTCCATTTTACTTTCTCCTCGTTCAAAATTGAGCCGTGTTTATTTTCTCATTGCTTCAGAGCGATAGTACACAAACAACAATCCCGCCGCAAGCGCGGTGAGTAAATGCCACACCGCGTGCCCTTGCAGCCAACTCGTCGGCGCGCACCACGCGCCGGTCTCATCGAGCATCCACATCGCGTACCCCAAAGCCAGACTTGCCACCGACGCCGCGAGCCAGCGCTTTTCAATCTTCGGCGAGTCGACCAGCCACACGAGAATTTCAAGCGCCAACGCGGTCCACACCATCGCCGCAAAAACTTGCCGCCGAATTGCCGGATTGACGATAAGCAAATAACCAAGCATCGCGTTCATCGCAAGATAGCCGACAATAAAATAGAAGGGGCGCATCGGACGCAGACGCGCAAAACTATAGACCATCGCAAAACCGACGAACAGGTACATTCCCATCACATCGAACCACTGACCAATGAAGGTGAGCGAAGCGTGATAGAAAAACGAACCGCCGCCAATGACAATCGCCGCAAGCCCAAAGATGACGGGATACGCACGATGCAACGACATCAAGTTGTGACGCGTACCTTTCGACCAATCGTCGCGCGCAACGGTGAGCATCAATAAACCAACTAGCACAAACGCAAGATTCGAGTACGTGTTGATCGGCTGGCGGATCAAGCCATCGTGGTGGGCTTCGCAAAAACAATCGTCCGGCATACACGACGCTGGAAGCCAGCCCACCCACGAATAATCGACCCAGTTCAACGCGAGCGACGCAAATGCGAGAATTGCAAAAAGAACAATGGCGTTCTTCATCGCCTCGCAAGATAACACGCCCGCCAACCTTTGTCAAAACCAAATTGCTTGACCGAGAGCAGGTTCTCTTGTAGAATCCAAGCGTGAAGCGGGACAAGACCCAGCTTGAATGAATGAACCAACAACTTGAAGGTAAAATCGCCGTCATCACCGGCGGCACGCAAGGATTGGGCGAAGCGACCGCGCGACTCTTCGTCGAACGCGGCGCGGCGGGAATTGTTGTTTGCGGCCGCAATGCGCAACGCGGACAACGCATCGCCAATGAATTGAGTGCAACGTGCCAAACGATTTTCGTCCGCGCCGATTTAACCCGGGTCGATGATTGTCGCAACGTCATCGCGCAAGCCGACCACGCGTTTGGCAGAATCGATATTCTCGTCAATGCTGCCGGCGCCACGGAGCGCGGCACGATTCTCGACACGTCGCCGGAACTTTTCGATTTTCTGTTTGCGATCAATACGCGCGCGCCATTCATCCTGATGCAAGAATCGGCAAAGATTATGCGCCGCGAAAAAATTCCCGGCGCAATCGTCAATGTGCTCAGTATGGCAAGTTATGGCGGACAGCCATTCATCATCGCATACAGCGGCGCCAAAGCCGCGCTTGCCGCAATGACCAAGAACGCCGCGTACTCGCTGATGCCGGATCAGATTCGTGTGAACGGGTTGAACATCGGTTGGATGGACACGCCGGGCGAAGACCACACGCAAAAGCGCTTTCACAACGCCGACGCTGACTGGCTCGCCCGCGCCGAAGCCGCGCAACCGTTCAAACGCTTGCTCAAGCCACGCGAGGTTGCGCAAGCCATTGCCTTTCTCGCCAGCGATGAATCCGGAATGATGACCGGCTCTCTTATTGATTTCGATCAATCGGTGAACGGCTGTTACGATTCACCTCCGCATCCCACTGGATTGTAACGCATCCTAAAATCAAAAGCGCACAGACAGCTATCTGTCTACGTGCTCTTGATTTTTTATCCGCGTTTGTCCGCGTTTCAATTTTACACCGGCTTGAAGTACGCGATATCTTTGATCGAGCCGACGCGTTCGTTCGCCGGCTTGAGCACAGCTCGCACCTTCATCCCCACGCCGAGATGCGCTTTCATCTCGCCGAGATAATGCATCGTTACACTGGATGCACCATCAAGCCGGACCAATCCAACCCACTGCGGCGTCTCCAAGGGTTTGCCGTCGAGATCAACATAGACCGCGCTGAACGAAACCAACTCACCTTCGGGTCCGACTTGCACCCAGGTCGCATCATCGAGATGCGTCGCATCGCGTTCGCAGTAGAGACGTGCCGGCACATAGACATAGCCGCACTTGGGACATTTCGTGCCGAACAGTTTGCCTTCATCCTTGAGCGCGCGGAGGAATTTTTCCCCAGCAACGCCCGCCGTGTAGCGATGATATACCGGCAAATCGCCGCGCCAGACCGTCGCTTGCGTCGGATGCTCAAGATTATTCAAGAGACTCATTCATTCCTCCAATTTTTCGATCTTCGATTGGAATTCAAATCAGAAATCGGCAATCGAAAATCGCAAATCAAAAATTAGATGGGCTTGAAGTATGCAATGTCCGTGATGCTTCCCGTGCGTTCCGCCGCCGGTTTCCACACGGCTTTCACTTTCAAGCCGACCTTGACCAATTTCGGATCGACTTCGCCGAGTTTGTGCAAGATGCCCATCCCCTTCGACGCGCCATCGAGGTCAATCACTGCCGGGATTTCCGGCTCCGTCAAACGCACCATATCCCAGCGCACATAGCACAACGAAAAAGTTTTCACGGTGCCGGAATCTTGCACAAAAGCCCATTCGTCAGTGGGGCGGAAACAGTGTTCACAAAACATTCGCGGCGGAACCATCAAGCGTTTGCACTTGAAACAGCGCCGACCGATCAAGCGACCTTGCTTGAGTTCCGCTAAATATCTGCCGATGGCAACCCCGGTGTCCCACGCGTACTCCGCTTTGACGTGCCACGTTTCGAATAACACTTGCTTTTGCTCAAACGCTTGCTCGCTCAACCCTTTGGTTGGATAGACTAGATGTTCCATATTTCGTCTCCAAATGAGTCAAATTTACCAAACTTGCCAAACCCGCCAAACTCTTTGGCATAATTGGCTCTTTTGGCAATTTTGTTTTACTTCCCCATCACCACGACCGTACCGACTTGCATCAAATCGCCCCAGGCTTGCGCGACGCCGCGCCGCGGATTGCCCGGCACTTGGCGTTTCCCGGCTTCGCCGCGCAACTGCCAAAATAGTTCGGCGATTTTCATCAAGCCCGCCGCCGCAATCGGATTGCCCACGCCCAGCAAGCCGCCCGAGGGACAGACCGGCAAATCGCCGTTGCGTTGCGTCACACCCAGCGCGGTTGCTTCCGGGGCTTTGCCTTTATCGAACAACATCAACCCTTCAAGGTGATGCAGTTCCTTGTAATCGAACGGATCGTACGGTTCGGCGATGTGAATTTCTTTGCGCGGTTCTTTGATGCCCGCCATCGCGTACGCGCGTCGCGCCGCTTCTTCGACGTATGTGGGGTACGACAAATCGCGATTCGTCCAGTACGCGGTATCGAGACACCAACCGACGCCTTCGATCCACACCGGCTTGGGCGATACGCGCCGCGCGACCGGTTCTGCCGCAAGAACGAGTGCAACCGCACCATCGGTTACCGGCGAAACATCGAGACGTTGGACGGGCCACGCGAGCGTTTCGGAATTCAAAATATCTTGCACGGTGATATTTGCATCGCCCAACAACGATGCTGGATGATCGGCGGCGTTGCGTTTGTTCTTGACCGCGACCAATGCAATGTCCTCTTTCTTCAACCCATACCGATTCATATACGCGTTCATTTCGATGGCGAAAATCCACAG
Source organism: Anaerolineae bacterium (assembly GCA_034435055.1). Taxonomy (GTDB): domain Bacteria; phylum Chloroflexota; class Anaerolineae; order UBA4142; family UBA4142; genus DAOTXS01. Next base: position 131,157 of record DAOTXS010000040.1, on the reverse strand, counting down.
CAAGTTTGGACCAAGCGCGCGTTCGGTGAAATTATCGAAAATCGAATTGAACGCGGCTTGCGGATGCGGTTGCGTCGGCGACATTTTTTCTTCGCACACAACCAAGCACGTATCGAACAAACCGGACGCGATGTGGTACCAACCTTGCGCTGGCGCAAACACGCCGGTGCCGCCGCCAACGTAACCGCGCATATACGGTTTGCCCCACGCGCCCGCGCCATCGGACAGCCATTCCGATTTCATATGCACGCCGTCGAACGCATCCGGCGCAGTGCCCATCACAACCGAATCGATTTGATCAAGTGTCATCTCGCACGATTCGAGCGCTTTGCTCACTGCTTCCCAGGCGAGTTCGCGCCCGGTTTCTTGCGCGCGGCGCACGAATTTAGTCATCCCCGCGCCAACGACTGCTACACGTCTCATTCCCATTTTCTTTCTCCTTATCAATTCACCGCAGAGATCGCTGAGAACGCTGAGATTCTGGAAAATTATTGACCACACGCACGATGCCGTCTCTCAAGACTCGCACATTAAAATTGATGAGCAAACCAACGTGACAGCCCGATAACTTCAAGTACGAGAGGAGTTGTGCTTTGTGGATGGGCATCAATGATTCGATGGACTTGATTTCGACAATCACTTGGTTCTCGACTAGGAGATCCAAACGATATCCACAATCCAATTGAACCTCTCGATACACAACGGGCAATGGCTTTTGTTGCTCAACTTTAAAACCGCGTTGTGCAAGTTCGAAAGCCAAACAAGCTTCGTACGCCGATTCGAGCAAGCCAGGACCCAGTGCGCAGTGGACTTGAATCGCCGCGCCAATAGTCGCTTCCGTGATTTGATTCAATTGCTCACTCGAAACTTTTTCCATTTTTTCTCTGCGTTTTCCGCGTGCTCAGCGGTAAAACATCCTACGCACTCAACACGACTGCCGCGCCGCTTGTCGTCGGCACGCCACGCCACGTGAACGCCAACCCGGTTTTCGCTTTTTTCAATTGCCGCGACCCGGCTTCGCCGCGTAATTGCAAGACGACTTCGAGCACGCGCGCGAGTCCGTTCGCATCGAGCAAGGAACCGAGTCCGAGACAACCGCCACCCGGGTTCACCGGCAATTCGCCGTTGCGTTCGGTCGCGCCTTGCGCGGTTAAAAGCCCGGCTTCGCCGGTCTTTGCCAGTTGCAACGCTTCCAAATGTTGCAATTCTTTGTACGCGAACGTGTCGTCCACTTCGGCAAAATCAATTTCGCTGCGCGGCGATTTGATGCCAGCCACGCGGTACGCCATCTCCGCCGATTTGCGCGCGTACTTGGCATCCATCCAATTGCGCGAATCGAGCGCAGGGGTATCGTTTGCCCAACCGACGCCGCGGACGCGAACGGGTTTGCCTTTCAATCGTTTTGCGGTGTCTGAATCGGCGAGGACAAGAACGATGCAACCATCCGCGTGCGACGCCGCCATCAAGCGCGTCAGCGGCGAAGCAATCATTGCCGATTCCAAAACTGCTTTGCGTCCGATTGCCGCGCCGTGCGCTGCGGCAGGATTGGCAAGCGCATTGTTCTTGTTTTTCACGACAACCTGCGCGCATTGCTCCAGCGTGAATCGTCCTGCACTCAAAAGCATTTGCATTTCCAACCCTGCCAGCGCGACCGGATTGATTGCCAGCGGTCGCTCGAACGTCGGGTCTTCAGCAAACACGGTAATTTGATCGAGCGAGAGAATGTTGGACGCTTTGCTGTGCGATTCGACGACGACGACATCCATCAAACCGGACGCGATGTTCATATACGCGGCGGCAAGCGCGTGCAAGCCATCGCCGGAGATCGTGTGCATCGGTCGCAACATTGCGCCAAGTTGATCGGGAGTGTACTCGTCAAAAATGCTCGTGCCTTCGTGATAATCTTCGGCGGCGGTTACAAAACCGTGCACATCGTTGCGCGCGTCGATGCCGGCATCGGCGTACGCGCGGGTCGCCGCTTCAAATGTCATTTCTTTGTACGATAGATCGGGTGTGATCGAGCGAAAGCCGCTCCACCCGACGCCCACAATGTCTACTGTGCGCTTCATTGGCTCTCCTCTCTGTTGAAATTTGGAACTTTAAACAAAAATCCAGATGCGCTCGTCCGAACGCCTCTGGAAATATCTGAATCTTTGAATTTCGTTTCCCTCCTTGGAGCCGAGAATTTGTGCGTGCCACCTTGCACTATTAATTAGTATACTCTGTAACATCCGATATTTCAAGTCCGAACGCATTAAAATCGGGGGCGATTGGATGACGCGAAATGAATTCTTGTAATGACGCCAGTCGAAGAATTCTTGAAACGTGTGCTCTGATCGCAAACGTGTGCAATCGAGCGAATTTGCATATTAACGCGGTTGTGATGTAAAATGGCAGGCACTAAGCGACGCACTGTCATGCACACCGCCGTCAATTGCGGGCCCGACATCGCCGCATTATCCTCGATGGAGATACTAGTATGGGATTCTTTGATTTTTTTCGCTCACGCGAACACGACTTTCTCAGTCAACTGGGCGAGCAAGCCAAAAAAACATGCGAGGGCTTGGAAGCGCTTGAAGCATATATGAAGGACGGAGATGAAACACAAGCCAAACGACTCCAAGCCATCGAAAAAGAAGCGGACGAACTGCGCCGGCTGTTGATCGACGATTTGAATCACACGTTCGTCACGCCGATTGACCGGGAAGATTTGTTTGCGCTTTCGCGCACGATTGACGATGTGATCGATTACGGCTACACCACGCTCGACGAGATGGTTACGCTCGGCGTCAAGCCCAACCTACATTTGCAACGCTTCACTTCGATTCTGCGCGAAGCGGCGGAAGAATTATACCTTGCCGTTGTCCAACTGAAAAAACGACCACAAGTTGCGCTTGATCATGCCGTTCGCGCCAAAGCGTTGGAGAATCGCGCGGAGAGCGTTTATCGCTCCGCCGTTGCCGATCTGTTCAAAGAACCCAAGACCATCGAAGATGTGGTGGAGATTTTCAAGATGCGCGAAATCTATCGCCACTTGTCTAACGCGGCAGATCGCGGCGACGAAGCCGCCAACATTATCGGCGACGTAGTTGTTAAAATGACGTAAACCCGCACTCGGATCACCACCTTAAAAAATCTCCCCCCCCTCTTGTCAACCTCTCCAATTTGCATATAATACGCCCGTTGAAATCAGGCAACGTCGCCCGCGTTGCCTTTTCATTTCATCATCCATGAACGCATCGATTGATTGCCAAAATTTCCGATCTACCACTGAGCCGTCAGCGCATCCGATTTCATCGGTTGCGGTTGGCGGCATTGTTCGTACTGATGGGAGTCCTGCTGAATGATTGTTTCGCAAGTCAAGACCTCGTACTCGAGTTTTACCGCAACCCTTTCCGATTATCTCACGCTGATGAAACCGTGGATTGTCTTATTGCTCTTGACGACAACCCTCGCCGCGATGCTCGTTGCCGCGCGCGGATTTCCGCCCTTTTCGATTTTAGTTATAACCCTGCTTGGCGGCGCGCTCACGTCCGGCGGCTCCAACGCACTCAACTCGTACATTGACCGCGACATCGATCCCCAAATGGGACGTACCGCGCGTCGCCCGATTCCTAGCGGTCGGATTGCGCCGCACCGCGCGTTGATCTTTGGTTTTGGATCAATTGCGTCCGGGTTTGGTTTGCTGTTCGTCTGTGTAAACCCACTCAGCGCATTTCTCTCACTGGTCGGCGCATTTTATTATGTGGTCATCTATACGCTGATCTTGAAACGCCGCACGCCGCACAATGTCGTCATCGGCGGTGCGGCAGGCGCGATTCCCCCGCTCGTTGGTTGGGCGGCAGTAACCGGTGAATTGAATTTGCTTGCCGCGTTGATGTTTCTAGTGATTTTCGCGTGGACGCCGCCACACACGTGGGCGTTGATGCTGTTGGTCGCCAAAGATTATGCGCACGTCAACGTGCCAATGATGCCGGTCGCGCGCGGCGAAGCATCGACGCGCCGGCAAATCGTCGGATACGCGCTTGCGTTGATTGCGGTAACTCTGTTGCCATTTTTCGTCAGTACTTTGGGCGCGTTCTATCTCATCGTCGCGCTTGCGCTCGGTGGGCGTTTTTTCCAACTTGCGATGCGTTTGATGCGCGACGGCGAAAAAAGTACGGCGCGCAAATTGTACATCTACTCGAATCTGTACCTCGCACTGTTGTTCCTTGCGATGGTCATCGACCACAGTGCGTTGCCGTTTTTCTTTAGCTAGATTTCATCGGAAAGGTGTCGTATGAAGCATTTGATTATCGTCGCCATCTTAGTTGCCGTGGCAACCGTGGGCGTTACGGCTTTACTCGAATCGATTCAATTGTTGCCGGTCGCGGCAAGCGCGCAAGCCGCGCCCATCGACACATTGTTTGGTTTGCATTTCAAAGTCATCGCCTTTCTCTTTTCGCTGATTATTGTTTTTGTCGTTTATAGTTTGGTCGTCTTTCGCCGCAAGCCGGGCGAGACCGCCGATGGCAAGCATATCGAAGGACACACCGGCATCGAAATTCTATGGACGATTGGACCGCTGATCACGGTGCTGTATTTTTCGTACCTCGGCGCGCAAGCGCTCGCCGAAACTCGTCGCGTCGATCCCCAAGCCCTTGAAGTCAAAGTCGTCGGTCAGCAATGGCAATGGCGGTTTGAATATCCGCAAGCCGGCGTTACTTCGACCACACTCAATCTGCCGAAGGATCGCCAAGTGCTTTTGAAACTCACATCGACCGACGTGATTCATTCGTTCTGGGTTCCCGAATTTCGCGTCAAACAAGATGCGGTGCCGGGCGACAATATGGTGAAGGAATTGCGCATCACACCGACGAAGTTGGGCGAGTACAAAGTGCGGTGCGCGGAAATGTGCGGGCAACAACACGCGTATATGGAAAGTCCGGTCGTTGTGTTGGCGGCGAACGATTTTGAAGCGTGGCTGAAAAAGGAAGCCGAATCGATTCCCACCGACCCGGTCGCGCGCGGACAAAAATGGGCGCAACAATTTGGCTGCCTCGCGTGTCATTCGCTCGATGGCAAAGTGTTGGTGGGACCCACTTGGAAAGCACTCTTCGGCAAGAAGGAAGAATTGACGGACGGCTCATCGGTAACCGTGGACGACGCGTACATCATCGAATCGATCAAGGAGCCGAACAAGAAAATCACGAAAGGGTTTCAACCGAATCTGATGCCTGCCACGCTCGGCGCACAATTGACCGATGAGCAAATCAAAGACATTATTGAATTTATGAAGACGATCAAATAATTTTCGATTTGCGATTTTGGATTCATCAAATCGGCAATCGAAAATTGAAGGGGGTAGTGTGTTTCTAAAAACCGGACTCGTCCGCGGATTAATTGCACAAATTATCGGAACGGTAATCGGCATTGGCATCATCGTTGGCACGCGCGTGTTGCTGGGATTGTCGGCGTGGGAAGATAGTGCCGGCGAACCAGCGGCGGTGCTTGGCGCGGTGGTCGGTTTTATCGCGTTTCTGTTCGGCGTCGGCGCACTGACCGATTGGATGAAATGGGTGCGCGGCGAAGAAACATCGGAGCATCACGAACCGGACGCCAGTAAACCGGGCTGGTTCCGTTATTTCGGCGTCGATTACAATCACAAAGTCATCGGCATTCAATACGGCGTTACCTCTGTTTTGCTCCTCGTTACCGCTGGCACCTTTGCGCTCATCTTTCGCACCGAGCTCGCGCAATCGGGGATGCAATTTCTCACCCCCAGCTTCTATAACACGATGATGAGTCTGCACGGCATCGTGATGATCGCGTCGATTTTGCTCGGCGTCAGCGCAATGTCCAATTATCTCGTGCCAATGATGATCGGCGCGAACGATATGGCATTCCCGCGTTTGAACGCGTTTGCGTTTTGGCTGAATATTCCCGGCGCGGTCATCTTGTTGAGCAGTCTCTTTCTCGGCGGGTTCGATACCGGCTGGACCGGTTATCCGCCGCTCTCCGCGCGCGCGCCGATTGGAATGCAAATGTTTTTCCTCGGCGTTTATATCGTCGGCTTGTCGTCGATTCTCGGCGGCTTGAATATTATCGTGACGGTGATGCGGATGCGCGCGCCGGGAATGTCGTACTTCAAGATGCCAATTTTCGTGTGGGCGGCGCTGGCGACCGCGTTGATTCAATTGACCGCGACGCAGTTGATCGGCTTGTCGTTTATGATGGTAATGTTTCAACGATTGTTTGGAATGGGCTTTTTCGACCCGGCAAAAGGTGGCAACGCGATTTTGTTCCAACATCTGTTCTGGTTCTACTCGCATCCGGCGGTGTACGTTTTTGTTCTCCCCGGTCTCGGCGTCATCAGCGAACTGTTGCCAGTCTTTGCGCGCAAGCCGCTGTTCGGTTACAAATGGATCGCGCTTTCGTCGCTCGCGATTGCGGTGATCGGTTTCTTTGTGTGGGCGCATCACATGTTCACGTCCGGGATGGAAGAATATTTGCGCGTGCCGTTTATGTACTCGACATTGCTCGTCGCGGTACCGACCGGCGTCAAATTCTTTTCGTGGGTCGGTACGCTGTGGGAAGGGAAAATCAAACTTGATACCGCAATGTGGTTCGTCGTCGGCGCGATCATCGTGTTCTTGTTCGGTGGTTTGACCGGTCCGCCCAACGGAACCGTCGCCACCGATTTGCACTTGCACGACACGTACTGGATCGTCGGTCATTTCCACAACACAATGTTCGGCGGATTTGTGTTTCCCTTCTTCGCGGCAATCTATTACTGGTTTCCCAAAATGACCGGGCGGCGTATGAACGAGACGCTGGGCAAACTACATTTCTTTTTGATGACGCCGTCGTTCTGGGCAGTTACGTTTGGTCAGATGTACATCGGCTTGCTGGGAATGCGCCGCCGCATCGCGGATTATGATCCTGCGCAAGGTTTCGACAACATGCACCTGATCATCACCATCTCCGGCTTTTTGATCGCGTTGTCGATCTTGATCTTTTTGTTCAACTTGGTGCGGAGCGTCAAACACGGCGAAGTTGCCGTTGGTAATGTGTGGGAATCACGTTCGCCGGAGTGGGCACTTTTGCCTTCGCCCGCGCCGGAACACAACTATCACGATCATCCATTCGTCGTCGTGGGTGAACCGTACGACTATGGTTTGCCCGGCGCGACGTACGTCAAGACCGGCGCGGCTGTGTCGCCGGCGGAATAATCACAGTTGTCATTTGCGAGCCGCCAAAGGCGGCGTGGCAATCTCCACGCTGCTCGGGGATTGCTTTGTCGCACACGCTTCGCGGCTCCTCGCAATGACAATCAGTTAAGAGGCGTTTATGAACCCGGAACAAAATCAAAAACAAATGAAAGAAGCCAAACGTTTTGGCGAAGGACTGCTCGTCATTCTCGTTGCCGTCAACCTGATCGAGTTCTGGCTGGCATTGGTTGTCAAGTATCAACCGCTGTTGGCAATCACAATGATGTTCCTCGCCTTGGTCGATGTCGTGTTTATTCTGTGGTACTTTATGCACCTGCCGCGCTTGCTCGACGGCGACAAGGGAGATCACTAATGACCGCGCAAACATTATCGCTGGCAGAGTATCGCCGCAAACTCGTCAACAATCGCATCGGGCTGTGGCTCTTTATCATCTCGGATGCGTTTGTCTTTGCCGGACTGTTGGTAACACGCTTTTATCTGCTCGGCGAACATCGTCCGCATCTTGAACAAAACACCGGCTTGATCGTTACCGCCGTTCTGCTCGTCAGCAGTTTCTTTATGAATCGCGCCGAAATATCGATTGAGCATGGCGACCGCAAAGGATTCCTTCGCAGTACCTTCATCACGATGATGCTGGGTATTGTGTTCTTGATCGGTGTCGTCGGCTTTGAGTGGCGGCTTGCCGGCTTTGGGCCCGGCGATGGCGCGCAAGGTGCGGTGTTTTATATGATGACCGGGATGCACGCATTCCACGTGTTGACCGGCGTAATGTTCCTCGCCGTCGTCCTTCGCAACGGACTGCGTGGACACTATTCGCCGGAACGCCATTGGGCGGTGGAGGCGTGCGCCAACTATTGGCACTTTGTCGATATCGTTTGGCAATTCTTTTACCCGGCGCTCTACTTGATCGGCACAGTCATTGTATAATCATCGAATAACAGCGGAGCGGTTCCGCTGTTATTTTTTCTCAGGAGGCATTCAACGATGAATCTGAAATTGGTTGCGATTGGTTTGGCAGTGGCGACGGTGCTTCTCTTTACGGCGACCGTCATCTTGATGAACGTGCAACCGTACGCGTATCACGGTTCGGTGATCGAGCCGCCGGCACGCGCCGCCGATTTCACGTTGACCGCGCACGACGGCAAACCATTTCGCTTGAGCGAGCAAACCGGCAAATCGGTCGTGCTGTTCTTCGGTTACACTTCCTGCCCCGATGTTTGTCCGACGACGCTGTACAATTTCAAAAAGATTCGCGCGCAACTGACGCATCAAGCGGATCAGACGCGATTCGTTTTCATCACCGTCGATCCGGAACGCGACACGCGCGAACGACTCGGCGCGTACGTCACGAATTTCGATCCGTCGTTTGTCGGCTTGACCGGGACGATGAATGAACTCGAAGCCGTGTGGAAAAACTACGGCGTCTATCGCGCCAAACGCGAAGGTGGCACCGCGCTCGGCTATCTCGTCGATCACTCGTCGCGCATTTATCTCGTCGATCTGCGCGGCAACTTGCGCGTGACGTACACCGACGACACGCTCGCCGACGACATCGCGCGCGACATTCGCCACCTACTCGACGAAAAACCGGCGGCGATGGGAATGTCAAGCGACCACGGCAATGCGGGTGATGCGCCGGCAAATCTGGTTACGCACGGTGATTTAAAAATCAAAGGGGCATGGATGCGTCCCGCGACAACCGGCGGAACCATCGGCGCATTTGTGGCGATCACGAATGCCGGCAAACAGGCGGACGCGCTGATCGAAGCAAACTCACCGGTCGCGCGCCTTGGTGAAATCCACGAGACGGTCAAAGTCAACGACGTGATGAAGATGCAACGCACAATGAGGATCGAAATTCCAGCGGGGCAAACCGTAGAGCTGAAACCGGGCGGCTATCACATTATGCTCATCACGTTGAACACCGATGTCAAAGCCGGTGAAAAAATTCCGATGCATCTAGTTTTTGAACGCGCCGGCAAAATTACGATTATCGCCGAGGTCATTGCGCAGTGAACGCGCATTTTTGGAAACACACCTTCAAAGGCCGATTGCTCATTTCGATTATCGCCGGCACGTTGTTTGCCTTCGTCGTCAGCGAGGGGGCGTTCTTTATGCTCAGGGACACGAGCGACCACACACCGCAACACATCGAATTGGTGATTCCCGCCGGCACTGCCGCGCGCGTTGCCGCCGGTCAACCCGTGCCATCGATTCCTAGCGATTTGTCGTTCGTTATCGGCGATACGCTGGTCGTCAAAAATGACGACGACGTGGCGCATCAATTGGGCCCCGTGTGGGTTCCGCCGGGCGCATCGGCAAGTTTGAATTTGGACGAGGCAAATAAATTTTCGTACGCCTGCACATTTCAAACAAGCCGCAACCTGGGACTCGACGTGCGTTCGCGCGTAACCTGGGCAACACGCGCGCAAGCGTTCCTGATGGTTGGACCGCCGATGATCGCGCTGATTGCGATCTACAGTTTGCTCGTTTGGCCCCTCAAACCGCGCAAGGCAACAACATAATAATCCGCGAATTACGCGAATTTACACGAATAAAAATTAGCGTAAATTCGTGTAATTCGTGGACAAATGATTATGCTTAAAACACTTTTCACTCGTCGTTGGATTTTTGCCACACTCCTCGTCATCGCCGCTGTTGGCGTGATGGTGCGCTTAGGCATCTGGCAACTCGAACGGCTGGCGCAACGCCAAGCGTTTAACGCGCGCGTCACCGCGCAGATGGAACAACCGCCGCTCGAATTGACCGGCGACGCGCTCACCGCCGATTTAGCATCGATGGAATATCGCGCGGTCATCGTCACCGGCGTTTACGATCACGCGCAAGAAATCGCGTTGCGTAATCGCGTGTACGAAAATCATCTCGGCATCGATTTGCTCACGCCACTCGTCATTGCCGGGACAAATCGTGCCGTACTCGTCAATCGCGGCTGGATTCCCACCGAAGAGGCGGCGCCGGCGAATTGGAAAAAATTCACCGAGCCGGGAACAATCACGGTCCGTGGCGTGATTCGGTTATCGCAAAGCAAAGCCGATTTCGGTTCGATTAATGATCCGCCGGGCAAATTACAGTTGTGGAATCTCGTCAACATCCCGCGCATCCAAGAACAGATTTCGCACACACTCTTGCCGGTGTACATCCAACAATCGATCGATCAGCCAGTTGCAACCGCCAACGCAACTGCGCGTCCGCCGTTTCCAATTCGGAGTCAAGTCGAGGTGGAAATTAGCGAGGGCTCGCATTTGGGTTACGCGCTTCAATGGTTTACCTTCGCGACGATTTTGACATTGGGTTATCCGGTTTTCGTCCACGCGCGAATGCAAAGCAAAAAACTATGAATGTCATTGCGAGCCACCGAAGGCGGCGCGGCAATCTGCACGATGCTTGAAGATTGCTTCGTCGCAAACGCTTCGCACTCCTCGCAATGACATGGGAGAAAAATATGTCCACACAACCACGCGCCGTTGCGCGAGTGATAATTCCTCAACCTACACTCGAAGGTGCGGGCGTAAAATTGAAACGAAGCATCGCCACGCAAACGCTCGATTACCTCGATCCCTTTTTACTCTGGGATCACTTTGGTTCCAACAACCCCGCCGATTTTCTACCCGGCTTTCCGATGCATCCGCATCGCGGTATCGAAACCGTCACGTATATGCTTGCCGGTTCGGTGAACCATCGCGATAGTTTGGGGAACGCCGGCACGATTTATCCCGGCGATACGCAATGGATGACGGCAGGGCGCGGAATTCTGCACGAAGAAATGCCCAAGCCGGCAGACGACGGTCGGATGGAGGGTTTCCAATTGTGGGTCAACTTACCAGCGAAATTAAAAATGACCCAGCCGCGCTATCAGGAAATCGCATCGAAAAATATTCCCGCGTACACGCGCGACGATGGCATCAAGATGCGCGTGATCGCCGGGCGCGTCGGTGGCGTGGAAGGCGCGGTGACAACAATCTACGCTGACCCCACGTATCTCGATGTAACAATGCCGGCGCATTCCACATTTGCGCACCCCATCGAATCAGGAGACACAGCATTCGCATACATATTCGAAGGCGTGGGGAAATTTGAAATCGATGGCAAAACGATTGCCGCGCCGCGCCTCGTCGTCTTTGGTAACGGCGATGCGATCAATGTCACAACGGACGCGCAACCGGTTCGGTTTGTGTTGGTGTCCGGCAAACCGTTGTACGAGCCGATTGCGCGGTACGGTCCGTTCGTGATGAACACGCGCGAGGAAATTCTGCAAGCGTTGCGGGATTTGCAGAACGGAACATTTGTGAGGGATTAAATGGGTAGGGGCGAGTTTACCTCGCCCCTACAATTTTTCAAAATTGAAATCCCGGTTGAAACGGCACAATGCGGCACGTGTAATCGGTGATAAACGTTTTGAGCCGCGCTTCAAGCCCGCGCCAATCCTCACTCGTCAGCGCTTGTTGCATCGCGCTCTCTTCGGCAACAAAGACGAGCAAGCGAATCGGATAATCGCCGTACGCTGTGTGCCAGACACCTTGATTCTCCAAACCGAGCCGCTGAAGCGTCGGCACAAACGTGTTCATCATAAAATCCATATACTCTTGCTGAAACTGCGGCAAGATGTTGTAGGACAAGAGCAGTTTTTGGCGCACGCGATTTCTCCTCCAAAGATTGATGCCATTATAGCGCGGGCGCCAAGTTCGCGCAAATGTCAATCATCAAACCGGTGTGACAGCGCGTTGATTACGTTTGTCCATCCAATACAATCCCGCCGCCAAGAGCGCGAGGAATGCAAGCAAGTACGCCGCAAGCAGAACGATGCTCACACCGTCAATCCACGCACCGTAGATCAACCCCGCCAGCATACTGAAGAGCGCAACCCAGCCGACGTACGTCCACGCTTTCACGCGCCCAATGATCGTCGAGATGATGAGAATGCTTTGCAAACTCAATTCGGGATCGGACATCAAGTACGCAAGGAGTGGACCGCGATGCATTCCCAGTTGCAAGAACATATTTGCAATCGGCACTTCGACAAGCGTCGGAAAGTACATAAACACGCCGAAGACGACGCCCGCCAGATTACCCGCGATGGTATTCTCGCCCGCCAGCGCTTGGATCCATTCGGGGCGAATCAATTGGCGCAGGATGCCGACGATGAACACGCCAACGACGAGGAGCGGAAAAATTTGTTTGACAAAGCGCCACGATTCCCACAACCACTCTTGAATCTCACCGGGCTCCAAACCACGCCACGCGATCACACCCAGCGCGCTCATTGCCAGCGCGACCGCGAAGAAGCGTCCCGTGATGAGCATATCCAAGCCATCGGGTTGCGGTTTCATTCCGATTGCCGCAACAAGGAGTGTGAGCGCGACGAGCGCAAGCGAGACAAACGTCCAGCGATTGAATTTCTCCAAAATCTGTTCTAGTCCCAGCCACGATGAAATTCCAATGAGCGCCAGCAATGCAATCAGAATCACACCTTGCACCGAGACGCCCTCTTCGCCACGACTCGCGTCGAACGGGACGAGGACGTTCAAAAATTCTTGCAGACGATCCACCCCCGCGAGCGGTAACGTGAATTGTCCGTACGTATTCGTCAGCGCGTCGATCTTGAACGTACCCGAAAGCAGCAGCGCGACCAGCACCAGCAAAAAGATCAGCGCGGCGCGACGCATCGTTCCACGTGCGGCGAACAGCGCGTCGGTTGCTTCATCATGCGCGGCATCCGCGCGGCTGAAGATCAACGCCATAATCATTCCAATGCCAACGCCGAACGACAGCGACAAAACGAAGCGCGCAATCGCCAAGTCCGCGCCAATCGCAACGCCGGTGTACGCGAGCGCGAGAATGTTCGCGGCAGGCGCAAAGAAGAGGAACGTGATCGCGGGACCCAAGCCCGCACCTTTTTTGTAAATCCCGGCGAACAGCGGCACAATCGTGCAGGAGCAAACCGCCAGCACCGAACCGGCGACTGCGGCGGCGGGGTACGAGACGAACTTGGGTGTGTTGCGTCCTAAAAAGCGTGTCACCGATTCTTTGGGAATGAGCGCGGTCATCGCGCCCGCGATGTAAAACGCCGGGAGCAAGCAGAGCAAAACGTGCGCGGCGAGATACGCCGCGAGATTGCCTACGCCGCCTTGAAGGAGTTTGACGAGCCAAAAGGTGAGATCCATTCCATTCCTTTTTTTGAATATATTTTCGACTGAAGAGACCGCGCTTGACGCGCGGTTCTTCGATTGAGATTTACTTGCCGTTCGCGGCTCGGATGACGAGGACGGGGTGCTGGCTCTGCCGCACGATTTTCTCAAAAGTGCTGCCTGCCAGCATTTCTTGCAGCGCGCTGCGTCCGTACAGTCCCATCACAATCACTCCAACATTTTCTTCGCCAGCCACCTTGAGCGTCTCGACGAATGGAATGCCATGCCGCACCATGGTCTGGGCGGGCAAACCGTACAACGCCAGATCACGTTTCATCCGTTCGAGTCGCGCGGTATCTTCGCGATCAAAATCGGCAATCTGGTCGGCTGAACGATGCTGCATCGCGCGCTGGTCTTGGACGTGCAACAGAATCACCTGCTCCGTTCCAGCCGACTTGAGCCGCTTGACGAGATTGAACGCAGCGTTCGCGCAATCGGAAAAATCCGTGGGATGCAAGACCCGCACGAAGATTTTTTCGCAGCGACGGCGGCACGCTACATGTCCCAGTTCGCGCACCACCTCAAATTTTTCGATGAGCACCGGCAGGCGCGCCAAACGCACAACGTCGAACGCGGTACTCCCCAACAAAAACTCTTGCGCCAAACTCTGACCTTGCGCGCCCTGCACAATCAAGTCAACCCGTTCTTCCTCGGCGACGCGCACGATCTCGCGTGCAGGCATGCCGTACTCGACGCGAGTACGCACGGACAGTCCTTTGCCTTCCAGCGCCATTTGGGCGATGTGTAAATTCTCCTCTGCACCCCATCTGACGCGCGCCAGTGATTCTTCGTTGACGGGCGTGTGCCCCATCGGGACGTCACTTGCGCGGATGACATTCAACAACACGACTTGCCGCAAGCCCGCCGATCTCAATTCGGGCAAACAATCCAGCACCGCATTCGCGTATGCGGAGAAATCAGTCGGGAAAAGCGCACGCGCAAACATGACTTGCCTTTCGGAGGGAGGAATAGGGTGTAATTCTTTCGCTCCGCCACGACTAGATTACGCGCGCACGCTGACACTGGCAGGACTGAACCACGCACGCTTGATCCACAACGATACGTACACCAAGCCGACTAGCACCGGCACTTCGATCAAAGGTCCGATCACCGCCGCGAGCGCTTCTTGCGATGCAATCGTGAACGTGCCAACCGCCACCGCGATGGCAAGTTCAAAGTTGTTGCTCGCCGCGGTGAACGATTGCGTCGCCGCGAGTTCATACGGGAATTTGCGCCAGAGCGACAAGCCGAACGACACAAAGAACATCACGACAAAGTAGACGAGGAGCGGAATCGCCACGCGCAGCACATCGAGCGGCGCGGCGAGAATCTTGTCGCCTTGCATCGAGAACATCACGACAATCGTGAAGAGCAAGCCAATCATCGCCGTCGGTCCAAGACGCGGCATCAATTTGATTTCGTACCATTCCTTGCCGCGCGTTCGCAAGAAATAGAATCGCGTGATGATGCCCGCCGCGAGCGGAATGCCAAGAAAAATCAAAACGCTTTTTGCAATGTCCGCCATTTCGATGTTGACGGCTGTGCCTTGCACGCCAAACCAACCTGGCACGACCATTAGGAAAAAGTACGCCAGCGGCGAATACATCACGATTTGAAAAATACTGTTGAGCGCGACCAGCACCGCGCAGTACTCGCTGTCGCCGCCGGCGAGCATGTTCCAAATCAGCACCATCGCGATACAGCGCGCCAAGCCGGTGATGATCAGCCCGGTGCGAAAATGCGGCAGGTCGGGCAGAAAGACCCAGGCGAGGACGAACATGATGACGGGACCGATCGCCCAGTTGAGAATCAGCGAGACGCTGAACTGTTCCCACGCTTGGGCAACTTTGCCTAGTTCTTCGTATTTGACTTTTGCTAGGACGGGATACATCATCCACAACAATCCAACGGCAATCGGAAACGAGACGGTGCCAATGGAGAGCGCGTTGAAGACATCTTTAATGCCGGGCGCGATTGCACCCAGGATTACGCCGAGCGCCATCGCCGCAAAGATCCAAAGCGGTAAGAATCGGTCGAGGAGCGAGAGACGTTGGAACACATTAATTTGGGAAACCGCAGTTGCCTGAGACATATTTGCTCCTAGTATTGTTGGTTTTAATTGACCGCGCCTTCCAACAACGCGATCAAGCGGTCGCGTTGCTCGTGATAGGCATCGGTGAAGAGTGGTGCGCATTGTTCCAGTTCAGCTTCGCCAGCCGTGAGTTTGAGCGCGAAGGTGAAGCACGTGGGTTGATCGCACGCTTTGCAATTCGTCGCGGGCAACAGTTTGTACACCTCCATCGGCTTGAGTCGTTGGCGCGCTTCGATGCTTGGTGTGATTTCGGCGCGGCGCTCCCACGTGCGATTGATAATCTCGACCACGTGCTGCATTTCGGTTGCTGCCGCGTCTTTGTCCCGCAAGTTACTGATGGCGATTTCGCGTGGGCGGACGGCAATCGAGTGCCCACCCATTCGCCACGTCAACGCACGCGCGGCGTGATTGTAGATCGCCGTGCGAATCGTTGCATTCAGGTACGGCAGCACCTCGCCAATATCGTCGTCGAGCGTCGCGCGCACGCTCCACCGTTCGGCGCCCGGTTCGCACGGTGGCGCAAACACTTCAAGGTGATAACTTTGTAAAAGCATCCCACCCCCACAATGCGACCGCCGATGGACGCCCGCCGACCGCCGCGAATTTCTGGCGTTGCTATACCAACGCGTTCGTGATCAGCGTTGTAATTTGCGAGAGCGCGGGGACGCGTCCGGACAAGACAAGTTTGTCGTTGATGACGATGGCGGGCGTGCTCATCACTCCATAGCGCATCATCTCGCTCATATCCGAAATCAACTCTACCCGTGCTTCGATGCCGAGTTGCACAACGGCTTGTTTTGCCAATGCCTCCACCTTGTGGCAATTTGCACAGCCCGAACCGAGCACTTTGATGTTCAGCATAGTTTCCTCCTGAATGATTGATAAAAATAGCGGAACATTCGTCGTCCCGCTATCTTCACGAGAACTCACATTTTGATTGTCATCACTTGACGAATCAATTCTTCAATCTGCGCCTTCGTCGGCAACTCTTTGCCGCCTGACCAGACTAGCTGTCCGTTGATGACCAATCCAGGCGGATCGCCGGTCATCAACTTTTCCATTTCGCGCGGGGTTGTAACTTTTTCCACCCGTGCGTCGCTAATACCGAGTTCGGTTAATGCCTGCATCACAAGCACTTCAAGCTTCAGGCAATTCGCACAGCTCGGTCCCAGAATCTGAATGTCCATCATTTGTTCCTCCTTCCGCTTTCTGAGAACAGATCGCGGCAAACGGACATTGTTCTTCTGAATTACTTTACGGACATTGAATCACGCCTTGCGCCCACAAACAGCCGCCGCACACCGGGAATTTATTCAGCAAACAATCTTCCTCATTCGAATCGAGCAAATCACAGCCGCCGCAAAAACTGCACGGCGCAAACACAAAGCTGTGGACACGCTCGCGGTACGCCACGTACTCGGGATCGTTCCAGAGATCGAGCAAGCCGCGCTCGCGGATATTCCCAACGACGTGTCGATGCAATTTGCGTTTGTACGAACGGAGATGCGCAACGTGGTTGTGCAACAACGGCGGACACGGACTCGCCTCGCCGTCCCAGCCAATCGCCATTGCGCCGCCTTCGACAAAGACACACACATCGTTCGCACCGCTCAACTTGTTCCCGGCAAACGTTACACTGCATCCGCTCTTGAGCGCGGCGAAAAATGCGTCGCGCGTTGTGTCGTTGATATCCATTTTGGGAATATTCAGCGTTGGCAACCACGCCGACGATAAATACGCAATGTCTTTGAGCGTGCGCTCGTACAACGTTTCGCGGCGCAGTTCTTCGGTGTACGGCAAAACATTGCTCACCGAAAATTTCGTCGCACCCAACGAACGCCCTAGCTCGATCACTTTGGGCAAATCATTGATGTTGCGTTGCATCGCCACGAACGCGATGCCAATGAATGGTTTGGGGTTGTACGACCATGTCCGCCGCGACGCGCGAAACGTGTGGATATTTTCGATGACGGTCGGCAGTAACGCACCGAGTCGCACATCTTCATAACTTTCCGGCGTCGCGCCATCGATGGACACCCACAACACATCGAGCCCCGCTTGAATCAATTCCTTTGAGCGATGTTCGTTCAGAATCGTGCCGTTCGTCGTGATTTCGACACTGCAACCAATTTGCTTGACGCGCCGCACATAATCGACAATGTGCGGATGTCCCAGCGGCTCGCCAATACCGGCGAACATCACCGTTGGTCGCGGCGTCGTCGCGGATAACCCTTCGACGATTTTTTCAAACGTCGCGTCTGTCATCGAACCCATTGGTTCATCCCAGGTATTCCGCATACACGTGCGACAAATGATGTTGCACCGGCTCGTTGGCTCGATATAGACTTTGGCAAGTTGCGTGATCGGGCGGTGCAATCGCAGACTATTCGTCTCGCGGTCGATCCGCAGACGCGCGCCTGGCTTCAAGTCGAATTGTGCAACAAGTTCCGGCGGGACAACAAGCCGTCCTTGTTCATCGATTTCTGCCCAGATAGTTTTGGTATCCATTACGCTTTCCGTCGTACCGAATTTTTGTAGCGTCGTTTGCCCAGTTCATTCTCGCAATGCGGACAGGGGCAAGTGGCGAGCGGCTTTGCCGGCGCGCGCTCAGTTTCTACGCCTGCCAGCGCGTTCGCTGCGTCCAATACATCCAACACGCGCGGGTTGCTGATGCGATAATAGACGCGCAAGCCGTCTTTGCGATCTGCGATGAGACCGGCACGGCGCAAGAACATCAATTGTTGCGAGATGTACGCCTGTCGTTGACGTGCGAGCGCGGTGAGATGGCAGACACACTCTTCACCGGAACGAAGCGCATTGAGCAAGCGTAAACGTTCCGGGTGCGCGATGGCTTTAAGTATTTTTGTAGATGTGTGTAAATTTACCGGCGTCATATTCATTCAAAATCCTGAATATAGTTTAGCGCGGCAAGGTCAAAATGCGGTGTCAATCTGGTGGAAATTGGGAAAAGAAAAATCCGCCGTGAGAGGGGCGAGAATAATTGGAGGAAGCAAATTGCAATTCAAAGAGCAACTAATCGAATTCAAAATGAAGACATCATCTTATATTGCCGTGTCAGGTTCGTTCCGCTTGGCAGAGTCAACAAGCATCAATACTCCGCCGATCAACAATGCTCCGACAATTATCCACGCCAAAATCCGTATCGGAACAAACTGATTGAAAAGAAAGGGCATTCCAACAAATATATAAAAGAATGGCGCATATCGATTCTGCGCCAGAACCGGAATAATGACAGAGAGATCAAAACTGGGGAAATATGGATGAACGACGGGCAAAGTCACCCAGGCGGCAAGGCGGTTTGCAGCGACGATCCATAACCAGCCAAGTCCAAGGAGGACGACGATTCCTAACCACCACTGGATCGGCAAACCGCTAAGTTGCGCCGGAATCCCAACACTTCCATGATGGCGCGGATAATAACTAAGAATATAATCCAGTCTGCCCGGATAAGACTGGGGGAGGAGCAACGAAACAGTTGCAAAAATTACCACCGCAAGTGCGAGACCGGTAAATTCCCTGTACTGGCGCCGATGCCAAACCAGAATGACAAGCGGTACCAATAAATGAAACTTGACAAGTCCCAGCCCCATAACAAACCCACCCCAAAACGGAGACCTTTTGCGAAACCAAAATGAAAGTGCCACAGCCAAGAGAACGAGACAATCCAGTTGCCCCACAAAGCCACTGACAAAAACGTGGGGCCAAGCGAGCCAGACCAAAACCTGCGTTCTCGATAACCCCATCAGAGCCAGCGCTACCGCGAAAATCAGATATACCGTCAACAACCAAGCAACAAAAGAAACTCCGCGGGGCAATGCGGCAAAGGGGAGAAAAAACATCGCGGTAGCGGCAGGATAGTTATAGTCTGCGAGTGGCAACTGCATCAAGAACGCGCGCGCCGCTTGATAATGTTGCCAATAATCTTCGGCTGGGCTGAAAAGGAAAGAAAAGCCAATTTCACCGAAAACAGCACCTAACGCAATAAGCTCGACCAGCGTAAATCGTGAATCGTGGTTTTGAGAGCGCGTCATAGTTTCTCTCGACAAGTGCTACCGACTAATCTCGCAACGATGTACCTGCAAACTAACACCATTCGAACGCTAACGCTTTCTCTCTGATTTTCTCATCCTTGACTGCACCGTACACATTCCGCAAACTTTGCAGAATTTTTTTCATCGCATTCTTCGTGCTTTGGCAAACGATAATCCATTTTCACGGAGCGCGCGGCGAAGTTGATAAAGCGCATTCGGTCCGATGCCGTGCAAATGTTTGATCTCGTCCTCGCCGAATTTGGTCAACTGATCAAGTCGTTGAACACCAGCCGAGGCAAGCGCGCGTTGCGCCGGCGCGGCTAGCTTAGGCAGATCATTTGCCAGTTTCATATGTTCCTTTACTCTATACCTTGCGCGCGGGCGGAATATTTTGATTGAGCCGGAAAAAATTGGTCGGGTCGTACCGCGCTTTGATCGCCGCCAATCGATCCCAAGTTGCTTTGGGATACGCCGCGCGCACGCGCGCCTCGCCCTCATCGCCCAAAAAGTTGACGTACGCACCGCCGTCCTCTTGTCGCAGTGCCGCCGCAAACTCATCGACCCAGGATTCGTGCGTCGCTTTTTCGTCGGGTTGAGAATAGAGCGCGGCGAGATTCACCATGATTTTTGATTGGCGATGCGCGAACGCGGTTGCATCGATTGGCACGCGCGTCATCGCTCCCCCCAACACACGAAGTTGTGCCACGCGCATCATTGCATTCGAACGCTGGAGATGATCAAGAATCGATTCTGCCACAGAACGATTTATCCGGTCGATGAACATCGTGCGATTCGCGGCGACCGGATGATAGTCCGGGTCGTCCGGCGGATAAATCTCCGGGTAACGCATCTCGCGCACCATATCGACGATGGGTGCGGCAATCGATTTCAAGCGCGCGACCGCGCGTTCGCCGGCTGACCCGCCGCCGGCGTAAACCATCAGCGCCATAATGACAAGTTTTCCGTGATGTTCGGCTGGCACGAACGGCATCGGTGGCGCGGGCATAACGTTGGCAATGGTTGAAAGTTCATCCGGCGCAGCTTCCGCTTCGGCGATGAACGCAGCAATCGTATCGGGTGTTGCCGGCAAGAGCAACATTCCGCCAATCACAGTGTCGAGTTTGTGCAGACGAAATTGAAAACGGGTCGCGACACCAAAATTTCCGCCGCCGCCGCGAATCGCCCAAAAGAGATCGGGGTGTGTCTCGGCATTCACGTTGAGAATCTGACCATCCGCCGTCACAATTTCCGCTGCCAGCAAATCATCAATCGTGAGTCCATACTTGCGAACCAGATAACCGATCCCGCCGCCCAGCGTCAACCCGCCGATGCCAACCGAGCCGGTATCGCCGAACCCGGTTGCCAAACCGTGCGCGCCCGCTTTAAGCGTGTACTCGCCAGCCGTCAAGCCGGTCTCCGCCCACACAGCTCGTTGTTCAAGCTCAATGTCCAGCGCGCGCATATCTGAAAGATCAAGCACGATTCCCCCATCGGTGGAACTATGCCCCGCGCCGCTGTGACCGCCACTGCGAATCGCCAATTCCAATCCGCTTTCACGCGCAAAAGAGATGACACGCGAAACATCTGCCACGTTTGCAACCCGGACGATGACGGCGGGATGCTTATCGATCCCGCCAAGAAAAACGGTACGCGCTTGATCATAGTCCGCGTCGTCCGGCATAATCACGCGACCCTTGAGAACGACACGGAGTTGCGAGATGG
Organism: Anaerolineae bacterium; assembly: GCA_034435055.1. GTDB lineage: Bacteria > Chloroflexota > Anaerolineae > UBA4142 > UBA4142 > DAOTXS01. The sequence goes on along the minus strand of DAOTXS010000040.1, from coordinate 109,874 downwards.
AACGATTCGTTATCATCAATTACTCCTTGATTAGTATTGTAGAACGCATATTCTATTGTGTCAATACGGCAGGCGCAAAATCACATCAAAAATCCGTATGAGTTTTCATCGGCATCAAAAACAAAAACCCGCCTGACTCAGGCGGGTGCGCGGAAGACCAGATGCAAGCATACTTGGAAAAGCAGGAGAACGATTAGTCTTTCAGGATGAAGGTTACTTTTAAAAGTACGCGGTACTCGGTGATCTTGCCCTTGCCATTCACTTTGACTTCTTGCGATGCGACCCACGCGGCAGTCACATTCTCAAGCGTTTTCGCCGCACGCGCCACACCTTCTTTGATGGCATCATCAAAACTCTTGGTCGATGACGCTTTGATTTCGGTAACCCTTGCGACTGACATCGAGCACCTCCTTCAGTTCAAAAATTTTTCACGACGCGAGAATGATGAACTGGGAGACGTGGATTCGAACCACGATTAACTGATCCAGAGTCAGTCGTGCTACCATTGCACCATCTCCCAACGCGGAATCATTCTAGCATATTTTGCGTCGATTGCAAAATCGTGATAGACTTTGACTATGCACACGGTCATCGTCGCTAACGGTGAACTAACCGAATCACATCGCTTGCGCGAACTCTGGCGCGCCGCCGATCTTCGCATTGCCGCAGATGGCGGCGCGCTCAACGCGCGCAAACATCTTGCACTTGCGCCGCACGTGCTCATCGGCGATTTCGATTCGCTCGATGATGCGACGCGGCTGTGGTGCGAATTCGCGCCCGTCGAAACGATTCAACAACCGCGCGCCAAAGACGCCACCGATCTCGAACTCGCCATCGATCTTGCCATCGCGCGCGGCGCAAGCACCCTGACGATTCTCGGCGCGCTGGGCGGTCGGTTCGATCAATCGATGGCAAACGCGTTCTTGCTCGTCAAACCAACCGTCGCCAAAATTCCTGCGCGCATTGTCGGTGCGGATTTTGACGCGTGGCTGGCAATCGAACGCACATCGATTACCGGGAAAATCGGCGAAACTGTCTCACTGATTCCACTCACCGCGCAAGTCGAAAACATCGTGACAAGCGGATTGCAATTTCCTTTGCAAAGCGAAACACTTTTCTTTGGCTCATCGCGCGGCATCAGCAATGTACTAACCGCATCGCGCGCGGAGATTTCATTCACACGTGGAATGTTATTGATTGTGCATTTGCTCACCGAAAATTCTGTGTGATTTTGTAACAGATTTGTATTTGACCACCGCTCGTAATCGTGCTACACTATCGCCGCACAATTGAATTCACTTCTGGGGAGCTCGAGAATGTCGGGCTGAGAGGAAAGCCACCAAGCTTTCGACCCACTGAACCTGATCTGGATAATGCCAGCGCAGGGACGATGCCAAAACTCGACCGCCCCAGATCAGTGGGCGGTTTGTTATTTCTCGACCACCGACCACAGATCGCCGACGGTGAATCGCGGTCCGCCGTCCGCTTTCGGTGGTCAAAGACTCAAGGAGGTTGATATGCAAAAACTATTCATCGTTACAGTCGCGTTCGTCGCGCTTGCACTCGCCGCTTGCGCGCCGGGTGCGCCCGCACCAACGCCATCGCCAACGTTCATCGCGATGCCCACCGCCGGCGCGCGTCCCACCGTTCCACCGCCCGGCGAGTTGACGCTGATGACGCACGACTCGTTCGAAGCGAGCGAAAGCGTTGTCAAAGAATTCGAAACGCTGGCAAATGTCAAACTCAAAATTCTCAAATCGGGTGATGCCGGCGCGGCGCTGAACAAAGCGATTCTCGCCAAAGGGAATCCGCTTGCCGATGTTTTCTTCGGCGTCGACAACACGTTCCTGTCGCGCGCGCTCAAAGCCGACATCTTCGATGCGTACAAACCAACGCAATCAATCGATCTGCCGAAAGAATTCACGCTCGATCCCGATTTCAAGCTCACGCCGGTCGATTACGGCGATGTGTGTCTCAACTATGATCGCGCGTACTTTACCCAAAAGAATCTCGCGCCGCCTAAAACCCTCGACGATTTGATCAAGCCCGAGTACAAAGGGCTTACCGTCGTCCAAAATCCGGCAACGTCATCGCCGGGGCTTGCGTTTTTGCTGGCAACAGTTGGACAATTCGGCAAGGACAAGTACATCGATTTCTGGAAAGCGCTGCGCGCAAATGATGTACTGGTAACCGAGGGCTGGAGCGACGCGTACTACGCCAAATCGACCTGGGGCGGCAAGGGTGGCAATCGGCCAATTGTCGTCAGTTATGCGACCAGTCCCGCCGCCGAAGTCTTTTTCTCGTCCGGCAAATTGACGGAACCGCCCACCGGCAACGTGCTGGGAGACGGCGCGTGTTTTCGGCAAATCGAATTTGCGGGCGTGTTGAAAGGCGCAAAGAATGTTGAAGCCGCGCGCAAGTTGATCGACTTTATGCTGTCGAAAAAATTCCAGGAAGATATTCCATCCCAGATGTTTGTCTTCCCGGTGATAGCCAGCACTCAACTGCCCGACTTTTTCAAGTTCGCCGAAAAGCCACAGAAACCGGCAATCGTCTCCGCCGCCGACATCGACGCGAATCGCGACGCGTGGATCAAAGCGTGGACGGACGCGGTCTTGCGGTAAATCAGCAGAGGAGCCGGGGAGCAGAGGAGAAGAATTTTCTCTCCCACTTCCCGGTATCTCCGCTCCCAACACAATGAAAATACTCTTGCTTGCTTTCCTGCCCACTGTTTTTCTCATCGCATTCTACTTTTACCCGCTCTTTGCAATTCTGCAAACCAGCTTCGCCAGCGGCAACGGTTTCGCAGAACTCATTACCGACACGCGCGGAACGTATGCGCGCGTTTTGGGATTCACATTTTTTCAAGCCGCGCTTTCAACTTTACTTACTTTGATCGCCGCGCTTCCCGCCGCGTACATTTTTGCGCGGTACGATTTTCGCGGCGCGCCAATGTTGCGTGCCTCGACGACGATTCCATTTCTGATGCCGACCATTGTCGTCGCCACGGCGTTTAGCGCGATGTTTGGTCCGCGTGGCAGTCTCAACCTCGCACTGATGCAACTCTTCCAACTCGACGCGCCGCCGATTCAGTTGCTCGACACCGTCGCCATTATTTTGATCGCGCACACGTTTTACAATTTCACAATTGTGCTTCGCATTGTCGGCGGATTTTGGGCAAACCTCGATCCACAAATCGAAAACGCCGCGCGCGTGTTGGGCGCAAATCGTGCGCAGACATTTTGGCACGTTACGCTTCCACTCATCGCGCCGGCAATTGTCGCCGCATCGCTCCTTGTTTTCATTTTCGATTTCACATCGTTCGGCGTCGTTTTGATTTTGGGCGGCGCGCGTCTCGCCACCCTCGAAGTCGAAATCTATCGGCAGACGGTCAACTTGTTCAATCTGCCACTTGCCGCCGCGCTGTCGCTCATTCAACTCGTTTGCACATTTTCGCTGATGATAATGTACACGCAATTGCAAGCGCGGCTCGCCCAGCCATTGCGCTTGCGCCCGCAAATCATTGTCAAACGAAAACCGCAAACCCCGCGCGAGAAAATTTTCATCGGCGGTTATCTTGCGACGATGTTAATTTTTCTGCTGACGCCGCTCGCCTCGATCATCACCGCGTCCTTTGAAAGCGGCATCGATTCTTACACTGAACTTTTCGTTAATCGGCGTGGGTCGATCACGTTTGTGCCGCCCATCGATGCTGTACGAAATTCGCTGTTCTTTGCCGGCGTCACAATTGCGCTCGCGGTTTCACTGGGACTCGTTGCCGCGTACGCGATTGCCGGCAAAAATCGTACGGCGCGTTTGCTCGATCCAATTTTCATGTTGCCGCTTGGCACATCGGCGGTCACGCTCGGTTTTGGGTACATCATCGCCTTAGGTAACTTGCGAACCAGCATTTTGCTCGTGCCAATTGCACACGCCCTTGTCGCATTTCCGTTCGTCGTGCGCGCGGTTTTGCCGATTGTCCAAAGTATTCAGCCGCGCCTGCGCGAAGCGGCGCAATTGCTCGGCGCGTCGCCGGCGCGCGTGTGGCGCAATGTCGATTTGCCGATCATCACACGCGCGGTGATCGTCGGCGCGATTTTTGCGTTCACCGTGTCGATGGGCGAGTTTGGCGCAACGATGCTTGTCGCGCGTCCTGACTTTCCCACTCTGCCGATGGCGATCTATCGATTCCTGGGTCAGCCCGGTCTCGCCAACGTTGGGCAAGCATTTGCGTTATCAACGATTCTGATGCTCGTTAGTGCGGCGGGAATTTTGGCAGCGGAACGTTTGCGGGTGGGAGAATCGGAATTCTAAAATGCTCCAACTAAAAGCGATCAACAAAACGTACGACAACGCACCTTTGCTCCACGATATTTCGCTCACGGTGAATCCCGGCGAAATCGTTTGCCTGTTGGGTCCGAGCGGCAGTGGCAAAACCACGTTGCTCCGTATTATCGCCGGCTTGGAACAAGCGGACAGCGGCGAGATTTTTTTCGACACGCAAAATATGCACGACGTGCCGGTGCATCAACGCAATTTCGGAATGATGTTTCAGGACCTCGCACTCTTTCCGCACCAAAATGTTTTTGAGAACATCGCTTTTGGTCTGCGGATGCAACACGTGCCGCGCGAAGAAATACGCGCCCAAGTGTCGGCTATGTTGGAACTCGTTGGCCTTGCCGGCTTTGAAAAACGCAACGTCAACAATCTGTCCGGCGGCGAGCAACAGCGCGTTGCGCTCGCGCGCGCACTCGCGCCGCGCCCGCGCCTTTTGATGTTCGATGAACCGCTCGGCGCGTTGGATCGCATTTTGCGCGAACAACTCGTCGCCGACCTGCGCGCGATTTTGAAACAGATTCGCATGACCGCGCTCTACGTTACCCACGATCAAGACGAAGCATTTGCGATTGCGGACCGGATTGCGATTATTTATAACGGTCGCATCGTGCAAGTCGGCGCGCCGGAAGAAATTTATCACGCGCCGGTAAAGGCATTCGTCGCGCGATTTCTGGGCTTGCCCAATTTGTTCCCAGTCAAGTTTCGTGACGACGGCAAAATCGAAACGGTCATTGGGATATTTGACGCGGCGACATCGAGTCGTTTTGAAAATGCAGTCGCGCTCCTTCGCCCGCATCATATTCACATCAACGCGGTTGGCGATGGCATCCGCGCGCGTGTCGCCGAATGTACGTATCGTATCGGCCGCTATCGCCTGCGGGTTGTTACAGCACAAGGTGTGGCGTTGATCGTCGAAACCGATCGCGCCATAAATATCGGCACGGAGATTGGGTTGAACATCGACCGTGTTGAAATTATCGAGGCGTAGCGTTTGCATTCTCATCGAAAAGGAATAAAATGGAAACACTATGCCGCCCGCTGTCATCATTCCGACGTTCAACGAAAGCGACAACATTTCCACATTGATTCATCAGATTCTCGCCTTGCCAATTCACGCGCACATCATCATCGTCGATGATAATTCGCCGGACGGCACCGGCGCACTCGTCGATGAAATTGCGCAAACCGAACCGCGTGTGCATTGCGTTCATCGTCTCGCGAAAATGGGGTTGGGCACCGCCCACATTGCCGGCATCCGTCAAGCCTTTGCCTTTAATCTCGATCCGCTTTTGACGATGGACGCCGATTTTTCTCATCACCCGCGCTATATTCCCAATGTGATTGCCGGCTTGGAGCGGTACGATGTGATGATTGGTTCACGCTATGTGCGGGGCGGCGGGATGCAAGGGCGCCACCTCAAGTTGCGCTTGGTCAGTTGGGGCGCAAATTTTTTTGCGCGGATGATGCTCGGTCTCAAAGCGAACGATTGCACTTCGGGCTTTCGTGCGTACCGCCGCCGCGTGTTGGAATCGATCGACTTGGATTTGATCTTCTCCAACGGCTATTCATTCCTCATCGAAATGTTGTTTCTCTGTCAGACGCGCGGCTGGCGCGTTGGCGAAACGCCGATTGTTTATGAAGACCGCCGCGCTGGCACATCGAAAATTTCGCGCACGGAAATTTACAAGGCGACGTACACTGTTCTGCGCTTGACGTACCGCCGATTGCGTAACGTCAAAAACTTTTGGCTGAATCACCCTGCAAAACCAAAATGAATTCTGCTTTGCCCGAAGATATTTCGTGTAACTTGTGCGGTGCGCGCGACGCTCAATTGCTTTACCCCAGCACGTTGAAAACAACGTCGCCCAACACCGCCGATTTTCGATGCACCAGTTCCGCGTACGGCGTGCACCCGCCCATCGTGCGATGCCGGCGCTGCGGGCTGGTTTACGCCAATCCGCGCTGGGATTCTTCGCTCGTCAGCGAAAGCTACAGCGTTGTCGAAGATCCGACGTACGTCGAAGAGCGTGAAGGACGCGTGCTCACGTTCAGCCGGAATCTCGCGCCGTTTGAAAAACTGGTAACCGGCTCGGACACGCGTCGATTGCTTGACGTGGGGTGTCATATCGGTGTGATGGTTGAGCTAGCGCAAGAACGCGGTTGGGAAGCGTGGGGCGTCGAACCATCGACGTGGGCATCGGAACAGGCGCGCGCGCGCGGCTTGCGCGTTCTCACCGGCACGCTTTGCGATACGGCCGTACCAGAGAATTACTTTGATGTCGTAACGCTGTGGGATGTCGTCGAGCATCTCACCGATCCCGCCGCCGAATTGCGGAATGTGCATCGCGTTCTAAAACCGGGCGGCATTTTTGCGATTCACACGATTGACATCGAAAGTTGGTTTGCGCGTTTGATGGGTGCACGCTGGCCCTGGCTGATGGAAATGCATCTGTATTATTTTTCGCCGCGCACGCTCGGCAAACTGCTGGAACAAAACGGATTTCAAGTCATTCGTTCAAGCGCGCAAGGCAGATTCCTGCGGCTGGGTTATTTCATCACGCGCCTCGAGCCGTACAGCAAAACGATTTATCGAATACTCAATGCGCTTGTCACACGAATGAAATGGGGCGGCGTGGCAATCCCGGTAAACTTTGGCGATCTGTTCACGTTGTACGCGCGCAAAGTCTAGTAACTAATGGTGCTAGTTTGCAGGTGGATGGCTGTGAGATTCAAGTAGCGCGTCGCAAAATCAAAGCACAAAATATGCTCAAGAATCGCACTAGCACCATTAGTTAGTAGTGCATCAACTCAGTCCAATGATTCTCACCACCCGGCGACTTTTTACGGCGCTGTTCTTCCTCGCCCTTGTTACTCTCACGGCGCGCAATGTAACCGACCCGGATTTTGGCTGGCATTTGCGCACCGGTGAGTACATCGCTACCACACGTGCCATTCCGCATACCGATTTCTTTTCGCACACCGCTACCGAGCAACCGTGGATCACGCACGAATGGCTTGTCCAAGTTGCGATGTACTGGCTTGATCTTCTCGGCGGGTTGGGCGCGCTGACACTTTTCTTTGCGTTCATTGCGACGCTCACCTTTGTGCTTGTTTATTTGCGATGTCCGGGCAAACCTTATCTCGCCGCATTTGTCGTTCTGCTTGCCGCCGTCACCGCGGCGCCCTTTTGGGGCGCACGTCCGCACACACTCTCACTTTTATTTGTCAGCGTCTTTCTATTTTTGCTTGACGATTATCAGCGTGCCGGCGCAAACCGCAAGTTGTTATGGCTCTTGCCGGTCATGCTCGTGTGGGCAAACTCGCATGGCAGTTTTGCGCTGGGTCCCGCGCTCATCGGCGTATATCTCGCCGGCGATGTTACCGAAAAAATTCTGCGCTGGCATTCAACGCCCCGTCAATGGCACGATACTGTCCAACTCGCCGGAATCTTGCTCGCGTGTCTCGCTTTGATTGTCGTAAATCCAAACGGCGCGCGGTTATACACCTATCCGCTCGAAACACTCACCAGCCATTCGATTCAAACTTATATTCAAGAATGGCAATCGCCCGATTTCACATCGATTGCGGCGCAACCTTTTCTCGTGATGCTGATTGCGACGTTGGGCGCGCTTGGACTCGCCCGCCAGCGCGTTGGCTTGGCGCAAATCGTTTTGCTGATTGGTTTTGCGATTTTTGGCTTGCGCGCCGCGCGCCAGATTTCGATTTGGGTTCTCATCGCCGCGCCGATGCTTGCCGCCGCTACGAATCACCTCATCGCATCGCGGCGATGGACGCTGAACCCTGTGTCATCGCCGCCCACGCGCACCCTTCAATCGATCAATTGGGGATTGCTCGGCGTGTTCACGTTCGCCGCGATGGTTCGCATCGCCGGCGTCATCATCGATCAACCCAACGCCGAGCGCGCGCATTTTCCGGTCGAAGCGGTGAATTTCATCGAGCAAAATAAACTCACCGGTCCGATCTTTAATCAGTACAATTGGGGTGGGTATTTGATCTGGCGTTTGTATCCGCGCGAACGCGTCTTCATCGACGGGCGATCCGATGTCTACGGCTTGATCGAAGACTCGGTTGTTAAAGCGTATCTCACAACATACACTGGCGCGGTAGATTGGCGCGAACCATTGGATCGCTATCATGTGCGGATGGTGCTCATCGAACCAGACGCGCCAGTGGTTGCACAATTGTCGCGCGACTCGGCGTGGAAGAAATTGTATGAAGATAGACAAGCCATAATTTATTTCAGGTAATTGATTCGGGCAAAACAGAATGGATTTTGCATCGACAAAAAGCAAACTGCGTTTGGACGCGCTGACCGGGTTGAGATTTTTTGCCGCCCTAGCCGTCTACCAAAGCCATCATCCCCAGCCGGACTATATGCCCGATTTTCTGGCAACGTTTTTCAAAGCCGGCTATAACGGCGTGACCATTTTCTTTGTCTTGTCTGGCTTTGTCATCGGACTCAATTACATCGAGTCGTTGAGCACGCCATCGTTCCGCGCGACTGCTCGCTATTTCATTGCGCGAATTGCACGCGTCTATCCGCTCTACGTCATCGTCCTGCTTTTTATCTGGTTACAACGCCAAGCGCCCCAAGACATCGGTTTGCTTTGGCATCTCTTGACGATTCAAGGCTGGTCGCCGGATTTGGCTTTTGCGTACGGGTACAACAGCCCCGGTTGGTCCGTCGGTGTTGAGTTTTTTCTATACCTCTGTTTTCCAATTCTCGCACTGATTTTTTACCCATTGCGCAAATCGGAAAAAACTTTGTGGCTTTTGGTAAGCGCTGTTACCATTGCATTGTTCCTAATCGCCTGGGGATTATTGCAGAATGGTCAAGCCGATTTACCGTGGGAAGACCCGGCATCGGCACATCGGTGGCTGTACCGCACACCACTACTCCGCCTCGGCGATTTCTGTTTGGGCATCCTCGGTGCACTGTTATTCCGAGCCCAAAAGGATTCAGCGACGCAACATCGAAGAACGTGGTCAGTGGTAAGTTACGGCGCGGCAACTGGAATCATTGCCGCGATGATGATACCAAGCAACATTTACTCTGTTTATTCCTGGGATGCACTTTATGCACCGCTCGCCTTTCTATTGATTCTTGGAATCGCGCTTGTTCCTTCCACACTGCTGGGTCGATTGCTTGCTACACCTTCCATTGTCTTGCTTGGCGAAGCATCGTACGCACTATATCTAATTCACTACCATATGATGCAAACTATTTTTCGCATTTTTCGTTACGAAGCATACGCGCCACCAGTGGCGATTGCATCGTGGCTTGCGTTCTTTGGAATTTGCATCTTGCTTTCCCTTGCGCTTCACACATACGTGGAAACACCAATTCGCCGTCTAATGAATGCGTATGCCGAGCGCTGGCTTGAAGCAAAATCCAGTTAGTAACGAATGATGCTAGTGCGATGCTTGAGCATATGCCCACTAGGCACTTTCATGTTGATGCACTACTAGCGCCATTCGTTAGTACCGCAACCTCTCTTGAATCCGATAGCGAGAGCAATTAGAATCATCGCAGAGGTGACGATTGAATTTTCGCCAAATCAAATCGATTGGTCTTGCTCTCACCGTCGCGTCAATCGTTTTCATGATCGCTAATCGCGTTTCACCGTCCAATGCCGCGCCAATTTTCCAATCTGCCAGTTCTCGAATTTTTCTTCCACTGATCAGCGGTGGCATTCCAGCGATTCCGCCTGGACCATCGCTCGCCGGTTGTCCAATGTTCCCAGCGAATAATGTGTGGAACGCGCGAATCGATACCTTGCCAGTCGACGCAAAATCAGACGCGTACATCAATTTTATCGGCGCGGGCACCGGACTCCACCCAGATTTTGGAACCGTGTGGAATGGCGGACCCATCGGTATTCCATACAACATCGTGCCGAGTTCGCAACCGAACGTGCCGATCTCATTTTACTATCCGAGTGAAAGTGACCCAGGTCCATATCCCATTCCACCGAGCGCGCAAATCGAGTACGGGAGCGATCATCATATTCTTGTCGTTCAGCAAGACACCTGTTTGCTTTACGAAGTATTCGATGCATCGACCAACAACGGCGGTGCATCGTGGAACGCCGGCTCCGGCGCAAAATGGGATTTAAATTCGAATACATTGCGTCCCGCTGATTGGACTTCTGCCGACGCTGCCGGTTTGCCGATTCTGCCCGGCTTGGTGCGTTACGATGAAGTCATTGCCGGCGAAATCAAACACGCGATTCGATTCACGGTGCGCGGTACGAACAACACCTATATTTGGCCCGCGCGGCATCGCACCAATCATAATTACAACATCAATGCGCCGCCGATGGGACAACGCTTTCGCTTGAAAGCATCATTCGATATTTCGACATTCTCGCCGCAAGTGCAAGTTATCTTGACCGCGTTCAAACGTTACGGCATCATCGTCGCCGATAACGGAAGCGATTGGTACATCAGCGGCGCGCCGGATTCGCGCTGGGACGATGACATGCTCGTCTCCGAATTTCGCCGCGTGCACGGCTCGGATTTTGAAGCCGTCGATGAATCGAGTCTGATGCTCGATCCAAATTCAGGCCAAGTCCGGTGAAATCAGAACACTGATTGCGCTAGCAGTGCAATTGCCGAAACCCTCACCCGTTTTTGACAGAGAGAATTGCAAGTGTAACCTTCTCTCGCGTTATGCGTAGATACTATAGAAAACGCGAGTGCGCGACGACAAGAAGAATGATCGCGCAGCTCGCTAAACTGGGAGGTAACATTGGCTCGCAGATTGTATCGAAGCAAAACTGAAAAAATGTTGGGCGGTGTGTGCGGTGGTTTGGGCGAATTGCTCGACATCGATCCGACGATTGTGCGCCTGGTGTTTGTCTTGCTCGCGTTGTGGGGCGGGAGCGGCATCTTGATCTACCTTGTTCTCTGGCTCATCGCGCCATACAAAGACGAACTCAAGAATCCATAATCGGGGAGCGTCAAAAATGTCGATACTCTTGTTGCCATTTCAATTCGTCTGGCAACTCGTTACCAAAGTTTTTGAACTGACCGGACGACTTGTCGCGGTGATTCTCGGCATTGTGTTTATGATCGTTGGCGTGCTTATCAGCGTTACGATCATCGGCGCAATCCTGGGGATCCCGCTGGCGATTTTCGGATTCTTGCTGACGATCCGCGGATTGTTCTAAATACTCGACCTGCCGGGTTTGGGAAACCCGGCAGGTCTTTTCGCATTGATGAATATTTTTCAAATCAACCTAGAAAAACCTCGCCACGTCAAACAATTCCTCGAACTTCCGTTTCGCATCTATCGCCACATTCCGCAATGGGTTCCGCCGTTAGAAATCGATGCGCGCAAAATGCTCGACCGCAAACGGCATCCGTTTTACCAACATTCGGACGCGGCGTTCTTTTTGGCGATGCAAGATGATCGCGTCATCGGTCGCATCGCCGTGCTCGATCATCGACACTACAACGAGTACAACAAAGAATCGACTGTGTTCTTTTATCTGTTCGAGTGCGAGGATAATCACGTTGCGTCAGGCGCATTGTTCGACGCGGCATTCAATTGGGCGCGCGGACGCGGGCTGAACAAGATCATCGGTCCCAAAGGTTTTTCTGCACTCGATGGGATGGGCTTGCTCGTCAAGGGATTCGAGCATCGTCCCGCGTTGGGAATTCCGTACAACCCATCATACTATCCGGCATTGATCCAAGCCGCCGGTTTTGCCGGCACCGGCGATGTAGTTTCCGGTTATCTTAGCGCCGACATTGAACTGCCGGAAAAAATCCATCGGATTTCCGAACTTGTCCAGCAAAAACGCGGGCTATCGATTGCGCGATTCAAGACGCGCCGCGATTTAGAATTTCTCGTTCCGCGACTAAAAGAGTTGTACAATTCGTCGCTCCAAGGAACGGTCGGCAATTATCCAATCACCGACGCTGAAGTAAAATCGCTCGCCGATCAAATCCTGTGGTTCGCCGATCCGCGCCTCATCAAAATCGTGATGAAAGGTGAAGAATTGGTCGGCTATCTTTTTGCGTACCCCGATATTTCGGCGGCGCTACAACGTACGCGCGGCAAGCTATTGCCGTTCGGCTGGCTCGCTTTGTTGCGGGAAATGAAGCGGACAAAATGGGTAAATCTCAATGGCGCGGGAATCATCGACAAATATCGCGGCTTGGGCGGCACGGCGATTTTGTTCAGCGAGATGTTCAAAAGCGTGCGTGACGGAAAATTCAAACACGCCGACCTAGTTCAGATCGGCGTGGATAATGACAAAATGCAACGCGAGTTGCGCGACCTCGGCATCGATTTCTACAAAACGCATCGAATGTACGCGCGGATGTTGTAACCACACAACATTACGCGACGAAATAACCAACCCCGACCGCGCCTGGTCCCGCGTGCGTCGTGATCGATGCGCTCATTCCGTAAAGCGGGATGTTAGCGATGTTCAGCGTGCGACTCAAATCTTCAGCCAATCGCCGCCCAATTTCTTCCGCGTCGGCTTGCATCACGCACAAGCGCGCGTCCGGCGAACGGGGACATTCTTCGACGACCAATTCTTTCAATCGCTCCAACGCGCGATGATGCGTCCGCACTTTTTCGAATGCCTCGACGCGACCCCCCTTCAATTCCAAAATTGGTTTGATCTGTAACGCGGTTCCCAGCAACGCTGACGCGCCACCAATTCTTCCGCCTTTCTGCAAATATTCTAACGTCGCCACAAGAAAATAAATTCGCCCGCGCGGAATCATCGCATTCAAGCGCGAAACAATTTCATCCGCGTCGATGCCCGCCTCCGCCCATTCGGTTGCGGCGATGACCAGCGCGGCGAGATTGCCGCCAACCGTGCGGGTATCGATAATGCGAATGTCGGCGTCCGGCAATTCGGCTTTGGCGGTCCGCGCCGAACGTACGGTGCCGCTCACATCCGCCGATGGATGAATCGACAGAATCGTGTCCGCCTGTTCGAGTTGGCGGCGGTACGCCGCAATCATATCGCCGGTTTGCGGCGCGGCTGTCTTGGGTAACTGAGACGACGCTTTGAGCCGCCGTAAAAATTCGTCGAACGCGAGCGTCCGGTTTTCAAAGAACGTGTCTTGTTCGAACATCACAATCTGCGGCACCGATTCGATGTGATGCGCCCGCAAATAATCCAGCGGCAAAGTTGCAGTCGTGTCTGTAACAATTCTAATCTTCGGCATAATTCGCTCCTAACCCAAGTCGATGCTATAATTGTACTCGCAAAATGCAAAAAGCGTCAAGGAGCCGGCAATGCTCAGGATCGAACAGATCGACACTCGCAACTCATCACAAGTTCGCCAATTCATTCAAGTTCCATTTCGGTTGTACGCCCATCATCCGCAATGGGTTCCGCCCATCATCGGCGATGTGAAATTGCAATTGAATCGCGACAAGCATCCGTTTTACGAACATTCCGACGCTGACTTTTTTATCGCCGTGCGTGATAGGCGCGTCGTGGGACGAATCGCCGCGCTGGAGAATAAACGCTATAACGATTATCACCACACGCGGCAGGCGCAATTCTATTTGTTCGAATGCGAGAATGATCAGGAAGCGGCGACTGCATTATTCAACGCCGTTTTCGATTGGGCGCGCGCGCGGAATCTCGATCACGTCGTTGGGCCTAAAGGATTCGGCGCGCTCGACGGGTACGGAATTCTCGTCGAAGGGTTCGAGCATCGGCAAATGATGACGATGATGAATTACAATTATCCGTACTATGCGCGCCTGATCGAAGCGCTTGGTTTTACCAAAGAAGTCGATTTCGTTTCGTGCTATCTGGGAACAGATTTCAAATTACCGGAAATCGTCCACCGCGTCGCCGCACGTGCGCTCAAGCGCGGTACGTTGCGCGTTTTGCGCTTTAAGAACAAACGCGAATTGATTCACTGGGCAGATCGCATTGGTCAGGCGTACAACAAAGCCTTCGTCAATAACTGGGAATATTATCCGCTGACCGAGCGCGAAATCAAATTCATCGTCGATAACATCATGCTCATCGCCGATCCGCGGCTCTTTAAAATTATCGCACACGAAAATGAAGCGGTGGGTTTTCTCTTTGCCTTCCCGGATGTTTCCGCCGCGCTGCAACGCGCACGCGGCCATTTATTTCCGTTCGGCATTTTTGATCTGCTGATCGATATGCGGCGAACCCAATGGATCGCGCTCAACGGCGCGGGCATTCTCCCCGAATATCAAGGCATCGGCGGCAACGCGCTCCTCTATTCCGAAATCGAAAAAACGATCCGCGAGTCGGGACAATTCAAACACGCGGATTTGACCCAGGTCGCCGAAACAGCCGTACAGATGCGAAACGATTTGATGAACGTTGGCGGCAAGCCGTACAAAAATCACCGGGTTTACACCCGCCGCCTCTAAGCCGAACTGCTGACCGGCGATTTACTCAACGCGAACCACGCAAAACCCAGCAACCGAATAACACCACTCACGATGAGCGCGCCGCCAAGTCCAATGTGATCGGCAAGAAACGTGCCCACGAGCGGCGCCACCATCGTCGAAACGTACTGCGCGCTTTGCGCGAGCGACACAAACATCGCGGTATCTTTGGCGGGAAATGTCTTCATCAACTCATCGAAGAAAACCAGATCGAGTCCCGCCTGAAAAATACCGGAGAGCAACGCGTAGAACGCGATCCACTCGACCGACTGCGTGAACGCGGTGAAGATCGGATACATTCCCAAGCCAAAGGTCGTCCACAACAAGACAAAGCGGCCGCCTCGCACTTTGGATTGTCGCGTCCACCAAAAATATCCCAGTAACATTACACCAGTTTGGGCGGTGTTGATAATCCCAATCCATGCATTCGACGCGTTCACTTCACGCACATAGTACAGCGGAAAGAGCGGAACGCCAAGTGCCGCGCCAGAAAAAAAGACAAAGCGTTTTGCCATAAACGAAATGAACGCGGGCTGGCTTTGAATCATCGCTACGAAATTTTTCGCGCGAGTTTGTAACGACGCGCCGGTAACACGCGGCGGCGGTTCGGCATCCGGCAATTCAATGTGACTCGAATAATAGAAACTGACTAGTCCTGCCAACGACAAGGTAATGAACACGATTTGATAGTTGTAGGGAAATTGAATCCGGTCGAGAATTTGCCCGGCAATCGTCACCGTGATTGCCATCGCCAAACCGAGGGTTGACCAACGCCGGCTCATCAAATCGTATCGATATTTTGGTCCGGCGACGCCGTTCATCACAACGGAGAATGCAACATTGACGACGATTTGCGGAAGCGTGGCGATTGCCCAAATTGCCAAAACAATCGGTACGATAAATTCTGGCGGCACGAAAAACGGAACGATGCCGGTCAGCGCGTAACACGAGACGACGGCGAGACGCGCCGCGCTAAACCACGGCACAACTTGTTTGCGGGTTTGCAAAAATCGCCCCACGAGGATTGCTAAAAACAAGCCGGTGATCGCCGGCATCGACGTAAGCAAGCCAACCTGAAGATTGGTTGCGCCGAGCCGCGCGAGAAAGACCGGCAGGAACGGCGATGCCGCACTGGCAAGTCCAATCGCAATGCCGTCGATTTGGACATTGCGAAAATTTCTTTTTTGAATTGCCGTCAGCCCAGCGGGCGTTGGTGCGAGATCGATGAATTTCAAGTGTCCTCTTTCAAATACAAAGGCGCGATCACCGCGCCTCGAAAGTCTTGAGCGTCATTCTGAGCCGCGAAGCGGCGAAGAATCTCGCAAGACGCCCAAAATGTGCTAGATGCTTCGCTACGCTCAGCATGACAAAAAACCACACTTATGGCTTTGCGCCGGTGGCAACCGGCAAATTATCGTCGCGGCTCCAATCACTCCACGAACCTTCGTACAACAACGGATTTTCAAAACCGGCGAGCGTCAACGCAAAAACCGCTTGACACGCATTGATGCCGCTCCCGCAGTACGCCACCACTTGATCGTTAGGCGCGATACCAAGTTTTTCAAAGCGCGCGCGAATTTCGTCCGACGTGCGAAAGCGCAAATCACTGTTGCTTTTCAAATTGCCGGCAATCGGCGCGTTCTTTGCTCCCGGCACGTGCCCGGCTTTGGGATCGATTGGTTCGATCTCGCCGCGATAGCGTTCGCCGACACGAACATCCAAGACGTGCGCGTGTGGATCGCGCCGCAGAGCATCGACTGCCAGTTTGTCGACGACCATCGATTGGCGCGGCGATTGCGCGACGAAATTTTTGCGCGCCACTTTGGGCACATCGATTTGTAAAGCACGCCCCTCCGCGATCCATTGCGCAATTCCACCATCGAGCAACGAAACCTTGTCGTGTCCAAAATAGCGAAGCAACCACCACAACCGTGCGCAGGTTGCGCCGCCGCGATCATCGTACGCAACGACGTGCGTGTTCGTGTCGATGCCGGCGCGCGACATTGCTTCCGCAAACACAGAAACATCTGGAATTGGATGGCGACCGGGACCGATGACGCCGTGTTTTGCCAATGCGGTATCGAGATTGATAAAGACTGCGCCGGGAATATGCCCACATAAGTACTCGCTCTCGCCGGTCTTGTCTTTTTCAAAAAGATACCACCGCACGTCAGCAATGCGAACGTTCGAATCGTTCAAGCGCGAGGCAAGCCAATCGGTGGAAACTAGTAGCGGGACAGACATTTATTCCTCAGGATTGTCACTGCGAGGAGGCGGTTTATGCCGACGAAGCAATCTTTCAAAAGACTCTTGCGAGATTGCTTCGTCGCGAAGAACGCGGCTCGCAATGACAACGTACAATTTATCGCCGCAATTCTGCTGCGGGATGTTCTTGCAAAAATGCGCCAAGCACACCGTTGACAAATCGCGGTGCGGTGTCGCTCCCAAATGTTTTGGCAAGTTCGACTGCTTCGTTGATTGCTACCTTGATCGGCACGTCGGCATTAAACTGCAGTTCGTGCAACGCGATGCGCAAGATATTGCGGTCGACAATCGCCAACTGATCGACGGGAAATTCCGGCGCGTGCCGCGCGATGATTTGGTCGAGTTGCGCGCGCGCTTGGAGAACACCCAACACAAGCTCATTTGCAAACTTTGCGCCTTCTTCGGACAATCGATTGTCTTGAATCAAATGCTCGAGCGTTTGCTGGGAAGCGTGACCGGAGCAATCGATTTCGTACAGCGCTTGCAAAGCGATTTCGCGAGCTTGGCGGCGAGTCTTCACAAATTCCTCTATCGTGGTTACGATGCTGCAACCGGCAAGCGGTCGGCAACATCTTCGATGTGAATATTGATTTCTTTCACCGGCATTCCGACGACGTCCTGTATCGCGCGGCTGATTTCGCGTTGCAAGGTTTGACCCAGCGGCAACATTTGCGCATCCGGTTCCGCCACGATGTACAAATCGATGGAGACGCTGTGATCTTCAATTTCGATTTCGATCCCTTCGCCGCTTTTCCCGCGAAGAAGATGTTTCATATGCGTTGGAAAATTCGGCGCAAGGCGCGCGACGCCGGGTGTGGCGAGCGCGGTCAAGCGCACCAACTGCGCCAAAACCTGGCGCGCGACGGTAACGTTGCCGAGATGTTCTTCCATCGCTGACATTGGAACCTCCTAGTAGTGCATCAACGTGAAAGTGCGTAGTGAGCAAATGATTTATCACCGTATTTGTCGGTGTTTCCCCATCGGCTTTGGACGCAACTTTTTCATGTTGCTGCACTAGGTCAATCCGCCATCGACGGCGACCACTTGCCCGGTAATGTAACTCGCCTCGTCGGACGCGAGAAACGCGACGACGTTTGCAATTTCTTCCGGCGTGCCCATCCGTCCCAGCGCAGTAAGTTTGATGATGCCGTCTTTAATGTCCTGCGGCAAAATGTTCGTCAGATCGGTTGGAACGTAGCCGGGCGCAACCGCGTTCACCGCAATATTCTTTCCGCCGTACTCTTTCGCCATCGCTTTTGTGAAACCGATGATCCCGGCTTTCGACGCAGAATAATTCGTCTGCCCGGGATTGCCGACGATACCGGCGATCGATGTCATGTTCACGATGCGCCCGTACCTTTGCTTCATCATTTGACGAAGCGCGGCTTTACTCATATTGAATACACTCTTCAAATTCGTTTGAATGACCGAATCGAATTCGATTTCTTTCATCATTGCGAGAAGCGTGTCGCGCGTGGTGCCGGCGTTGTTGACGAGAATATCCAATCGACCGTACGCGTCGATAGTTGCTTTGATGACATTCTGCGCGGTGACGAAATCGCTGACGTCGCCTTGCACCACAATCGCCTCGCCGCCGCCCTGTTTGATTTCGGCGACGACTTGCTCCGCCGCTTCCTGATTCTTATTATAGTTGACGACGACTTTTGCGCCCAGCGACGCAAGCTTGAGCGCGCATGCTTTTCCAATCCCGCGCGACGCGCCGGTAACAAGTGCGATTTTGCCGGTGAGATTCATTTTATTCCTCCACAAACGCTTTCACACTCGCCACATCGCCCACGCTAACCGCGTGCAAGTCTTTGTTAATGCGGCGAATCAAGCCGGCTAAAACGTCTTTCGGACCCACCTCGATGAACTTGGTTACACCTTGCGCCGCGATGTACTCAACCGATTTGATCCACTGCACCGACGCGGTCAATTGCGCAACGAGTTCGTGACGAATTTCGTCAGCGGTGGCAAGCGGTTGCGCGGTAACATTTGAAATCACCGGGATTTTCGGCGCGCGAATTGGCGTGCTGTTCACGGCGGCGGCAAATTCACGCGCGGCGGATTCCATCAACCGCGAGTGCGACGAGATGCTGACCGGAAGCAGAATCGCGCGTTTTGCGCCGTGTGTTTTTGCCAACTCGATTGCGCGCGCGATGCCGTCTTTAGTCCCGGAGATAACGATTTGTCCGGGCGCGTTGTAGTTTGCAATTTGCACACTGGCTTGGTTACAGACTTGCTCCAACGCATCGGTGTCGATACCGAGCATCGCCGCCATTGCACCGGGATTGGTTTCGCCGGCTTGCTTCATCACGCGCCCGCGTTCGCGCACAAGTTTGAGGGCGTCCACAAAATCGATTGCGCCGGCGGCAACGAGCGCGGAGTATTCGCCAAGCGAATGCCCAGCGACAAAATCGGCGGATAATTCCGGCTTGACGTTTTGAATCACAGTCAGTGCGGCGATACTGTGGGTGAGCAATGCCGGTTGCGCGTTGATCGTGTCGGTGAGATCGGCTTCGGGTCCGTTGAAGCAAAGCGTCGAAAGCGAAAAACCGAGCGTTGCCTCGGCTTGCTCAAACAACGCGCGCGCCGCCGGATAATTAGCGACAAGGTCTTGTGCCATGCCAACGTACTGCGAACCTTGACCGGGAAAGACAAAAGCGGTTTTCATAATTTAAGATTTCAAGCGCCCAGTTGTCATCGCGAGGAGCCGCGAAGCGTTTGGCGACGAAGCAATCCCCCAAGCATCGCGGAGTTTGCCACACCGCCTTCGGCGGCTCGCAATAGCAATTGTAAAAAGAGGTCTGGCTGTCGCGCGGACGCGAAAGAACACCAGACCCCCAAGCATCTCATTCCACGATTCGCCAGTTTAGGATTTGCGCGCCGGTTTTTGCTCAACGGTAAAAACCTGTTCGCCCGCGTAATATCCGCAATGCGGACAAACGTGGTGCGGCGCGCGCATCTTGTGACAGTTGGGACACGGTGTCAAAGCCGGCACTTTCATCGCCAGATGACTGCGGCGGCGGTCGCGCCGACCCTTGGACAGTTTCCGCTTAGGTAGAGGTGGCATTGTGCTTTGTATTCCTTTCAGATTATTATCAGCAAGTTAAAAATCATCCGCAGATTTCGCAGATTTTTTTCCGCGTGTTTCTGTGGCAAATATCATATCTTGTCGCGTAACTGCTTCAGCGCATCCCAGCGCGGGTCGATATCGTCGTGCTTGCAATCACACGGACCCTCGTTCCAATTCTTGCCGCACGTGGGACACAACCCCAAACATTTTGTTCGACAAATCGGATTCGATGGCACGGCAAGCAACAAATTCTGCCGCACGACTTCGGTCAAATCGATTTCGTGATGATCGTCGATGCGCGTCGCTTCTTCGTCATCATCGGCGTGCGGCAACATCGCACCGGTGATAATATCGATGGTCGAACGAAATTCTTCTTCCAATCGAAATTGGATCAACTTGGAAAAATGCGTGAGACAGCGCGCACATTCAAATTCCAACGATGTTTGCAACTGCCCCAGCACCAGGACGCCATCGCCGGTGCGAATCAATTGCACGTGTCCATCGAGCATGCTAATCGGCTCAATGTCCGGATCGAGCCGGGAAATGTCTTCGTGCAAAGCATATTGCCGGGAATGCCCGCTTTGCTCCTTGAGCAACTGGGCGACGTTGTATCGCATAAGTCTCTAGAAAACGTTGCCCATTATATCTGGGATACAACGCTTGTCAAGAATTTTGTTCGGCATCATCCGCCGGCACTGCCGTGTCCGGCGACTCGATGACACTAATGCCGTTGATCACTTGATTTTGTAAGAGCGTCACTTGCTGAATCAACGTGTCGAGTCGCGTTTGTAACTCACGCAAAATTTGCGCTGCGTAATCGTCTGCGCCTTGGCGCGTTGCCGCCGCCGCCGCATTCGCCTGCTGATTGATCTGCACGGCAGTTTGTTGCGCCGATTTGACAATCGCGTGATCGTTCGTCAAACGCGCGGCATCCTCTTTGGCAAACTCAACGATGCGTTGGGCTTCCTCCTGCGCCTGCGCGATCAAGCGGTCGCGATCCTGCACGATTTTCTTCGCCTGCTTGATTTCTTCCGGGAACGCAATCCGCATTTGATCGACAATATCCAAGAACTCGTCCTCGTCGATCATCGTCTTGGCAGTCATGGGGACGCGCCAGCCCTTGTTCAGCAGGGCTTCCAAGCGGTCAACCAAGTATAAAACGTCGATGGCTATCATCCCCTTTCATTGTGGTAATTGGAGATTAGAGAATAATGCCGTAACCAATTTCCAATCTCTAAACTCCATGTTCCATTTTTTCTATTCTCTAAGTGAAATCAGATTAACTTTCTCGCCTTGATCTTCGCCTAACTGTGCCAGGCGTCTCCGCAACGCGACTTCCACGTACGGCGGAACGATCTCGCTAATATCGCCGCCCAAGAACGCAACCTCTTTCAACGTCGTCGAACTGACGAACGCGTACTTGAGCGTTGTCATCAAACAAATCGTGTCGATGTCTTCCGCCAGTTGGCGATTGGTCAACGCGGTTTGATATTCCATTTCAAAATCGTACGTCACGCGCAAACCGCGCACCATCACCGTTGCGCCTTGACTCCGCGCAAATTCGACTGTGAGTCCGTGATAGGGCATTACCTTGATGTTCGGTGTATCCTTCGCCGCTTCGCGCATAAAAGTAATGCGCTCTTGCGTGTTGAACATCACATTTTTAAGCGCGCGCTGATGATCGTACGCGGCCCAGATCAACGTATCGAAAATTTTCGCGGCACGCTTGGCAATGTCGATGTGTCCGTAATGAATCGGGTCGAACGAGCCGGGATAAATTGCGATGGTCAACTGAGGTCTCCCTTGCCCTTCCAAAAATCCGCAACGCGTTGCGCGAGAACTTGATGCTCGGCGTGTTTCAATTCCGGGTCGCGGTCGAAAATATCTTGCGCCACTTGGCGCGCTTCTTCCAGAATTTTTACGTCGCTCAATTTGGCAATTTTCAAATCCGGCAAGCCGGACTGCCGCGTGCCGAAAAATTCGCCGGGACCGCGCAGTTTCAAATCTTCTTCCGCAAGCCGGAAACCATCCTGGGTCGATTCGATGACTTGGAGTCGTTCATCACTCGTGCTGTTCGACTTTTCGGCGAGGAGCAAACAGTACGACTGATGCTCACCGCGTCCCACGCGACCGCGAAACTGATGCAATTGTGCTAACCCAAATCGATCCGCGCCTTCGATCAACATCACCGTCGCGTTTGGCACATCGATGCCCACCTCGACGACGGACGTGGCAACGAGAATATCGATTTCGTGATCGCGGAATTTCGTCATCGTCTCGTCTTTTTCGGCTGGCTTTAGTTTACCGTGAATTAGCCCAACACGCAAATCGGGATAAACACTTTTACGAAGCCGTTCATACTCTTCCACCGCCGCGGCGGTATCGATTTTTTCCGATTCTTCGATGAGCGGGCAGATGACGAACGCCTGTCGTCCTTGTGCAACTTGCGTACGGATGAATGAGTAACCGCGTTCGCGCGCGCGCGGCTCGAGCCATTTCGTTTTGATTTCCTGCCGCCCCGGCGGCATCTCGTCGATGATCGACAAATCGAGATCGCCATAAATCGTGAGCGCGAGTGTGCGCGGAATCGGCGTCGCGCTCATCACAAGAATGTGCGGACGATACCCTTTGGCGCGAATCGTCGCGCGCTGTTCCACCCCAAAACGATGCTGCTCGTCGATGACGGCCAACCCCAGGTCTTTGAATTCGACCTCTCCTTGAATGAGCGCGTGCGTGCCCACCGCAATGTCGATTTCGCCGGACGCGATTTGCGCGCGCACCGTTTCTTTTTCCCGATTCTTCAAACTGCCGGTCAACAAGCGAATGCGCGGCGCGTGGGGTTGTTCCGCAAAAACTTTCGACAGCGTTTTGAAATGTTGTTCCGCAAGAATTTCGGTTGGCGCAAGCAACGCGGCTTGCGCGCCGTTGGCAACGGCGGTCAGCATCGCCACGGCGGCGACGACCGTTTTACCGGAACCGACATCGCCTTGCAACAATCGACTCATCGGTTGCGGCTTTTGAAGATCGCTGAGAATTTCGTTCATCACGCGTTGTTGCGCGCCGGTCAGTTTGAACGGCAACGTATCGAGGAATCGACGGAGCGCGGCTGGATCGACTTGCAAGGCGCGTCCGGGTTGCGCCTGCCATTGTTTGCGCTGGCGCAGAACGCCCAGTTGAATCAACAAAAATTCGTCGAGCGCGAGACGCCGCCGCGCTTGCTCCATCTTTTCGAACGACGATGGAAAATGCACTTCGCGCAACGCCACGCCAAGATCGGGCAAACTCCAGCGCTGGCGAATCGCTGCCGGCAACGGCTCGGGGACTTTGTCTGCCCAATGCTCAACCACGCTACTGATCAAACGTCGGAGCCAACGATTGGTGAGACCTTCGGTGAGTGGATAAACTGGGACGATGCGTGCTGTGTGAATCAGCTCATTGCTCAACGGTTCCCAGTCCGGTTGTTTGATGGTGAGTCGTCCCAAATCCTGATCGACGCGCCCACTGATGACGATCCGTCGGCCGGATTTGAATTGTTGTTGCAACCACGGCTGATTAAAGTACGTAACCTGAATCGTGCCGGTCAAATCGGCGAGCAGAACATTGGTGATCTTGAGACCACCGCGCACCTCGCGCGTCTTCGTTTCGCAGACGGTCAACAGCAACGTTACTTCTTCGCCGTACATCAATTGGCTGATCGTCTTGAGTCTGCTGTAATCGTCGTAGCGATGAGGATAATGATAGATCAAATCTTGGACGGTCGTAATCCCTAGCCGCCGCAAGCGCTTTTCGTAAGCGGGACCAACACTTTGCAATCGCTGAACTTCGGCATCGAGTCCCAGCCCTTGAACTGTAGGCAAGCGATGATTTTGTTGCGGTGCAAGGGTCTCTTCCTCAAATTCGTCAGAGGATTCTTCCGGCGGGATCGTTTCTGTCACTGGCGCCGGCATCGACGTTCCGTCACGTAACAACGCGAGCGCGCGGTCGATCATGCCCTTGCGAACTTCGGGAGTTGCCGCGCCGTAGCCGGCTAATGTTTGTGCTACTTGATCAGCCAGCCGCGCAAGTTCGGCATCGCCATTTTGTTTTTGTTTGGTCGTCCAGTTGTTAACAAATTTTTCCAAGCCGCCGATAAATAAACGATCGTCGCATTTTTTCTGTTCGTTGAGCAACTTGGTTTGTATATCTTGCAAATCAGCCATAATCCCCATTGCAGATTTCATTTCTCTCAATTAATACTTGCCGGTAACCCACGCAATTCCCACCGCGCCCGGCCCCACGTGTGCGCCGAGCACGGGTCCCGTTTCCGACATTACAATTTGTTCTTTGGGAAACGTATCGGCTAACATTTCTTGGAGCGTTGCGGCGTGATGCGGCGCGTCCGCGTGAACGACCGACAATTCTTGAATCGGCCCCGAAGCCAGCACGATTTCGACGAGGCGTTCCAGCGCGCGTCGTTGCGTTCGCACTTTTTCGACCGGCATAATTTCGCCGTCGATGACTGACAGCAACGGTTTGACATTCAACAACGTCCCGACTAACGCACGTCCTTTGCCCAACCGTCCGCCGCGTTGCGCGTACTCCAACGTGTCGAGCATGGCAATCACGTGCACGCGCTTTTTCACATCTTCGACGATGGCTTTGATCTCTGCCCGCGAATGACCAGCTTTTGCCGCACGCGCCGCAAGAATGACGATCCAGCCCAACGACATTGTAACTTGACCCGAATCAATCAGTTCAATCTTGGCGGTCTTGATATTTTCTGCCGCGAGCCGGGAAGCATTAAAGATTCCGCTCAACGACGCGATGGTATGAATTGCCAAGATTTCATCCGTCGTTTTAGCCAGACGCTGGTAAATTTCTTCAAAGACGCCGGTCGCCGGTTGCGAAGTGCTCGGCATCATCGGACTGGCTTGGAGTTTCTGATAAAACTCGGATGGAAACAAATCGATTCGGTCGCGGTATTCCTGATCACCAAAACGCACAAGGCACGGAATTGTTGTAATGTCGAGCTCTTTCAATAACGCCGGTGGAATGTCCGCCAAACTATCAGTAACGATTTTAACGTTGGGCATCTACATTCCTTCGTACACCACTACGCCCAGCGCATCGGTCCCGATATGCGTCGCAATGACAGGCCCGTAATGATCTACTGAGATGTCGAGGTTGGGCAAAAGCAAATTTGTTTGCTCGATCAAAGTTGCAACATCTTGCGGTGTGTTGCCGTGCAGAACCACCATCTTTTGAATGTGCGTAAACTCCGTGATGAACTCGACTAACTTTTCGATGGCTTTGGCGCGCGTGCGAACTTTTTCCAGCGCGACAATTTCGCCTTCCTCAAGAATCAACAACGGCTTGATGTTGAGCATATTGCCCAACAACGCCTGCGCCTTGCCGATGCGTCCGCCCCGTTCGAGATAATCGAGCGTCTCGACGAAGAAACCGATGTAGATGCGCGGGATCATTCCGCGCACCAACTTTACCACATCATCGAGCGAGTCGCCGCGCGCGGCGGCACGCCCAGCGGCTGTAACCAACATGCCTAAACCAACCGTGATGAGTTGCGAATCGATGACGACAATTTTACTGCGCCCCAACAATGGCGCCGCCGCACGTTGGGCGTTGCGATACGTTTGGCTCAACTTGCTGGAGACGTGAATAGAAACAACTTCGCCGCCGCCTTTCGTCAATTCGGCGTAGAGCTGATCGAACTGCGCTTGCGTTGGCGCGCTGGTTTTGGGCGGCGTCGACGCGCGCGACATTCGTTGGACAAAATCGGCGGGCGTGATGTCCACGCTGTCGCGCAAGATTTTTTGACCCAGGTGAATCGTGAGCGGCATCACGGTAATGCCAAGCTCGTCAACGACCTCAGGTGGCATATCGGCAGTGCTGTCAGTAACGATTTTTACGCGACCCATAATGACCTGTGTTTTCGCATTCTGAGCGCCGCCGGCGCAGAATCGAAGAATACACTCCTTCGACTGCACCGCTTGGCGGTTTCGTTCAGGATGTTTGATTCATTCCACCGAAATAATAAAATGATAATGTGGCTGACCGCCATTAACGACTTCGATTTCTTGCGCTGAATACAACTTGCGAATCTGTTCCGCCAGCACTTCGGCTTCGTTCGCCGTGATCGCTTCGCCGTAATACAGCGTGATGATTTCTGCGTCGGCGGCATTCATGCGCTCAAGCATTTCTAGCGTCAGCGCAGTTCGCTCAACGCCGGTACCTTGCAAATCATCGTCGATCAGGGCGATAAAATTTCCTTCTTTGACATCCAACCCATCGAGCTTTACCGAACGAGTTGCAATCGTAACTTCAAGCGTCTTGATGTGCCTTGCCGCGCGCTCCATCGATTTGAGATTCGTGTCGAGATCGCTTTGAAAGTTGAACGCCAATAACGCGGCGATACCTTGCGGAATGGTCTTGGTCGGAACGATGGCGACATTTTTCTGGGTCAAATGCTTCGCCTGTTCCGCCGCCGGAATAATGTTCTTGTTATTCGGCAAGACAATGACCTGATCGCTCTTGACCGCTTCAATCGCTTTGACCAAATCCGCCGTGCTGGGATTCATCGTTTGCCCGCCGGCGATGATTTTGCCAACCCCCAAACTCTCGAACACGCGCGCAAAGCCAGCGCCCGGCGCAACCGCAACCGTACCGATGCCGACGATTTCTTCCGCCGTGACCGGCGGACGCGCGGTTTGCCCTGTCATAAAATCGATGTACTGCTCTTGCATATTTTCGATGATGACGTTCGTGATGATGCCGACGGAACAACCGTAATCGAGAATCGCGCCCGGCGTCGGCGCGTGCACGTGAACCTTGACCAGCGTTTCATCGCCGACAATCAATGCCGATTCGCCCATACTCGAAATTTTTTCGCGGATGGCATCGACATCCAAATTCTTTCCGCGCACATGAAATTGAATGTCGAATCCCCACCCCTCTTCGCGTTCGAGCTGTTCGAGTGCTTGCGCGCTCACACCGGTCGCCGCCAGTTCCATCGGCTCGCCGTTGAGATATTTCAACGCGCCTTCGAGAATGACGAGCAACCCTTGTCCGCCGGCATCGACGACGCCGGCTTCTTTGAGGACCGGCAACAGTGTCGGCGTTTTCAAAACCGACACGCGCGCCGCATCGACAGTTTTGCCCAGCACGACGCGGAGGTCATCGCTCTGCGCCGCGGCAATCGTCGCCGCATCCGCCGATTCGCGGACGACGGTGAGAATTGTCCCTTCGACCGGCTTGACGACGCCTTTGTATGCGGTGCGTTGCGCCTCGACCATCGCGACGGCAAAATCGTTTGCGGTGATCGCGTCTTTCTTTTCAACGGAGCGCGCAAAGCCGCGAATAATTTGCGACAGGATCACGCCGGAATTTCCGCGCGCGCCAAGCAACGCGCCGTGCGAAAGCAACTTGCAAATCGCGCCCGCCGAATGTTCCGGCGACGCGCCCACTTCTTTCATTGCGGCTTGCATCGTCAACAGCATATTCGTCCCCGAATCGCCGTCCGGCACCGGGAAGACGTTGAGACTGTTGACATACGCCGAATGTTTTTCGAGCCACGCGGTGCTGGCGGCAAAGAGTTGGCGTAACTCTTGCCCGCCTAACGAAACGAGTGATGGAAGCGACGCGGGGGTCGCCTGCGATTGATCGTCTGCCAAAACTGCCCCCAAGACTCTGGTTAGGATTGCTCGTCGACGTGCAGTCCTTGAACGTGCACGTTGACCTGCGCGACCGGCAAGCCCAAGGATTTTTCGACACTGAACTTGACGCGATTCATAATGCCGTGCGCGACTTCGGAAATGCGCGTGCCGTACTGAATCACCACAAAGAGATCGATATAAACTTGATGCTCGATCACTTTGACATCGATCCCACGTCGGTAATTGCCGCGCCCCAGAATTTCGACGATGCCATCGCGCAAATTCTTGTTTGCCATCCCGACGACGCCATAACTTTCGAGGACGGCTTGGCCTGCCAGACTTGCAATCGCGTTCGGCGAAATTTCGATGCGTCCTAAAAATGTTTCTTCAGACATACCCTTTGCCCGGCGACCTGACTCGTTTTTGAAAATTCATCAGGTCGAGAGATTTGCGTAAAATTGTCGATTATGCTATTATCCGCCCCGTTTGATTAACGGAATTATCGATGGCTTGAAAGGAGTGATTCGTATGGCACAGCGTTGCGATATTTGTAGCAAAGGTCCGTTGTATGGGCACGGTCGCAGTCACGCGATGAACGCCGTCAACCGACGCTTTATGCCGAACATCAGCAAACGAACAATTGTGTATCAAGGCAAGAAGCAAAAACTGAATGTGTGTGCGAATTGTTTGCGAACATTGAACAAGAACGATTAATGTTTTTGCCACAATGAACCAGCGGCTCAGCCTCGAGTCGCTGGTTTTTATTTGACGCTTGCCCGCAGACGTTCCATCGTTTGCGCCACGCGCTCTTTTTTGTTGAACACCGCCGACCCCGCGACCAGCACGTTTGCGCCTGCCGCCACCACGCGCGGCGCGATCTCCGGATTGATTCCGCCATCCACTTCAATTTCGATTTGCGCGGCGAGTCCCCGCGCGTCGATCATTTTTCGCATCGCCGCAATCTTCTGCATCGATGTTGCGATGAACGCTTGCCCGCCAAATCCCGGGTTGACGCTCAAGATGAGCACCAAATCGATGTACGGTAGAATTTCTTCCAGCGTTGCGACCGGCGTCGATGGGTTGAGCGCGACGCCCGCCTTTTTATTAAACCCCTTGATCTGCTGAACGGTGCGATGCAAATGCACGCACGTTTCCTGATGCACCGTGATAATGTCCGCGCCAGCGTTAGCAAAATCCGGAATGTATCGCTCCGGCGATTCGATCATCAAGTGCACGTCGAACGGCAACTTGGTTAGCGGGCGCAACCACGCCACGACGACGGGACCAATGGTGAGGTTGGGGACAAAGTGTCCGTCCATCACATCGACGTGAAGGTAATCCGCGCTGGCGGCTTCGGCTTCTTTGATTTGCTCACCCAGCCGCGCAAAGTCGGCGGAGAGAATGGAAGGTGCGAGTTTGGTCATCTGTTACTTATCAAGCCCAACATTCAAGCTCAGCCGCCGCAGAATGCGGTCGGCTGAAGCACCTTGTTAGGCGCAACGTGCTTTGAACAAAAGGGGCACACCTTATAGTAGTTCCAGCAACTCATCACGTGTCATCTCGCAATCGCGTAGAATCTTGGACATCAAACCTGGTCCAATTGTTTCTCCGCGATGAACGGGTACAACTGTACACCGTCCATCGGAATGCCGCAGAAAGTGATGGCTTCCTTTTACGCGTATCACTTCAAAGCCAGCCCTATGCAACGCGGCAACAAGTTCTTGGCCTTTGAGACGCGGCAGTTTCGTCATGCTTCAACCCAGATACGCTGAACCCCTATGAATTCTTGAGGTGAGATTTTCTCACCTTCGACTTGTAGACACAACTCAACTGCCTCGCGAACGCGCTTCATCAAGGTATCCAGAGATTTGGCTTGAGTGTGGCAACCGCGTAATTCAGGAACACTGGCTACATAGTAACCTTCGGAGTCGCGTTCAATGATAACGCTAAACGCTCTTGTCATTTGACTTCACTCCATTCTGCTGTTTTGCATGTCGCTTGGAACGGTTGCGCCCAACGGTCGCGCTTCAGCCGCGCCGAGCGCAGCGAGGCGTCTGCTAGAAGCGGATGTTGGGCGGCACTGCGCTTTCATGACTTTGAGTCAATTGCTTCCTTTTCCACTAATGAGCACTGTAAAACGTAGAACCCCAAGTCTGGCAAGTACTTAACTGTGCGATAGCCTATTCTCTCGTATAATACGCATGCTCTAGTGTTGGTTTCATGCACACCCAGTTCAATAGCATCCATCACTCCAGCATATTTGTGTGCCAGCGTGGTGAGTATCTCTGTTCCGATACCTTGATTTTGATAAGCATTGCTAACGACCAAACCATGTAAATGGACAATACGTTCTCGTTCCTCTATCCAGTAAAACGCAACCAATTCATTATGGCGGTAAACACCAAAGACCTGGCCGACAGTCCGAACCCGTTGAGAGAATTGCGCCCATGTCATATCCATCAGTTGCATCGTGCGGTCAAGATAATCCGACGCATCTAACCGCAGGAGACGTAGGAATTCCTCAATCTGGTCAGGAGTGGCGGGTTGATAGGCAAGCATTGGTTTTATCCCTGACAACATACGAGGTGGGAGAGATGCCGCCCAACGGCACGCGCATCACCCGCACGCGAGCGAAGCGTGTCGGCTGCACGCTGTGTTGGGCGGCGTTTCTTTCATACATACGGTATTGCATTAATTTTTCTGATAATTTTACTGCATCTGTTCTTTCAAGACACCCAACCCTAGCCGAAAAAGACTTTGGGCAATCAAGAAGAACCATGTTATCAAAAGCATGTACCCAATGCTAAAAAGGGTAGTAATTATGTTTGAATGAACACCTACAGTTAAGTCGCCTACAAACAGAAAAACGCTTGCAAGAATTCCCGCATAAATAGTTACCTTACTAAAGGTTTTGTCCCTAAGCATAACACATGAATATCACTGAATTCAGCATGCAGAATAAATATTTTAACAAGCCAATTATTCCCCAATAGCGATAACCAGCCGTTTGTGGTTCTAGGTTGAAGAAGTGAGACGATTAGACTTATCATCCCAATTAGTAATAACGTTCCTGTTATTAGTGCGCTCATTCCGCCTATTTTGCAGAGCCATCCCCAGCAAGAATTTCTTGTTTCACTCCCTATGACTTGATGAGTCATTTCAAGCATCCTTTCATCTTATCTCAGGCTCAGATGCTTTCGCCGCCCAATTAGTACTTATACGGAATTTTTCCATATAACACCCTTATTCGAGATGTGATGCGGAAACTTTTTTGATTGTAATTTTACCTTTCTCTGCTTGCCTCAACTGCCCACACCCCGCCGCAATTTCAATTCCTTTTTCCACGCGCAACGTCGTTGGAATCCCGGCTTCGCTCAGAATGCCCTGGAACTGTTTGACGCGCGCGTACGGTGTTCGTCCGTACGGCGAGGCGGCGGTTGGATTCAGCGGAATCAAATTCACGTGGCACAACAACCCGCGTAACAGCTGCACTAGCGCGCGCGCTTGCTCCGGTTTATCGTTCACCTTGTCCATCAACGCGTATTCAAACGTCACGCGCCGCCGCGTCTCTTGGACATAGCCGCGTACCGCACGCATCAGTTCCTTCAACGGATATTTCCGATTCAGCGGCACGAGTGTATCCCGCAGTCTGTCATCGGGCGCGTGAAGCGAGACTGCCAAATTGACCGGCAACTTTTCCTTTGCCATTCGCACGATGCCGGGAATTTCGCCGGAGGTCGAGACGGTGATGCGCCGCGCGCTTATCCCAAATCGATTCGCATCGGTCAGAGATTCAATCGCTTGCCACGTTACGCCGAATTTCATAAACGGCTCGCCCATTCCCATAATGACGACGTTCGTTAGCGAGACCGGTGCAAGTTCGCGCGCCAAGTGCAACACCTGCGCCACGATCTCGCCGGGCGTCAGGTTGCGAATGTAACCGGCTTGCCCGGTCGCACAAAACGGACAACCAATCGGACAGCCAACTTGAGTCGAGATGCAAACGGTTCTTCGTTTTGTGTCCACGGCTTCAAGTTGCGGACTGTGGGGCGCATCGGCGTAAAGCATCAGCACCGTTTCAATCGTTTGACCGTCGTCGAGTTGCAAAAGTACTTTGCGTGTCAAGCCATCGGCAGATTCAGTTTGCGCGATGACTTGCGGCGCGCCGATTTTCGTTTCTTGCGCCAAGCGTCCACGCAAATCGCGCGGCAAGTTCGTCATCGCGTCGAAATCGGTTACGAGTTCACGGTAAATCCAATAATCGATTTGCGCGGCACGATATGCCGGTTGCTCCCAGGAATCGAGCAGATCGCGTAATTGTAAATTGGTAAGGTTCAACAAGTCTATCATGGCACGTTGCAAGTATACTCAAGCGGAAAGGCAAAGTCAATAGCCGCGCGCCCATTCCGCGCGCAACGCATTCAAATCATCAAAAACAAAATCCGGTTGAAGCGATGATTGCGCCAGGATTTCAGGTGTTGTGATGCCGGTCATTACCAAAATCGATTTCAAGCCGGCGCGCATTCCGCCTTCGATGTCCGTTTCCAATCGATCCCCTAGCGTGGCGGTCGCCTCACGCGCGACGCCCATCTTTTCGACGGCGAGATCAAACATCGTCCGTTCCGGCTTGCCGATGACAATTGGCGCAACGCCGCTGGCAGTTTGAATCGCCGCAAGAATTGTGCCAGCGCCCGGGATCAAGCCGTCGGCAGCAGGATACGTCGCGTCGGCGTTTGTGCCGATGAACACCGCGCCACGTTGAATCTCGCGCATCGCGCGGGTTAGTTTTTCGTACGTCAGCGCAATGTCGATGCCGACGACAACCGCGTCTGCATTTTCATCGACGATGTGATAGCCGGCGTCCGTCAGTGCCATCGTCAACCCTTCCCCACCGATCACCAAAACACGCTTGGCGTTCGGCGCGAGACGTGGCAAACACATTGCGGTTGCAAGCGCCGAAGTCAAGACATTCTCCACGCTAACACGCGCGCCCATCCGTTGCAATCTTTCTGTCACGCTCGTCGGCGGATGCGCGGAATTATTTGTCGCGATCATAAATTTGATCGCGTGCGTCTTGAGAAAATCGAAAAATGCCGGGACGCCGGGGAGAGGTTGTTTGCCGCGCCACAACACACCATCCGCGTCGATGACGAGCGCGCGCAAAGCATCAAGCGAGCCGGGCATCAATAGTACATCCCGGCGATGAAGGTTTGAAGGAGTACCTGAATGAATTGCAGAATCAACAACGCAACGATGGGCGTAATGTCCATCATCCCGATAGGCGGAATGACGCGGCGGAGCGGCGCCATAATCGGTTCTGTGATGCGATCCAGCCAGTAAACGAGTGGATTGTACGGATCGCGCACGAACCACGAAAGCAACGCACGCGCGATAATCGCAAAACTCAACAGCGTGAAAATGAAATCGATCAATTGCAAAGTCATAACCATTGTGGTTTACTCCTCATATCGAGTCGTTAGGATTACAAGTCGCTTGGAATTTTACCGCAGAGTTCGCAGAGTGCGCGGAAAAAATACCATAAAAAATCTCTGCGTGTTTTGCGTTCTCAGCGGTGAAAAAACATCTTCACCAAAAATCAGAACCATTTTATTTCCTCTCCCCAAAAATTGCGCGACCGATGCGGATAATCGTCGCGCCTTCGGCAATCGCCGCTTCAAAGTCGTCCGTCATTCCCATCGATAAATGTTGCCACGCGCGCGCCGGGAATCGTTGGCGCAGTTGATCACGCAATTTGCGCAGCGCGCCAAAGTGCGGTCGTGCTTGCTCGGCGTTTTCAACAATCGGCGCGATTGTCATCAACCCTTGCGCGTCGAGATTTTCAAGTTGAATAATCTGTTCGACGGCGGCGAACAAAGTTGACGGCGCAAAACCGTACTTGCTTTCCTCACCCGACACATTCACTTCGAGTAAGATGGGAATTTTTTTGCCGAGGATCGCCGCGCGCGCGTCAAGTTTTTGGGCGAGCGAGACACTATCGATGGAATGAACGAAATCGAACAGCGGTGCGGCGTCTTTGACTTTGCGGCTCTGCAGGTGCCCGATCAAGTGCCAAGTCAGTTTGTCAGTTGTAGTTTTAGAGATTTGGGATTTGGCAATTGGAATTTTCTCTGCCGCTTCTTCCACGCGATTCTCGCCGAAATGCCGGACGCCCGCCGCGTACGCCGCGAGAATTGCCTCGACCGATTGCATTTTGCTCACCGCGACCAGCGTGATTTCGTTCGGGTCGCGGTTGGCGCGCGCCGCCGCATTGGCAATGCATTCTTGGACAATTCGCAGTCGATCTGAAATTTCGTTCATTCCAGTTTACGCTTTACGTTTTATTCAACGCGATCACCGCTCCAAATCTGCCGGTGTTTCCGCGTTCCGCGCGCCACGAAAAGAAATCGTCGGTGCGATGCGCGGTGCAAAGATTTGCTATTTCGATTTGTTCAACCCCCAGCGCGCGCAATTGGTGCGCGTTCGCCTGCCACAAATCAAAATGGACGCCGCCGCCCGATTGCGGGATGAACAATTCGTCGGCATTTGCAAACGCAGCGCGGACGCGCTCAATCACTTGATCGCCGATGCGATAACAACACGGGCCAATCGACGGCGCGATGCACGCGATTAGATCGCGCGGGCGCGTGCCAAACGTTTCGAACATTGCTTGCGCGGCGCGAGTGGTAATCTTCAAAACAGTTCCACGCCACCCGGCGTGAATCACGCCAATCGCGCGATGTGTTCGATCATACAGAAAAATCGGCACGCAATCGGCAAAGCGCAAAAGGAGCGGCACGTTTGGCGCGTTCGTCAACAAAGCATCGACATTTTTGATGCGCGTGCCGCGATGCCGTTCATCGACTATTGCAATTGCGTCGGCTTGCGCCTGGCTTGCAGCGACGGTTGCGTTGGCGTCGAGCGCGAGTACATCGTGTAAGCGTTTGATATTCGTATCGACGTTGTGCCATTCATCGCCGACGTTGCGGCTGAGATTGAGCGTATCGAATGGCGCGGGGCTAACGCCGCCGTGCCGGGTCGAAATCGCGTGAATGATTGCGTGCGTGTGATTCAGCGAATCAAAGGCGTAAAACGAAACGCCGCGTTCGGTGTGTCTTTGCATTTCACTTGGATTATACCATAACGAGGTTGCGACGCAACCATTTTATAAACTCACCTTACGCAGTGTCATTTCGAGCGAAGCGAGAAATCTCACAATACGCTGAAAAACGAGATTTCTCGGTCGCTGCGCTCCCTCGAAATGACATCAATCGCGTAATAACTAATGGTGCTAGTGCGATTCTTGAGCATATTTTGTGCTTTGATTTTGCGACGCGCTACTTGAATCTCACAGCCATCCACCTGCAAACTAGCACCATTAGTTAACATCAGTTATAAACTTGCAAGGTGCAGAAAAATATTATCTGTGCTATTATGGGTTCATCAAAGGAGGCGGCGAAATGAACAATCTTCAACCGAATCAATCGCAGAATGATGCATCTCGCCGGGGTGATGGGCACGAATGGCGGCGGCGCGATCCGATCAACCGCGCGATGGGCGGTTTGGTGTTGATTCTGCTCGGCGTTATTTTCTTCATCACGCAAAATGGAATGTTCGGCGTCACGTGGTCGAACATGTGGGGCGCGTTCTTGATGGGGTTAGGCGGCTTGCTAATTCTGCAAGCGCTCGTGCGGCTCGTGATGCCGGATTATCGACGCGGCGCGCTAGGGCTTGTAATTGGGGGCATCGTGTTGATTGCTATCGGTACGATCCCGTTTGGCGGCGCAAGCTGGGCACAATGGTGGCCCCTCGGCTTGATTGCCATTGGCATTGCGTTGCTGGTTCAACAATTTGCGGGGTGGTGATTTTTTACGACGTGCCTTGAATCGCCGGGGCAAAGGTGCTGTCCGGCGATTTTTGCGTATAATGATGTCCACCCAACTTTCGCTGATGACGTAAATTTTTTCAATGGAGCAAAAATGACTCATCGTACCAAAGTGATTATTATGGGCGCGGCGGGACGCGACTTTCACAACTTTAACGTTTACTTTCGCACCAACAACGCTTACGACGTTGTCGCGTTTACCGCCACCCAAATTCCAAACATCGAAGGACGCGTGTATCCCGCCGCGCTTGCCGGCACGCTCTACCCCAACGGCATTCCGATTTTTCCGGAAAGCGATTTACCGAAACTGATTCGTCAGCATCACATCGAGCAAGTGGTTTTTGCGTACAGCGATGTCTCGCACGAAACAGTGATGCATCGCGCGTCGATTGCGCTCGCGGCGGGTGCGGACTTTTGCTTGCTTGGTCCGCGCGCGACGATGTTGCAATCGAGCAAGCCGGTGATTTCGGTGTGCGCGGTGCGCACTGGTTCCGGCAAATCGCAAACAACCCGCGCCGTTGCAAGTTGTCTCCGCGCAATGCACAAGCGCGTCGTTGCCATTCGCCATCCAATGCCGTACGGCGATTTGGTGAAACAAGCGGTGCAACGTTTTGCGACTATCGATGATTTGGTCAAGCACGATACAACCATCGAAGAGCGCGAGGAGTACGAACCGCACATTGTCAGCGGCACGATCATTTACGCCGGCGTCGATTACGAAAAAATTTTGCGGCAGGCGGAAACCGAAGCCGACATCATTTTGTGGGACGGCGGCAACAACGATTTTTCATTTTATCAACCGGACTTGAGCATCGTCGTCGTCGATCCACATCGCGCGGGACACGAAATTGCGTATCATCCCGGCGAAACGAATTTGCGAATGGCGGATGTTGTCGTCATCAACAAAATCGATACCGCGAACAGCGACGGCGTCAATCGCGTGCGCGCGAACATTCGCGCCACGAATCCTAACGCAATCGTCATCGAAGCCGCATCACCGATTTTCGTCGATGACCCAAACGCGATTCGCGGCAAGCGTGTGCTCGTCGTCGAAGATGGACCGACACTGACACACGGCGAAATGGCGTACGGCGCCGGCGTCGTCGCCGCACAGAAATTCGGCGCGGCAGAAATTATCGATCCGCGACCGTACGCGGTTGGCTCGATCCAAGACACGTACGCCAAGTATCCAACGACCGGCAACGTTTTGCCGGCGATGGGTTACGGCGACAAGCAAATCAAAGAACTTGAAGCAACGATCAACGCCGCGCCAGTCGATTTGGTGCTGATCGCCACGCCAATCGATTTGCGACGCATCGTCAACATCAAACATCCCACCGACCGCGTGCGGTACGAGTTGCAAGAGATCGGTCAACCGACGCTGGCGGGTATTTTACATCAGAAATTTTCACAGACGCCTTGAACAATAAAAAACTTCCGAAGCTTGAATAACTTCGGAAGTTTTGATTTTTACGGTCGCGCGCCGAGAGTTAGCTTGACTTCAATTTCCTTGCCATCGCGTAAAACTTTTAACGTAACCGTGTCACCGACTTTGTGCGAAAAGAGCAAAACGGCTAACGGGTGATCCTGATCAATTTTTTGTCCGCTGAGCGAGAGAATCACGTCGCCTTCTTTCAAACCGGCTCTTTGCGCCGGTGTATTCGGCTCGACACTCATCACCACAATCCCATCAGTCGCTTTCAAATTCATCGCGCTTGCAATTTGGGGATCGACTTCTTGATACGTAACCCCCATATAAGCGCGTTCGACTTTGCCTTTGGCGATCAACTGCAAAGTGATTTCGCGCACCATATTTGCCGGAATCGCAAAGCCCAAACCTTCGGTGAGATTGCCGGTTCCCGATGTGCGAACAACCAATGTATTGATGCCGATCACTTGCCCTTGTGTGTTGATGAGAGGCCCCCCCGAATTACCGTTGTTGATTGCGGCATCGGTTTGAATCAGACCCCGTTGATTTCCCACACTGCGATTCAATGCACTCACAACGCCCAGCGTCACGGTGCCGCGGAAATCGCCGAGCGGACTGCCAATCGCAATCGCCAGCTGCCCCGGTTCCAGCGCGTTGGAATCACCAAATGGCGCAAAAGCCGGAACCGCTGTTTCTA
This sequence comes from Anaerolineae bacterium, assembly GCA_034435055.1. Lineage (GTDB taxonomy): Bacteria > Chloroflexota > Anaerolineae > UBA4142 > UBA4142 > DAOTXS01. The sequence goes on along the minus strand of DAOTXS010000040.1, from coordinate 72,106 downwards.
CCTTCAACACCGCAAGATCAGCAATCGGGTCTGCACCAACGAGCTTGGCGTCTGCTTTCGATCCGTCAGCAAAGATCACTTGAATATCGCGTTGCCCTTCGATAACGTGATTGTTGGTTACGATGTACCCTTTGGCATCGATGATGACGCCTGACCCGGAAGAGGCATCCAGAACTCCACGCCGAGTTTGAACTTGATTAACGACGGTGACGACCGCCGGCTTGACTTTTTTCACCGCGTCGATGACCGCCGATTCTTCCTTCAACGTCAAGTTGACGATTTGCGGTTGCGCGGCGGACGCGGTGGGATTGTTGGAAACCACAATCGGCGCGGGCGCGGCAGGCGCCGTCGGAACCGATTGCGCGGCGTAATAACCGGCAAAACCACCCATCACACCGCCGCCAACAATACCCAGCAAAACAGCCACGACAATCGCACACGATAGCCAGAAATTATTTTTTTGCACTTTCGATCACTCCTTTGCGAACCGTTTAATTTTTAGCATCGATAGTATCGTCCAAATGGATTAAGCCCAGATGAAGGCAACGTAAAACAAGCGTGAAAAATAATTACGGCCTGACGTCACGCAATTTCACCGCTGAGAACGCAAAGTTCGCAGAGAAAAATTCTGAAAATCTCGGCGTTCTCCGCGTGCTCTGCGGTAAAATCAACCTTTATTGCGTAAGGTGAGTTACGGCAATCGCTTGGCAAAATCTTCCAGCGAATCATTGTACGACACCCGAATACGATGGAGTGTAAACAATTCATCAATACGCTGTTTGTATCCCGCTGCAAGTGTTACGGCGCTGGAGAACCCGGCGCGCTTGACCATTTGAATCACCGCGTCGTTGTACTCGCCGAAGGGATAACTGAACGCGACGACCGGCTTGCCCAATCGTTTTTCCAAAATACTTTTCGATTCTGCAATTTCACGGTACGCCACCTCCGGCGCAAGCGTGCGCAAATGTGGGTGCGTGAGCGAATGGGCTTGAAAATCCATTCCCGCCGCCGCCATTTCCTCGATTTGCGCCCACGACAAAAACTGTTTGCGGTCGAGCGGATTAGTGTAAACAAAAAATGTGCCGCCCACCCCGTACTTTTTTAGAATCGGAAAGGCAACGGCGTACTGTTCTGCCCAGCCATCATCGAACGAAATAATGATCGGTTTGTTCGGCAACGGTTGTCGATCACGCAGATGCGCCACGAGTTGCGCCATCGTGATCGTGCGAAAGCCACGCTCGACAAGGAGTTGCATTTGCTCATCGAAATTGTGGGGCGCGACAGTCCATGTTTGCTCAAGTTCGGTCGCGTCGCGCGGCAAATCGGCAAGATGATGGTACATCAGAATCGGAACGATTGCCGCTTCGCCATTTGCGGGCGACGTAACCAACGCGGTTGGCGTGGCGGCGCGCGTTGCAGTCGCGGTGGGAAGAGCGGGCGTCGGCGTGAACGTCGGCGTCGCAATAACTTTAATCACTTGCGGGGTTGCGGTTGGCGCGGGAGTCGGTTGCGCGGAGGTAGAACAACCAATCATCGCGCTAAACAAAAACACGCACCCCAATAGAGTGAGTCTATGTATCATTCCACAAATCCATCGGCAAACGATTTTTCAAACCTACGCACTTGCTCACGCATTGACCCTATCTGCCACTATGGGTATAATGTTGCACACGGAGATGAGATGAACGTTACAGATCAAAAGACTGAAGTGGTATCCAAGCGCCCCGCTCGCAACAAGTTTCTGCTGCAACTCTTGGCGATCCTCTTGGCAATTTTTATCACGATTGGTATTGCCCTCTTACCAATTGATTGGCGGCACCTGGATTGGGAAAGGATCAAGCAATATGGATACGCCGGTCTTTTTTTCACCGCACTCCTCTCCGATGCTACCGTCTTAATTCCGTTTCCAGGTCTGGCTGCCGTCTTTTTGGCTGGCGGATTTCTCAATCCGATTATCGTTGGGATCATCACCGGTCTAGGTTCCGCGCTCGGTGAATTGACTGGCTATCTTGCCGGCTTTGGTGGACGCGCCGTGATTGAGGAGCACGCCAATTACGCCAAACTCGAACGGTGGATGAAGCAAAAGGGAACCTTGACAATTTTTATTCTCTCGATCATCCCAAACCCGCTATTCGATATGGCAGGTATTATGGCAGGCAGTCTCAAATTTCCACTTTGGCAATTCATCCTGATTTGCTGGCTTGGCAAAGCAATCAAGTTTGCGGTGATTGCCTTTGCCGGCGCTGGTGTGATCGATTTCATCATCCCGTTCATCAAACCGTTTCTAAATATGTGATTCGATTTTCTTAATCGATCAGATGGAGGAAAAATCACAGGAATCAATTTTTTAATCACCGGTGCCGGTGTAGTCATCAGTTTCGTTTTCGCTGTACTAGTACTCAAGCAATACGCAGAACGCAAAAAAATGTACCAACTGATATGGGGCATCACTCTTTTGCTTTGGGCTTTGGGCGTTCTGGCGGAGTTGATTGCCACTGTGAACGGCAGTTGGAATGCGCCAATCTATCGCCTTTATTATATCACCGGCGCACTATTGATTCCAGCGTGGCTGGGAATGGGCACGCTCTTTCTCGTCGTTCAGCAAAAATGGATCGATTGGATTTTTGCCGCGCTCGTTATCTTTTCGATTTTGGGCATCGTGCTTATCACCGTTTGGTACATCGAACCAAACGCGCTTCAAACTTCGCCCGACAAATTCTTGCCTCTGCGCGTGTTCCCCTTTTTCCCGATCCAAATTCTCTTGATCGTGATGAACACGTTTGGCACAATTGCTTTCGTCGGCGGCGCGCTGTGGTCGGCGTACAAGTTTGCCCGAATGCGAACGCAAAGCGAGCGGATGTGGGCGACGATTCTCATCGCGGTGGGCGGCGGCATTGCGGCGACCGCCCACAGTCTTGGCGTGTTCGCCGGCATCGAACTTTTCCGCATCAGCGAACTCGCCGCCGTGTTATTCATCTTTGCCGGCTTTTTGTTGACCACCCCGAACAAAAAACCAACGGAAACAAAACCCGCCTGAAATCTGGGCGGGTTTCGATGTTTATTCCACCATCGGCATTTCGGCTTCAGCCGTTTTTTCCGACGGCGCAGGCGCGCGCTTGCCAATGCGCATGCGCGGCGCGAACCACGTTACCACCCATCCCAGGATCGCCGAAAACAACGCGGCAACAAAAACACCTTGCACCGCCGAGGCGACCGCACCGCGGATTTGGATCAGGATCGCGGCGTTCGTGCCACCATCGAGCAATGCACCAATCGATTCCTTGTCCGGATCGAGTCCCAGCCCGGCTAACGCCACCGCGAGCCGCGCGGCGAGAATTACTCCCAGCACACTCGTCCCCACCGTTCCGCCGATACTGCGACTAAACTGCACCGTCGCGGTCGCTGTGCCAAGTGATTGCCGTGGCACCGTCGTTTGCACCGCAATTAGGAATGACGGAATCGACAAGCCCATTCCCAGCCCACCCATTCCAACGAGAACAAACAACCACCATTGCGGCGTCGAGGCATCAACCAAGACAAACATCGCAAAACTGAAAACCAACAGCGTCATCCCGGTCAACGCGAGCGAACGATAATTGATTCGTAACAACAAGCGACTGCCGATAATACTTGCCGTTACCCACATTAAAATCTGCGGCGTCAACGTCGCACCCGCCGCCGTTGCACTCGTGCCTAAAACCGCTTGCACAAACAGCGGCAAGAACGATGTCGTCCCAAAGAGCGCGAACCCAGCAAGAAAGCCGTGGCCAATCGATGTGGCGAACAATCGATCCCGAAACAATGGCAGGGGCAAAATCGGATTCGTCGCGCGGCGTTCGACCAACCCAAGCACAATGAACAAAACTATCGATGTGATCAGCGCAAACGCAAACATCATCGGCTCCGCCGGCGTGCCCGACCGCAACTCAAAGAGCGCGAGCATCAACGCGACGATGCCACCGCTCAACAGTGCCGCGCCGGCATAATCGATTTGACCGGGCGCGCGCGGAGTAACATCACGCCACGCGACCAGCATCAACGCCGCGGCAACTAAACCGAACGGCAGATTGAGCCAAAAAATCCACTGCCACGATGCTTGCTCAACAATGAATCCGCCGATGAGCGGACCGATAATACTCGATAAACCCCACACACTTGAAAACCAACCCTGCATCTTGGCGCGTTGCTCGAAGGCAAAAATATCGCCGATGATGATGAACGCAAGCGGCTGAATTCCGCCCGCGCCGAGTCCTTGAAGCGCGCGAAAGATCACGAGTTGCGGCATACTTGTCGCCTGCGCGCACAACACCGAGCCGATGAGAAAAATTGTCATCGCGATCAGATAAATGCGGCGGCGTCCGTAAATGTCAGAGAGCTTGCCAAAGATTGGCACGACTGTTGTGGATGTGAGCATGTACGCGGAGAACACCCACGCGTAAATCGACAGCCCGCCCAACTGCGCGACGATCGTCGGCATCGCCGTTGCAACGATCGTAACCTCCATCGACGCGAGGAAGAGCGAGAGCATCATCGTGAAGGTGATGACGTAAAGCCGACGACCGGTCATTGAGATTTTTCCACCGGTTTCTTGCTCCCAATTTCGACAAGTTGTATTTGCACTTGATACCGCTTGCCGTCAATTTCGATTTTGCCTTGCCCGTAGAAACCGCGACTGCCGGTTTTGAATTCCTTTGCGTTCGCGCTCAACGTGCCGATCAACTTGCCGTCCACTTTCATTTCGGTGACGATGACCATTTGCCTTGCCTCCCAGTTTTTGAATTATACAAACGACTCTGGAATTTGGCAACAAACAAAACGGGGCGAGTTCACCTCGCCCCTACTCTACAATGATTGCCTTGAACGGACACTCATCCATACACACCAGACAGCCGCGACACAATTCCCGGTCGATGTACGGCAACTCGTGCGACTCGAATTGCACGAGCGCTTTCACGCGGCAGGTTTTGCGCGCCTGACACGTGCGGCAGGCATTGCATTTCTCCGCATCGATCTGCGGCACACGATAATTGTGTCCGATCATTCAAATATCCAATTGTCATTGCGAGGAACGGTTTTTGTGACGAAACAATCTCTCAAAGCGCTCGGAAAGATTGCTTCGCTCCTTTGCGGTCACTCGTAATGACGGATAGGATTTTTATTCCTCGATAATCTCGTACCGCGAATTGATTTTCGCGGTTTTGCCCAACATCGCGCCGACGCTACAGTACTTGTCTTCGGAGAGATGGATCGCCTGCTCGACCGCGCGCGGCGGAATATCTTTACCGCGAATCGTGTAAATCACATCGATGCAGGTATAAACGGCAGGTATCGTTTCCGCGCGTGTGCCTTCCACGCGCACTTGAAATTCCTTGACATCGACTTTTTTCTTTTGCAAAATTTCGATGACATCGATGGCGGTGCAACCGGCAAGACCGACCAGCACCAACTCCATCGGGCTAGGTCCGCGATTCTCGCCGCCGCCTTCGATGACGCCGTGATGCCCGGAGCCGGTCGATGTCTCAAACGCGCGCCCTTCAATCCATTTCACCGTTGCTGTTTTGAGATTCGGCATTGATTCATCTCTTGATTTTCTGATGTTCTTTTTTCATACAGACGCCCATAATCACTTGCAACCCGGCTTGCGCCGCGCGTTCGTACGCCAATTGGTTTTCTGCGCCCGGTTGCATCCACACCACCTTTGCTTTCTTCGCAATCGCCTCATCCACAATTGCCGGCACCGCGTCTGGATTTCGGAAAATATCGACCACATCGACCGCGCTTGGAATCGACGTAATATCCGGGTACGCTTGCTCGCCCAAGAGTTCGGTCAGGGCTGGATTCACCGGAATAATCTTGAATCCTTGCTCCTGCAAATACTGGGCAACTTGGTAACTGGGCCGCACCGGATTATCCGACGCGCCAACAATGGCCACTGTTTTACATTCATCACATACTTGTTGAATGAGATTCATTCTAGTTCTGCGTCTCAATGGCTTTGAGAATTCGATCCACAAACAAATTCTCCGGCATCCCGCCTTCGATACGTATCGTGTTATTCGCAACCGTCAAGGGCACCGCGTAAACTTGATATCGATCAGACAATTCGGGATATTCGGTGGCTTCGACGGCGTCCGCCGTTATCCATTCACTTTCCATTGCCATTTGGTGAGTCAACCTGACTGCCCGGGGACAATGCGGTCAAGTCGGCGTCGAAAAGACTTGCAAGTGCAACGGCGTTTTCAGTTGCTTGAGCGCGGCTTTGCTTTGTTCGCTCAAGCCGGATTCGCCCGCCGACACGTTCACAATATCGCCGACGAGCGCGGCAAATTCAAAGCCGGCTGGCACACCATAATAGCGAATACCATAATCGATTTCGCGCGGCGCATCATTCCCGGTTACTAAAAGTTTGGGTTGTTCAAGACGTAGAATCACGATTGCCGGCACACGCGCGATCTTGTACTTTTCAACGGCTTCACGATCGATCGAAAAGTTGTACTCTTGCAAAATCACCTTGTCGGTCAACCCGGTGATTTCCTCAAGCACTTGTTTCGTCAACGGGCAATACTCGCAATCGAGTGCTTGCGAGAAAAAAAGCAATTTCACCGGCGTGTTTAATTGCGCCAGTTCCTTGCGCAACCCTTCGCGATCTGCGTCGCGTAATAATGCCATTTTCGCTCCTATCTGGGGTAACCCCACGGGTTACCGACGCGGCAGCCCTCAACCACTCGGCGCGCACGATGACGCGGATGAACCCAGCGAGAATCCATCGCCGCCCGTTCCGAGCGCCGCCGCGGCAGTGACTTCTTTTTCGACATGTTCGCCGCCGCACGTTGGACAAATTGCGTTGACCTTCGCGTTCATCGAGCGGACAAAGACTTCAAATGGTGCTTGGCAATCCTCACAATAATATTCGTAAATCGGCATCGTCTTACCTCGAAATCATTTTGCGCTATCGACCACCGCACGCAGAATCGCTTCAACTTCTTGCGCCATCGCATCGACGGCAGCTTGGGGAAAGAACGGAGTGATCAGCGACGGTTTGAGCAAAGCCAGTTTCGTTTTGTGGTTTTCGGTGTACACATTGATCTTGCACGGCATCAGCAAACCGATCAGCGGGTCAGCCATCAACGCTGGATGGGCGTATTTGACGTTGCATACTTCGATGATTTTGTATGGCTCGCGTTGAATTCCTTTTTCCGCAAATGTCGCTTGGACGTCGTGTACGTGAAGAACGCGGAAACCTTTGGCGGCTACCGCGTCCTGCACCGCACGTTCGACTTCGCCAAATGATTTTTCCGACGTCAGGGTGTATGCTAAATCCATCTGGCGTCCTGTTTTACTTGGCAAGCACCGCGTCCAATTTTTTCGCAATCGCCGCTTTTGGCACCGCGCCCACAATGCGATCAACTTCCTGACCATTCTTGAAGATGATCAATGTTGGAATCCCCATAATGCCGTACTGCATCGGCGTTTGCGGATTGGCATCCGTATCCATTTTGGCGACCACCGCTTTGCCGGCGTAATCTTTGGCAATTTCTTCGACGAAGGGTGCAATCATCCGGCACGGACCGCACCACGCCGCCCAAAAATCAACTAACACTGGTTTGGCAGAACTCAAAACGGTTGTCTTGAAATCTTGATCGGTAACGTGCAAAGGACCGTTGCCCATTTGTTCCTCCTGATGGAAATAAGTCGTTGCGCTTAATTTGAGTATATCGAGTGGATTGGGGTTTGTCAATTTCTTTAGATGCAGAAACCCGACCAAAGGTTACATTGGTCGGGTTGTTTCTCACAGATTATCTTTTTTACGAAATCGGTAGATTACTCTTGCGGCAACGGTTCATCCATTACTTCGGACAAATCGCCGGCATAAGAATCCATATAGCGATAGAACTCGATCACGTCGTCGTGCGAGATGGCGGGACGCGCTTGAAAACGATGCCACTCCCCGGGTGTGAGATCGGTGTAAATGGGTTGGGGTTTGCTCTGCCCCAACATCACAAGAAAAAGCGCTTGCGTTCGACATTCGCGGCACACAACGCTCATCGCCAGTGCATTGTCGCGCTTGCCGATGACGTGCACATCTTTGCTATTGAAACTATGACCGCACGCCGCGCATCGTGTGTGGGCGACGATTTGTCGAATCAACGATTGAGTAATCCCGTTCTGATTCATGCCAACTCGCGTTCCACCAACACGGTTACTTGCCCGGTAACTTCGGGATGAATTTTGATCGGCACTTGCCGCTCGCCTAATTCTTTGATCGGCACGCCCAATTCGATCTTGCGTTTATCCACGTGAATGTTTTTATCAGTCGCAAGTTTGTCGGCAATATCCGCAGAAGTAATCGAACCAAACAACCGATCCCCTTCGCCGGCTTTGGCGCGGAAAGTCAGTGTCGTCTCGCTCAGAATTTTCGCCAGCGCCTGCGCCTCGGCAAGCGTTTGGGCGTCGCGGCGCGCCGCGGCTTGCTTGATCGTTTCTGCTTGCTTGACTGCGCCTTCGGTCGCCGGCACGGCAAGTTTTTTGGGCAACAAAAAATTGCGCGCGTACCCGTCGGCAACTTTTTTCACTTGACCTGCGCTACCAATCCCGGGCACATTCTTCAACAACAACACTTGCATCGCATCATCTCCGTTTCGGATTTCTCACTTTCATTCTAGCACAAGTTCAAAAAAAAGAAAACCTCTTAATTCTTGCAAATTCAAACCAAGTCGAGTAAAATAGCCGCACACTGAATCGCGAGGCGCTGATGAAAATTGTTTTGGACGCAATGGGTAGTGACACCCATCCCGTTCCCGATGTTGAAGGCGCGGTGTGGGCGGCGCGCGAATTGAATGTGAGCATCATTCTCGTCGGCGATGAAAACCAAGTCAAACCGGAACTCGCCAAGCACAACACCGGCGGTCTCGACGTGTCGATGGTTCACGCGCCGACAGCAATTGGAATGACGGAACACGTCGAAGCGGTCAAAGAGAAAAAAGACGCGTCGATGAACATCGGCATCAAGTTGGTCAAGGAAAAGCACGCCGACGCGTTCGTAACCGCCGGCAACACCGGCGCGGCGATGGCGGCGGCGATTGTTGGACCGCACGCGCTCGGTCGCATTCGCGGCATCAAGCGACCCGCGTTGACCGTTACGATGCCGACCGCGACCGGACGCACGCTCTTACTCGATGTTGGCGCGAACGCGGATGTCAAGCCGGAATATCTTTATCAATTTGCGCTGATGGGTTCGATTTACGCCGAACGCGCGATGGGCGTTGCGAATCCGCGCGTCGGTTTGCTTTCCAACGGCGAAGAGGAAGGTAAAGGTCCGCTGATCGTGCGCGACGCGTACGCAATGTTGAAATCGGCAAAGATCAATTTTCTGGGCAACGCGGAAGGACGCGATATTCCCGCCGGCACCTTCGACGTGATCGTGTGCGATGGTTACGTCGGTAACGTAGTAATCAAGTTGAGCGAATCGCTGGCGAAAACGCTCGTCGGTTTTATTCGCGCCGAAATCAAAAAACGACCGGTCGCGATTGCCGGCGCGGCGCTTGCCAAGCCGGCGTTCGACGCGCTCAAAGTCCGACTCGATCCATCGGAATTTGGCGGCGGCGTTTTGCTCGGCGTCGATGGGGTGGTCATCATCGGCCACGGACGCTCGGATGCCAAAGCGATCAAGAATGCAATTCGCGTGGCAAAAGAAACCGTCGCCGGCAACGTCGTCGATTTGATTCGCGCTGGCGTGCAAGCAGAATGACTGAACCGCGACCGCGCGTTGTCATCACCGGCTTGGGCGCGATTACGCCGCTGGGTCACAACCCGGAAGAATTCTGGCAGAACTTGCTCGCCGGCAAATCGGGCGTTGCACCCGTCACGCTGTTCGACGCGTCGAAATACAAAACGCGCATCGCCGGCGAAGTGAAAAATTTCGACGCGACGCAACACGGCATCGATGCGAAAGACGCGCGGCGAATGGGACGTGCAACTTTGTTCGCGCTCGCGGCGACACGTCAAGCCATCGCGGACGCCGGCTTGGGCGAACATTTCGGCGGGAAGGATCGTACGGGCGTTGTGCTTGGCACCGGGTTGGGCGGTTTTCCCCAAGCCCTCGACGAACTCGCCGAGCTTCAGCGGCAAGGCACCGGGCGCGTCAGTCCATTTCTCGCCGCGATGATTTTGCCGAATATGTCGGCATTTTACGTCGCGCAAAAGTTTCAAGCGCGCGGATTTAATTCGACGATTGTTACGACGTGCGCCGCCGGCACGGACGCCCTCGGTGCGGCGACTGCCGCGATTCAGCGCGGCGACGCGGACGTGATGCTCGCCGGCGGCACCGATGCGATCATCAGCGATTTGGTTTTCACCGCGTTTGGGGCGATGCGCGCGCTATCGACGCGGAACGCTGAGCCGGCGCGCGCGTGCCGCCCGTTCGATATAGATCGCGACGGTTTGGTCATCAGCGAAGGCGCGGCGATGGTCGTGCTGGAAAAATTGGAACACGCGCGCACACGCGGCGCAAAAATCTACGCCGAGGTAATCGGTTACGCCACCAATTCCGACGGCTATCATTTTGTCGCGTCCGACCCGGTCGCAAGCGGCGCGGCAAAGGCAATGCGCGACGCCATTCAGAATGCTGGTATTACGCCAGAACAAATCGATTATATCAACGCGCACGCAACTTCGACAGCGTTGAATGACCCAAGCGAAACCGTCGCGCTGAAAAAAGTTTTTGGCGTCCGCGCGTATCACATTCCGATCAGCGCAACCAAATCGATGCTTGGTCATTCGATGGGCGCGGCAGGCGCAATGGAAGTGGTGGCGTGCGCGCTCACGTTACGCGATCAACGCATTCATCCAACGATCAATCTCGAACATCCCGACCCGGCGTGTGATCTGGATTACGTGCCGATGACCGCGCGCGCGATTGATGCGAACATCGTGATGTCAAATTCGTTTGGCTTTGGTGGACAAAATTCTTCGTTAGTGTTGAAAAAATATTTTGGAAACTAATAACAAAATGTCATTCTGAGCCGCGAAGCGGCGAAGAATCTAGCAAGTTGAGAGATTGCTTCGTCGCACACCCCGCTCCTCGCAATGACCATTTGGAGTTTTGCGATTATGGTTTCAAGCACTCGAACTGTACCACCGATTGAAATGGTCACCGACCGCCGGCTCAGCCCGGCGGAGTTGGCAGAATTGCAGGAACAAGCACGCGCCAAACGCACGCGCGTCGTCGTTACCGGGATGGGTGCGATCACGCCGCTCGGTCACACGCCGGATGAATTCTGGCAAAACTTGATCGCCGGCAAATCGGGGATCGGTCCCGTCACGCTGTTCAACGCGACGAATTACAAAACGCGCATCGCCGGCGAAGTCAAAGATTTTGATGCGACCAAATACGTCGATCCGAAAGAAGCGCGGCGAATGGGACGCGCCTCACATTTTGCGATTGCCGCCGCGCGAACGGCGTTGGAAGATGCCGGGTTCAAAAATGGCTTGGAAGAAAATAATCGCGCCGGCGTTCTACTCGGCACCGCGCTCGGCGGTTTCGTCGAAGCGATGGAAGCGTACAACGGTTTTTTGCAAAAAGGTCCCGACCGCGTCAGCCCATTTCTCCCTTCCGTGATTTTGCCGAACATGCAAGCATTTCACGTTGCCAACACGTTTCGCGCGCGCGGCTATAACTCGACCGTCGTAACCGCGTGTGCGGCAGGCACGCACGCCGTCGGCGCGGCGGCAGAAATCATTCGGCGCGGCGATGCGGACATTATGCTGGGCGGCGGCTCGGATGCAATCATTTCCGAAATCGTCTTTGCGGCGTTCGGTGTGATGCGCGCAATGTCGACGCGCAACGAAGACCCCACGCACGCAAGCCGACCGTTCGACAAGAATCGCGACGGCTTTATCGTCGGCGAAGGCGCGGCGATTTTGGTGCTGGAAAAATTGGAACACGCGCTTGCGCGCGGCGCAAAAATCTACGCCGAAGTGTTGGGGTACGCCACCAACTCCGACGCATATCATTTTGCCGCGCCCGACCCGGCAGCGCTCGGCGCGACGCGCGTGATGCAAGCCGCGATGCGCAACGCCAACGTGTCTCTCGATCAGGTCGATTACATCAACGCGCACGGCACATCGACGCCATTGAATGACGCCGGCGAAACCCTTGCCGTCAAAACCGTTTTCGGCGAACGCGCGTACAAAATTCCGGTCTCGTCCACCAAATCGATGGTCGGTCATTCGATGGGCGCGGCGGGCGCGTTTGAAGCAGTGGCGTGCGTGCAAACGATTCGCCACCAGAAAATTCATCCGACGGTGAATTACGAAACGCCCGACCCGGCGTGTGATCTGGATTATGTGCCTAACGTGCCGCGCGACGCGACGATCAATGTTACGCTTTCCAACTCGTTTGGGTTGGGCGGACAAAACGCGTGTCTGGTGCTGGGGAAATACAAATAACGAATGTCATTGCGAGGAGCGCTTTTTGCGACGAAGCAATCTTTCAAGAGTCTTTTGCGAGATTGCTTCGCTCCCTGTGGTCGCTCGCAATGACAATCGCAGAGGCATTATGCGACTTTCATCCAACGACAAACTTATCGAACGACAATCGAAAATCGCGCGCTACGCCACGTTTGGCGGACTCGCCGTTTTGCTTGGCTCGCTGGTCATTTCGTTCAACAATCAAAACATCGTCCTCGCGTACGCCGCGCTCGCCATCGGCTTTTTTCTCGCGATGGTTGGATCGACGCTCGCCAACAAATGGATTAAAGAGCCACGCGCCGATAAAGCCCTCGAAAAAGCGTTGAAGGGTTTCGACAACAAACATCACCTCCTGAATTATCTTTTGCCGGCGGAGCACGTTTTGATTACGCCAACCGGGTTGCTCGTGTTCAAAGTCAAACGGCAAGATGGAACCATCACGTATCAAAACGGCAAATGGAAATATCCGTGGCGCATCTCCCGGCTCATCGGCGGGTTGGGCGCGGAGCCGTTAGGCAATCCAATCGACGAAATGAACACCGAAATTTCGGCGATGCGAAAATTCCTCACCGATAAAGTCGAGAATGCCGCACTGATTCCCATCGACGGTTACGTCGTTTTCACAGACCCGCGCGTGCAATTGTCGATTGACGACGCATCGTTGCCAGTGGTCAAAACCGACGATTTGAAAGAGACCCTGCGCAAAAGCAAACGCGGCACGCCGTTATCGTCGCAAGTGTTGGGACAATTAGAACGCGCGCTCAAGCCAGTCCCCGATGCAAAAACAACCGACGAGTAAAATGTGTTTTGTGTGCGGACGCGAAAACCCAATCGGTCTGCACATGCATTTCTGGGTGGACGACGCGAATTGTGTCCACGCCGAATTCACCCCGCGCGAAGAACATCAAAGTTTTCCCGGCGTGATGCACGGCGGTCTCATCACCACGATGCTGGATGAACTCATCGGACGTACAGCCATCGCGTTGGATATTTGGTGTATGACCGTGAAATTGGACGTGCGCTTTCTCAAGCCAGTGCCAATCGGCGAGCCGCTCACGCTCAAAGGCGAGATTACTAAAAAGTCGTCGCGTTTGCTGGAGGGGCGCGGCGAGCTTCGCTTATCGGATGGCACGCTTGCGGCGGAAGCGACCGGCACGTACTTGAAAATTCCGAACGCACAAATGGAACAGTTCAAAACCGCGCTGGAATGGTGGCGGGTCGAGTGAATTTTAGATTTTCGATTTATGATTTCTGATTTAAAACACGTTGGAGCGTTTGGATTCTAATCCCGAGCCAATCATAAATCCCAGATCAGAAATTTTTCCGGAGGATGTTGATGCCGAAAGACCTGAAGGATTTCCCGCGTCCGTCAAACGACAACGGGCGTGGTCTTCACGGCAGTTTTGATGCCGCGTGGAGCGGCGGCGAGCAAGGATATGAGTACTGGATCAATTTGCTCACCGAAATGAATATCAAGTGGTTCAAAGTTTTGGATGATCGCGGCAATAGTATTCTGTTGTGCGAGAAATTGCTCAATGCCGGCATTTTTCCAATCGTCCGCATTCTCCGCCGCGACCCGCCGCCCAACGACACGCCCGAACCGAACCCGGGACATTTGGGTGCGCCGGAAGAGCAAACGATCAAGCGGCTTGTCCAGGCCGGCGTCCGCTATTTTGAAACGAACAACGAACCGAATCTCAATGTCGAATGGAAACATCAAGCAATTCCCGGCGATTCCATCGAAGCGGCAAAACTGGTCGCGCTCAACTGGCTCTTCGATGCGCGCCTGATTCTCTCGCTGGGCGGTTATCCCGGTTTGCCGGCAATCAGCAGCGGCGGCGAGATGGATTTGATGGGCGCGCTTGTTACACTGGGTCGCCAAGACATTTTGCTCGAAGGATGTTGGATCGCGCTTCACAACTATTCACAAAATCGCCCGCTGAATTTCCCCGACGATCCGATCAATCGTTCCGGTCAACGTCTGACCCTCGATCAGTACAAGTTGGGCGTGTTTACGCAATGGGCGTGGTGGAACACCGCGCGCGGCGTTACCGACACGGTCGATGAAATCAACGAACTGCGCGCGAACACTGCCAACGCAACCTCGACGCTTCAACACGATCACGCCTGCTTCCGCGAATTCGAGTACTATAATTCCCTCGCGGTAAAATATCTCGGCAAATCGATTCCGATCATCAGCACCGAAGGCGGTTATCGCATCGGTCGGCGCGAGGATTTGCGTTACCCGCGCGTAACGCCGGCGATGCACAGCGAACAAACCGTCGCGTTGTTCGACTTTATGCAACGTCAAGCGCCCGATTATTATTTCGCCGCGATGCCGGCAACTCTGATCGAATCGGACGAGCGATTGCCGGACGCGTGGCACAGCGATTTTTGGCAACGCGCGTTCAAGAATGCGCCGTTCGGCTTCGACGGCATTCCAACGCTCGCCGTCCCCAGCGCAATCATCAACGATAAATTGCCGGTCATCGACGCGGTGAAGCAAATGCAGAATCTCGCGCGGCGCTTGCCCGGCACACAACCGTCGCCGCCGGTGCAACCGGCAATGCCAATCCAGGTTCCGCCGCCGGCGGAAAAAATCGAACGCCAACCAGAGCCGACTGCATTTCCATCGTGGTTGCGCGATGAACCGATTGCCAAGCCGGTCGAAAAACCGGCAGAGCCGGTAATCGTCGAACCGCCGGCGCCACCGGTCGAAAACATCGTTACGCCGGGAATTGTGCCACCTCCGCCGCCCCCTGAACATTTCGAATCGAAACCATCGATTGCCAAAATTATCGCGCCCGTCGCGGAAGCATTTGCGCCGACCATCCCGGACGATTTGGAATGGGACTGGCGTTTAGACGCGCTTGGTGTAACCATCGAAGGGGCACACGTCAAGCCGGGGCAAGCGTACTGGAAACTGGTGCGCGCGGAATATCAAGGACCTGGCGAATCGAATGACGAACACCAAATTCACTACACGGTGGTCGATCAACAAAACAATCCGATGGAATATCAAAAAGTTTTGCAAAGTTGGGCGGACGGCGCGACCGATGCGATCACGAACGAGCGCGGAGAAACAAAGATTCCATTGTGGGCGGCGTTTGCGCCGGAGCGCGGCGAACGCGGACCGTACGCTGCGTGGGTGGATGGGTTGGCGAGTGACCGCGTCGTTGGAATGGGCTTGCCCAACAAACATCACGTCTGTTTCCGTTTGACGTGGAAACGGAGTATCGCTTCATTTCTGGATGCAGAACGGGGTATGACCTAAATGACCGAACTAAAACTTGGCTCGCGATTGTTGATGATCGTCGCGTGCGTTGGTTTGGTCGCGGGTATTGTCACCGGTCTCGTGCTGGGCTGGGTAGTGTGGCCCGTTCAAATTGCCAACGTCGATATTGCCGATTTGAACCTCACCGCAAAAGAAGAGTTGATTGTGCTCATCGCCGACACGTACGCCCTGGATAAAGATTTAGCGCGCGCCAAAGAACGACTCGCGCAAATTCAAGATCGCCAAGTGAACGAACGCATCGCGGTGATGGCAAAACGCTACGAAAAAGAAAATAAACCAAGCGCGGCAAATCTCGCCGCGTTATCGATTGCGCTGGGCAACATCGATCCGCAAATCGCGTTGATTGCGACAACGGCAACACCCACCGCAACGAACACAGCAACACCAACTGCCACACTCCCGGCAACCTCGACGCCAACCACCACGCCAACACTTGCGCCAACGCCGACCATCACCCCAACCCGCACGACGACGCGCCGCCCGGTGGCAACAGCGACGCCGCGCCCCGCCGCGATTGCGCCGACGACGTGGATTCCGGTCGGCTTTCCAAGCACTTGGCCCCCCGGCGCAAAATATGAACCGGCAAACGTTGCGCCGGGGCAAAAGTATTGGCATCTCGTCAAAGCGATCTACTGTGATCAAGACGACGAACACGATTATTGCCGGGATATGCCGGGTGGACCGCGTGGCACCGAAACGTACATCATGCTTGTCGGCGGCGGGTCAGCGCCGCTTAGTTTGACCGATAATGATGGCAAAGTGATTGTAACCGAGCCAAAAGCCGCGGGCGATATGTGCAACTGCGCGTACAGTTTCCAATCGAGCGGATACAACATTCAAATCGCCGGCTCGCCCAGCGACAAGGTCAGCGGGTTGACGTTGTACAGTATGAAAGCCAAACTCTCGAACTGGCATGTGCGTTATTTTTTGTATTTCCAGTTGGTAACGAAATAAAACCAAACCTCAAGTAAATTTTCTGCCACCAAGTTCACAAAAAGTTCAGAAAAATTAGTTTGCCTTAGTGTCCTTTGTGGAAAAAGTTTTTAAATGAGTTACTTTCTCGCCGCGCTCCCGATCCTCGTCGTTCTCATTTTGATGATGACGTTGCGGTGGGGCGGTCAACGCGCGGGACCGGCGGGCTGGTTCGTCGGTCTCGTCATCGCCGCGCTCGCGTTCGGACTCACGTTCGATGTTTTATGGGTCTCGCAACTCAAAGGATTTTTCCTCTCGATTTTTGTCCTCGCCGTGATGATTCCGGCGTTGTTCCTCTATCACATTATCGATCAAACCGGCGGTATTCGCGCAATGGCGCAAGCGTTGGAGCAAACGACTGCTGATCGCGGGATATTGCTCATCACACTCGCGTGGGCATTCAGCGGAATGTTGGAAGGACTCGCCGGCTTTGGTTTGCCCATCGCCATCGTCGCGCCGATGCTCGTCGGTTTGGGGGTTGAACCGATCATCGCAGTTGCGGCGGTTGCCGTCGGTCACGCGTGGTCGGTTACCTTCGGCGATATGGGCATCATTTGGCAAACACTCATCGGCATAGTAAAGATGGACAGCGTGTTGCTCGCGCCGACCGCAGCATTATTGCTCGGCGTCGCGTGTTTGTTGTGCGGACTTGCGTCGGCAAAGATTTTAGGATTCACGCACCACGCGCCATTTGTTGTTGCAATGGCTGTGCTGATGAGCGCAACCCAGTACGCACTGGTGGTCATCGACCTCACACCACTTGCCGCATTCAGCGCAGGGGTGATGGGAGTCATTGGAGGAATTGTATTTGGAAAAAGGTCCGAAGGATCGCTTGCGCGGAAACCCTTCGGGTCTAAAGCGCTCACTGCCGCGTTCGTTAGTTATGCTTCGCTCGCCGCGTTGATGTCGATGATTTTTCTAATCACGCCATTGCGCGCAACGCTCGATCAAGTGATGTGGCGAATGGCATTTCCACAAGTCGAAACGACAACCGGATTTATCACGTCCGCTGGGTTCGGTCAGACGTTTCGATTTGTCACACATCCCGGCACAGCGATTCTTTTGATTGCGGTCATCAGTTTGATTTTCTACACGCGCTTGAAATTTTGCGCGCCAAACACCTGGCAGATCGCACTCACCGCCACGTGGAAATCCGCCGCCCCGTCGAGCATCGGTATCATCGCGATGGTTGGACTCGCCGCGCTGATGGATCACACCGGGATGACGCTCTTGCTCGCGCGCGCAACGAGCGACGCGATGGGCAATCTTTTTCCGATCGCATCGCCGCTTGTGGGCATTCTCGGCGCATTTGCAACTGGGAGCAATAACAATTCCAATGTACTGTTCGGAACCCTGCAACAAAACGCCGCACTGTTGCTGGGCATCGCGCCGAATATCTTGATTGCCGCGCAAACGACGGGTGGCTCGCTCGGCAGTATGATCGCGCCGGCAAAACTCATCGTCGGGTGTAGCACCGTCGGTCTGAAAGGACGCGACGGTGAAGTGTTGCAAATCACGTTGCCGATCAGTTTGCTTATCGGTTTAGCGATGGGCATAGTCACGTTGGTGCTTTCGAAATTATAAGGGCGACCCTCGTGGTCGCCCCATACTTTACAACACCTGCACATCGTGCGGTAACGATTCCTTCAAGCCCACCGGCGTCATTCGCACAAAAATCGCTTTCTCGTGCAATTCATCTAGCGAATGCGCGCCGCTGTAACTCATCCCCGATTGCAAGCCGCCGACCAATTGCATCAATACCTCACGCGCTTTGCCACGATACGGCACCGCCGCTTCGACGCCCTCCGAAACATACTCGTCAATTTCCTCCTGCGTCACATCGCCCTCACCTTCGCGCGATTTGCGCGCGACGTTCGCCTGCGCGGACGCCATCCCGCGTGATGTTTTGTACCGATGTCCCTGCCGCGTCATCATCAAGCCGGGACTCTCGTCCGTGCCGGCGAGCAAACTGCCAATCATCACCGTCGATGCGCCGGCGGCGATTGCTTTCACCACATCGCCGGAATTGCGGATGCCGCCGTCCGCAATAATCGGAATCCCGGCTTGCCGCGCCACCTTGCTACACTCGATTACCGCGCTCAATTGCGGCACCCCGGCACCGGCGACAACACGCGTGATACAAATCGACCCAGGACCAACACCCACCTTGACCGCGTCCGCACCAGCATCGATCAAACGCTTGGTTCCATCCGCCGTTGCCACATTCCCGCCGATGATTTGGGTCGCTGGAAAACGCTTGCGAATATTTTTAATCATCTCGATTTCGAGTTGCGAATCGCCGTGCGCAATATCGACGACGATGCAATCCGCGCCCGCCGCAAGCAATGCCTCGACCCGTTTGATTTCTTTCTCCCGCACCCCCACCGCCGCGCCAACCGCCAAACGACCACGCGTATCTTTGGTGGCTGTGGGGTAACGTTCGATCTTCATAATATCTTTCATCGTAATCAATCCCGCCACGTGTCCGCCCGTATCGACCAACGGTAATTTTTCAATTCGATGCTCATGCAAGATTTTTTCCGCTTGACGCAACGACGTGCCGGGCGGTGCAGACACCACCTCGTGGCGCATTATATCGGTTACAAGTTTCTCATCGTCATCTTCAAATAACAAATCGCGCGTGGTGATAATACCGACCAGCCGATTCTCGCCATTCGTAATCAGAATACCACCCGTCCCAGTTTCTTCGACGAGCTTCTTCGCCGCGCCAATCGTATGGGTCGATGACAGCACAATCGGATTGTCGACGACGAACGATTCTGCTTTTTTCACGCGCGTGATCTCTTGCACCTGTTCCTCGATTGACATGAAGCGATGAATAAAACCGATTCCGCCTTCGCGCGCAATTGCAATTGCCATTTCACTTTCCGTCACTGTGTCCATATTTGCCGACACGATGGGAATGTGCAGCGCGATTTTTGGTGTCAACTTAGTTTGCGTCGATAAATTTTTCCGCGACTCGACATCAGAAAATTGCGGCACCAGTAAAACATCATCGTACGTCAATGCGGTTTCAGAAAGAATTTTCATCGCCCACCTCCCAAAAGGTTTGAAATGCCAAGACACAAAGAACGCAAATAAAAAGTTACTGAATCCTTGACGTTCTTTGCGCCTTCGCGGTAAAGGTTTTATTGCGTCCGTTCTTCGCCGCGCCGATTATAAGTTATTTGACCTTTCCTCGCAACAAATCTATAATCCTCCGCGAGATGGACGAACAAATTTTAAACACCCTTTCGCCGCTCGACGACCGCTACGCGCGCGAAACCGAACCGCTCCGCAATTTCTTTTCCGAATTCGCATACTTGCGCGACCGCGTCCGCATCGAAATCGATTACCTCATCGCGCTCTCACGCCACACCAGTCTCGTTCGCACTTTCACCGATGCTGAAATCTCGATTCTCCAATCTCTAATCTCTAATCTTTCTTCCTCCGACGCCGCGAAAATCAAATCGATTGAGCAGACGACGCGCCACGATGTCAAAGCCATCGAATATTTTTTGCGTGACAAACTTGCCGCCACTTCGCTCGTCGACGTGATCGAAGGGTTGCATTTCGGTTTGACTTCGGAAGACGTGAATCAAACCGCGCAAGCCATTGCTCTGCGTGATTCGCGCGATACGGTTATATTGCCTGCCCTCGAAAAAATTTCCGCGCAACTTGCTACGTTTGCACGTCACTACAAAAGCACACCAATGCTCGCGCGCACGCACGGTCAACCGGCAGTCCCAACAACACTTGGCAAAGAAATCGCCGTGTTTCTCGCGCGACTGAAAAAGCAAATGACCATTTTGCGCGCGCATCGTTTTGAAGCCAAACTGACCGGCGCGGTCGGAAATTTCAACGCGCTCGTCGCCGCCGCCCCGCACATCGATTGGCAAAAATTCAGCGCAGATTTCATTCGTGGCTATAATCTCGAACCGAATTGGGTGACGACGCAACTTTTACCCTTCGATAATTGGATTCGCTACTTTGACACACTTCGCCTGACGAATTCGATTCTGATCGATTTCGCGCAAGACATCTGGCGCTATATCAGCGACGATTATTTCAAATTGTGCGCGGTTGCCGGCGAAGTCGGTTCATCGACGATGCCGCAAAAAATCAATCCCATCGATTTTGAAAACGCGGAAGGCAACCTGGGAATCGCCAACGCTTTATTTGAACATTACGCGCGCAAACTTGCCATCTCGCGCTTGCAACGCGACTTGTCCGATTCAACTGTTCGGCGGACGTTTGGTGTTGCGCTGGGTCATAGTCTAGTCGCCTACGCGAATCTCGCGCGCGGACTGGAACGCATCGATGCGAACGAGGACAAGTTGCGCGAGGATTTGGAATCGCATTGGGAAATCATCGCTGAGGGCGCGCAGACGATTTTGCGCGCGGCGGGTGTGCGCGACGCATACGAGAAATTAAAAGGGCTGACCCGCGGGAAAGAAATCACACGAGCAAGTTTTGAAGCGTGGATTGAACAGTTGAATATCGATGAATCAGTCAAAGCGCGATTGCGGAAATTGTCGCCACACACTTACCTAGGAATCGCAGAACAGTTGGTTGATAACTTGATCGACGGAGGACCGAAGACGGAGGACGGACGTTGAATTGTTCCGTCATCGGTCAAAATTGGGGGGCAGATGTCCGTGACAGTTGTGCTTGGAACTCAATGGGGGGATGAAGGTAAAGGCAAAGCAGTCGATGTGCTTGCACGCGATGCTGATTTCGTCGCGCGGTACAACGGCGGCAACAACGCCGGGCACACCGTCGTCAATGCGCGCGGTACATTCAAGATTCATCTTGTCCCGTCCGGCATTTTTCATCCGCGCGTCCGTTGCCTCATCGGCGGCGGAGTGGTCATCGATCCCGGTGTGCTCGTCGAAGAAATCGATACGCTTCGCGCGGCGGGCATCAACGTCGAGCGGCGCATTTTTATTTCACCGCGCGCGCACTTGATTATGCCCTATCACAAAATTCTCGACGGCTTGTACGAACAAGCCAAAGGCGCGGGCGCAACCGGGACAACGCGGCGCGGCATCGGTCCGTGTTTTGCCGACAAAACCAGTTACAATGGAATTCGGTGGAGCGATGTCGCCGACGAAAAATTGTTTACGGAAAAATTGCGCGTGCAAATTGATTTGAAAAATAAAATTATCACCGCGCTCGGCGGCGCGCCGCTTGATTTTGAAAAAATCCTTGTCGATTATCGCGGCTATTACCAAACGCTCAAACCATTCATCACCGAAATTTTTCCGATCATCGAAAAAGGTCTGCGCGCGAAAAAGAAATTTCTGCTGGAACAGGCGCAGGGCGCGCTCCTCGATCCGGATTGGGGAACATATCCCTTCGTTACCGGCTCGACCACGCTCGCGTCGGCAGTTACCGCTGGCTTGGGCATTCCACCGCGCGCGATCAAACGCATCATCGGCGTAACCAAAGCGTACACCACGCGCGTGGGTGCGGGACCGTTGCCGACGGAAATCTTAGAAGAGGGTGAAACACAACGCGCGTTGCAAGAAGTTGCGGCAACCACCGGGCGCATCCGGCGCGGCGGCTGGTTTGATGCGGAGGTCGTGCGATTCACCACCCGGCTCAACGGAGTCGATGAAATATTTTTAACCAAACTCGACGTGCTGAGCCAGTTCGACGAAATCAAAATTTGTACCGGCTATGAATGGAACGGCGCGCGCGTGCATTACTACGATTTGAATTCGTATCAACTCGGCGAAGCAAAACCGATTTATCGCACCCTGCCCGGCTGGCGCACCGACATCACGTCCATTCGCAAGTACGTCGATTTGCCGACGCGCGCCAAGAAATATATCGATACGCTTGAAAAACTAGTTGGCGTGCCGGTGCAATGGATTTCCGTTGGACCCGAACGCGGAGCAGTGATTAGTCGCTAATGCAAACAAGAAATCCGGTTTCATACAGAAATCGGATTTCTGATTTATTTTCCAAACACCCTCCGCATCGCACTAAACCCCCACCGGTAAAACCACTCACCGCGATTGCCGTAGAGAATGTGCGCGAGCGTTCGTTTGAACATCAACCGTCGTCCCAGCGCGCTCAACGCGACGCGGCGTTCATAATCCACAAACGAGAAATCATTTCGATGCAACGCGCGCATCGCTTCATCCGCCGCGCGCATTCCAAAATCGAGCGCGTGCGAAATTCCCTCGCCAAGCCAGGGTTCGGTTCCCGCCGCATCGCCGGCGAGCAAAACGCGCGGCGCAGAATGTTTGGTGAACGGATCAAACCAACGTTCGGGATGTCCTTGCAAGTGATTCAACTCAACTTGACGTTGCGCTAGTTCGTCTTCGAAAATTGGTTTCAAATCGGCGCGCGGCAAACGGGGATGGATGCGCGAATCGAACAGACCACGATTCATCAGCGGCACGCTTTGTTTGAACGACGGAAAATCCCAGTAATAGCCCTGCACGCCGCGCGCGACCGGCGAAAAATCAAAGACGGCGGTGTGATCGAGAAATTCCGGCGTGCGGATTGGATCGACCGGCGTCAAAATTTCTATCAGCCGCGAAATCCGATCCCAGCGCACCAATCCCAACTTTTGCCGCACGACACTGTTTGCGCCGTCCGCACCGACGACCATTTTCGCGCGAAACATCGACCGCTGGGTTTGAATATTCACACCATTCGCCTCGCGTTCAAGATCGACGAACGGCTCGCCTTCACAGATTTCGATGCCGCGTTCCCGCGCAGCTTGAACCAACGCCGCATCGAATTCTTCGCGGCGGACGACGCGAAAAACATTCGGCATGCGAAAGGTAAAATGCAAATCGGCGTAGACAAACTTGATCGCGTGAATCGGAAACGATGGCACGTTGAGTTGGACGCGCAATCGACGCAACAAATCATCGGCGTGCGTCGTCACTCCGCCGCCGCAAAGCTTATGGCGCGGAAAAGTCGCTTTATCGATAACGAGCGTGCGCCGCGCCAAAGCCGGATTTCGGTTCGCAATCTGAATCGCCGCCGCGCAGCCAGCAGGTCCCGCGCCGACGATGACCAACTCATAGTCAGACATTGCTACGCTTTTCGATTCACTAACAAAACCCCGCCGATGATCAATCCTAATCCGATCAACGACGCTAGCTCAACGTTTTCGCTTAGAATCATCACACCCCAAAACACACCAAAGACTGGGATCAAGTACGTTACCAACGATGTGCGTGTTGCGCCGGTGTGTTCGATGAGCCAGTAGTACAACACATACGCAAACGAGGTGCCGAGCAACGCCAGTGTAAGCAAGGAAACAAAAGCCGGCCATGACGGACGCAAATTCCACGGCGCATCGAAAAACAACGCGAGCGGCAGCATCATCAATGCGGCAGACGCCATCTGCCCGGTCGATGCCATCACGTGCGAGACACCGTTCAGATAGTTGCGCGCCACGAGTGTGGCAATCGCATAACTTGCCGCCGCGACGATGATGGCGAACTGTCCCCAGAATTCTACTTGAAGCCCGTGACGCAATTCCGGCAAAAAGACGATGACCACGCCAGCAAAACCGATGAGAACGCCAATCAATCGGAGCAATGTCATGCGTTCATTGCGCGTCCAAAAGTGCGCAAGCAAAATCGTGAACAACGGCATGGCGGCGGTGAGGATTGCCGCCAAGCCGCTTGTGATATGCGTCTCGCCCCAGGTGATCATCGTGTATGGAATCACGCCATTGAAAATTCCCATCGCCATCAACGGCAGCCACGCGCGACGCGTACGCGGAATCGCTTCACCGCGCAGAAAAATTACTGCGCCCAGGGCTAGCGTTGCGATCAAGAGTCGTCCTTCGACGAACGAGAATGGCGGAATTTCGGCGACGCCAACTTTGATGAACATATACGATGCGCCCCAAATCGCGCCGAGCAAAATCAAAATAAACCAAGCAAACATTTTCCCTCGCTAGCGCATTACGACAAATTGAACGAACCACAACGAACTCATTCCAACGATAATCGTCAGTAGCGTGTTGCGCGTGAGCGATGCAACGATAATCGCAACGACGCCGGCAATGAATCGTTCCGGCAAAACTGCAATCGATGCTTGCTCAAGCCGCAACAATTCCGGCGCGATCAGCGCGGCAAACGCCGCCATCGGCACAAACGTCAGCGCGCGAGTGATGATCGACGGAACATCCCAGCGTCCCATAATGAAGACCATCGCGTAACGCGCGGCGAATGTAACGACGGCCATTCCCAGAATCAAGAGTGCGAGTTCCAATTTTCCGCCACCATTCCCGCGACAATGCCCAACAGCATCGCGACGATCAAACCCAGTTTGTTCGGCAAGCCGATTGCCACAATCGCGATTGCGCCGGCGACGATTGCCGCCATCAACGTCGCGCGCGATTTCAATTGCGGAATTAGAATCGCAATGAACACAATCGTCGAAACGAAATCAAATCCCAACGCGCGCGGGTCGCCCAACGCATTGCCGATCCAATAACCGGCTGCCGTATCGATCTGCCACGTCAGGTACATCGACAAATTACTGCCGAGAAAATACCAATGTTTATTCTCGTTATCGTGCGACGCATCCCGGTAATGAACGATACTCGTCGCGTACGATTCATCGGTCAGTTGAAACGCCAACGCCGCACGCCACAACGGTGATAGACCCCGCAAATAATCGGCGACGCTCGCGCCGTACAACGCGTGCCGCAGATTGACGATGAAGGTCGTCAAAACGATGAACGGATGCGGCGTTGCGTGCGCGAGCAAATTGGCGGCGATGAATTGCGACGCACCCGCAAACACGAACGCGCTCATCGCTTGCGTTGCCCACCAGGACATTCCCGCCGCGAGCGAGATCACGCCGAAAATAATTCCGAACGGAATCGCACCAATGATCAAGGGAAGCGTGGCGCGCGCGCCAGCAAAAAATTCTTGTCGCGCCTGCCTCACGCGATGGCTCCTTCCAAGGTTAGCAATTTGCGTTTCAACGACAAACCGCCCGCGTAACCCCCCAAGCCGCCGTCGCCGCTGATGACGCGATGGCATGGCAAAATGATTGGAATCGGATTGGTGCGCAATGCCTGCCCCACTGCACGCGACGCTCGCGGCTTGCCGATCTGTTTGGCAATCCATCCGTAACTGCGCGTTTCACCGAACGGAATTTTTTGTGCCGCTTCAAGTACCGCGCGTTGAAACGGCTTTAACGCGGACCAATCGAGAGCGACATGAAATTCGTGAGCACGTCCTGCCGCGTACTCTTGCAACGCGCGCACAATCTCAAACGGCGCATTAGCGTACAACAACGCCGCTGGATAATCGCGCCGCAAATCGCGCAACGCGTGTTCGCGCGAGGCACGCGGCAAATTCAATGCAACAATTCCGCGTTCATTCCATGCGACGCCAATCCAACCCATCCGCGTATCGAAAACCGCAAGTCTAACTTCCGAAAAAGTCGTTACCAATTTTTCTCGAATCGCCGCGCGGCGCATAGAGGCCGGAATCATTTCGTATTTACGCATCGCAACCAGTGTGGAAACCAATTTATTCGATTTCATCGCTCACGATCCTTTCCAACTTTTCCAGCGCACGATGCAACCGCACATAAACGCTGTTTCTGGAACAATCCAACAACGTGGCAATCGTTGCGCCATCGAGATCGTCGAAATAAACCAGTCGAATGATTTCGCGTTCCCGCTCGTTCAACTTGGCGATGCCGCGTCGCAACGCCGCAAATTCTTCCGCGCGTTCAATCGCATCGCCAACATTGCCTGCCGACGCAATCGATAAATCATCGAAAGATGAATCCCTGCGCTTGGTTCGATGATGATCAGCGACGCGGCGCAACGCGATGCGATAGAGCCACACGATCACCGGCTTGCCTTGCCAGCGAATCCGCTTGATCGATTTCAGCGCATCTTCAAACACGCTCGCCGTGATGTCTTCGGCGATGTCGCGCGAACCGACGCGGCGATAGGCGTACTTGTAAATGCGATCATAGTACGCGTCGAATAATTCGCCAAAGCCCGCCGCGCTCGTTTGCGCGCGTTCGAGCAAACCGCGTTCATCGCGCATCGAACAAACTCGTTTGTGGACGACTACCTTCGAAATTCAACAGCCATTCTTTGCGCCACAACCCACCGCCGTAGCCGGTAAGCGAACCGTCCGAACCGATCACGCGATGACACGGCACGATCACCACGATTGGATTTTGTCCATTGGCATGTCCGACCGCACGAATCGATTTTTTATCACCAAGCGCGACAGCGACATCAAGATACGAAACCGTTTTGCCAAAGGGAATTTCAAGCAGTTCGCGCCAGACGCGCTTTTGAAAATCGGTGCCGCGCAAATTCAATTTGAGATCAAAACTTTTGCGCTGACGAGCAAAATATTCGTCGAGTTGATAAACGCAATCTGCCAAGCACGCTGGCGTGTTAGCATTCGCGCGCGCGTCATCGACAAATGAGATTGCCGTGATTCCATCCTCGCTGCCGACGATTTCTATCGCGCCAATGGGCGAACGATAATATGTTTTGTATTCCTTATTCATTTGCGCTCCAAATTTTTCTGGCGCACGTACAGCAATTTCTCAACGCGCGCGACAATCTGTTTTTGTTCGTCCATCACGTGCACCACAAACATCGGCTCGATCTTTTCGCCGCGATCTGCCGCCGCGCGAATTTCGGCGACGCGTTCAGGGGGAATGTGAAATGTTGCCGTCACCGTACCGCGTCCCGGTTTGACGAATTGAATGTTCGCCGCCTTGTCCCACACAATGTATCCATCGCCGAGCGCGTGCATCAAGATCAGCATAAACCACGGATCGCACATCGCATACAATGTCCCGCCAAAATGCGTACCGACGGCGTTCAAATTGCGGCGCGATAACTTGGACTGAACGGTGATCGTGTCATAGTTGCGCGAATACGAAACAACGCGAATATTCATGCCAAGAAACGGCGGATAAAAATTGATCCACTTGAGCAATCGGGTGAGGTCTTGACGCATTGAGGTCTCCCATTAGTATATCGGGGTTCGGACGAGAATCTTACCGGGTAACTACAAGGGTTATCTCTACGACGAAGCGCTGGCATAATAGCGCAACGCAAAATTCCAAAAACGATTCGAGGCGACGAACAAACCAATCGCAAATGCCAAGCCAACGAGCGCGGTGGTCGGATCGATGCGCCCAAGCAACGCGCTTGCCGGAAACGTCGTGATAAACGCAATCGGCACGATGTACGTAAGCAAGACACGCACGATGCCGCGATAAATCGTCACCGGGTAACGCCCGGCTTCGTAGAATGCGTAAAACAATTCGGTAATGTTATCGATTTTGACAAACCAAAACGCAAACGAAACCATCACGAGCCAAATCGAATAGACGATGACGATGCCCGATACAAGCATCAGCACAAAGAAACCAATTTGCGCAAGCGTCGGGGCAACATGCAGTTGACCAAGCGCGTAAATGATTATGCCGATGCCGATCACCACATCGACCAAGCGCCACACGACAAGGTTGCGCAGACTCGAAATGAATTGCGCGTTCAGGGGTTTTGTCAAAACGAAATCGAATGTGCCATCGCGGATTTGCTCGATCACCGCGCCAACGTTGGGACGCAAAAACGATTCCATCACCCCGTTGAAAAAGGTGAACAAGCCGACAACCATCAAAACTTCCGGGAACGTCCAATCGCCCATTGTGTTGCGATGCAAAAAGAAAACCGAAACGCCGATGATGCCCCACGCGAGCCAGAATACACTCATCACCGCATTCGACAAAAAATTGACGCGGTACTCCAATTCTTTGAGAATCGAATATTTGTAGAAGATGGAAAGAAGTTTCAGGTAACGCATCGTCTTCTTCCGCAACTAGGGATGGGCATTGGAATCCGTCAGCGGGCGTGATTGTAGCACAGCATCCCAGATGCGACAAGACACAGAATCATCGTCATAAAGAACGTGATTGGCGCAACGGACAACCACTGGCGCATCGTTGTCGCTTGCCGGTTTGATGAACACAAAATCGCGGGAACCTCTCTTTACAAATCTTGACAAAATCGTCTATTTGCACTAGTAACTAATGGTGCTAGTTTGCAGTTCGCAGATAAAAAAGGAATCGGCAAAATGCAAATCAATCTTTCAGGCAAAACGGCTGTCGTTACGGGCGGCAACGTTGGCATCGGGCGCGCGTTTTCGCTCGCGCTCGCTCAATGCGGTGCGGAGGTCGTCATCACGTATCTGAACGATGATGGGGGCGCCGTCGAAGAAATTCGCGCGCTGGGGAAAAAATGTTCTTCTCTTCATCTCGATGCGACGAACAGTGTAGAGGTGAACCAAGTCTTTGCGCAAGCGGCAAAAGAACTTGGCGGACACATCGACATTCTCATCAATAACGCGGGACATTTGGTGGGGCGCGTGTCCGTCGCCGAAATGACCGACG
Source organism: Anaerolineae bacterium (assembly GCA_034435055.1). Lineage (GTDB taxonomy): Bacteria > Chloroflexota > Anaerolineae > UBA4142 > UBA4142 > DAOTXS01. Next base: position 42,942 of record DAOTXS010000040.1, on the reverse strand, counting down.
ATTTTTGGCGCCAAGTCATCGACGTGAATATGACGTCGGCGTTCTATTGTTCACGCGCGGTGATTCCGTTTATGCACACGGGCTGGGGACGCATCGTCAATCTATCGTCGCTCGCGGGATTCGATGGCGGCGGCGCGGGCGCGGTGGCGTACTCGGCAGCCAAAGCAGGCGTGGCTGGGTTCACACGCGGACTGGCGAAAGAGTTGGCGGCGAAAGGTATAACAGTGAACGCGCTTGCCCCAGGTTTGATTTTGGGCACACCGTTCCACACCACGTTCACCAAGCCCGAAGTGCAACAAGCGGTCATTGCCAAAATCCCCGTGGGACGCGCCGGCACCCCCGAAGATGTTGCGAATGCAATGCTCTATCTTGTGTCCGACCTGGGTTCCTTTGTCACGGGCGAAGTGATTCAAATCAACGGCGGCATCTGGTTCGCGTAGATTATGGAGCGACGAATCGTTTGATCCTCCGCGTTCTACGCACCAAACGCGCTAAACTGTTTGATGCCGCGCCGCCACAACCAGCGATATAGTCCGATGAAAAACGCGAGCCAAAATATCATTGTCGCCACGCCGATAGCCAGGTCAACCGGCGTTAGCCGCCCCGAAACAATTTCCACCGGAAACGAAAGCATAAAACGGAACGGAAGATAATTGGCGATCACGCGAATTTGTTCCGGAAATAAGTCGAGTGGCGCGATGACTCCGCCGAGCATCAACATCCCGGCAAACCAGATTTCGTGTAAAGTAATCGACGCCGAAATCCAAAACGCCAGAATACCGAAACAGTACTGCGAGAGAAAACGCAGCAAGAGCGCCGCCGCGAGCGCGACTAGAAATAACGTGAAGGTGAGCGGCGTCACGTCGTAATGAATCGACGGGAAAATCATCCACGCGAGAAAGACGAGCGGCAGTAAAACGACAAAGCGAAATAGTTTATCGGCAATGTGCCCGGCAATATATTCGTGAATGGGATTCAGCGGGTGCAAGAGTTTGGCGGAGAGAAAGCCGTGCCGAATTTCGTATTCCAATTCCCAAATGACCCACGCGCCGGTCATTTGTCGCGCCCACGTGAGCAACAAATAGTACGCCACAAAATCGTTTTGCGAATAACCGGCAATCGGTCCATCTTCGGACAATGAATACCACACCGCGAGCATCACAAGCGGCATAATGTTGACCATCATCCAGATCAACACGCCGGCACGATACTCGAGCGTCAAGCCGATGGAGCGGCGGAGCAAAACCAGATATTTACGAATCACACATTCCTCGTTGACATACGACCTGGGACGGAAGGTAGAAAACTGATCCAGTCATTGGTCTTGCATCATTCGTCTTCGTCTTCATCTACTTCGCCGCGTTCGGCACGCGCGCGTGCCGCTTGCTCGAACACACGCGTGATCACATCCTCAATCGGCGGTTCTTCGATGGTGACATCCGCAACCGGCAATTGCGCCAGCAGCCGCGCCGCCACGTCCGAGGTTGCGTCGCGCGGGACAAGCAATTCCGCACGCTGTCCGCGCACCTTGACGACTTCGCCATAATCTTCGAGTCGTTGCCCGTTCAACGCCTGTGAAAATTCGACGCGGATCAATTTATGGGGCGCGATTTTTTCGGCAAGGGCTTTGAGGTCGCCGTCGTACAACAATTTCCCGTGATCGATGACGATGACGCGCTGACACAACGCAGTTACATCTGCCATATAATGACTTGTGAGAATGATCGTCGCGCGGTAACGTTCGTTGTACTCGGCGACGAATTGGCGAATCTTGGTCTGCATCGTCACATCGAGTCCGATAGTCGGTTCATCGAGAAACAACACTCGCGGGCGATGCAACAGCGCGGCGGCAAGTTCGCATTTCATTCGCTCGCCGAGTGAAAGTTTGCGGACTTGTTTTTTCAACAGCGGCGCGAGTTCCAACAACTCGGTTAAATCCGCGAGCGTTTGCTTGAACTGATCGTCCGGGATTTCGTAAATGGCGGCGTTGACGAGAAACGTTTCCATCGCCGGCAAATCCCAGTTCAATTGTTGCTTCTGCCCCATCACCAGCGTGATCTGCCGCAGAAATGCCGCGCGCCGTTCACTCGGGATGAAATCGAGAACGCGCGCGACGCCGCCGGTGGGATACAATAATCCCGATAACACTTTAAGCGTCGTCGTTTTGCCCGCGCCGTTGGGACCCAGAAAGCCAACAATTTCGCCGGCGTCAATCGAGAATGAGATGTCGTCGACGGCTTTGACGTCGCTGTATTTGCGAAAGACAAAGGACTTGAGCGAGCCGGCGAGACCAGATTCTTTTTGATGGACTTGATAATATTTGCAAAGATGATCGACAAGAATGTGTGGCATAGTTTAAAAGTCGGTTGTGATTGTAGCACAATCAGGAATGAGGAGCAAACATCCATCGGTCATTAAACTTTTCTCTCGATCGACAATCGAGTATAATCGAAGCAACGAGGAATGACACAATGCAATGTTGTGGATTGACGCAAGACCGCAAACGCTGCGCGGCGCAAGCCGTCGATGAAACCGGCTTTTGCGCAGAACATCGATTGCTCGTACAAAACGCTGAACCGCGCACCGAATCTCAATCGCGTGGTGGATTGATCGATAAATTGCTGGCGCGCTCGGCGCGCAACGGCGTACCGGACGATGTCAAACACGCAGTTGCCGGCTCGCTCAAAAATAAATCGACCGCGCAAATCTGCGAGGTGCTATTGCGCGATCAAAGCACCGATGCGCGATGGAACGCCGCGTTTGCGCTTCGCCGCCGCCGCGATCCGGCGGCAATCGAATCATTGTGGCAAGCGTTGCGCGACGACCCGGTGGGAATGGTGCGACAACAATCGGCGGTCGCGCTCGGCAAAATCGGAACGCTGGCGGTGTTGAGTCCGCTCATCGAAGCGTTGTGGCACGACCGTGATGCCGGCGTTCGCCAGGCGTGCGCGGTCGCGTTGGGAAACCTGGGATATCCAATTGCATCGCAAGATTTGGCAGAGGTGCTGGGACGCGACATTGCGGTATTTGTGCGTTGGGATTGCGCGCTCGCGCTGGGACAAATCGGTGACCGCACGGTGGCAGGATTGCTGAACGAACTTGCAACAAGTGACGCGAGTCCGGTCGTACGAAAAGCGTGTCGAGAAGCGATAGAGGAAATCAAAAAGCGACCCGAAGGATAAAACCCTTCGGGTCTTGCGCTATTCTGGCAACGCCATCTTCAACATTCGGATCCAATTTCCGCCGAGAATGTTGTGAATATCTTCGTCATCAAATTTCGCATCGGACAGCGCGTTTCCCAACTTTTGCAAATCTGCCACCGTGTCGATTTCTTTTGGCGTTGATTCCACGCCAAAGCCGCCGTCAAAATCGGTGCCGATGCCGGCGTGATGGCAATCGCCCACCAAATCGCAAATCCGCCAAATGTGCTTGACCACATCCGCGAGCGTTACCGCATCCTTCCGCGCCGATTTGTCCCAGCCCGCCTTGATGAATCGATTGTACAGCACCGCGCCGATCACGCCATTGCGATTTGCAATCGCGCGAATCATCTCGTCGGATAATTGTCGATCCGCGTCCACACCGATGTACGCGCGGCAATTGGAATGGCTCGCGATGACCGTGCCGCGATACAATTCCAGCGCGTCCCAAAAACTTTGCTCCGCCATATGCGACGCATCCAGAATCATCCCGGCGCGTTCGAGTTGCGGCATCAATTGACGACCCAGCTCGGTGAGTGGTCCCGGTGCGCGCGTCCCGCCGGCGTAACGCGTCTGGCTCCACGCGGGTCCCACGATGCGCACGCCGGCAGCGAACCATTCCGGCGTTTGTTCCGGCGCGATGATCGGGTCCGCGCCTTCCATCAAAATCACCAAGCCGATTTGGTTGTCTTGCGATTTGATCACGCGGTCGACGTCCGCGCGCGATGTGATGAGCGACACGCGCGGATCCATCGCGAGCATTGAGTAGTACGCGATCTGTTCCATCGCCTGCGCATGTGCTTCTTCGGGCGTATGATAGACTTTGCCCCAGGACTTGCGGTCGGGGCGCGCTTGCGCCACGTAAATCGTCGCAAAAATAATTCGCACGTTGCCGGCGATCAATTCCGGAAATCCGCACAAGGCATGTCCTTCGCCGTGCGCCGGGTGATCGCCGTCCTTGGCGCGTTTCTCGGCGACACTTGCAAAAAAATCGCGTTGGAGTGCGAGCCGGTTCCACGCAATATCTTGATGTCCATCGACAATCAGCGGTTTCGTCATCGTTGTTTTCCATCATTCAAAGATGTCTGCGATTATACCGGTGAAGCCAGTGAATCGCAAATTGGGTAGAAAAAACGACAACGCACCGCCGGCTTTCGCCAACAGCGCGTTGCGTTTAAAGGAGGGGGTGTCCTTCAAAAGGAGGAGGAAGAAACACTTGAATTGAGTCGGGAGATAGAGCGTGTCCCTCAGGACAGGGAATGCTCTGGCGTCACATGAATCACGGGTCCCGATATTCGCCGCCGTTTGCTCCGCGACGTTTGGCATCTCCCTGACTCTGCGTCTATTGTCGCTTGCGGAGATTAGAGATAGATGAAAGAGAATTGAGGATGAGATAAAAAAGATTGAACAATGTCATTTCGACGAGCGGAGCGAGGAGAAATCTGGGAAAATTTACGAGATTTTTCGTTTCGCTCGAAATGACATTAATCAAGTTGCGATTTTTCTTAAAACGCTATAAAGATTCAATTCTGCATCCGCATAAAATTGCTTGACGATTTCAAAACCGCTCGCTTCAGCCAGCCGCGCCATTTCTTCTTTCGTAATCAAATGACAATAGCGATAACCCGCGCCGCCGCGCTTCCACACCAACAACGCATCGCCTTCTTCCAAATCGCGTTCGTCGAATCCCGCCGATTGCCACGACACGATGCGTTTGCGTTGGCGTTCGTTGCGGTCGAATGCCCAGTTGCTCAAGATCAAGCGACTGCCCGGTTTCAAGAGCGCGTGAATATCGTGCAGGACCGCCATACGCAAATCAAAACTGGGAACGTGGTGCAAAACCGCCAGCGCAACCGCGATGTCAAACAAGTCAAACTTCAATTGCGCGTTCCAATTGGGTTGGGTAATATCGGCAACCCAAAATTCCGCCGCGACGTTGTGCCAATCCCGCTTATGCGCTGACGCAATCGTAATCAAAGCCGGCGACGCGTCCACGCCGACGTACTGCAATTGCTTGCCTTCGCGTTCAAGTCGTTCCGCCAGGCGCCCGTTGCCGCAACCGATATCCAGCACCTTGCCAGCATCGCCAATATACGCTACAATTCGATCCAATCGGGTTTGCGCGCTGGACCGCGTTTCGGAAAACGCCGCCGCGAACGTCGTATAGAATTCTCGATTGATCGCGATGAGTTGTTGAATGATTTGGAGACGCATAAATTCTTCACCGCGGAGAACACAGAGTTCGCAAAGAAAACAAAATTCAAAAACTCGGCGCGCTTTGCGGTCTCCGTGGTGAAACGATTATACCATGAACGAACTTGCCACGCTACAAGCCGAATGGAATAACAAGCACACTCCGCCACTCGACATCGATCACCACAGAACCGAATTGCTCGCGCTATTCGCGGCGATTCAACGTGCGGAACATTGGTCACGCAATCGACTGACCCAATTGGTCATCGCGCACATCGACGCCGGCGATGCCTTGATCCCGCAACACAAAATCGTCGATGCGTACCGGCGTATGGTCGCGCGCGGCGATATTCAATTCGACCGGGTTGTGTTCGAGCGCTTGAAACTCAAACCGGTGCGAACGAGTTCCGGCGTCGCGCCGGTCGCGGTGCTGACCGGACCGTACCCCTGCCCCGGCAAATGTATTTTCTGTCCGGAGGCGCAAGGATTTCCCAAAAGTTACCTGCCACTCGAACCGGGCGCGCAACGCGCCGCAAATCATCGTTTCGATCCGTTCAAACAAACCGCGTCGCGCATCAAAACACTCGAACACAACGGACACGCGACGGACAAAATCGAATTGCTAATCCTCGGTGGAACGTGGTCGGCGTACCCACACAATTATCAGGAACGATTTGTGCAGCGCTGTCTCGACGCGATGAACGGCGCAGAATCATCGTCCTTGCTCGACGCACAAAGAACAAACGAAACCGCCGCGCATCGCAATGTCGGCATGGTGATGGAAACGCGCCCCGATTACGTTACGCTGGATGAAGTGAAACGCTTGCGTTGGCTCGGCGCGACCAAAGTGCAAATGGGCGTCCAATCGCTCGACGATAAAATTTTGGATGCGAATTGTCGCGGGCACACGGTTGAAGATTCGCGGCGCGCGGTACGATTGTTGCGACTCGCTGGGTTCAAATTGCATTTGCACTGGATGCCCAATCTGCTTGGCGCGACGCCGGCGACGGACGTGGAAGATTTCAAACGCTTGTGGGACGATCCCGCGTTTCGCCCGGACGAGTTGAAAATCTATCCGTGCAGTCTGATCGAAAACACGGAACTCTATAATCGTTACGAGCGAGGCGAGTATCGACCGTACACCGACGCCGAACTGATCGAAATTCTTGTCGCGTGCAAAAGTATCGTGCCGCCGTACTGCCGCATCAATCGCGTCATCCGCGACATCCCCGCGAATTACATCGTTGCCGGGAGTACCACGTCCGATTTGCGAATGGTCGCGCAACGCGAAATGAAACGACGCGGATTGCAATGTCAGTGCATTCGTTGCCGCGAAGTGCGCACGGAAAAAATCGATGCAGTCGAATTACGACTCGACACGCTCGCGTACAACACCAACGCGACAACGGAATATTTCTTGAACTTCGTCACGCCGCGCAACAAGATCGCCGGCTTTTTGCGATTATCTCTGCCGTCGCCCACCGCGCCGCGCGACGAAATCATCGACGAGATTCGCGGATGCGCGATGATTCGCGAAGTTCACGTGTACGGTCCCGCGCTTGAACTTGGGACGGAATCAAGCGGACAAGCGCAACACGCCGGACTCGGCACACGGCTCATCGAACAGGCAATGCAGATCGCGCGCGGCGCGGGATTCAAACGCCTCGCGGTGATTTCAGCCATCGGTACGCGCGAGTATTATCGCAAATCCAAATTTGAATTAGGTGAATTGTATATGACGCGGTCGATCTAAACCGCGAAGGTTTCTGCAACCTTCGCGGTTTTTATCTTTTTCTTACACGGTTGTTCCGGCTCTAATCCATTCCTTACGCAAATCCGTAACATAGCAAGGAGCGAACGATGGCTGAACTCAAAACACAAGCGAATGCTGCAAGCGTCAAGAAATTTTTGGATACGGTTAAAGACGCGGCGACGCGCCAAGATTGTTTTGCGTTGTTAGAAATTATGCAGCACGCCACCGGCGCAAAACCCCAAATGTGGGGGAACAGCATCGTTGGCTTTGGGAGTTATCATTACACGTACGCCAGCGGACGCGAAGGCGATTGACCCCTGACCGGCTTTTCGCCGCGCCAACAAAATCTTACGCTGTACATCACGTCGGGCTTTGATCAGTACGCCGCGTAGATGAAAAAACTCGGCAAGTACACCACCGGTAAACCGTGTTTGTACATCAAGCGGCTCGATGCTGTTCATTTGCCAACGCTAAAGAAATTGATCAAACAATCCGTAGCGCACATGCGAAAAACGAACGGATAGCGATGAGCAAACGAAATTCAATCGACGCCAACACGACGCTCGATTACGTCCATTTGACGGTCAGCGATTTCAAACGCGCACTCCCGTTTTATCAAGCGGTGCTGGGCTTGCAACTCAATCGACAGCAGAACGGCACCGCGTATCTTGGCGCAGGCGGCAAAGACATCGTCGCGCTCACCGAGAATCCCGGCGCGAAACGCGCGCGTCGCGCAACCGGCTTGTACCATTTTGCAATTCTCGTGCCGTCGCGTTTTGCGTTGGCGCAATCACTCGAACGCATCGTCGAGCAACAAGTGCCGGTGCAAGGATTTGCCGATCACCTCGTCAGCGAAGCGATTTATTTGCCCGATCCCGACGGAAACGGCATCGAAATCTATCGCGACCGCCCGCGCGAGGAATGGTACGACGCGCAAGGCAATTTTCTGATCGGCACGGAACCGCTCGACATTAACAATTTGCTTGCGGAACTCGAGGGACAAGATCAACCGTGGCAAGGCTTGGAGCCGGCGACCCAATTGGGACATATGCATTTGCATGTCGCAAATATCGCGGCGGCGGAAAAATTTTATCTCGATGTTCTCGGTTTTGATTTGATGGCACGTTATGGTCCGAGCGCGTCATTCACTTCCGCCGGCGGGTATCATCATCACATCGCGTTCAACACGTGGACGGGCATCGGCGCGCCGCCACCGCCGCCGGATTCCATCGGCTTGCGTGAATATGTTGTTCGTTTGCCAAATTCGGATGCATTGAATCAAGTTGTTGATCGAGTGCATCACGCCGGGATTTCTAGCGCAGAAACAGAAGCCGGGTTGCGCGTACGCGACCCATCGCAAAATGCAATAATACTCTCCGCGACAAAATAGGAAGAGAAGCCAATGGGCAAAAAACTGAATATTCCGCCAAGCGCGACGACCGGCGGCGACGATAGTTTGCGCAACTATCTTGTCGAAGAATTCGTCGAGGATTATCAAGAGGGACACATCACGCGGCGCGAGGCACTAAAAAAACTCGCGTCGATTTTTGGCAGTGTGGCAATTGCCAATAGTTTTCTCGCCGCGTGTGCACCAGCGCCCACTGCAACACCGGTGCCGCCAACGGCAACGACGGCACCAACCGCCACACGTGTTCCGCCCACGGCAACCACCGCGCCGACCATCGCGCCAACGACGGCACTAACCGCCGCACCAACACTTGCGCCAACGCCAGCGGCAGTGGGAACGGTGATGCCGGATGATCCCGCCATCGAAGCCAGAATGGTTGATTTCAAATCGGGCGCAGACACAATTATGGCATATCTTGCCAAGCCGCGCGGCAACGGTCCTTTCCCAATCGTTTTGATCTGCCACGAGAATCGTGGCTTGACCGAACACATCAAGGATGTGGGACGCCGCGCGGCAAAAGCCGGTTACGCTTCGCTCGCTGTCGATTTGTTATCGCGCGAAGGCGGCACAGATAAAGTCGGCGCGAATGTGCCCGGCGTTTTGGGCAACACGCAACCCACTCGCTTTGTCGATGATTTCAAAGCCGGGTTGGTGTATATGCAAGCACAAACTTTCGCGCAAAAAGATCGCGCCGGGATGTTTGGCTTTTGTTTCGGCGGCGGCATTACGTGGCGCTGCGCGACGCAAATGCCGGAACTGCGCGCGGCGATTCCATTTTACGGACCGAATCCACCGCTCGAAGATATTGCAAAAACTCGAGCGGCGGTGCTGGCGATTTACGGCGGCACTGACGCCCGCATCAACGCCGGCATTCCCGATGTTGAAAACGCGATGAAAGCGAACAACAAAACGTTTGAAAAATTGATCTACGACGGCGCGGGGCATGCATTTCACAACGACACCGGCGGCAGTTACAATGCTAATGCCGCAAAAGATGCGTGGGCAAAAACAATCGCGTGGCTGGACAAGTACGTCAAAGGATAGAAACAAAAATCTGGAAGCACGGGCGCTTCCAGATTTTATTTCGCTAACGGTAGCCAAACGGTAAATGTTGTGCCTTTACCAACCTGGCTTTGCACGTGAATCTTGCCGCCGTGCTGATCGACGATCCATTTGGAAATCGCCAACCCTAAACCGGTCCCGCCGTTCTCACGCGCGCGCGCTTTATCTACCCGATAGAACCGGTCAAAAATGCGCGGCAAATCTTTTTCCGGAATGCCGACGCCGGTGTCCGCCACCGCGACCCGCGCCATTTCCCCTTCCCGCATCAATGAAAGTGTTACCTGACCGCCGCCAGGTGTGAACTTGAGTGCATTGTCGATCAAATTCAGAAACAGTTGCTTGAGCCGGTCGGAGTTGCCGATAACTTGCACTTGATCCCAATCTCCCAGCGAAAGTTTGACCTCGCCGGAATTCAATTTTGCTTGTTGAAAGACATCCAGTAGCAAAGTATCAAATTCGATTTTCTGCTTTTCAATTTCGACGCCGGCATCTGCTTGCGCGAGCAATAGCAAATCCTGCACCAATCGCTGCATCCGCGACGCTTCAGAATCGATGGCGGTAATCGCGGTCTGCCGCGCTTCCGCATTGTCGCTCGCGCCGCGGCGCAACAAATCGAGATTGCCGCGAATCGCCGTGAGCGGTGAGCGCAACTCGTGCGACACATCGGCAACAAAGCGTTGTTGTGCGCGAAACAATTCTTCGATGCGCCCCAGCATTTCGTTGAACGTGCCGGCGAGACGCCCCACCTCATCTTTGGTCGGTTTTTGTTCGATGCGTTGCGCCAGATCATTCGACCGCGCAATCGAGTGTGCGGTTTGTGTGATGCGATCGATGGGCGCAAGCGCGACGGTTGCCAAAATTGCGCCAACGACTGCCGCGAGCAACAATGCCCCGCCGATGCCGGCGACGATCAAAAAAGCCAAGCGGCGCAACGTGTCATTGGTACTTTGCAACGACTCGGCGACGACGATGGCGGCGAGCACTTGGTTGCGGACGGTGAGCGGTGTTACGTACACGCGCAACGGGATGCGGTCTTTGGTCAAATTCACATAGCCGCCTTGACCCTGCGAAATCCGTTCTAACATTTCAGGCGGGATGACAAGCGTCTGCGCGCCGAGATTTTCCGAGCGAGTGAGCGCGACGCCATCCAACGATGACACTTGGACGAAAACGCCAGGCGTCGCAAAAGCATCTGCCGTGGGAATCGTTAAACGGCCACCGCGCGCGATGAATACCCGCGGCTCAGTCTGCAATTCCAATGCGGTAGACAAACCGGTGCTTACTTCCGACGCGCGAATTTCCAGCCGGCGATCAACCTCGTTGAAAAGACTGAGCGAGAGAATCGCAAATAACACGCCGCTGAATACGATGAGGATAATCGCGAGAAGAAAAACGTACCAGAGGGTCAAGCGAAGACGAATCGACATAGAGTTCACATTTTACGTTTGCGATTCACGTCTCAATCGCAAAAACGTAAATCTATTCTTCCCTCAAAGCGTAACCAACTCCCCGCACCGTTTGAATTAGGCGCGGTTCGTTTTCGGCTTCAAGTTTGGTGCGGAGATAGCGAATGTACACTTCAAGAATATTCGACTCGCCGCCAAAGTCGTATCCCCAGATGCGGTCGTAGATCATTTCGCGGGTCAGGACTTGGCGCGGATGCCGCATAAAGAAATGAAGCAAGTCGAATTCCTTGGTGGTCAGATCGATTTTGCGATTGCCGCGCGTCACTTCGCGCGTCGAGACGTTCAGGGTAACATCGGCAAAGCGAAAAATCGTTTCTTCGGTTGGGCGACTGCGGCGAAGTAACGCGCGCACTCGCGCGAGCAATTCTTCAAACGCAAACGGTTTGATCAAATAATCGTCCGCGCCGCTGTCCAATCCTTTCACGCGGTCGGCGACGGAATCTTTGGCGGTCAACATCAAAATCGAAACCGCGCCACCGGCGCGCAGACGGCGGCAGACTTCCCAGCCATCGAGTCCGGGAAGCATCACATCGAGAATGACAAGGTCGGGCGGATTGTCGCGCGCGGCTTTCAAGCCGGCTTCGCCATCATAGCGCACCTCGACTTGAAAACCTTCGTACGTGAATCCGCGTTTGAGAAAATCGGCGATGCGTTGTTCATCTTCGATCACAAGAATTTTTTCAGCCATAGGTTAATGCCAAATGAATTTCCATGTCTCACTGGGAGGTGAGAGCGATTGATTGCCCGGTTCGCGTTTGACTTGAACGAACCAGAAAAAGGTATCTTCTTTTGCTTGGTGATATAACTCGAATCCACCACCTTCATAGATGCGTCGCAACGGGATGAAGGTTTCTTGCGTTCTGCCGGCGACCGTTTTGGGCGCGCCGGTCTTGTCGGTGTAACTGATGACAATCTCGTACCAATCATTTCCGCCCAACACACACTTGTCGCACGTCCAGCGGAGAGTCATCGCGGCAGATGCTTGACCTTCGCCCGTCCACGTTCCGCCATTTGGCAACGGTCCGATTATTTTGGGCGCGGGCAATGCATACACTGGCGTCGGTGTTGGCGGCGCCAAGGTGAGGGGCAATCGCGTGATGGTGCGCGTCGCCGTTGCAATAATCGGCGTGGCAGTTAAAAACGGTGTCTCAGTTCGCGGTAACGGCGTAACCGTTGCCGATGGCGCGGGCGTACTGCTAGCAAAAACGAATGCCGGGAGCGTCGATGTTGCATTTCGCACAATCGTCGTGTCTTGCGGCGGCGCAAGGGGTGAAAGTAAAATGATGATCGTCACCAAGAACATGCCGAGCAAGAAAACGGTGATAATGGTCAAGCCGCGATAAGTTTGTTCGCCGGCACGTTCCTGATCCAACGAAAAAAGCGTGGTGCGCGATAACCGTTGCGCATCCACGAGCAGCTTGATTCCAAAAAGAATCCCGAATATGAGAAAGAGATAAATCCAGACTGCAAACGTCCGCACAAATGTGATGAATGCCGCCAAAGCAACTCCACTCTTACTTGCGCTTTTTTTCCAACTTGGCTTGACAATTGATGCACAGCGTCGCGTGCGGCATCACTTCCAAACGTGCCGGCGCAATCGGGTTGCCGCAATTATCACAGATGCCGTACTTGCCGGACGCAATCCGCGCCAACGCCTGATCGATTTGCGCCAGACGTTTCTTTTGATCGTCGGCAAGCCAGCGCGATTGTTCCTTCGCCTGTGCCATCGCCGCCAAATCTGCCTCGTCACCGCGCGCGATTTCCGGCGGCGGAATGGAACGTGCCAGCAGTTGCTCGCGTTCCTCCTCCAATTTTTTGCGTGCTGTTGTCAAGTCAATTGCCATAATCATTCAACCTATTGCCAAAAGACAAAGCGGAGCGCGAACACACGCACCCCGCCCCGCATCGGACAAACTCAAATCATCCCGTATCGTTGCAACGCCGCCTCGAGAATGCCGTTGATGAGCGACGGGAAATCAACTCCGTCGGCGTCGCCCGCCATCACGATGTCGCTGATGCCTTCTTGCAAACCGGCGAGCGGATTGATTTCCAAAATCAATGGATCGTCCGTGCCATCGCGCACGCGGAAATCGACGCGCGCAAAATCGGTACATTCGAGCGCGGCAAAAACACCCGCCGATAATTTTTCCATTTTCGCCCACAACCGTTTTGAAATTGGCGCGGGACAAGGATATTTAGGCACATCGTACAAATGACTTTTGACAACCGACGTGTACAGACCGCCTTCTTCTTTTGGCACCGGCGAGAGATCGATTTCCAACGGCGGAAAAATCCGCAACGTGTCCGGCGTCGATGTTTTGATCTGTTTCGGTTTAGCGTTTTTCAACGCGGCAATCGGTTCCGGCGGTTTGCCGTCCGCGCGCGGCTTGATCATCCACGGCAAATTGCCCAACATTCCCAGCGTGAACTCGCGCCCTTCGATAAATTCTTCGACGAGCGCGGGTTGGCGGTACGTGTGGATGCACCACTGCACTTGCTCGCGTAACTCGCGCGCGTTGCGACAAACCGAATTGGCGGTGATGCCGATGCCTGATCCTTCGCGGCTGGGTTTGACGAAGAGTGGAAATTTCAATTTCGGATCGAGTTTCTCTTCGCCGGTGATAAACGATTGGAATGCCGGCGTCGGCAAGCCGTAAAATGACATCACGCGCTTTGCCATCGGTTTGTCGAGCGCGAGAGCAAGTGTCAGCACACTTGAACCGGTGTAGGGCATTCGCAACGCATCGAGAATCGCCGGGATCTGAGCTTCGCGCGATGCGCCAAAGTGCATCTCACAAAAGTTAAATGCCAGATCGACTTTGTAGCGCGAAAGTTTTTGCGCCAGGTTGACATCGCCTTCCATGCCGATGACTTCGTGTCCGCCGGCGCGCAACACGCGTTCGATGTTCGCCACTGTTTTTTCGCTATCGAGTTCGTTCCAATGATCCCACGCTTCGCCTTCCACGTGCGGCGCGTTTTGTTTCAGGTTGTAAAGGAGTGCAACGGTGAATTTTTTCATGATATGATTGTGTCTGATCCTTCGCCGGCGCTCAGGATGCCTAAAGTTAAATGGTAGAAGTAGGACGTTGGAAATCGAGCATATTTCCCAACGTCCAATCTCAAATCTCCAAATCCTATTTCCTGAACCCGGCGTTATTTGCCACTGCCGCTCCCGTTGCCGTTTCCACGCGCTTTGCGCGGCGCGGTCGCCATCAACGCATCGAGGGAGACGACTGCGTTTTGCGACGCGGTTTTAGGCAAGCGCAATTGTTGTTTGCGGCGTGTCTTTTTCTCCGCATCGAGTTTTTTCACGCGGCGTTGTTTGCGACGTAAGCCATCCGGTTCTAGGACGACCGCATCACCGGCGAGCAATTTGGCGACGCCTTCTTTCGGCGCGGCGCGGCGACAGTACTCGCAATTGTCGTTTTGATGACGCGCGTACTCGTCGGGTTCGGAATATGTTGCGATCACGCCTTCAAAGTTGCGGACGACCACTTTGCGATCGTTCATCGAAAGAAGATAGTTGGGCATAATCGGAACTTTGCCGCCGCCGCCGGGCGCATCGATGCAAAACGTAGGCACCGCGAAACCGGTCGTGTGCCCGCGCAAACCTTCGATGATCGACAAACCGACGCTGACCGGCGTGCGAAAATGTCCAATGCCTTGGGACAAATCGCATTGATAAAGATAGTACGGTCGCACGCGATTGCGGACGCATTCGTGCACGAGCGCTTTCATCGTGTTGACGCAATCGTTAATCCCCGCCATCAACACGGTTTGCGCGCCAAGCGGAATGCCGGCGTCCGCTAGTTTCGCCATCGCCACGCGCACTTCGGGCGTAAATTCTTTGGGATGATTGATGTGAATGTTGATCCAAAGCGGATGGTATTTGCGAAGCGTCGCAATCATCGTATCGGTAATGCGTTGCGGCAGGAAAATCGGAATGCGCGAACCGATGCGAAGAATTTCGACGGACTTGACAGCGCGGAAACGACCGAGCGCGTAATCGAGCATTTCGTCGGAGAGGAACAAACCGTCGCCGCCGGACATCAAGACATCGCGGACTTCGGGATGCGCTTCTAGATATTGCGCGATGGATTCGATGCGATTCTTGTGCGCCGGCATTGCGCCGGTGCCAACCCAGCGGCGGCGCGTGCAGTGGCGACAATACGCGACGCATTGATCGGTAATATCGACGAGCACGCGGTCGGGGTAGCGATGCACCAAACCGGGCACCGGCATATGCGCGTCTTCGCCGAGCGGGTCTTCTAAGTCCGGGTCGTCCAATACAAATTCCGCCATCGTCGGCACAACTTGACGGCGGATGGGACAATTCGGATCGTTGGGATCCATCAGCGCGGCAAAGTGCGGGGTGATGCCCACACGCAAATCCGGCTTTAACCGCACCGCTTGTTCTTCTTCGGAGGTTAGGTTGATGATCTGGCGCAGTTGCTCCACCGTGCTGACCCGGTTTTGCATTTGCCAACGCCAATCATTCCATTGCTCGGGCGTTACATTTGCCCAAAGCGGAATGGGGTGAGCGAACTGCAAGCCCTCGCTAATTGTGGGTGCTACTTGAAAACGAGTCTCGACGGGGCGGGGGCTTGCGCTAGTACCCGGCGGCTCCTTTTCTGCGTATTCAGTTGTCACGTGTTTCATCGTGAAAGTGGTACCATCCTTTCTGTTTTTCTTAGGGCACGCAATTGCGCACCTGTTCGGATTGATCGCTATAATTTCAATCGCGATTTTTGTCAGGCAAATAACCGTTCCAACACGTCTTCATCGGCGATGGTGGTTACCGCCACCACTTCGTCGCCCGCCATCAAGACCGATTCGCCGTACGGCACAATGCCTTTGCCGTTACGAATAATCAAGGGTATCACGACATCGTCCGGCACCTTGAGGTCGCGCAACCGTTTGCCGATCGCCGGCGAATTGGCTGGCACTTTGGCTTCTACGAACGAAACCCCGACATCGCGCAATGTCAAGAGATGCACCAGCGAATGTGCCGGAATCTCGCGCTCGATCTGTGCCAGAATCAAATCAGTGACCGAGACGGTGTTATCGATGCCCAGCAATTTGAAAATGTGCTCGTTCTTTGGATTGTTGATCCGCGAGATCGCCCGCTTGACGCCAAATTTCTTTTTTGCCATTTGGCAAATCATCAAGTTGTCTTCGTCGTCGCCGGTTACCGCAATCGCCAGATCGCAACGATTCATGCCGGCTTCTTCCATCACCAGCGAATCGGTACCATCGCCGCGCAAGACTATCCCGCCAAGTTCCGCCGAGATAATGTCACATTTGCGCTTGTCTCTTTCGATGATCAGAACTTCGTGCTCGTCCTGCAAAAGTGTCTTTGCAAGATAGTAGCCAACTTTGCCGCCGCCAACAATGATAATGTACATTGCGTTTTACTTATGCCTTGCCGTTAGTCTTGATGATTTCGTAAATTTTATCCGAACCCATGATCGTGGGACAGACGGTTTCCATCAAGCCGAGTGCATGATAAGTATCTTCGCGCACTGGATCATACAGCCGCGCGATCACGCGTGGAACATGAAAAACCAACTTGGCGATTTCCGCCGCCATTGCATTCGTGTTATCGCCGTTGCTCAATGCCACAAACGCATCCGCATTTTCAATGCCGGCGCGCCGCAGAATATCTTCATCGATGCCGGTGCCGAGCACCATCTTGCCGTGAAAATCATTTCCCAATCGCGCAAACGAATCGCTCGTGCGATCAATCACCACGACAGTATGTCCTTCACGATCTAATCGTCGCGCCAGGTGCGCGCCCATTCGACCACACCCTAAGATGACAACTTTCATCAAGCATATCCTCCGCGTTAATATACCACGAAGATTATTGAATGTAAAGAGGTTTGAAAAAATTTTAAGCGGGCTTGCCCAAGTCCTCGCTGTTGTCGCGCGGGAGTTCCCGGCAGAGCCACACTCGACACGGTGCGTGCTTTAAAAGATACTGCGTCGTCGTCCCCAAAACAAATTCTCCGAGCGGATTGCGGTACGGCGCGCCCAAAATGATCAGATCGATCCGTCGCTCACGCGCTTCATTCACCAACGCCGCGCCGGCAGAACGCGCTTGCAACAATTCAACCTCGAGCGAACCCTTGAATGTTTTCGCGAGCTGTTCTGCATCCGCGAGAATTTTTTCGCCGCGCTCCAATTGCCCCGTCGTCTCCGCATCGACCGGTAAATTGCGTTGGACTTCAATCACGTGAATCGCCATTACCCTGGCTTTGTCTTGGCGCGCGATTTGCATCGCAAGGCGGAGCGATTCTTCATCCGCAGAAATCCCTGAAACCGGGACAAGGATATTGGTAAATCTCATACGTTCAACCTTTCGCTATCTTTCGCTGACACGCAAACAACAAGCCAACGCCGTCTCGCGTTGGCTACATAAAAAACCCTTTGCCCAAAGCATCATTCAGCGATGATTTGTGATTCTACATCGTCGCACGGTGCCTGTCAACTAAAAAAAGTAAAACCTCACGGAGGTCTTGCTCCCGCAAGGTTAGCGTTACAATTGCTCTAACACGCCGCGAATGAGCGAGGTTAATTTAGGCACCGCGGCTTGCCCCGCCGCCAAAACTTCTTCGTGGCTGACTTTGTCGTGCCCGGGTGCAAGTGAATTGGAAATCATACTAAGACCCAACACTCGCATCCCGCCGTGCCGCGCCACAATGACTTCTGGGACGGTGGACATGCCAACTGCATCCGCGCCGCTCAGCCGAATAAATCTCACGTCAGCGGGCGATTCAAACGAGGGCCCCGCAAGCATCATATACACGCCTTCGCGCAAATCGATTTTCCGCTCGTACGCGATTCGTCGCGTCAAATCACTTAACTCAGGATCGTACGCCTGCGACATATCCGGGAATCGCGGGCCGAGTGAGGCATCGTTAGGACCACGCAGAGGATTCGCACCGCTCATTCCCACAAAGTTGATGTGATCGACGATGAGCATAATATCGCCCGCGCGAAAAGTGACGTTGACGCCGCCCGCCGCGTTAGTAACGATCAACGTCTCCACACCCAGCGCGCGCATCACGCGAATTGGCATCGTGATGCGTTGCATCGAGTATCCTTCGTAATAGTGCGCGCGTCCACGCATCACGATAACAGATTTACCACTCAGTTTACCAACCACCAACGCACCGGAATGTCCCTCGACAGTTGAGACTGGAAAACCGGGAATCGCTTTGAAAGCAATCACATCCGCTTGTTCAACTTGATCGGCAAGCGCGTTCAAACCTGAGCCCAATACCAAACCGACCGTCGGTTGGTGTTTTGTGCAATCGGCAATAAATTGTGCGGCTCGTTCATAATCCGCACGGGTCAAAAATTCATCGTCCAAAGCGACCTCTACTGAAGACGCGCCAACAGCTCATTCTTCTTCCTCTGAAATTCTTCTTCGGTGAGAATTCCTTGCTTGCGCAATTGATCGAGACCGGCAATCAATTCCGGAATCGTCGGCGCACTAGGTTGCCGTTCGTTAGCGAAATTCTCTTTTTGATTGAGCATCTCGGTTTTGAATTTGATCGGGCTAGAAATGTTGTGCAACAAATTGACGCCCATCTCACTCGCCGTCAAAATTTCGATGTTGCCGTAATCGAACATTCGCCCCAGCCAAGATTGACTCAGCACCACATCATTGACTTTTTCCAGCGACGAGTCGATGACGTGTTTGTTGATGATTCCTTCGGTCTGAATCACGCGGCGGTTGGTAACGATGTATTCTTCGTACCACCATTTCAAATAATCGCGCACAAACGCCGCAACCGGCAGAATGAACAAAAGTGTGATGAGCAAACCAAAGACGTTAAGAACACTGATCGCCACAAGTGCTATGACAAAGATCAGTATCAAAAGCACACTGTTGACCAGCAACGATTGCGCCAGCGTCATCCAGTGTTGGCGCGTCCGCACAATGATCTGTTCGTTATCTGCCAAAAGTGATTCGACGTAACCCATTTAGCTATTTTCCTGCCTCAAAAATCGGGGTGTGTTTTCGCCAGGGCAGTTGTGGAAGAATCGACGCCCGCGAGCCGCGCGTACATTTGCGTGGTGGCTTTGTTCGCGTGCCCAAGCAAACGCTGAACCGTCGCCACATCTTCGCCTTTATGCAATAAATGTACCGCAAACGAGTGACGCATCGTGTGTGGCGTGACCGGGGTACGAATATCTGCTTCCTTGACGTACTCTTTGATGATCAGCCACAGTCCTTGCCGGGTCAATCGTTCACCGTGCGGATTCACAAATAACGCCGCTTGGTCGTCTCGCGCCAATGTTGACCGACCGCGTGCAATATACTGCGCTAAAATTTCCACCACCCGTTCGGGGATGGGAAGCACGCGCCGCTTGGCTCCGCGACCGGCACAATGCACGGTGCCTTGTTCCAGATTGATGTCGGTAACATTCAACGCGGTCAATTCGCTCACGCGCATTCCGCTGGCAAATAACAATTCGAGCATTGCGCGATCACGCAATCCTTTGGGGGTGGTGTTCTGAATTGGCGCGGCAAGCAGGCGTTCGATCTCGTCAGAGGATAAAACCTGGGGTAACCGTTTTTCAACTTTGGGCGAACCCACCATTGCAGTCGGATCAGCGTCGATCAGTTTGCGTTCGAACAAGTAATGGTAGAAAGATTTGATCACCGCCACCTTGCGCGAAACGCTTGATGCGGTGTATCCGCGTTCTTTAAGATGGATAATGAACATCAGCACCAAGGGTTTATCGACCCGCCCCCAATGACTGAGGTTGGGTCGATCATTCAACGCAAAATTCAAAAATTGATTCAGATCGTTGCGATATGCATCGATCGTGTTGCGCGAATATCCTTTAGTGCTTTGGAGCACGTGGAGAAACTCGTGAATCTGCTGTTCCACTCTGCCGCCTTCAACTGGCGACATTGTAACACACTCTGGCGAGAGTAACAAATCGATTTTATTGACAATTTGCAATTTGACCTTGGGCGTGCTATAATGCCAACCAGAATGGGCGGTTGGCTCAGTTGGTTAGAGCGCGCGGTTCACATCCGCGAGGTCATAGGTTCGACTCCTATACCGCCCACCTCTTGAACCGCGGCGAACCAGCCCGCGGTTTTTTGGTAGCGAGGAGATCAATGGATAGACCCGGTCAACCTGTTCCAAGTGTTTTATCGATTCGCATCGACGATCTCTTGTTTCGCGTGCGGTGGGTGCTCATCCTGCTGGTGTTGCCGCTGGTCTGGATCGATTTAGGCAACGTCGTTTTTCCCAACCGACTTTTAGTTTGGGTCGTTTCTGCGGTGATCGTCAATCTGATCATCGGCATCATTTTACAATTTCCCGAACTTGCCACGCATCTGCCGCTTGCCACACTCGTCATCGATTTATTGCTGTTTGCCGTTCTGCCCTTCACTGCGATTACGCGTTCCAATTTGCTGGCGTACTTTATGATCTACCCGGCAATCGTCGCCGCCATCCGCTTTGGTCCTCGCATCGGTTTTCTTGCCGCTCTGTCACTGTCGCTGTCGCTGATCGCACATTCTTATTTCCCCTCCGAAGGGGCAGATAAACGCGATGTGCTAGCCACGGGCTTGCCCATTCTTGCAACCTGGGTCACAGCACTGTTGAGCGGATATTTGGTTCAACACGAACGCGAGATTGCGGTCAAACGCGCCGCTCAGGAATTACACCAACTGCGCGGCGCGATGGCAGGCGCGAAAATGCTTTATCAATCCACCGACACGCTCAACTTAACCACCAATTACGCGCCAGTTTTGGAAACCATGCTCGATGCCGGCGTCAAAGGATTGCCCGGCGCACGCCGCGAAGACGGTCCGCCGGTCGGCATTGCCTTGTTGTTCCAAGAACACGATGCCGAACAACGTCTTGCGATTGTCGCATCGCGGAATCTAGATCAGCGCGACTTGATGGTCAAACTGCCCGGCAAAGCCGGCGTCATCGCCGAGGCGTTTCAAACCGGCGATGCGATTGTTTTTGATCGCATCGCCGAAGACCCTGAGCTGGGATTGTTAAGCACGATGCAACGCTGCCGCAGTGGCGTGTGTTTTCCGCTTCGCGCAGGAATCGATTTGTACGGTGCGATGATTCTCACTTCTCCCGCGCCGCGCCGTCCATCGCCAGATCATTTGGAATTGATGCAAGCATTCACCAGTCAAGCCGGGATTGCCTTTCAAAACGCCAAACTGTACCAAGCATCACGGCAGGAACAAGACCGCATCATCCAGAACGACAATGAGATGCGGCAGAAACTTGCGCGCGATCTACACGATGGCCCCACGCAAAAAATTGCCGGCTTGGCGATGCAGTTGGATTACATCAAACGACTGCTCGACTCCAATCCGCCTGAAGCTAAAGCCGAATTAGACAGGGCGCGGACAGTTGCCCAACAAGCCACCAAAGAAATTCGCACTGCCTTGTTCACCTTGCGCCCGCTCGCCTTAGAAAGCAAGGGCTTGTCCGCCGCGCTCGAACAATTCGGTGAACGTTTGCAAGAAGCCGAAGGCGTGCCGATCCAGATCATCCCAGGCGAGTTCGGCATCGAGCTGGATAAAAATATCGGCACCACCGTCTTTGCAATCATCGAAGAAGCAGTGGGGAATGCGCGCAAACACGGGAACAATGCGCCCATTTTTGTCAGCGTGCAACGCAAAGACAATTCACTCGTTGCTGTTGTCCAAGATCAGGGACCCGGCTTTGACGTGGAACAGGTCGAAGCGACGTACGACAAGCGCACAAGTCTGGGTCTGCAAAATATGCGTGAACGCGCGCGCCTGATCGATGGCAATCTATCCATCGTTTCCGCGCCTGGGCAAGGCACGCGTGTTACACTGGCGGTGCCGTTGCCGCCGACTCGTTCGATGGGAGCGCGCCAGTGAACTTGTGGGATGTCTTGATTTCGATTGAACCGCGCCGTGCGCTCGCATTTGTCATCGGCGCGTCGATTGTAATTTACGCACTGATGTCGAATCTCGCGTGGGTTAATCGCGTGCCGCGCGCGGGACGTTACGGTCGATTGCTTGATTGGGCGCGCCGGTCTCGCATTGCGCGTGGATTTGGCGAAGCGATGCGCTGGCTATACTATCTTGCTGTACCTTATGGCGCGCTGATGCTCGGTTATACTACGATGCGCGCGCTCGGCGTGTGGGGACTGGACTGGGTAGGCACGGCGATTCCGTTTGCCATTGTCGGCATCGGTTCGTTGTTCGTCATCGTTTGGGTATGGCGACCGTACGCTCAGAGCGAACACCCGCACGCCATCGATGAAAGTGGATGGAACTGGGCGCGTCATATCGTCGAATTATTTTATCAGCAAGCGCATTGGGCATTTTATCGAAGCGGTCCAATTCTTTGGCTCGGTGATTTTTACTGGGGCAGTCTCTTTGGACTTGCGCTGACGTGGATTGAGGCGTGGACAAATCCGTTCGTGCGCGCCAACGCGCGCGATATTACTCGTGCAGACACGCCATTGTGGAGCGGTAGTTTGGCGATTGTCAGCACAACTGTCTTTATCTTCACGATGAACACGTGGTACGCGCTCATCGTTCATTTCATCATCGATCTTGGATTGCGCACGACGATTGGCTTTCCGCGTGTCCATTCGTCAAGTGACGCGCCGTTTAATTGAGCCATCGAAAAAACAAACGCGACTCCCAAAATGGCAGTCGCGTTTTTCATTGCTGAGACAATCGATCCTTATTTGATTACGAACGACAACACGATTAACACGGTAAAAAAGAACGCCGCAAATATCGCAATACGTTTCAAGTCACTGTAAATATGGGAATAATCGTACGTCGCCGGATTCACAACGGTGCGAGTGGCGGGTGAAAGAATGGGGCGCGCCGGCGATACGGTTTCTTGAGATTGGTCGGCGTCATCCATTTCGACGGGCGGCGTC
This sequence comes from Anaerolineae bacterium, assembly GCA_034435055.1. Taxonomy (GTDB): domain Bacteria; phylum Chloroflexota; class Anaerolineae; order UBA4142; family UBA4142; genus DAOTXS01. Next base: position 19,935 of record DAOTXS010000040.1, on the reverse strand, counting down.
CCGGCATAACTCCGCCGCATTGCGGCACGTTGTTTCATCTTGCGTGTTTTCTTGGGCATATCAGTCTCCTAACAAAATTATTCCGCGAGCAGGATTATAAACAAATTACGAAAATTGGCAAACTTGCAATCACGGCGCCAGTTCGCCAATCAAAACCAAACGATGAGTATCGACGCGATACGGGGTGCAGGTAATCAATGTTACGATTGGATTTTTCGATGGCGCGAGGACGCTCAATTCCGTTGGCACAACGACGCGCTTGGCTTTGATCACGTAACGGAAAATCGTACTGCCGGCGTGAACCAACACATCTTTACCGACTTCGAGTTTTTCCAAATCACGGAACGGTTCACCGTAAACATCGTTGTGCCCGGACAAGATCATATTCCCACGCTCGCCGGGGTTCACCGAACCAACCCGATGACCAATTCCCTGTTTCAACTCTTCCCAACCATCCCCTTGCACAATGGGCCAATCGATATTCACCGATGGAATCACAATGCGCGTCGGCGAGCGAGGACCGGGCGTAGGCACCGGCAACGCGGCAACCGCTTTTAACTCCACCCCTAACGCCGGCGGCGCGGCTTCCGGCGCAAACGAACTTCCCGGCAATTCCTGCGACGGATTCGCCGGCGGAAAGGACGAGCCGGGTAATTCTGGATTACCTACACCGTTGCTTGTTGTTCCATTCGGCGTGGCGGCGCGTGCCTGACTCACTTCTTGATTGAGCGTTTGCAAATTCGACAGCGAGCCAACGATGATTCCGAGCAAGCCAATCACCGCCAGCACCTCGATCACGAACAACACTTTATCGCGGAATGAACGCGGTTTTTTCTTCCCATTCGATTCTTTGCGCGCCAACGATGGCTCGCTCGGCATTACCGTCACGGGACGAAATCGTTGCGCCGCATCCGATTGCGCGAATTGACGCGCGCGTTCCACACGCCGCCGCTGTTCGACAAGCGCTTCAAGTTCTTGGAGCGAGAGCTCGTCCACCGTGCGTTTATCAGACATCGAACAAATTTACCCTTCCATAAAGTACGCCTGACACGCCGCATCGATCAGTTCTTTAGACAAGCCAAGTTGAACACCTTCAAAGTGCGCGATATCACGAAGTTTGCCGAGAATATCTCGCGGATGAACTCCGCGCGGTTTGCGTTTGAATTTGACATAGTGCTCCATCACCAAATAGCGCAAACCTTCTTCGGAATAAGGAATTGATCGTTTTGCCGCCTCACGTTTGAAAATCTCACGAAATTCTTCCCAGGTTGGATCAGCCACATGAATCTTATAGTGGATGCGGCGTAAAAACGCTTCTTCGACTAATTCCGCGGGGTCAAGGTTGGTCGAAAAAATAACCAGCGCGTTGAATGGCACATCGAATTTGTGTCCCGTCGCCAACGTCAAATAATCGACGCCTTTCTCAAGCGGCACAATCCATCGATTCAACAATTCGCGCGGCCGCACTTGTTGTCGCCCAAAGTCATCGATCAATAACACGCCGCCATTTGCTTTCATCTGGTACGATGCTTCATAAAATTTTTTCACCGGGTCGTAAACGAGATCGAGATTTTCCAGCGTCAGTTCGCCGCCAGCCGCAATCATCGGGCGACGAATCATAACCCAACGACGATCATAGCGACTGCTGAGTTGGCCATTGGATAGGGCTTCGTGTTCAGTGGTTGTCTCGCTGATGACCGCGTGATGCAACGGATCGAAGATGCGAATAATGTGTCCATCGATGCTAACCGCATGCGGAACTAGAATTGCGCCCGGCAATAGCACACCAATACTTTCCGCAATCGAGGTTTTCCCGTTCCCCGGCTTGCCAAATAGAAAAATCGATTTGCCGGAATTGATCGCGGGACCGAGTTGTCGGATCAACGTATTACTCAAGACGAGATGCGCCAGTCCGCGTTTCAGCACGTCGCGAGTGAGGATTTGGCCATTCCCCCAATACGACTTGACCGTCTCGGTGTATACTTCAAGCCGCACCGGCGCAGGTCCCACATATTGACCGTGTTCCATCAATTCACGAACATGCGCGCGCCCTTCATCCGAAAGAACGTATTGGTAAGAAGATTCTCCAAAGCCGGTCGAACCGCGAACTTCTACCAAGTGTTCGCGGCGCAAATACTCGAGCGCTTTTTCTGTGACATTGACAAAGGGCAAGTGCATTGCCGAGGCAATTTCGTGCCCAGCCAAAAAGCCGCGCACGTACATCGTCTTGAGCACCAGTTCTGCGAGGAAGGCAAGACTCAAGCCGGTCTCTTCGACGGAAGTTGGTTCTGGCGGATAGGTGAATTTAGGCAACACAGGTTCCTCCGAACGTCGACACGTTACCGCACTTCAGAATCGGTCGGCACAAAATTGAGCTCGCGCAACAACTCGGCAAGTGCCGCTTGGTAATTTTGTTCGTTTCTCCAGCTGATCATATCGTGAATACGACGCGCTTGGAGCAGGTCGCGAATTGCCGTCTGCTTGGATTGTTCCATCGAAGTATCCAAGCGAACGGGGTACAGTACCGGTGCGCCGTGCGCGCGCTCGCGTTCGAGCGCGGCTTCGACTTCCCCGTCGATCCACGAACTTGCCATCGAATGCTCGGAGAGTACGAGAATGATTCGGTGGTACACTTTAATGGCTTCCTCGATGCGGATGCGAAAGCGTTCCCCCGCTTTCATATCTTCGGTCGCCAACCAACACCGCACCCCGGCGCTGGTCAGGTCTTTGTGTAATCGTTTGGCAAACGGCTCATCTTTATTGGCAAAGCTGATTGCGCAATAATCGTAATTTTTTTCGGCGGGACCCAGCGCTTGAACCACGGCAATAAAATTTTCCGGCACGCCGCAACCGCGAAGAAATAAAACCGGCAGATGGCTTTTGGTCAAATAGACGGTATCCAAGCCGATGTGCGATGGGCCCAAGTGATTGATGGTCTCGAGTCCCTTGACTGTGCTCAAATCAACGCCGATGAAGACCGTTTCCCACAAGCGCACCTGTTGCAGATTAGTATCGCGCAGATTTACGCTGACAAGTTTGGCACGCGTGAGATTTGCGCCCGTGAGATTTGCGCCGCTCAGATTCGCGCCGCTGAGATCGGCGCCGCTCAAGTTGACTTCGGTGAGATTTGCGCCACTGAGATTCGCGCCGCGCAGATCGGCTCCGTTGAGGTCTGACTGTGTCAAGTCACAGCCGCTCAGATTCGCGCGGCTCAAACGCGCTTTGCCAAAGGTCGTATGATCAAGATTGGCTCCAACCATTTTGGCTAAGGTGAGATCGGCTTCGCCAAAATCAGAGCCCGCCAAGTCCGCCGCACCGAGGTCGGCGCCCATCAGATCCACACCCACAAAGTGCGCTTTGTTCAATTCGGCTTGGCTGAGATTCGCGCCGCCAAGGTCTGCCTCACTCAAGTCTGCACCATTCAAAGTTGCGCCGCTCAAATTCACGCCGGTCAAATCCGCGCCGCTCAACAACGCCCCATTGAGTTCTGCTTTGACCAGACTTGCGTCAATCAAATCCGCGCCGGTGAGATTGGCGCGATTAAGATTTGCGCCATTCAGACTTGCTTCGCTCAAGTTGGCGCGGCTGAGAATCGACTCGCCCAAATCCGCGCCATCGAGCATCGCGCGAAAAAGATTTGCCTTGGTCAGGTCAGTTTTGAAAAGATTGGCGCCCGTCAGCCGCGCGCCAATCAACTTGGCTTCGACCAGTCGCGCTTCGATCAGAATCGCGCCTTTGAAAATCGCGCCGCTGAGTTCAGCCCCGGTGAAATTCACGCCACTTAGATTGGCATCCGTCAAATCCGCATCCACTAGTTTCGCGTCACTCAAATCGCCTTTGAACAGATTCGCTTTGGACAAATTGGCGCGACGCATATTGACGCCACTCAGGTCGGCGCGAAATAGATCCGGCAAAAGACCCGGGTTTTCCAAACGCCAATCATTCCAAATCTTGCTATCCTTTTTGAGAAGCGAGAGATGCTTTATATCAGCCATCCAATCATCCTTTGTAGCATTTATCCAGCGCACTCATTATACCGCGCGATGATTGTACAAGTCAACACGCGTTTTTATTTTCGCATCCGTGCCAACACCATTTGCCACACCCGTTCCATTTCATGCACGCGCAAAAGTCGCAACAAAACGAGGTACGTTCCGCCTCCCCCAATCATCGACATGATGACCTGAAGCCAAATCGTTTTCACCACACCGACGATGACGAACACAACCGCGCCCATGCTCAGCGATGCAAAAAGAATTTTCATCAGCGTCGAAATGAGATTCGCTTGTCCTAGTCCGCCGAGTTGTGTGCGCGTGAGCCAGAGCATAATCAGCGCGTGTCCGGTCAGCATCGCCGAATTGGCAATCACTAAACCGATGAATCCCATCGATGGCATTAGCGATAAGGCAACGACGAGATAGATTCCGACGGCGGCAAATTGCACGAGGTTCGGCGTGAGTGTATTCTTGCGCGCGTAAAACGCAAACACGAGGGTTTGATCGATTGCCGCAAACGGCAAACCGAGCAAATAAAATCGCAACGCTTGCGCCGTCCAGTCGGTGTCGATCGCGGTAAATGCGCCGCGTTCAAAAACCAACGCGACGATCGGATGTGCGAGCAAGACGAGGCCAATCGTCGCCGGGAGAATCAAGAGCAAAATAAGTTTGATGCCAAAAGCCAAAGTGACTTGGAAATTGGTTGGTTGATTATCGACGGCTGACTGTCGGCTGAGTTCCGGCAAAATCGCCAACGACACCGCGCTTGCAACCAAGCCAAGCGGAAATTGCACCAGCACCGTCGCATTTTGCATCCACGCCAACGATTGCTCGCCAGTGTGCGATGCTAAATTGCGGTCGATTGCCACTGCGACGACACTGATGCTCAAACCGGCGACGACCGGCGCGTACAAATTCAGAATCTTGCGCAACGCCGGGTGCGCGAAATCGATGGTGAATCGATAGTGCATATCGCGCAAGCCGGGAATCTGCAACACCACTTGCATCGCCGCGCCGATCAAAATGCCAACGATCAAACTGGTGATGCCAAACGTCGGCGCAAGCGCGAGCGCGACAACGACAATGCCAACATTGTACACCGCAGTCGTGAACGCGGGAAAGGTAAAGCGTTTGAGCGCGTAGAGCAAGCCGGTGAAGATACCGGACATTCCGAGGAAGAATACCGCCGGCAGAACAAAGCGCAACATATCGACGGCGGCGCGTTGCAGGTCGGCGTCGTATCCACTCCCCAGAATCCAGACCAGTTGCGGTGCAAAAATTTCAAGAAGCAAAACGGCGGCGGCGAGGAAAATTGCGAGGACGTTCAAAACGATGCTCGCCACGCGCCACAATTCATCGCGGCGTTCGGCGAAATCGGAAAAGACTGGGACGAGCGCGGCGCTCACCATTCCGCCGATAAGAAAATCGTACAGCGTTTGGATGATCGTCGCGGCGACGCGAAACACGCTGACCAAACCGGTTGCGCCAAAGAGGTACGCGATAACCATCTCGCGCACAAGTCCCAGCACGCGGCTCGCAACATTGCCGATGGAAATAATCGCCGCCGCGCTGACGACCGATCTGGAGATTGGAGATTGGAGATTAGAGATTGGATTGCTCCGTGAAGTGTTACGGCAAACGCAAGAAGTGTTACGGCGAACGCTAACTACACAACTATTGAACGATCGAACTATTGAACTTTTCAACGTCCCACATCCGGCAAAACGCACATCGACCGGGCGCGGTCGTCGGTTGCCCGCACACTTCGCAGTCGTGCAAAGCGACCGCCTCGTTGGCTTGCGCAAACAAACCCTCGCCGCGCGCGCGGAGAAATTCGAGATAGAAGGAAAGTTTTGCGCCCGGCGATTCCGCTTCGAGTTGGTTGAGCAAGGTCTTGTAGAAATTCGTCAGGTTGCCGCCCGCGTGCGGACACTCGTCGTAGATGTAATCAATGCCGCGCACGAGTGCGTACGTCGCGGTTTCGCGCTCGTAGAATCGGCAAAACGGTTTTACCTTTTTGACCAGTCCCTCGTGCGACGCGGGCAAGACCGGCGCCTGCCGCGCCAGATAGCCGGTCTGCCAGCGCAAGGTATTTTGAAACAGCACTGCCACTTCATCATCGAGATTGTGGCCGGTCGCCAGCACCGTGTACCCCTTTTCATGCGCCAATCGATTCATCACATAGCGTTTCGTCAAACCACACGCCGCGCACGGTCGTCCCTGCCCGCGCATTTTCGCGCGCGAAATTTCCGGGATCGTTTTGCCGTAGGTCTGTTCGATGTCGACGACGTGCAAGGTTGGCACAAAATTGCGAAATGCAAATTGCGAATTATCATCGCTTGCGCGATTCGCAATTTGCAATTCATAATTCGCGATGAATTTTTGCGTTCTTTCCAACGATGCATCCGAGTACGGAATCGGATTGTTGATGCCCAGCCCGATGTACAACCCATCGGCTTGATAGCCCAGCCGCAACAACACGTCCCATAACGAAAGCGAATCCTTGCCGCCGCTCACCGCCACGAGAATGCGCTCATCGTGCGTGAACATTTTATATTTTTCGATAGCACGATCCGTCTGCGCTAAAAACCACTCGTCGTAATGCGTTCCACACAACGCGAGTTTGTGGTGGCGCATGTTGATGACTGCGTGCGTGCTGCACTTTCTACATTTCATCTTTGTCTACTGCTTACTGCCTTTTGCAAACCGCCTCCTGAAACCACCGCCACCAACTTGACCTCGTCGCCTTCACGCAAAACAACATCATCCGTCACGAGTTTGCCGTTGACGACGACGAGTACGCTTTCAGGATCAAGTCCGATTTTCTTGATCGCGTCGCGCGCGGTGATGTTCGGTTTGGTGTCGTACGTTTTATCGCGGAAGGTGATTTGCATAGCGCGATTGTACACTAAACGACGGGGATGGTCAAAAAGGATGGAGGACGGAAGACCGATGCACCGTTTGGTGCAGGTGATCGCGCGCGACCGCCTGAGTGACGAGGAACGTAACCGAGCGCCGGCAAGCGTTCGCCGATGAATAGCGCGCCGAGGATCGCGATCAAGATGATGAGCCACGCCTCGCTTGGCATTGCGAGCGACGATTGCGCCATGACAACGCCGTACCACACCGCGCCAACCGTGATCGCCCACCACAAAAACGCGGATGAATCGCATCCGCTTTTGAATAACAAATTTGAAATCGCGTGCAGAATTGCGGCGATGAGAACGATAACAAGAGCGAGAATCAGCGTAGCGCAGGAGGCAGGTAGCAGAAAGCAGGAGGCAGAATGACTGCCTACTGCCTCCCGCCTACTGGCTCTTCTCCTCCAACTTGCGTTTGAACACCTTGCCCACAAACGTCTTGGGTAACTGCTCGCGGAACTCGATCAAGTGCGGGACAGCATAATCCGCCAACCGCATCCGGCAAAATTCGATAAATTCTTCCGGCGTTGCCATCTCCCCTTTGCGCAGAACCACGTACGCTTTGACGATTTGATCGCCGCCGTCCGGCGGCACGCCCGCCACCGCCACTTCCAACACTTTGGGATTTTCGTACAACACTTCTTCGATGTCGCGCGGGTACACGTTGAAATCGCCTGCCAGAATCATATCCTTCCGCCGGTCGATGATTTGGAAATAACCGTCCGCGTCCATCCGCGCCAAATCACCGGTGAACAGCCAGCCATCCCGCAAAACTTTTGCTGTTTCCTCCGGGCGATTCCAATAGCCGCGCATCACTTGCGGACCGCGCACCGCAAGTTCGCCGATTTCGCCAGTCGGCAAATCCGCGCCGGTTTTCCAATCGACAATTTTCGCGTCCGTGTCCGGAAACGGCACACCAATCGTCCCAGTTTTGCGCTGACCGTAAATCGGATTCGCGTGCGTAACCGGGCTGGCTTCCGTCAACCCGTACCCTTCGACGAGTTTGCCGCGTGTGAGTTTTTCAAACGCCTCTTGCACTTCAACCGGCAACGGCGCTGCGCCGCTCACGCACGCGCGAATCGATTTCAAACCAAAACGGCGGACGCCGGGATAATTGTTCACCGCCACGTACATCGTCGGCACGCCGGGAAACATCGTCGGTCGATATTTTTTGATAACGTTCAGCACCTCGCGCGTCGAAAACGTCGGTAAGAGAATCAACGTGCCGGCAATCGAAATTCCCAGGTTCATCGCCGTCGTCATCCCATACGAATGCGAAAAGGGCAAGACGCCCAGAATACGCTCGTCGCCTTCCTCAATGTCGGTGAGCCAGTGCCGCACCTGTGTCGTGTTCGCCACGATGTTGCCGTGTGTGAGCATCACTCCTTTTGGCAATTCGGTTGTGCCGCTGGAATACTGAATCAGCGCGAGATCGTCCGCCGTCACATCGATATTGACCGGCGTATTCGGCGCGCGCGCGAGTAAATCTTGGAACGAATACGTGCCGCTCTCGCCCCGCAAATCGATGCGATGACCTTCGCGTTTTTCGCGCACGATTTCAAAAAGCGTTCGGCGCACCGGCGAAAAATATTCTTTGATGTTCGTAACGATGACGTGCTTGAGCGGCGAACCACGGCGTACGATTTTGATGAGTGGATAAAAAACGGAGAGCGCGACAATCGTTTCCGCGCCGGCATCGTTCAACTGATGCGAAAGTTCATCGACATTGAAGAGTGGATTGAGACTCACGACAATCGCACCGAGTTTGAGCGCGCCGTAATACGCCATCACCATTTGCGGCGAGTTGGGCAAGAGCAACGCGACGCGGTCGCCTTTTTTCACGCCGAGTTGAGCGAGCGCATTCGCAAAGCGATCTGCCGCGTCGTTCAATTCGCGGTACGTCAGCGCGCGGTCGTAAAACAAAAGCGCGCGATTCCCGGGATGTTTGCGCGCCGCGAGTTCGAGAAAGCGAAACAACGGTTGCGACGGATACGCGAGGGTGAACGGCACGCCGGCTTCGTAATGCTTGAGCCACGGTCGCCGCTTGACCAAATCCGTCTTTTCGCGGTCGCGCCCGTCGCGCCACGACACAAACGCGCTACCCAAAAATCGTTGAATCGCGCGATTCACCGCGTCCGGGCGTTCGAGCATCACCAAATGCGCCGAAACCGGAATCTTGGCGATTTGCGAATTGGGAATCAAATCCGGCACCGCGTCGTACGCGCTTTGTTTGAACACGATATCGCGATGACCAATGACGACGAGCGTCGGCGTTTTGAGGCGCGGAAAATAATCGCGCCCGTGCCATTTGGAGAGCGCATTGTGATAGATCGATTTCAAAACGGATGCCGGCGCGGCGAGGTTGCGCGGAAACATTGCGCGGATCGGTTCGGCGAGCGAGACCGGCAGTTGAAACGCCAGACGGAGCAACGGGCTGAGAACAAAATCGACCGAGGTACTGACGAGAATCAAACGCTCGACACGATCAGGATGTTTCGTCGCGTACGTTGCCGCAATCGCGCCGCCAAACGAATGACCCAGAACGACAAATTTTTCCGGCAGCTGCAACGCCTCGACCACGCGCTCAATATCGCCTACAATTTCATCCATCGTGTACTGCGAATTGGGATGATCGGACAAACCGTGCCCGCGCAAATCGACGGCAACGACGCGATGCCGGTCCGAGAACTCGACAAGTTGTTGTTCCCATTGCCCGGCGAACCCGCCAAAGCCGTGAAGAAACAAGAGTGTCCGCTCGCCGGCGGAACGTCCGGCATCGATGACGCTCAATTGAACAAGCGGCTTATTTGAGACGACCACTTGTTTGCGATAGAGTTCAATATCGAGAAGAGGCACGTGAACCTCATTTTAGATTTGGGATTTATGATTTTTCGATTTCTCTTTAACGCTCTGTAAGACGATTGTCAGATCAATCAGAAATCCTAAATTCTTTCGAGCCACCAATTCACGCGCGCGGGAATCCATTCAGCGAGCGTCTGCCACGGCACAAGCATTTCGCGCGTCATCTCAAAGCGTTGAGTGAATTGCCATGCCGGCGTGAACGCCAATTGCTTGAGATACGCCTTCACCTTGGCATCGTTTTCCGGCGTCTTGGAAATCCTGCCTCGAAACATCTCTTTCACAAGGACACCGTCTTTCCCAGCATCGGGTCCCGTTGCTTGCTCTGCCCATTCGCGGATTTCGGCGAACGGTTCGACGCTTACTGCCATTGCGTGTTTGCCGGCTTGCGCGAACAAAATTGGATGCGTGTCTTCGACCACCGGCTTGCCGTCGATTTCCGCTTGTCCGTACATCCCGTGCCAGCTCGCTTCGACTGCGACGACTTGAGCATCCGCGCCAACGAACGTCCACACGTGTTCGAGTTCGTAGAGATGTTCAATGTCCCAATCCCACCACAACGCGTACTCGATGGCTTGAACCGCCGGATAACCAACACTCAGCCACTCGACCCGACGGCGCGGGTCGAACGATGGTGATTCGTCTTCGTGATCGAAAATATGATAGCCAGCGGCAATCAGCGTAAATGGCTCGCGCGCGTCTGCCATAATAATCGGCGCGTACTTGGCGGCGAGATCGAGTGCGTGTTGGTCTTGGGTAACTTGCGGCAGTCGGCTGGCATCCATGATTAGTTTACGCTTCCAGACTCGTTATCAAATCGAGCAATTCTTTCGAGCGTCGCACGATGTATTTTGGCTTGGAACCATCATTCGCTTTTGCGTATCGTTCGTTCCAGTGAAAATAAATCGAGATCAAGCCGAGATCATTCGCGCCGCGAATATCGCGCGCGAGGTTGTTGCCAATCATCGCCACGCGCGTGTAATCACGCGGCGCAATGTTCAGCGCGTCGAGCGCGGCGCGAAAGATGTGCGGGTCGGGTTTCTCGCACCCGACTTGTTCCGAAATCGCCAGCGTGTCGAACAGATCGTAGAGATGATGTTGATGCAAAACATTCCACGCGGTTTTTAGGCGAGTATCCGCGACGAGACCAAACTTGTAGCCACGCGCTTTCAACATACGCAAAACATCCGCCATCCCATCCACCAACTCAGCGTGAAGCGTGTTCAACTCGCTATCTTTGACTTCTGTTGCTTCTTGCATAATCACGTCACCAAGATCGAACAAAAGCGCGGCGAGTTTCATTGTCAATTTCGCTCCGATAAAATTTTGCGTGCGGTGATCAAACCCCAAGCGTCTTGGTGATTTATGACTTGCAAAAACCCGGCGATCTCTAACATCCCGCGATATTCGGCGAACGAGTGCGTGTCACCAGCCGCGCTGAACAACAACGTCTCGATGCCAGCAAACGCGCGGCGCAAATCTTTTTTCCGATTATCGTCCGGCAACGGCGTGCGAACCACGATCCAACCGTTCGGCGCGAGCGCGTGGAATGCGCGATGAAAGATTTCGGCGTTCTGCTCGACGCTAAAATTATTGGTTACATCATCGAATATCACAACATCGAACGAGCCGGCTTTGAACTTGAACGTCAACGCGTCGCCGGCAACCGTTTTCACTTGCGACGCGACGTTCATCGCTTTGGCAATTTGTTTGGTGTATCGCAAAATGTCGGCGTGATCGAGGGCAGTGATTCGCACGCTTGGATTTCGCCGGGCAAGCGCAAACGCCAAGATGCCCGCGCCGCAATTCACGTCGAGCACGCGCAAGTTTTTTGCTTTCGCCGACGTGAAACCAAGTTTCTGCCACAGCGCGTTCGCAAATTGCAATCGTGCTTTCCAATCGATCCGATGCGACGCGACGATATCGACGCGACTCAATTTGCGCGGCGTTGGTTCGACGCGCTTGCCGCGAATCGTTTGACTCAATCGCCCGCGCGCGTCCCACGCAAAATCGGCGAGAATTGCATCGCCAAGATAGGAAGATTGACCTTTAACCAAAAATGATTTCGCGGTTGGCGCGAGTGCGAACTCGGTCAAGTGTTGTTGCACCAACCCCAGCGCCATCAACGCCTCGAGCAGAACGCGCATCCCGCGTTCGGTGGCGCCGGTTTGCCGACACAATGCCGGCGCGGATGTGTAACCGTTGGCAATGTGCGTGAACACATCGAGTTCAAGCGCGGCTTGCAAGACCGACGCGCGGGATAATCCCAGTGCAATATCGTCGAGGATTGCACGTTGAGGGCCGTCGTGAGTCTGATGCGGCATAATGACCTCAAATCGATGTGGCGTGATTATACCTTATTCTGAAACAAAAAAGCAAGGGAACAGAGGCGCAAACGAACAAGCGAGAGTTTTATCTCTGCCGTGTGCGCCTCTGCCCCCTTGCAGAAAGATTCATCGCAATTTACCCGGGATTATTGCCAGCCGCGCAGAATGCGTTCCAACTGTCGAACGTGATCGGTTTCCTCGGCGATCAACGCTTCCAAACGAACCTTCAAACCGATTTCGCCGGCGGTCTCCGCTTGCTTGACCCGTTCACGATATTCCAGAATCGCTTCGCGTTCCAGATCGAGATCGTGTTCGAGCATCGTCTTGAGTTCACGTACCTCACTGAACTTGTGCGTTGTCAATTTCGGTGTTGCGCCCAAGCCAACAATTTGATCACACAAAAAGCCGACGTGCCTTAATTCGTCCGCCGCTTCTTGACGCAGATAGGGACTAATACTCAACGACCCCACGCCAAGCAACATCGACGCTTGATACGTATATTGCAGCATCGCTTTGATTTCACGTTCCAGATCACTCTGCAAACCTTCGAGCAATTTTTGCGTTTTGCGGTCAGCCATCATGCCTCCTGGATGTCATGATAGAAGTTGGAAGTTGGAAGTTGGAAGTTGGAAATTGAGATTTGGTATTTGGGATTTCTTACTTGCCTTTGAAATTCGGTGGACGTTTTTCGATAAATGCTTTGACGCCTTCCAAATGATCCTGCGTATGCCCGGCGATTTCTTGAATCATCGCTTCGTATTCTAGCGTTTCGTTCAAATCCGCCGTCATTGCGCGATTGAACACGCGCTTGGTCAAACCAATGCTACGCGTCGGCGCGTGCGCAAGTTGCTTGGCGAATTCAAGTGTCTTGGGCATCAATTCGTCCGGTTGAAAAACGCGATTCACCAATCCAAACTGCAACGCCCGTTCCGCGTCGATCAATTCATTCGTCAACGCCATTTCGGTGGCGCGTCCAAAACCGATAAGGCGCGGAAGCAAAGACGCCAAGCCGGAATCCGGCGCAAGCGCAATCCCGATGAACGCCATTCGGAATTTCGCGCTCGTCGAGGCGTACCGCAAATCGCACGCGCACGCGAGCCCCAAGCCCGCGCCCGCCGCCGCGCCGTTGACCGCCGCGATGAACGGTTTCTCGATGGCGCGAATGCGCGCGACGATGACGTTGTACGTGCGGCGCAAATGTTCCGCAAACTTGACGGCGCCGGGCGACTGATACTGGTCCAGCAACGACGACAAATCTTGCCCCGCGCAAAAATGTTTGCCCGCGCCGGTGATGACAATCGCACGCACGTCCGCATCCCGCTCGATATTTTTCAGCACATCGATCAGCTCATCCGCCATCGTTGCATCGAACGCGTTGCTCTTGTCCGGCCGATTGAGTGTGATCGTTGCAACGTTATCGGCTTTGTCGAAAAACAAGGTTGAATACGACATTGTGTCAACCTTCCCATGTCATTGCGAGCCGCGATTTTTGCGGCAAAACAATCTTTCAAAAGACACTAGAGAGATGGCTTCGCTTCGCTCGCAATGACAAAAGTGTTTTTTATTTTTTGATGTGGTCTGTCAATCCCCTGACTCTAATTTCACCCACCCGCGCGTGTCCGATGCTTGGCGAATGGCATCGACGACTTTTGCAACAGCAATCGCCGCGCGAAAATCCGGAAACGGTTTCACTTCGCGCTCGCGATTGATTTGGGTTGCCAAATTTTCGGCGAGGCGCGCCATACTCCACATCAATGGGTCTTTGGGATTATCGCCCAACTCCAGCCGTTTGGGAATCGGCAGAATTGCCATCTCACGGTCGCCGTCGCGCATCCCGATGAGTTGCCCGCTTTGCACCACCAACGTACCGAGCGAACCGTATGCGCTGATCGTCCAACCGATTTCGTGGCGCGAGCCGGTCACAAAATTCAGCAATGCTTCACCACCGCGCGCAAAACGTAGCACCGACCAAAACGCATCATCGCTCGTCACCGATTTTTTGACGAGAATCGTTTCCTTCAACGTTGGATCGAACGTCGGAATTTTGAGCGACGGAAAATGTGTGCGTCGATTTGCCATCACCGCATCGACATCACCGAACCACCACAGCAACGTGTCGATAAAATGCGCGCCGAGTTCCCACAGAATTCCACCGCCGCGCGCGTCATCCGCCGCCCAATTCCCGTGCACGCCCCACGGTTGCGCCATTCCCATCGTAACATCGACGCGCAAAAGTTCACCCAGATAGTTTTCGTCGATCAATTCTTTGGTGTACGCCAGCGCGGGCAAATACCGCATTTCAAAATCGACGGCGTGCGCGATCCGTTTTTGCTCCGCCGCTTGCCACAACGCGCGCGCATCATCGATTGCGAGCGCGACCGGCTTTTCGACGAGGACGTGTTTACCGGCATCGATTGCGGCTTGCGCCATCGCTTGATGCACGTCGGGCGGCGCGGCGACGCTGACCAAATCGATTTCTTTCGACGCGACAAGGTCGTGATAATCGATGAAGGTCTGCTCAACTTTGGATTGCTTGGCAACGGCGTTGAGCCGGGTTTCATCGTGATCGCACAACGCGACAACTTCGTACTCGCGCGCGCGGCGAAATGATTCGATCTGCAATTGCCCCCAGCCCGTGCCAATGATCCCGACGCGAATTTTTTTCATGCGTCGCTCAAAGGCAGTGAACTGTCGCTGTCGTCAAAGTTGATGAGCATCCGCACCGGTTGGCGCACCCACAAATTCAACACATCGACGCCGTCGATTTTTTCCAACTGTGCGCTGACGATTTCCACTTGGCGGCGCAACCCGTCGCTTTGTTTGTAATCGAGCATCGTTGCGCGTTGCGTGCGCCACGCACGTTGACAACGTTCCATCAATTTCTGGCCGTTAAACGAACGCACTTGGCACGCGGCGGTGAGGTACGCCGACTTGCCTTCCAAAATCGACAACGACCACGGATTAATATCGATGTGAAATTCCGGCGTCGGGCCTTCGACAATCGTAATCGTTTCGGGTTCTACAGGTTCAGACACTAGTGCCCTTTCCAAACTGGCTTGCGTTTTTCGACGAACGCCGTCATTCCTTCGCGCTGATCTTCGGTCGAGAACAAGAAATAAAAGTGGCGGCGTTCGTAATTCAAGCCCTCTTCCAACGGCATTTCAAAAACCTTGTTCACACATTCTTTCGCAAACTGCACGGCGACCGGCGCTTTGGACGCAATTTCGCGCGCGAGCGCTTTTGCCTCTTCAAGATAGGATTCGACCGGCACGACGCGCGAAACCAGCCCGCGCATTTCCGCTTCTTTGGCGTTCATAAATTTGCCGGTGAGACACATTTCCATCGCGCGCGATTTGCCGATGGCGCGCGTGAGGCGTTGCGTGCCGCCCGCGCCGGGAATCACGCCGATGTTGATTTCCGGCTGACCAAACTGCGCCGATTCCGACGCGATGATCATGTCGCACGCCATCGCCAATTCGCAACCGCCGCCAAGCGCGTACCCGCTCACCGCCGCGATGACCGGCTTGGTCATTTTGCGCGGCTTGTCCCACGCCGCAATCCAATCGCGTTTCAACATATCGACCGGCGTGGCGGATTTCATTTGATCGATGTCTGCGCCGGCACTGAACGCGCGCTCGCTTCCGTAAATCACGATGCAACGAATCGCTTCGTTCGATTCAAATTCCGCGAACGCGTGTCCTAATTCCGTCATCACTTGGCTGTTCAGCGCGTTCAACACTTTGGGACGATTGAGTTGAATCAAGCCAACGGCATCTTCAATCGAAACAATAATCGTTTCGTAATTCATCGTCTCATCTCCGTTGATGATTGCAAAATCTTTAGCCGCAGAAAAATGCGAAATCACGCGGAAATTTTTCTGTGTACTTCTGCGCGTTTCTGCGGCTAGCAATTACGCACGCACAACCTTCGCTTCGCCAAAGCCGAAACTCACTTCCAAATCCAGTTTGCGCGCGGCAGTCGCATAATCATCGGATTGGAAAGTTAGTACGGGACCTATCCCTTCCGAGCGTTGCCCGAAAACGTGGACATCGCCAAACCCGCCGCTCGCTTTCACGCGTACCGCGAGATCGCGCGGGAGAATCACCGTTACATCGCCAAAGCCGTGCGAGGCGCGCACACTATTCGTGCCATCGGGAAAGACCGCGTGCGTCAGATCAAGATCAAAATCGCCAAACCCGTGCGAGAAATTTTCCTTGCGGATTTCTTTGCCAGCGAGGTCGGGATGATAATCACCAAAACCGTACGCCGCGCCGGGTTGTGCGACAAACGGCTGAGGTTGAAACGCGCGCCAAATGAACCAACCGCCCAACGCAATCAAGATCAACGCCCAAACCATACTCCAATCGAACGCGAACAGACCGAGGTTGCTGGCAAGCAAGAGAAAACCAAAAACGATAAACAACAAAGCGATGATGACTTCGAACGAATTCAAACGCGACATCGCGACCTCCTTGTCATCGATTCAATTCTTTGAGCAATTCCTTTTCGCGCGCGTACCCCATTTGCGCAACGTGTTCGAGCGTGTGATGATAACAGTGCATCGCCAGCCAATCGAGCGTGACTTTGCCGTACGCCGAATGCTTGCCCCAATTTTTCCACGCGGCATCGGGCGCGGCGCGCAACGCGCGCACCAATTTGCGCCGGTCGCGCCGGAAATCGGCGATGATTTTCTTGAGCGGTTCGTCCGGCGAATAGCCGTGCGTTTTCCAGTACTCGTCCTGATCGAAATTTTGAAACGCGGGGTGTTCCTCGGCGAGGGCGCGTTCGACGCGACGGAGAAAAACGTGCGTCTCGCAATCGCGCATGTGCGCGGCAACTTGGTGGATGCTCCACTCGGTTGGCGCGGGTTTGGCGTTCACTTCTTCCGCCGAAAGTTGCGCCAAGTACGTGAGGTATTCCTTGCCACTTTGCTCCAAGCGATCGATCAAAGTTTTGCGTCGGCGGTTCATCAATCCTCCAAGTGACGCGCGGCGTTGCAGTTATTATAGCCAACTATCCGTACGATGCAAACGCGCACGGCGAATCACTTTTTCTTGAAATAATCGGCGTTCTTTTGGATGAACGATTTCCATTGCGGCGGCACTTCATCCGCCGGAAAGATCGCGCTGACCGGACATTCCGGCACGCACGCACCGCAATCGATGCATTCGTCTGGCTGAATGTAGAGCATCTCGTCGGCGTCGGTCCCGTGAATGCAATCGACTGGACAAACCGCGACGCACGCTTTATCTTTTACACCGATACAGGGTTCGGCGATGACATAAGCCATAGTTACTCCATTTTCGATTTTAGATTTGGGATTTTCGATTTACTTCATCATTCGCTGACGCTCAGGATGACATCTTTTCGTAATGCACGCGCGGCAGACGCGTCACATCCATTTCGCCGATACATGCCGCGCCGAGCGTTTGCACTTGTGCCAGCACGCGCGTCGCTTCGTCGATCAAGCGTGCCACATCGACGCCGCGACAGCGTGGCGCGTACGGTTTGAGGTAGTTGATGCCGCGCGACAATACTTTGACTGCTCCGTTGTAATTCCGCCGGGTAATGTGGTAAAAACCGACGCCGACTTGCAGGATGCCTTTGTAAAAATTTCGCATTGATTCGTCGGTCTCGGCGCGCCAGATGATTTCCAGCGTTTCGTGTTGCGCCCAGAACTCGCCGCGATTGAACTGTTCAAAAGCGAAAATCATTTGCGCGGATGCCGGTTCGCGCCAACGCGAATTTTCCACAGCGCGGTCATTTTACTCTATCGAGGAAAGTGTGTCAACAATTCTTTGCTCTAATAATCGTGCAAGAAAAATCTTGATTTGTGGGCAAATCTGGATTAGAATGAAAACAAATTTCGCACAGCAAGGAGTTCACCGTGAACACACAGAATTTCTTTCGTCCCGTTCTCGTTCTAGCAATTGTGCTGACCGTTGCAAGTTGCGCATCGCCCACACCAACGCCCGCACCGACAGCAACACCGTTACCGCCAACTGCAACTGTTGCGCCAACGCGTGTGCCGCCCACCGCGACAACTGCGCCAACGTCGGTTCCGCCAACGGCAACACTCGCGCCAACTGCAACCACCGTTCCGCCTACCGCAACGCCGGTCAAAGAAATTACCGCCACGCTCACGTGGCTTGGGCATCCCAGTTTCATTCTCACCACCAGCACCGGGCTAACTGCGCTTCTCGATCCGATAGCACCGGCTGTGGGTTATCCGCTGACCCCCGTGAACGGCGTGGATTTAGTCACCGTAAGTCACGAACATTCGGATCACAATTACGTCACCTTCGCTACCGGCAGTCCGACAATCGTGCGCGGTCTTGCCGGGAACGATTGGGCGAAAATCGATCAAACGATCAAAGGCGTGCGTGTGCGTACGGTACAAACCTTTCACGACGAAGCACAAGGCGCACAACGCGGCAAGAACGCGGTGTTTGTGTTTGAAATCGATGGGATGAAAATCGCGCACCTGGGTGACCTGGGTCACAAGTTAAACGACGATCAAGTAAAAGCCGTTGGTAATGTTGATGCAGTGATGATTCCCGTTGGCGGATTTTACACCATCGATGGCAAGAACGCCGCGCAAGTTGTTGCGCAACTAAATCCCAAAGTAGTTATTCCGATGCATTACAAAACGCCGGCGCTCTCCGCGTCGTTAGCCGACGTGTTATCAACTGCCGATGATTTCATCGCCGCGATCGGAAGCACGGCGAAAGTTACGCAAACTGGACAATCGCTCACGCTGTCATCGACCAAAATGCCAAGCGAACGGACAGTGATGGTGATGAGTTATAAATAATCGTCGCTGAAATAAAAAACGAATAAACGAATGGTTGATCGCCATTCGTTTATTCGTTTTTAGAGAAAACAAAAACAGATTCCTGCCTGGCAATGACCTACTCTCCCAGCGGTGCGTACCGCCAGTACCATCGGCGCTGGTGGGCTTGACTTCCGGGTTCGGCATGGGACCGGGTATTTCCCCACCGCTCCAATCACCAGAGGAATCTGTTTTTGATTGCGCTTAGATTGTAAAGAAAACTGAACAGAAGATTATAGGTTTCAATGCATCAATATCCCGAGAGCAAGCCCTCGCGCATTAGTAGTAGTTCGCTGAAACACTTGCCTTGCGGCTTGCGCCTTGCACGTCTACCCTATCAAGGTCGTGGTCTACGACCGCGCTTACTCCATAAATGGATGGGGAATCTAATCTTGGGGCATGCTTCCCACTTAGATGCTTTCAGCGGTTATCATTGCCGAACTTGGCTACCCAGCGATGCCATTGGCACGACAACTGGCACACCAGCGGTCCGTCCACTCTGGTCCTCTCGTACTAAGAGCAGCTCCCCTCAAATTCCCTGCGCCCACACTGGATAGAGACCGAACTGTCTCACGACGTTCTGAACCCAGCTCGCGTACCGCTTTAATGGGCGAATAGGCCAACCCTTGGGACCTTCTCCGGGCTAAGAACAAGATATCAACGCTGATGAGTAGCACGAAATAGCGTCCTAGAAGTGCCGGTAATCTTACTGACTTCTTGAAGTGAGAGTTTGTGACTCTGTGCTAGGACCTGAAGACCTTCGTATGACGTGAAGTGCAGGCGAAACTGAAGTTCGGCGGAGTTCGTGAGTCTTCCTGCTGGATCGATTTCTAAGAAACTGTAGCCAACGTCTATTGGTTTCTTTGAACGTAGGAACCTTGTGATTCTCTTGAAGAACAGTTCTGTATGCGGGCGTAGTGGGGCTATATCAATGAGTTCTACGGCCCTAGGGGACGGTGCGTAGAAGTGTTTCCTCAACATTACATCGAAAAGAAACACCC
>DAOTXS010000039.1:0-192876 GCA_034435055.1 Anaerolineae bacterium | reverse complement strand
CAACCCTCGCGGTTGCCCATTTGGGGCAACCGCGAGGGTTGCCCCTACAATTTCAATAAACATCTCCGCCGGCAAATACTCGCGCGAACGAATCAAACGATACAAATCGGTTTGCGAGAGCGCAAGATTTTTTCGGTCGTGGTGCAATCGCGCCAGAAGATCATCGGCTTGCTCTTCGCGTTCGATGCAGCGCATCAATTCATTGTTCGATGGTGTATGCTGGGTCGCCGCGCTCAACTTTTTGTAGAGCGAACGAAATTCATTCGCGAGAAATTCAACATCGCTTGGACGCGTGCCACGGGGAAGATAAATTGGAAAGACTTGCTGTGTCATTGCGAGGAGCGGTTTTTGCGACGAGGCAATCTCCAAATCGCTCTTTGGGGATTGCTTCGCCGCTTCGCGGCTCGCAATGACAGATCGCGGTTTGATAAAATCGATGAGGATGCTCGCAAATCCCTGAAGCGAATCGCACGTGTGCGGAACGACAATAAAATCAGTGAGAGCCAGTTTGTCGGCGAGGAGATAGGACAACGCGTTGCGAACAATCGAGCAGACGTACGGTTGGAGATGCGCCGAGCCGAGGGTCGGATCGACGCGCGGCGGTCCCCACACTTCGACGGGCAAAATATCGAAGGCGCGAAAGAGCGCGCGCGGATAATGAATCGGCAGAACGGCGGCAATGCGACCGCCGCGTGCTTGGTGCGCGCGAATGATTTCGATGCGATGAGGTAATTCGAACATCTCCCCTGACTCGTCCTCGGTGAAATTATACGGCAACCTGTGGCGATGTCAATTGTTAGAATAGTGATAAAGATCTGGCAAAAATTGGCTGGGGCTATTGACAACGCCAATCGACTGAATAAAATGAAGCGTGATGATTTCTCGACCATTCGTCGCATTCTGTTGCACCTGTCCTATGCGGGGGTTTTGACGCGTAGGCAGTTTGCGTTGTCCGCTGATTGCCAACGAGTCCCCCCGCGTAATTCGATGACACGGTGCGGGGTGGCAGACTCGATGGTAGGTGCCTAGGGTTTAGCCCCTAGGTTTTTTATTTCTGATCACCCAACTTGAAGGAAGGTAAAAATGAAAATCGCAAATGATGTTACCCAACTGATTGGCAATACACCACTCGTCCGATTGCGTCGCGTTACCGATGGCGCAGTGGCACAAGTCGTCGCCAAGCTCGAATTCTACAATCCGGCGCACAGCGTCAAGGACCGTATTGGCGTATCGATGATCGATGCGGCGGAAAAAGCCGGCAAGATCAAGTCGGACACGATCATCGTCGAGCCGACGAGCGGCAACACCGGCATCGGTCTGGCGATGGTTTGCGCCGCGCGCGGTTACAAATGTGTGATGACGATGCCGGAAACAGTCAGCAAAGAACGGCGAATGATTTTGCGTGCGTACGGAGCGGAAGTCATTCTCACGCCGGGCAGCGAGGGGATGGCCGGCGCAATCAAAAAAGCGGATGAGTTGGTGGCGTCCGATCCAAAATATTTTATGCCGCAACAGTTCAAAAACCCGGCGAATCCGGAAATCCATCGCCAGACGACAGCCGAAGAAATCTGGCGCGACACAGATGGTCAGGTGGATATTCTGGTTGCCGGCGTCGGCACCGGCGGCACGATCACCGGCGTGGGCGAAGTGATCAAAGCGCGCAAGCCCGCGTTCCAAGCGATTGCCGTCGAACCGGACGCATCGCCGGTTTTGTCGGGCGGAGCAAAAGGTCCGCACCCGATTCAAGGCATCGGCGCGGGATTCGTGCCGGATGTGTTGAACACCAAAATCTACGATGAAATCGTGCGCGTCAAGAACGATGATGCGATGGAGACGGCGCGACGCATGGCAAGAGAAGAAGGATTACTGGTTGGGATTTCATCGGGTGCGGCGGTCTGGGCGGCAACGCAAGTTGCCAAGCGACCGGCAAACCGGGGGAAGCTAATTGTGGTCATCATTCCATCGTTCGGTGAGCGATATTTGAGTACGGCATTGTTTGCGAATCTTGCAGATTGACGAAAGACCAAAGCCGAAGGACAAAAGTCTACTCAAATCAAAAACTTTCGTCATTCGTCTCTTTGAGGTGAAGAATGTTTGCCACAATTCGCCGCGATATCCAATCGGTTTTTGAACGCGACCCCGCCGCGCGGAGCATACTCGAGGTGGCATTGTTGTATCCTGGGTTGCACGCGCTTTGGGCACATCGTTTGGCGCATTGGTTTTGGGGACGTGGATTCAAATGGCTCGGTCGCTGGATTTCGCAAATCGCGCGTGGCATCACCGGCATCGAAATTCATCCCGGCGCAAAAATCGGCGATCGTTTTTTTATCGATCATGGGATGGGAGTAGTCATCGGTGAAACGGCGGAGGTCGGCGCGAACGTCACACTGTATCACGGCGTTACACTTGGCGGCACCACGTTGAACAAAGGCAAGCGCCATCCCACGCTCGAAGATAATGTCGTCGTGGGAGCCGGCGCAAAAATTCTAGGCGCAATCACGATTGGCGCGAACAGCCGCATCGGCGCGAACGCAGTCGTCGTGAAATCGGTGCCGCCCAATTCGGTCGTCGTCGGCGTGCCGGGGCAAATCGTGCGCCGCAGAGAAGAACATCCGGAGGTTGATTTGAATCACGGTGTGATGCCGGATATGATCGGCGCGTCTGTGATTTCGCTGATGGCGCGCGTCGATGCGTTGGAACGCGTGCTCGCGCGGGAACGCGGTGTTGAATTGCCTAAAATCCCCACGCCGGTTCATATCGGCGATGATTTTGTGATCTAGTCCACGAGCAATGAAAACGGGAGCGACAGAGAGTCGCTCCCGTTGTTTGGGTATCGAACGTTTTGATTACGGCGGACAAACGGCAAACGATTTTTCAAAGACCGTGCCGTCCGGTTTGAAAAAGAACTGGGTCTGATTGTTGACGTCCAACCAGCCCACCCGCGCAAAAAAGTTTTCGCACGGACCGCCCAGCGCGAGTTTCCATTTGCCCAGCGATTGCACTTCGCCCGGGTTGACTTGGAAATGGGTTTGGAGCCAGGATGTTTCGCTGTACGACGTCGCACGATTTTCGGCGCGGTAGATCAAGACCCGCCACGTGAAGGTCATCTGGGTACCTTTGGTGTTGGTGAAGGTGGGGAAGAAACTTAGATCAACTCCGCGCAGCGGCGCGGGCTGAATGCGCAAATCGGTTACGAACAAACCGGGTGCGAGTGTTGGCACTGCCCCAACGGGCGTGGGTGGGGGCGGCGGCAACGTGGGAATCACGTTGACATCGCAAACTTGAAAACCTTTTTCATACAACTTGCCGGTGGGATCATTAAACCAAACGATCTTGGCTTCGGCATTGATCCAGCCCACGCGCACAAAGAAATATTCGCACGCGCGACCGGTCGGTCCGTAGCGGAATCCACCCGGCGAATTGAATTCGCGCACACCCGGCGGGAAGGTTGAGAACAGTGCCGCCGTTTCATTATTCGATTTGTTGGCTTCGTCCGCTTTAAAGATATACACCGCCCAGCGGAGATTTTGATCGCCGGACGCCGTATTCTGGAACGTGGTTGCAAAAGTAACTTGCTGATTGAATGCCGGGCGATCAGGCGAAATTCGCACATTCGTAACGTAGAGGCCGGGCGGGACGGCAGTGGGCGGCACGGCCGTCGGTGGAACTGGCGTGGGCGGCACCGGCGTGGGTGGGACCGCCGTCGGTGGAACGGTTGGCGGACGAGTGGTCGGGACCGGTGTTGGCGGCACCGGCGTGGGCGGGACCGCCGTCGGCGGAACGGTTGGTGGTTTGGTGGCGGTAGGTTGCGGTGGAACTTGGGTTGGCAAAGGTACCGGTGTGGCGGTTGGTGTGGGTGCGCAGGCAACAATGATACTCAATAACAACATTGCCGCAAGCACAAGAATAATTTTTCTAAACATGCTTCAATTCTCCTTTCGAAATGTGGTAAGATTATCTGGACGCTACGATCAAAACTTTTGGATGACACCTCCTCCCCAAAAAACAAAAAGCCACGCACAAACGCGCGGCATTGCGCAATGGCAAACAAAACCCCCGTCGCACACTCTATTCCAGAACCGCCCCAAATAGCAATGAGAAGAATTTCCTATTGTCCAAATAGAAAGGCGTTGGCGGTTGAATACGCCAACGCCCGTTGCGGCAATTTGCGCGTTAAGGTGGACAAACGGCAAACGTTTTTTCGTACACTTGATTTTCGAACTTGACGAACATTTTGAGTTTATTCTCCTGATCGAACCAGCCCACGCGCGCGACGAAATCTTCGCACGGACCGCCTAACGGCAATTTCCAAACGCCATCGGCTTGGTACTCATTGATGCCGATGCCAAGCGTCGTGGTGGTTTGCGTTACTTCCCCGTACGAATTGCGCTCGCCCGGTTTATAGAGGTAGAGATTCCAGCGGTACGATTGCAGGGAGCCAATTGTATTGACAAACGTCACATAGAATTTCAGGTCAGACCCACGCGTCGGCGGATGCGGTTCGGTACGAATATCCATGACAAAAACGCCGGGCGCAAAGGTGGGGGTGGGCGTTGGCGTTGGACTGGAGCCCGGCGTAGGCGAGGGCAAATCACTTGCCGCACAGACGGTAAAAGCATGCTCGAACACTTGACCATCGGGCTTTGTAAAACTGATCGCTTTGTTGTTTTCATCGAACCAAGCAACCCGCGCGACAAAATTTTCGCAGGGTCCGCCGAGTGCGATCTTCCACGAGCCAATCGATTTTAAAGTACTATTGCCGGTCGGAATCGCAAATAAGCCAGCTGTTGTTTCGCTGAACGAGGTGGTCAAGTTGCCGGCGCGATAGATGTAAACCAACCATCGAAAATTTTGCACCGTGCCGGTGGCGTTCAAAAAACTGGGGTAGAAAAACAAATCAACGCCGCGCAACGGCGGATTGGGATCGATGCGGAGATTCGTGACGTACAAACCCGGCTTGACCGTTGGTGGCGGAATGGGCGTTTGAGACGACGCAAGCGTGGGAATATTGGTCGGCGGTAAAGTGGATGCTGAGGACGGAACGGGTACGGAAGTTGCGCTTGCCGGTCGGACGCGCGTAGGCGTCCACGTTGCGTGCGGCGCGGGCGTCGGCGTAAATAGTGGCGAGTCGGATGAACAAGCCGTAAGCGAAAGCACAAACACGATGAAAAACAACCCAACCAATTTCCTCATTTATCTCTCCTCGGCGTTGACCTTCAGACATCGGTGAGTCTAGCGACGAGCGATCCTGACGGCAATAGGAGAATGTTCCCAGTGCATCGGCTCATCGACGATCATTTGGTATACAAACGCTCTTCAAGATCGGCAATCTGTCGTTCGAGTTCTTCGATGCGTGCAATCAAAGCATTGCGTTTTTGGATTTGTTCCGGCGTCGCCTTTGCTGGAAAATCGTCCGCTTGGATGAACGGATGCGGATTGGGCGGGAACAATTTGAGTTTCTCCGCTTTGACTCGCGCCAGTTCCGCACGTGCCGCACGCAATTGCTCAGCGATTTTGGGATTGGGAGTTGGCATCAGGCATCCTAGCAGTGCATCAACATGAAAGTGCGTAATGGGCAAATGATTGATCGCCGCATTGGTCGGTGTTTCCACATCAGCTTTGGATGCAACTTTTTCACGTTGCTGCACTAGTTCTAGCCAAAGTCAATTCGATTGGCGTTACATCAAATCCGTTGCGTCTGCCTCACGCGGGGCTTGAATCGTCAAGTTGTGAATGCGTCGATTCAATGCATCCAAGGTCGCGCGCGCGGCAGATTCCATCGGTCGTCCGCCGACGAAACTCGATCCGACAAAGGTTTCTTCGCGGTCGTCGATGATCGAGGTAACGACGATCACCACAATTTCGTGCGCGCCTAATCGAAAAGTCTCGGCATAATCCAACCGCACGTCGATGGTGTGGTTCAAAAGTTTTTCGAGCGCGTTGATCGTCGCGCGGGCGACGGTGTGAAAAGGCGTTGGATTGGTGATCTTTTCTTGCGCCTGCCCCGTAATCGTGCGGCTGGCGCCTTGAATGGTTACGCGGATTCGTTTCTGGTCGCCAAAGATATCTTCGGTTACCTCGCGAATTTCAGGCCGCGCAATTGGAATCCGCAATAACTGTTCATCGGGCACTTGAACCATACTGATCGTCCGATAATCGATCTTGACGCGATGCTTGACAAAGAGCATCGTTTCAACATCGCGGACGATTTGCTTGGGCTTGCGCGTGGTAGAGGCGACGATATGAATTTCATTTACCTTGTGATATTTATCCAAGATCACACACGACGCGTACACGCCAGCAATCTGATTCACAGTAAGCACAAGATCATTGGCGGATGGCGCGGTCTTGATCGTGTTGCCGCTAGGTTTTTCCAACTTACCTCCTTTGGTTGAACGCTATGCTGAGGAAATGGCACACGTGTACCGCATCCTCGCAAAATCGTCAAGTTTGTTCTGGCATTATGCTTGTGACTCTAACCCAAGTCAACCAGTTCGACCATCAGGATTCGCGCACTCACATCTGCATCGAATTGTTTGGCAAAAGAGCAATCAACAGTGCCACGTCTTCCCCTATAAAAAGAATTATAGTCCGACGATTAAAGAGTGTCAAAAGTATTTTGGAACTACCCACCCCTTGACACGCTACCCGCGTCTGTTAGAATTTGCGCGCTTGGGTTTTGCCGACAAGGTGATGCGGGGTTTGTGCAATCAACGTATTGTCGATTGCGTGGATGCTCTGCGCGCGGCAAAACAATACAGGAAGGAAAACAATCGAATATATGCCAGTCAATCCATTCAAAACGAATACCCAATATTGGATTCTCGCGGCAATTGGTGTAATCGTTTTAATCGGGCTGGGTGTCCTTGTGCTTTCGCAAATCGGTCTCGGCAGCACATCGACGCAACAAATCGCGCGCGCGCCCAGCCCGCCGGTCACAATCATCTACGTCATCCCAGTTGTGGCTTCACTAACCCCTTCGCCGACGCTTGCGCCAACCAACACGCCGATTGCCACGCCAACGAATGTGCCGGGCAGAACCAGCACGCGAACTCCAACGGCGAGAATTAATGCAACCGCAACGACAACGGCGAGCAACACTACACCGATTTCTGCCACTGCCACCCGCGTGTCTGCCCCAAGCGTGTCATTCAGCACGCTGCCTGTTCCGCCGCCACCCAGCGACCGTCCCGCCGCACAACACGCCGATCTCAATTTGAATCTGCGCGGCTTTGCGCCAACCCAAGCCACTTTGCAATTGCTCGATTTGCAAGGCGCGACGGATCCCGAGGGACCGCAACTCAAGACCTTGTTCGCAGACAATTCAACGCGTCCGATCAAAGCGACCTATCGGGTTTACAATTGGGACTGGGGATGCAATTGCCGGACTGGACTCATCGATGATCCCGAAGTTACGCTGATCGGCTTGAGCGCGACACCCGGCGAAACGTTATACCTGCCGTCAGGTGGTTCCGATATTATGAACGGTTTTCGCGCGCTAGTTTTGTACGCAGATGCCGACCGCATCACGTTCAAGTACACGCGCAGCGATACGATTGTGAGTGGATACGCCCTACACATCGAAGGGATTCAGGTTGATCTGGATTTGCTAGCGTTGTATCAACAAATGAATAGTGCGGGACGCGGAAATCTGCCGGCTTTGCGCGCACGTCAGCCGTTTGGGACAGCCAAATCGAACGAGGTCAAAGTTGCGGTGCGCGATAATGGCGCGTTTATGGAACCACGCTCGCGCAAAGATTGGTGGCGATAAAAAAGATCGAGACCTGCCAGGTTTCCCAAACCCGGCAGGTCTTTTTTTATGTCCGCTTGACAAGGTGTGGTATAATTGTACTAGTTCGATTAATACAATTTTGAAAGGCGAATGATGGAGCTCCGGATCGATCCCGACAGTGCGGTGCCGATTTATTTGCAGATCGTTCATTCGGTTAAGCATCAAGTTGCCACCGGGCGACTGAAACCGGGCGAGCAGTTGCCCACCGTGCGCGAGTTGGCGACTGATTTGCGAATTAATCCCAACACGGTGGCGCGGGCATACGATCAATTGGATATCGATAACGTCATCACCACGCAACAAGGACGTGGCACGTACGTGCGCGAGCGTCCCGACAATGCGCACTTGTCGCGGGTGCGGCAAGAGCAACTCAAAGCGATGATCGATGGCGTTATCGGCAAAGCGTTGAGCACCGGTTACACGCCCGACGAAATTCGAGATGCGTTTGAGACGCAGCTCACACGTTGGACGCGGCAGAAAAAAGCATAGGAGGTTTCAAAATGGAAATGTTGACTCCCATTATGGCACGTCGCAAATCGAGTTATGATCCCAAGCAGACCAACCCGGTTGCCGTTACGTTGTTCTTTGTGATCTTATCGCTGGGTAGTCTCGCTAGTGTTCTCACCGGAGAATTTGCGGATAATCGCGTACCGGTCTGGATGCTCGTATCGTTCGTGCCGGCGTTTATCGTTTTATTCGCATTGAAAATTGCGAATCAATGGGAAAAGGCAATTGTGCTGCGCTTTGGCAAATTCAATCGCGTGGGCGGGCCCGGCTTGTTCTGGATCATTCCGATCATCGAGTCGGTTTCGTCGTGGATCGATCAGCGCGTCATCGTTACGCCATTCGCGGCGCAAAAGACGCTGACGAAAGATACTGTCCCCGTCGATGTCGATGCGGTGTTGTTCTGGGTCGTGTGGGACGCACAAAAAGCCGCCCTCGAAGTTGAAAACTACCGTGCCGCCGTCGATTGGGCGGCGCAAACCGCGTTGCGCGACATCATCGGCAGAATGATGCTCGCCGATATTTTGGTCGGGCGGAGTACGATCGACAAAGAATTGCAACAGATTATTGATCAACGCACAACGCCGTGGGGTGTGACGGTGCAATCGGTTGAGATTCGCGACATTGTCATCCCGCAAGATTTGGAAGACGCGATGAGCCGGCAGGCGCAAGCAGAACGCGAACGGCAAGCGCGCGTGATTCTGGGCGAATCGGAAAAACAAATCGCGGCAAGTTTTGCGGACGCCTCGCAAGCGTACATCGAGAATCCAACCGCCTTGCATTTGCGCGCGATGAATATGCTGTTCGAGGGATTGAAGGAAAAAGGTGCGCTCGTTATCGTGCCGAGCAGTGCCATCGATACGATGAACCTGGGCGGACTTGCCGGCTTGACTTCGTTGGCGGCTCAACATTCCGGACAATCGAAAGCGAGTTGAGAGAATGGCGGATAAAATCTCGTGGGAATATCGCGCCCAAACTATCGGTCATTGGTGGGGCACGAAGGATGAAAACATCGAAGCGACGCTGAATGAATGGGGTGAAGAGGGCTGGGAAGTTTTTGCAGTCTACACGCCCGAAGGCAGTGGCAAAGTAACCATCGTCGCCAAACGTCCGCTGACCGATGCAGTACGTCGCCGCCGATCAATGCCCGGCGTCCAGAGTTAGGAGAAAGCATGCAAAGTCGATGGAACATCGCGATTATCGTGGAAGCACTCATCTGGGCGGCGGTCATTCTTGCCGCCTCGATGGCACTCGGCGACGCCCCGCAAGCGGCACGAGTCTTGCTCATTCTTGGCGGCGGCGCGGCAGCGTCGATCATTTTGTTGGGCGGCTTGCGGTTGCGCGAACGGCGAAAAGGATAGCCCACGTTATCCGCAGATGACACAGACGCTTCGCGCAGAAAAAAATAATCTGTGCCATCTGCGAATATTTTAGGTCATATCTGACGCGCAAAGAGGTAAGGATATGCTGACTTTTAGTTTGTTGATCGGCACGATTCTTGTTATCGCCGGCGCGGCAACCTACTTTCTCGCGCCGCGCGTTGGACCCAATCCGATTTTCGGAATGCGTGTTGGTTATGCGTACGCAAGCCGGGAAATCTGGGACAAGACGAATCGTTTTGGCGGTATGTTGTTTGTGGCGGTCGGCATTGGCGTTGCGATATTCGGAATGGTTTTGCAATTTCTGAATGTTGCCGGGCGCGATGCGATCAACATCTTGACTATTACAATGCTTGCGGCACTTTTAGGCGCGACCGCGTGGGTCATCGTTTATGCGCGCCGGTTGGCACAAGGCACAGCGATTGCGCGCGAACTGGTAACTGTTCGATTTCGCTGGGTGTATCTCGCGCCAATTCTCGTTACGTTCGTCTTGCTTGTCGCGCTGGCGGCGTACATTTATCCCACGTTACCGGTGGAGCGCGTGCCATCGCATTTCAACATCAATGATATGCCGGACGGCTGGCAACCGCGCGACGAATTCATCTTGACGTTTGTTGGCATTTCCGCGTTGTTCGTCGCTTTGAACATCGTGATCGTCTTTGTCGCGACGCGCGAGCCGCTCATCGCCTTTGCTCGTTGGGGCAGTTCGTGGCGGATGGATCCTGAACGCGGCTTGATATTTGCCGGGCTGGCGTTCTCGCTCGTGAATCTGATTCTCTTCGCCGTGTTGTGGAACATTTGGTGGTTCGCCACGCGCGGCGCGCTCGCGTTTTCGTTTTGGTGGATTCTGTGGTTGATGATTCCACTGATTGCCATCATCATCGCATTGTTCTTTGCGCTCGCTCGCCGCGCGGCGTAACTTTTTGGCACGCTGAACGTAGATGGGATAGGAGGACAAAATGTTGAACGAAACAGCCATCACAAAAGACGAGCGAATAAATGCGACACTCGCGCACGCTAGCATTCTGCTGGGCATGTTCAGCCGCGGAATGCTCGGCATCTTGTTAGCGGCACTGATCTGGATTACGCAACGCGGCAAATCGAATTTCGCGGCGCGGCACGGATTGCAAGCTGCGCTTTACCAATTGCTTGGAATCGGCGTGGCAATTGTGCTGTGGCTCGGATGGGCACTCACCTTTGCCGGTTCGATCTTTGTGCCGTTGCTGATCGATTCCGGAAATCCAGAACCGATTATGCCGTTCACGATGATTCCGGCAATGGTTTCGATCATCATTCCGTTTGGCGTGATGATCGCGTGGACGTTGTACGGAGTGTACGCCGCGTGGCAAGTGTGGCACGGCAAAGATTTTTCGTACCCGCTGATCGGACGGGCGGTCAAGTAATCTGTTTGCAAACACAGAGGCGACCGATATGGTCGCCTCTGTCGTTAGATGTACAATTTCTCCGGATCGATTTCCTCGCGCAACAAGCGCAATTCTTCCGCGCTCGGCGGTTCATTTGTGCCAACTTTCTCCGCGATAATCAACTCAAAGCCGGTGTTCGCAATCACCTCATCGACCGTTACACCGGGATGCGTGGCAATCAATCGCATCCGGCAAGTCGTCGGTTCATAATCCATCAACGCGAGCGTGGAGACGACGTTGACCGGTCCGGTTCCGCGCGGCAGTCCGGCAGCTTGACGCGCGCCGGCTCCATTGAGATAGCCCGGCGTCGTGATGAAATCGACTTGCGGCACGAACCGGCGTTTATCGTGTTGCATAATGGCGACCGTCATCCAACACAAACTGCCCACATCGTTGCCGCCGCCACTCCCCGGCAAGCGTGCTTTGGGATGATCGTGATCGCCAATCGTCGTGCTATTTAAATTGCCGTAACAATCGATTTGCGCGCCGCCGAGAAAACCGTAATCGATAAAGCCGCGTTGCGCGGTTTCCATCGTATCGCAAATGCCGGATGCGACGATGGCTTTGTGAAACGTGCGCGCCTCGCCGACCGCGCGCGGCAGTTTTTCCAAAATTGCGCCGGTGCCGCCAAATTCAAACACCGGGACAAGATTCGGCGCGCGAGTTTTCATCGCGAGCATTGCCGCCAGCATTGGAATCCCGGTGCCGATGAATGCCGTCGTGCCATCTTGAAACAAGCGCGCGGCAACGCAGATCATCAATTCGGATTTTGTGTATGAACTAGTCATAGGAATTTCTCATTCGTGAAACGCAATTCATGATGCGTGAAAATCACGAATCACGATTCACGCGTCACGTTTCTCCCTTTGCTCAACCAACTGTGCCAGTCGCGCTTCGCCGATCAGATCAAGATACGCTTGATGATTCTTCACGCCGTACACGTACTTGTCGAGGTACGCTTGCGCGCCTTCAGCAGTTTTGCTTGCCTCGATCCATTCGCGGTACACCGCATCGTCGCGTTCGTAGCGATACGCCATTTCGCCGGGATGCGAACCGAAAGGCGCGTGCACGACTGCATCGACAAGATAGTACGGAATCAACGTACGGTCGGGTTGCTTGCGAATTTCATCGGTGGAGACTATTTCTTCCGCGCTGATGATGAGGCGTTTACTTGCGCGCGCCATTTCGAATGCAAAACCGGTGATCCCGTCGATTTGCGCATTGCCGTACCGGTCGGCGCGATGAACGTGGATCAATCCAACATCGAGGATGAGGGCGGGTAGAAGACACACGGGCAAGCCGGTGAAAGGATCGTTCACAACCATTGCCGCGCTGTAGTTAAACGTATCCGATCCCAGCATCGAACGAACCGGGATGAATGGCACGCCCATCGCCGCGGCTTTCATCCGCCACGAGATCGCGCCATTCGACCACTCGACACACGTTTCGACTTGGCCCGATTCAACCGCGCGACGGAGCGCGGACGACGTGCCGTACACTTCCAGCCCGATGTACGTGAGATCGAGTTTTTTGACTAACCCGGCGGCGAGCCAAAGATCGAGTTCTGCGACGCCTTGCCCGCACACGCGCAAATCTTTTTTGCGTTGGCGCACCACTTCGCGCGTGAGCGACATTGGACAACGTACCGTGCCGTACAGTTCCGTGCCGATGTAACAGCCGTCGAACACAAATTGACTGACCGCTGCTTGCTCGGTCATCAACTTGTCGATGAGCTTGCGCGATTTCTGGGTGCGATTCCATTCGCGGAACGCTTCAAGGTCGGGCGGCTGAATGAGTTCGCCGCACCCGCGCGCGATAATCTCCATCAAGTTCCCTCCACGCTGAGGAGTTTTAAAATCCGCAGATAACGTAGAAAAAATTTGCGGATACTTTACAATTTCATTCTATCACGCTCGGCTATAAAATCCAAATAAACTATTCCTGCCGCAACTCCGACACAATGCGCTCGTAGAATTCCAAACACCCCGGGTTCATCAACGCATCGCGGTTGGACACGGGACGATCATTCACAATATTCGTTACCGCACTTTCGACTTTTTTCATATTGAACGTGTACGGAATGTCCGGCGCTTCGACGATCAACGCCGGCACGTGGCGCGGCGATGCTTTTGCGCGCAACGTTTGTTTGATCTTCTGTTTGAATTCCTCCGTCAGCGCAAAACCTTTTGCCATTTTGACGAACAAAATAACTCGTTGATCGTCTTTCCAGTTTTGCCCGATTGCCAAACTGTCTGCCACGCCTTCGATCTTATCGACGATGTTGTAAATCTCCGCTGTGCCGATTCGCACGCCTGCCGGTTTTAGTACCGCGTCGGAGCGGCCGTAGAACGTGATGCCGCCGGTGTCGCTGTGAATGACGATGTAATCACCGTGCCGCCACACATTCCTGTCCGTGTAATAATTAAAATACGCATTCCGATATTTCTGTCCGTCCGGGTCATTCCAAAAATACAATGGCATTGAAGGCGCTGGCGCTTCGCACACCAATTCGCCTTGTGCATCCAAAAGCGGCTTGCCGGTTTCGTCGAGCGCACTAATCTTCATCGCGAGGGCGGGACCTTGCAATTCGCCGGCGTACACCGGGCTAATTGGATTGCCGGCGGCAAAACAACCGTTAATGTCGGTGCCGCCGGAAATCGAATTGAAATGCAAATCCGGTTTGATCGCGTGATAAACGTACTCGAATCCGTCGGCGGAAAGCGCGGAACCGGTTTGCGAGATTTCTTTGAGCGACGACAGATCAAAATCTTTGCCGGGCGCGATGCCTTGTGATTTCAAATAGCTGAGATAACTCGCGCTACAACCGAACACAGAGATTTTTTCGTCCTGAATCATGCGCCACATTGCGCCGGCGTCCGGATAATTTGGATTTCCATCGTACAGCACAATCGTCGCGCCGACGGCGAGCGAACTCAAGAGCCAGTTCCACATCATCCAACTGCACGTGGTAATGTACAGAATTTTGTCTTCGCGTTTCAAATCGGTGTGCAGGAGTAATTCTTTCAGATGATTGACGAGCACGCCGTACCCCTGCACCATACATTTCGGTTTGCCGGTTGTGCCGGACGAGAACATGATGTACAGTGGATCATCGAACGATAATTGCGCGAACGGAATCTCGGTGGCTTGCTTCGCAAGCAAATTGGCAAAAGGCACCGCGTGCGGAATCGCCGAAATGTCCGGCGCGTCGGTGGCGTACGCCACGACGACCGTTTGCACCAGCGAGGGAATTTGTCTGGCTAATTCTGCCGCGTTCGCGCGCGCATCGAAGAGTTGACCTTTGTGGAAATACCCATCGACCGTGAACAACACTTTGGGTTCAACTTGTCCCAGCCGGTCAAATGCCGCTTGCGCGCCAAGGTCTGTTGCGCACGACGACCACACCGCGCCGATGCTCGTTGCCGCAAGCATCGCGACGGCAGTCTCGATCAGATTGGGCATATAACCGACGACGCGGTCGCCGGGTTGCACGCCGAGATCGCGCAACGCTTTCGCCACGCGCGCGACCGTTCGGTACAATTCCGCGTACGTCATCGTCGATGATTTCGTTGTCTCGCCTTTGAACACAAACGCCAAATGATCGTCACGGTAACGGAGAAGATTTTCGGCAAAGTTCAAACGCGCATCGATAAACCAGCGCGCGCCGGGGAATTTCGTCAGGTCATCGACGACGCGCGTATAGCGCCGCGAGGATCGAATTTCGGCAAAATCCCAAACCATCGACCAAAACGCCGGGATGTGATCAATCGACCACCGATACAAATCGGCATAATCGCGGAGCGTCAAACCGTACTGTCGATTGACCGCCGCGATAAATCGAGTGAGATTGGCGGCTTGGCGGCGCGCCGGCGCAGGATTCCACAACGGTGTTTTCATATCCCCTTGCTCCCAATCTAAAATCGACATGCTAATTATACCGCAAGGTGCCGCATTTTGCGTATCGAATTCATTTGCTTTTGGGTCAGTTTGATTTTGCACACTAAACCGATTTTGTTGTATAATCTTGGCAGGTTTATGGAATCGGAATCCAATCCTGTCATCCGCATTTTGATTGCCGACCCCGACACCGCCTTTTGCATTGCGGCGCGGCGCGCGTTGGAGCAATATGGTTACAAAGTAATCATCGCGCACGATGGTTCGGATTTGCTTGCGCGTTTTGCGCCGGACCATTTTGAAATTGTGATGGCGGGCGTCCAGTTGCGTCGCCCCAGC
The DNA here is from genome assembly GCA_034435055.1 of Anaerolineae bacterium. Taxonomy (GTDB): domain Bacteria; phylum Chloroflexota; class Anaerolineae; order UBA4142; family UBA4142; genus DAOTXS01. The sequence goes on along the minus strand of DAOTXS010000039.1, from coordinate 177,544 downwards.
GGTTTGGATATTTTGCGCCACGTCAAAAAACGCAGTCCGAACACGCCGGTCTTTTTGCTGTGTGACGACCAATCAATCGATGCGGCGCAAAGCGGCGTGCAGGAAGGTGCGTTTGCATATTTCTCCACGCACATGGAAGATTTCGAGGAGTTGGCGGACGCGGTAGAGCATGCATTGGACACGCCGCGCCTGTCCGAAAAAGAAACGCCCGCGCCAAGTAGCACCGGCGAAGAAGTGATTCACGCATCGACCCGTGGGTTGGCAACCGGCTTGATGCGTGAATTGATTCTGGCAACGCAAAGCAAACCGTTGAACGAGACGTTGCAGTTCGCCGCGCTTGCCGGCGCGCAAGTGCTTGGCACCGCCAATGGCGTCGCTGTGCAACTGATGCCCGGCGGCATCCAGATCACCACCTCGCTCGGCGAAGCCACCGATGATTTGCGCGATTTTGTTGCACGCGCCAACGAGGGGTTTGCGTACCGCGTGGGAAGCGCGCGTAAAACGCTCATCGATGCAATGCCGTCGGAAAAAGACAAACAACTGATCCAATTCATCGGCACGCCGATGATGCTCAACGATGAATGGCTGGGCGCGCTGATTGCCTATCCTTTGCCCAACGATGAAATCGTCGATACTGCCCGGGTAACGTGGCTGGAATTATTCGCGCAACAATGCGCCCTCGCCATCGAATTTGACCGGTTGCGCGAAGAAAATCGGCATCTCTCGCCGCAAGACCCGGTGAGCGGCATCCTCAAACGGGATGCGTTCATGGAAGTGGCGGATCGTGAATTCCGGCGAAGTTGGCGGTACAATCACTCGCTCACCGCCATCATCATCGACATCGACAATATGACGGTGCTCAACCTCAAGCACGGACGCGAGCACGGCAATCTCATCCTGCGCGAAGTTGCCAACACGTGCCGCAATATCATACGCGCCGGCGATCTGCTGGGGCGCTATGAAGAAGATTCGATTGCCCTCTTGTTATTGATGACCGGGCGCGACGGCGCGCGCATCGTCACCGACCGCTTGCGAATTGGCATTAACCAGATTCGTTTACCCGGCGCGTCCAACGGCGCGCCCATTACAGCAACACTAGGAGTCTGCTCGTACCCGCGTCCCAACTGCACCTCGATTTACGATTTGCTAGCCATCACGCAAGAGGCACAACGCACGGCGCGCCGCATCGGTACCAACCAAATCGTTTACGCGTAAACACACCCAACAGTGGATATGCCAGGAAACTTGCCTCCTCCTTTCGACGATGAATTGTATCCGCCCGAACCGCTTCAGCCCCCTGAACCTCCAACCTCTCAGGATGCCGCGGCGGTGTTGCGCCGCCGCGTCGACGATTTAGAAGCACTCTACAACGCCGCCGTTGAATTGAGTTCCATCGTCGATTGGGAAACGCTACTCACCCGCGTCTTGGCAAAGGGGATGCAATTGGTCAAGAGCGACGCCGGCTCTTTACTCTTGCTTGACGATGCCTCGAATTATCTCTTTGTGGTGCGCAGTCAATATCTCTCCAAAGAAATTATGACGCGCACCAAAGTTCACATGGGAGAAGGCATCGTGGGGTGGGTCGCGCAAAACGGCGAACCGCTCCTGCTGGTTGGCCCGCTGGAAAGCACCCAGTACCCCAAATCCTTTCCCAAACCGCAAGCCATCGGCTCATCGATTTGTGTGCCAATCTGCACACCCGAAAAGTTGATCGGCGTGCTCACCATCAGTCGCCCGGTCGATACACCGCACCTCACCCAGGACGATTTGCGACTGGTTGCCGCATTGGGCGCACATGCCGGCATTGCGCTGCAAAACGCGCGCGGGTATCGCACGGCACGACGCAATGCACTGCAATCCGAGCATCTGATTCAAGTCAGCCAACAACTTGCCGGCAGTTTGGATGCCGATGTCGTACTTCATTCGATTCTCGACAAAGCGGTGGAACTGTTGCAAGTCCAGTCCGGTTCGCTGTTACTGATCGATGAACAAACGCGCGAGTTGGTCTTTTGCGTCGTGAACGGTCCCGCCGGCGCGAAACTGCTCAACAAACGATTACCGCCGGGCGTAGGCATTGTCGGCGCCGTTGCCCGGGATGGCAAACCCCTCATCGTCAACGACGCCAAAGCCGATCCGCGTCATTATGGCGAAATCGATCTAGCCACCTCCACGTACACGCAATCGTTGCTCTGCGTACCGTTGATTACCAAAGGACGCACGATTGGTGTACTCGAAGTCTTGAACAAGTTGGACGGCACGCCGTTTGACACGAGTGATTGTGATTTGCTCAGCGCATTCGCCGCGCAAAGTGCGATTGCATTGAGCAACGCTCAACTGTATTCCGAACTCAAACGCGCCTTCGCCGACACCGTGCGCATCATCGCCAACGCGGTCGAAGCGCGCGACGCGAACACGGCGGGGCATACCAATCGCGTAACCGCGATTGGACTTGCGATCGCGCGCGAACTGGGATGGTCGCGCGAACAAATGGAATACTTGGAAATCGGCGCGCTGTTGCACGACATTGGCAAAATTGGCATGCCTGACCGCATCTTAAACAAGGCAGACGATTTGACGCTCGAAGAATACAATCTCATGAAACAGCATCCCATCGTCGGCGCGCAATTACTCAAAGGCGTGGGCGGCTTGAGCAACATCCTGCCGTACATTCTCTATCATCAGGAACGCTACGACGGCAAGGGCTATCCCTTTGGTCTTGCCGGTAACGCCATTCCCATCGAGGGACGTTTGCTCGCCGTCGCTGACACATTCGACGCGATGACTTCGAGCCGACCGTACCGCGATGGCTTGAGCGCACAAGAAGCAGTCGACGAAATTGTGTGTCATCGGGGCACACAATTCGATCCGCAAGTGGTCGATGCCTTGATCGCGGCACACCAAAAAGGCCGTCTGAAAGCATTGTTGGAAAGTGACGGTTCGCCAATCCCGATTTGATTTCGACGAGAGAAAGTCGATACAATGCCCGCGCCAGTCATCATCGCTAAAAACAATCGGAAACCACCGTGGGAAGATTACGATGCGGTGTTACGCACCGCCGAACGCTCCCACGCCATCGGCGATCTTGCGCGCGCGCACACGTTTTACGCTCGCCTGGTGGAACTGGATCCCAAAGACACGCGCGGTTGGGTGGGTATGGCAAACACCGCAGCGTCGTTGGACGAGCGCATCATCAGTTGGGGGTACGCGCTTGCCATCACTCCCGATAGTTGGGAAGCGCGCTTGCAATTGGATGCCGCGGTCGATGAACGAATCGCATCCTGCGGAATTTCGGACGCACCCGTCTTGATTGCTTTGGGACGCACGCTTGCCGAGATCGGGCAACGCGCCAGCGCCCATCGATTGCTCGCCCGCGCGACAGACTTGGATCCCACCAACGTCGAGGGCTGGCTCTGGCGCGGCGGCGTGAGCGACGACACGAATGAAGTCATCAGTTGTCTGCAACAAGCTCTGACCTTAGAGCCGAACAATGAGCGCGCCAAAGCCGGGTTGGCGTGGGCTTTGGAAAAGCAAACGCAAACCGAGCCAGCGGTTACGGCATCCGATTTGCTGAATGCAAAGGCGGCAATCGAAGCCGGGCACGTCGCGTTGCAAGCCGGTGATTTGGCGGCGGCGCATCAGGCATTTCAACGCGCAACCGAATTAAATCCGCACGACGCTCAGGCATGGTTCTGGCGTGGCAGTACCGCGCTGAACACCGATCAAGCACTTGGCTTTATCGAGCAAGCACTCAAACTCAATCCTCAACATTCCGCCGCAAAAGAAGCCCGGTGGTGGTTACGCGCTCGAAAATTCCGCGAAAACTTTCCAGCCGTCAAGCCGCGCCCTTCCCCGCTTGTCGTTCCGTCGTCCAACCCGCTGGAATTTGAAACGCCGAATAAGGCAAAGGGACATTCCAATAGTTGGCTATGGCTTGTTGTGGCACTAGTCCTCTTTGCCACAAGCATCGGGATTATTGGGCTGATCCTCTTCCGCTAAACAAAATGGAGCGACTATTCGTCGCTCCGTTTTTTTCAATAGACCCACGGAATCAATTTGCGAACCTGCCGCTGATAATCGGCATAGGCGGGATATTTTTGCGTCAACCAAATTTCCTCTTGCCGCGATTTCAAATCGAAAAAGATAAAGAGAATGACGGCAAAGCCCAAGCCAAGAAGTGTGCCGATGAACAGACTCCATCCAATCGTGCCAAGAATCAAGCCGGCATAAATCGGATGGCGGACGAAACGATATGCCCCGTGCGTTATCAATCGTCCATTATCGATTGGCTTGGGAAACGGCGAAAGATTTGTCCCCAGACTGAACAAGCCCAGCGTCCCCAGAATTCCGCCGATTCCAAGAATCACCACACCGAACACGCGCAGTTCAATCGGAAAGCCAAAGGGCGCGACGGTCGGCGCAAAAAAGATGATCGCAAATAGAACCAGTTGAAGGATAAACCACCCTTCGCCGCGTTTCCCCATTACACCCCTTCCAACTGTTTCGCCAAATCTGCCGGCTCGGTTACCGGCAATTGGCACGTGAAATGTTTACAGACGTACGCCGTCGCTTTGCCGTTCAACTGCGTGCGACCGCGCAACAACGGAATCGCTGAATCTTCCTGACCCACTGCCACAACTTGATTCGGTCGATATTCATCGTACACGACTTTCAATAAATCACTTGCGCTTGACACATCGCCAACCATTGCGATTTCTTTTGGCTGTGCCAGCAGAAAATCGAGCGCGGACAACCATTGCGCAAAACCGAGCGGCGCGGCGGTGAGCGCGCGCTGAACGGTTCTTAATGCGCGTACGGCGGCATCCGCGTAACGCTGATCGCCGGTAAATGCGGCAAGTTTGAGCAAGACCGTAGTTGCCATTGCGTTGCCGGATGGAACCGCATTGTCGTCTAGACTCTTCGGACGCGTGAGTAAAGTTTCGTGATCGTCACTCGTATCAAAAAAGCCGCCGCGCTCATCGTCGAAATGCGCGAGCATTGTGTCCGCCAGTTCGCGCGCCGCGCTAAACCACCGTTCATCAAACGTCGATTCGTACAACGCGAGCAAACCCTCGATCAAGTTTGCGTAGTCTTCCAAATACGCGTTCAATCGCGCGTCGCCACGCGAAGCGTTCCACGACCGGAGCAAGCGTCCGTCCGCGCGGCGCAATTCGCGCAAAAGAAAAGCGGCATTGCGTTCTGCGACGGCAAGATAATCGGCGCGTTTCAACACACGCGCGGTTTCCGCCAACGCCGCAAGCATCAACCCGTTCCACGCGGTCAACACTTTGTCGTCGCGCGCCGGTTTCAGGCGCGATTCACGGTGCGTGAAAAGTTTTTGCCGAGCGGATTCCAGACGCGTTTGCGTTTCGGCAATCGAAAGTTTGTGCATCGCCGCAACCACATCGACATCGCGCACAAGCGAGAGAATCGTCGCGCCCTCAAAATTGCCGCGCTCGGTCACGCCGTACGCATCGAAGAAAAGCGCCGCATCGTCGCCAACAATTTTACGTATCTCGTCTAGATGCCAGATGTAGAACTTGCCTTCATGCCCTTCGGAATCCGCGTCTTGACTGGAGAAAAAGCCGCCGCGCGGATGTGTCATTTCGCGGATGATGTAATCCAGCGTTTGTTCGGTAACGCGCCGATAAAAATCGTCTTGGGTAACCTGCCACGCGTGCAAATAAACGCGCGCGAGTTGCGCATTGTCGTACAGCATCTTTTCGAAATGCGGCACCAGCCAGTTGGCGTCAGTCGAATAGCGATGAAAGCCGCCACCCAGTTGATCGAACATTCCGCCACGCGCCATTTTATTGAGCGTCTGAACGATCATCTTGCGCGCGAGCGCGTCGCGCGTGCGCAGATAAATGCGCAACAAAAATTCAATCGTCATCGGTTGCGGAAATTTGGGTGCGCCGCCCCACCCGCCGTTGACTGCATCGAACGAATTTTGAATCTGGTTGACTGCCTCGTTCAGTATTGAGACATCCAACGTGTCATCGCTCGCCAGCCGACCGAGCAGTTCATCGCCTTTGAGCGCATCGGTCAGACGCGCGCTGTTCTGGAGCAAATCGCCGCGACGATTTTTCCACGCCTCGGTGATCGCACGCAAAACATCGGTGAATGCCGGGATGTTGTAACGTCGCGTGTTGGGAAAATACGTGCCACCGTAAAAGGGCGCACCGTCAGGCGTGAGGAAAACACTCATAGGCCAGCCGCCCTGCCCCGTCATCGCGACAACGGCGTCCATGTAAATCGAATCGAGGTCGGGTCGCTCTTCGCGGTCGACTTTGATCGAGATAAAATTGGCGTTGAGCATTGTCGCCGTCGCTTCATCCTCAAACGATTCGTGTTCCATCACGTGGCACCAATGACACGCGGCGTAACCGATGCTGAGAAAAATCGGTTTGTCTTCCGACTTGGCTTTTTGCAACGCCTCGCTTCCCCACGGATACCAATCGACGGGATTGTGCGCGTGTTGCAACAGATAGGGACTCGTTTCGTGAATCAAACGGTTGGACATTTTACTCTCTCGCTCAAAGATGCCGGCATTCTATCACAAAATCACTTGGCGGGCGTTAAAAAATAATCAGGGGCGAGATTGTCCTCGCCCCTCATCGATTTATTGCGCGTTCAATTTGATTCTCGATTTGATCGCGACGCTTTGCTCCAGCGATTCATCCAAGTCGGCAAAATCGCGCAACTGCTGACGAAGTTTTGCGGCGGATGCGACGCCATTGTTGACGTGGCGCGGCTGTCCTTGCGCGTCGATGATGAACGTCGTGGGTACACTCAAAACACCCCACGCATCTGCCAAATCATTGCGTTCGGCAGCGTCGATTTTGATCACTTGCAACCGTTCGCCAAATTGCGCTTGCAAGATTTCGATTGCCGGGGCTTGTACCGTTTTGCACGGCACGCAGTCCGGCGTCGTAAAATACAGAATCGCTGGCACGCCGATGCGCCCGCCCAAACCAACCAGGGGATTGCGTTCCATCCGACGAAGCCAAGCCAAGCGCCAAGCGGTTACAAGTCGATAGGCGATGATCGCAAGCAGAATAACCAGTAACGCGATTCCAAATCGCAACAAGATGTCCATCAACTTGCCTTTCCTTGCGGACGCATCCCGGGAAAGGTGCCCGGGATAGGTTGGGCGACAAAACCGGGAATGCGAAGCCGGGCAAGCCAGTAATAGACAAAACAACCGGCGCAAAAACCGACAAAGAGATTGAGCGCGGCAAGTGCAACGACGAGCCACGTCAACACCCAACCGAGGAGTGCGCCGCCGAAGGCAAATGCAATCACGCCGATCAACAAGACGGCCCCGCCCATTCCTTGCGCAAACACGTGGGGCTGAGGATTATCGGCGATGATGTCCGGTTTGACGATACCACGCGGTTTCAAGAATCGACTGTAGATCATTTTAAAACCGGGCTGGCGCATTCCAGCGCCAAGCAACATCACGACCGAAACGAACGCAACGAGCAAGGGGATATTCACAATAAACGCAATGATCAGCAGGATGATGATCACCGCTTGATTCACGCGCAACGCCGAATGATCGACGGATGTAAATTGGTTAGTCACTGAAATTTATCCTTTCACTTTTTCGCAATGCAAACCGGTGGACAGTCCGCAGACTCGTCCACGTAAAAACGTTCGAGTTGAAAAATAGAATCGAGTGTAGTGCGTTGGAGGAACGCCCACCGCAACGTAAGTTGGCAAGCGATCCAAAGCGTTCGCGTCGCCAGCGAACGGCGCGGCAAACGATACCGCGCGCGTCAGGACGACGCGCGGCTACAGAAGCAGTGCAGAGGCAGGGAAATCGAGCATCCCCGGGTGCAGCAGAAGAAATTATCGAACGACATACTCATCGAGTTTATTTTATGGTATCGAATCACAGTTGTCAATCAAGAAAATGTTAGAAAAATTTCTAATGCGCGTTTTACATTCGAGAAAAAAAGGGGCGAGACAATCTCGCCCCGGCACCAAAAATTCTATTTCATCAATCCACGCAACACGGTTTGCAAGATGCCACCGTTTTTGTAATAATCGACATCGACCGGCGTATCGAGACGAACGACAACTTGGAATTCGATTTTCCGTCCTCCCTCATCCGTCGCAATCACCCCCAGTTCTTGACGCGGCTTGATGTGATCATCGATGCCGATGACATCGTACTTTTCACGTCCGGTCAAACCAAGCGATTTCGCGCTTTGCCCCTCTTTGAATTGCAACGGCAGGACTCCCATCCCCACGAGATTCGACCGGTGAATGCGCTCAAACGATTCGGCGATAACCGCTTTGATGCCGAGCAGTGCCGTGCCTTTCGCCGCCCAATCGCGCGACGAGCCGGTGCCATATTCTTTACCGGCAATTACAATCAGCGGCACGCCTTCAGTTTTGTATTTCATCGCCGCATCGTACGCCGACATTTTTTCGCCGTCGGGCAAGTGCAACGCGTAACCGCCTTCTTCGCCGCCGAGCACGAGATTCTTGATCCGAATGTTGGCGAACGTGCCGCGCATCATCACCTCGTGATTGCCGCGCCGCGTGCCGTACTGATTGAAATCCGCCGGCTTGACGCCGCGCTCGATCAGATATTTCGCGGCGGGTGAATTCATAGCAATGCCGCCCGCCGGCGAAATGTGATCGGTCGTGATGCTGTCACCGAAGATGCCGAGGACGCGCGCGCCGCGAATTTCACGCAACGGCTCGATCTCCAATTTCAAATCGCTAAAAAACGGCGGCTCTTGAATGTACGTCGATTTCTTATCCCACTTGAAACTTTCACCCCCGCTCACCGGAATTGCATTCCACATCGAATTGCCGTGAAAGACATTGGCGTACGTCGTCTTGAACATTTTCGCATCGATAAGTTTCATCAAGTCAGCGATTTCTTTTTGCGTGGGCCACAAGTCGCGCAGGAAAACCGGTTTGCCCTCTTTACCAATGCCAACCGGCTCAGCATCGAGATTAATGTCGGTGGTGCCGGCGAGCGCGTACGCCACGACGAGCGGCGGCGATGCCAGGAAATTCGCTTTGACTTGCGCGTGGACACGTCCCTCAAAATTTCGATTGCCGGAAATCACGGCGGCGGCAACAAGATTATTTTCGTTGATCGCGTTGGAGACCGGCGCCGGCAGTGGCCCGCTGTTGCCAATGCAAACCGTGCAACCGTAACCTGTCGTAAAAAATCCTAGTTTTTCAAGATATGGCGTCAGCCCGGCTTTATCGAGATATGCCGTTACAACTTTGGAACCGGGCGCGAGCGAAGTTTTGACATGCGCTGGAACTTGCAAGCCGGCTTGCACCGCCTTTTTCGCGAGCAAGCCCGCGCCAATCATCACCGATGGATTGCTCGTGTTCGTACAAGACGTGATCGCCGCAAGCACAACCGCGCCATGCGAAATTTGAGATGGGGACTTTGAGATTTGGGACTCATCCAAACCATAACCGCCTTCTTTGACCGGCGTGATCAGTGCTTTTCGCATCATCGTTTTCAAATCGCGCAAGGCAACGCGATCCTGAGGACGTTTCGGTCCCGCGAGCGATGGTTCGACATCAGCGAGATTCAACGCGAGTGTATCGGTGAATACCGGGTCGGGCGTTGCATCGGTACGATAGAGTCCTTGCTTCTTCGCGTACGCCTCGAGCAAGTCCGCCGATTGCTTGCGCCCAGTATTGCGCAAATAACGCAGCGTCTCATCGTCGGTGGGGAAAAAGCCCATCGTCGCGCCATAATCGGGCGCCATATTACCAATCGTCGCGCGGTCAGGCAACGAAATGTTCGACAAGCCGGGTCCGTAGAATTCGACAAATTTATCGACGACGCCTTTCTTGCGCAACATTTGCGTTACGGTCAAGACCAAATCGGTAGCAGTTACGCCTTCGCGCAATTTGCCGGTCAATTTGAAGCCGACCACTTGCGGCGTAACCATGTACAGCGGTTGACCCAGCATCACCGCTTCTGCCTCGATCCCACCAACGCCCCAGCCCAACACGCCGAGACCATTGACCATCGTCGTATGCGAATCGGTGCCGACCACGGTGTCTGGGAACAAGACTTTGGATTTGCCATCTTTGCGCGTCAACACTCCTTGCGCAAGATATTCCAAGTTGACTTGATGCACGATGCCGGTCGCCGGCGGCACGACACGCAAATTTTTGAACGCTTGCGCACCCCAGCGCAAAAATTTATACCGCTCCCGATTGCGTTGAAATTCAAGTTTCGCGTTTTTCTTCAACGCCGATTTATCGCCAAAGAAATCGACGAGGACCGAATGATCGATAACCAAATCGACTGGCACGAGAGGATTGATTTTCTTTGGATTACCCCCCAAGCGTTTCACGGCATCGCGCATCGCGGCAAGATCGACAACGCACGGGACGCCGGTGAAATCTTGCATAATGACGCGTGCCGGCATAAACGGTAATTCGCTTGGCGTCGGCGATTTTGCATCCCAGGTCGCTAAACATTTCACATCGTCGGCGGTAACAAGATAGCCATCCTCGTTCCGCAAAAGTGCTTCGAGCAAAATCTTGATCGAAAAAGGAAGGTGATCGAGATTGGGCGCGATGCCGGCTTGGACAAGTTTATCCAAACGATAAATAAAATAATCGCCAAGTTTAGCGCGCGCGCCAAAAGTATTAGAGTGCGACATTTAAAAAATTCCTTTCGTAATTTTTGACGCGGGGATTATAGCATGACTGAAGAATGTCTGGCAAATGGCATCTATAATTTTTGACACGTCGGGCAAAAATGTGTGCCGCGTTGCCCAACGACGGTTTTGACAATCGGTGTGCCGCACCGCCGACACGGCCGTTCCGCGCGGTCGAACGCGCGCAAACTGTCTTGGAATCCGCCGCTCATTCCGTTCACGCGTTTGTACATCACATCGATGCTCGTTCCTCCAACTGCGATCGCACGCGCCAACACGTGACGAATCGCGCGATACAAACGTGCGCGTTCCGCGCGCGTCAACGATTCGGCGCGGCGCAACGGATGCAGTTGGGCATACCACAATGATTCATCGGCGTAAATGTTGCCGATTCCCGCGATAAATGTTTGATCGAGCAAAATTGGTTTCAGATAGCCGCGCCGTTTTTCAAACAACGCGTGAAATTCGCGCGGCGAAATCTCTAACGGTTCGGGCCCCAATTGCCCCACAACTTTTTGTGGATCATCGACCAACCACATCCGTCCAAATTTGCGTGTGTCGCGGAAACGCAGTTCGTACCCGTCGTTGAGTTTCAGAACCACGTGCATATGTTTGTCGCGCGGCGTTTTCGGTGAATCGAGATGAAAGCCGCCAGTCATGCGCAGATGAACCAGAAGGTAGCGAACGCTCGCGATAGCTTTCAGCGGAACGTTACGGCGAACGTTCCGTACATCATCGTGGCGAACGTTCTGTACAGACCGCAAATGAAAAATCAAATATTTTGCGCGGCGCGTGATCGCCGTTATCTTTGAACCACGAATTGTTTTCTCAAATTCGCGCGCGCTTGGCGTTGCAATCGTTTTGCGCCAACGCACTTGCGCGCCGACAATTTTTCGCCCGACCAGATGCGGTTGCAAATCGCGGACGACAGTTTCAACTTCCGGTAATTCAGGCATTACTGCAAAACCCTTTTAACCGCAGAGAACGCAAAGGACGCAAAGAAAATAGATGCTAAACTCAGCGCTCTCCACGTTCTCCGCGGTGAGATTCTATTTTAGTGCGGCGCGCACCGAGCCCTTAGCATCGGCTAAACGTTGACGCGCTTGCTCTGCAGTTACGCGCGCCAATTGACTCACAATCGCGGTCTTGACTTCGCCGTTACATTGCGTCAACAATTCCTCGGCATCATTCATCGCAATCTCACACGCGGTTGCCACGATGCGGCGCGCGCGTTCACGTAACTTGTTATTCGTCGCCTGCACATCGACCATCAAGTTGCCAAACGTTTTACCCAAGCGAATCATTGCGCCGGTACTGAGCATATTCAATACCATTTTTTGCGCGGTGCCGGCTTTGAGCCGCGTTGAACCGCCGATGATTTCGGGACCGACAAGCGGCGCGATTCCAATGTCAGCAATTTTCTCGATGGGCGATGGACGATTACACGCAATCGATGCCACAAATGCGCCGCGGCTTTTGGCTTCGCGCAATCCGCCGACAACGTACGGCGTGCGCCCGCTCGCCGCGATTCCCACCACGCAATCGTTCGCCGCAACCTCTAACGATGCAATATCGTGCACGCCGGCATCCTCATCATCCTCCGCACCTTCGACCGCTTGCGTGATCGCGCGCGCGCCGCCGGCAATCAAACCGATGACTTGATCCGGCGATGCGTTAAACGTCGGCGGGCATTCCGCGGCGTCCAGCACGCCCAAGCGTCCCGAAGTTCCTGCGCCGATGTAAATCAAGCGTCCGCCGCGTTGCATTCGTTCGGCAATGTGCTCGATGGCTTGCGCGATATTTTTCAGTTCGGCAGTTACCGCGCGCGCGACGGAGGCATCTTCGTCATTCATCAACCGCACGATGTCGAGGGATGAAAATGAATCGATGTTCTGGGTTGCCGGGTTGCGGGCTTCGGTGAGATTGGGAAATTCGAGATTCGAGATGGGCGCTTTGCCGGGCGTAATGTTTCCCAGGATGACTGGCTGCCGCGCGCCGGTTGCGGCGGGCACATTGCCGGCGCGATTGAAAAACGTTTCGTATGCCAGGACGGCAAACGCAATTGCTTCTTTCGCTTCGGTTGGCAAGCCAAAATCGTCGGAACGCATCACTGGCACAGGCGCCATCAAGTCGCGCAACATTTTCATCAGCGTTGGATTTTCCGCGCCGCCGCCACTGACGATCAATTCATCGATGCGCGTCGGCAAAAAGTCGGTAATCGCTTTTGCAATCGATTGCGCGGTGAACGCGGTTAGCGTAGCCACCACGTCGTGATCGGACAAGCCGCGATTTTTGGCGCGTTCCCAAACCGGCGCGCCGTACTGTGCGCCAAACAATTCGCGCCCGGTGGTTTTAGGGGGTTTCAATTTGAGAAACGGTTCTTGCATCAATTCGTCGAGCAAAATTTTATCGACGCGACCTTGCGCGGCGAGAACACCATCGTGATCGTACTTCCACGCGCCGTTCGTCGCGCGATTTGCGGCGTAATCGATGAGCATATTCCCAGGACCGGTGTCGAAGGCAAATGCGCTACCCTCTCCCTTGGGGGAGCGGGAAGTTGGCGGCAAGTAGGTTACATTGCCGATGCCACCGATGTTCAACGCGCCACGTGTGAGTGTTGGATGCGATAACACCAACACATCGAGGAGCGGCACGAGCGGCGCACCTTGCCCGCCCGCCGCCATATCGCGCGTGCGAAAATTCGAAATCGTGGTGATGCCGGTGCGTTCGGCAATAACCGCCGGCTCGCCCAACTGCAAAGTCGATGCCGCTGCGCCGAATGGAATGTGCCACAACGTTTGCCCGTGACTGCCGATCAGATCAACTTGCGAGGATTGCAACCCGGCGGCTTGAATGGCTTCAAGTGCGGCATCCGCAAACGCTTGTCCGATTTGAAAATTGAGCGCGCACAATCGATCCACCGTGCCGTACTCGGGTCGAAAACATTTTACGATTTCGTCGCGCAAATTGCTGGGATGATCGACGTGCAAATGTTTGAGTAAACTCCAAGAAAGCGCCGGCGGCGCGCCGTTGATCTCGACCACAGCCGCTTCAATACCATCGGCTGAGGTGCCGGAAATCATTCCAACGATGATCATTGTTTCTCCCTGTGTTTCTTATAATAAATCAATTCGCTCACCCCGGGCACAACGTAATCGTCTAATTTACCCACTTGCCGATAGCCGAGCCGCTGATAAAATCGTTGCGCGTTCGTGTTAAAATCGGAGACGAGTAAAAACAAATCTTGTCCTTGCGCGAAAATTTTTTCTTCCGCAAATCGCATCAACGCGAAACCTACGCCAGCATTCTGCATTCCCGGTTGCACGCCGATCAACTGAACGTACCCACTGCGATTGAATGCGCCGCGTTCAACTAGCCACAAAAAACCAATGACCACACCATCGCGTTCCGCCACATAAATCGTCGCGCCTTCCGTGAGTCCAGCGTGCAAACGTTGCGCAAACGATTCTGCGGTAACGTGGTAGCGTTGCCAAAGCGGCGTTGCCGCAACCCAGGGTGCAATGCCCGGGATGTCAGCGAGCGTAAGTGAGCGGATCGTCAATTCAGCGTTTGTCATTTTGTGTCTGACAGAAGACGAAAGACGAACGACGAAAGATTTTACTTCCATCCTCCGTCTTTCGTCCTTCGTCGGTTTTCATGATCTCAATCGCGGATCGAGCGCGTCGCGCAATCCATCCCCGAGCATGTTAAAGCCAAGCACGCCAAGCATAATCGCCAAGCCGGGGAAGACCGCCATCCACGGCGCAATCTCCATCATCTTGCGGCTCTCGCTCAACATACTGCCCCACGACGGTGCGGGCGGAATCGTGCCGAGTCCCAGGAAACTCAACCCGGCTTCGGTGAGCATCGCCCACGAAAGCGCCAGTGTGATTTGCACGATGATTGGCGCGAGCGCGTTGGGCAAAACGTGGCGGAGCAAAATGCGCGGATGTCGCGTGCCGATGGCTTGTGCGGCTTGAACGAATTCCATCGATTTGAGCGACAAGACCGGACCGCGCGCGACGCGCGCAAAGATCGGCGTGTACACCACCGAGATGGCGAGAACCGTATTGAATGCGCCGGGACCTAGCGCGGCGACAATCGTGAGCGCGAGCAAAATTGCCGGGAAGGCAAAGAACAAATCCATCACGCGCATCATCGCATTATCAAACACTCCGCCGATGTAGCCGGCGGTCATGCCGAGTGTAGACCCGAGCAGACACGCAATCGTTACCGAAATCAACGCGATGCGCAACGAGTTGGTCGCGCCGTGCATCAAGCGGCTGAGAATATCGCGCCCAAATTCGTCGGTGCCGAGCCAGTAAGTTGCGTTCGGTTCTTGCAGACGATCCTTGGCGTGTTGCTCAATTGGCGAGTACGGCGCAAGGATACCGGCAAACAGCGCGACAATCACGTAAACCAAAACGAGCGCGAGTCCGATTTGCGAACTGCGGTAACGAAGAAAACGGATGAGCGTTTTGTATGGATTCGACTTAATCATATCGAATACGCGGATTGGCAAACGCGTACGCCAAATCAGCAATCAAATTGATCGCCACAAAATTGAACGCGATGAAAATAATCGTGCCTTGCACGACAGCGTAATCGCGTTGCGCGATGCCGTTCAACAAAAAACGGCCGATGCCGGGCAGCGCAAACACTTCTTCGACGATGATTGCGCCGCCAAAGAGATAACCAGTTTCCAGACCGATGATCGTAATGATTGGAATGAGCGCGTTTTTCAAACAATGTCCAACGATCACGGCTTGCTCTTTCAACCCTTTGCCGCGCGCGGTACGCGTGTAATCCTGGCGCAACTCTTCGAGCATCGACGAACGTGTGGTGCGCATCACAGACGCGCTGAACGCAAAGCCGAGCGTGAGTGCCGGGAAAAGTAATTGCTTGAGGTTCGCAATCGGGTCGTGGACAAAATCGGTGTAATCACCAGAATTGGGGAGGATACCAAACGCGACGGACAAAGCGAGAATGATGAGTGTGCCCATCCAAAAATTGGGGAGGGCGAGACCGACAAGCGCAAACAATCGCCCGGCAATATCGATGTACGAATCGCGTTTGACCGCCGCGAGCACACCGATGGGAATGCCGATGGCAGTAGCAATCAACATCGCGAGGACTGCAAGTTCAAAGGTGAGTGGAAAACGCGCAAGGATTTCTGGCAGAACCGGCGCGCCGCTCCGCACCGAGAATCCAAAATCGCCGCGAAGCGCAGAGGTAAGCCAAATCCAATATTGCTCGTACAGTGGTTTGTCGAAACCAAAGTACGCGCGCAACGCCGCCATCTGCGCGTCGGTCAACTTGAACGACGTGCCGACCATCGCGTTGATGGCATCACCGGGAAGCAAGCGCATCACGATGAAGATGATGATCGAAATGCCAAAGAGAGTTGGGATGAACGCGATGAGGCGTTGGGTTAAATATCGTTGCATTTTTTACCTCTCCCCTGAACCCCCTCTCCTGCGGGAGAGGGGGCAAGGGGGTGAGGTTTATTTATCGAGCCACGCTTCGCGCAGGTAGATCAACGAACCGTTGGGCAATGGCGTAAAGCCCTTGACGTACGGTTGTCCCACACGATATTCGTAACCGACGTAAAGCCAGACCCAGGGCACCGCTTCCGTTAGTTTCTTTTGGATGTCGTTGTAGATCGGTTTGCGTTTTTCCGGATCTGCCACCGCGCGACCTTGCTCCAGCAACTTGTCGATTTCAGGGCTAGAGAAATTCGCAACGTTGTTCAAGTTGCCGGTGCTGTGCCAATAGCGATAGAACATCACGTCGGGATCGGGATTGCCACCGTTCAACGCGACGACTGCATCGAAATCGGCTTTGAGCCAGCGATCCACGTACACGCCGAGTTCGAGTGTTTCGATTTCAGTTTCGATGCCGATCTTTTTCAATTGCGCCTGAATGTTCTGCGCTTCGGCTACCGCCGTCGGCGGTTCGCCGGTTGCCGCCATGATCTTGAATTTCAAGCCAGTCGATTTGCCGGCTTCGGCAAGCAACTGCTTGGCTTTGGCTTCATCCTTTTTGTAGCAGAACAAGTCGTTGAAATTCGCGCGATAGAATGGTGGCGTCGCGGGGCTAACTACTTCGCCTTCACCGAGCGACGCGGTGTCAAGTACTTCTTGGCGATCAATCGCGCATGCGATGGCTTGACGCACTTTTAGATCGGTGAACATTGGGCGCTTGGCATTCAATTGCAAAACGTGATACGCTAATGCCGGCGCGCGCGAAATCGCCAGCGCGCTGCCGCCAGCGCCGGCGCGAATCGCGACGCGCGGATCATTGATGAACGCCCAATCGAGTGTCTTGGCGCGCAAACCGGCGAGAATCGATGCTTCGTCCGGAATCGTGCGCCATTCGATTGCATCGAGGCGCGGCAAACCGGTAAGCCAGAAATCTTTGTTGGCTTTCATCGTGAACGTACGGTCGGGGTCCCATTTGTCGATCATGAACGCGCCGGTTCCCACATCAACTTTCGCCGGGTCGGCGCCGCCGGTCACGGCTTTTTTGTCGATGATCGCGGAATTCGGATTTGTCAACGCGGCAAGAATCGCAGCGTTCGGCGCTTTCAAATTGAAGACGATGGTGTTTGCATCGGGCGTATCCATTTTATCGATGCCGGCAAACGTCGAACGCGCCGCCGCGCCGGTCTTTTCATCGAGAATGCGTTCGAAAGTGAATTTGACATCGTCCGATGTCATCGGATTGCCCGTGTGGAACTTGACGTTCTTGCGAAGTGTGACGGTCAGCGTTTTGGCGTCATCGGAAAATTTCCACGACTCGGCGAGGTTGGGGACAATCTTCAAATCCTTGTCGAATGCAAAGAGCGGATCGTAAATCAACTCCAGCATGCGGAAGGATGCAAACGCGGTTTGCTTGTGTGGATCGATGCCGGTCGCATCCGCCGCGCGCGCGGCGATGAGGGTGCCGCCGCGTTTGGGTGCCGCCGTGGGCGGTGGCGTTGCCGTCACAACTTTTTCGACGGGCTTTTCGACAACCTTCTCCACAACTTGGGGCGTGCCCGCAACAATCACCGTTTCTTTGACTGTAACTTTTTCGATGACCTTTTCCGGTGTTGGCGCGGCACACGAGGTTACCATCAAAGCCGCAAGGGCAAAAACTAGAACGAGTAGCGTTGTGCGCTTCATAGCTTCTTCTCCTCTCTGAATTTCAATCAACCGTTGATCGACTTGGCAAAAGTCGCAAGTGAACGCAAGCGTCGCCGCTCCCCCTTGGTCGACCACGTGGTTATGAGTGGTCTAGTCCAATTCCGATTCTACGCCTTTGCGATATGTTTGTCAACGGCGATTTCCGTACAAAAAATCGGGCTTGCGAAACCGCAAGCCCGTTGTTCACGTTGCTAATTCTATCTGCTCAGCGCCAATCGCTCGTACGCCCATTCGACTGGAATGACATCGTTGGCGATCTTTTTGGGATTTGTGCCATCGGCGTTCATTCGCCAAATGCCCCAACTACCGCCTTCAGGCGAGCGATAGAAAATCGTTGCGCCATCCCGCGACCATTGCGCGCCTACGTGCGGCACGGTGCCCGATGTCAGTTGTTTTTTGCCGGTGCCATCGGCGTTGACCACGAACAATTGCTTGACGCCATCGGCATCGGCTTGGTAGACGATTTTGTTGCCACTGGGCGACCACGCCGGACACGAGCCCAGTTCGCCGATGACTTTGGTGCCGGCATCGCCGCCCGCCGAACTCGCCTTGAAGATGCCGCAATCGGATCCACGGCAGGTCGAGAATACGATTTGCGTATCATCCGGCGACCAAGCGGGTTGCGTTCCGCCGATGACGATCGTGCGACGACCGCTCCCGTCTACTTTGATCGCGTCGATGTTGACCGGCGCGTTTTCCCGTAAACTAGGTTGCGAGGCAAAGGCAATCCACTTGCCGTCATTTGACCACGCCAGGTATTTCGCGTTGCTTTCGCCCAGAATCTTGCGCGGATTCGTGCCATCGGAATTGGCAAGGTAGATGCCATCGTTCCAATGATAGTACGCAATCAGCGAACCATCGGGCGAAAAGACCGGCGACGATGCCTGACTCAAAAGTTGTTTCGGATCACTGCCATCCGATCCCATCACCCACACCGATTTTTGTTCTGGGGTCGCGCCAGTTTCGACGCTATAAGCGATCAGCGATCTTCCTCCACTGCTACCGGGCAGAATGGGCAAACTAGGACTAGTCCCCGGGCTTGTGTTCCCCGTCGCAGTGGCAACTTTGCCTTGTTGCGACCAAAACCAATAGCCGCCGCCAGCGAGAATACCACAGAGGAAGAGGAGCAAACAACCGGCAAGCACACCAAGCAACAGCGGCGTGCGATTGGGTTGCCCGGGCGCGCCTGTCTTCTTTTTCTTGCCGACATCCGGCATGTTGTCAAATGCGTTTGGCATCGTAACCTCCTTGATGGTGGGACAAATTTGAAATTTGTCCTACGCTTAGTGTTTATCCGTGTTTTCGTCCCAGGGCATTTGCGTGTGCGTGGGTTGCGTCGCGGACGATTGCTTGATCTTGATGCGCGGTTTGGGTTGTGTGGCCGTTGGCGTCGTTGTCGGCGCACCGCCGGTTAATTTGATCCGGCTCGGCTTGGGTTTTTGTTGCAATTGTGGCAACTGCGGCAGCGATAACGCCGGGAGCGCAACACCACGCTCGCGGGCGAGTTGCAGTCCGGCTGGCGCGAAGAACAACGCGATGAGCAACAGCAATGCTATAAAGAACAACAACCACGACGTACCTTGCGAAGCAACTTCGGGAATCACGCCGCCCGGATTAAAGTCGGTGCGGGTGCTGGCAACGCCAGATGCGGTAACGACAATGTTGCGTTTGACCCCGTCGCGCAACGCATTGGGCGAATTGTAGGTGAGTTTGTATTCGTTCTGAAGTAGGAACGATAGTTGTTGATAGAGATCGCTCAACTGGCTTCCATCCGGTCGATAGTAATAATTTCCATACGACACGGATGCCAGTTCGCGCAAGATTGCTTCATCGATTCCATCTTGACTACCAAACGCCGCGCCCTTCGCTCCGAAACCAATCGTGTAGATCGAAAAGCCGCCGGTGCTGGCGCGTTGCACAATCGCCTCGCGTCCCAGTTTGCTTGCCGTGTCCATCCCATCGGTAACAAGGATGACGGCTTTGCGTCCTTGCGTCGCTTCAAAATATTTCGCGGCTTGATTCACCGCATCGTACAGCGCAGTGTTGCCGCGCGGCACGATTTTTTGAATCGCCGACTGCAACGCATTCTTGTCGTCAGTGAACGTTTGCAGTGTTTCGATTTCCGTGTCGAATTGAATCAATGCCGTCTTGTCGCCGGGGCGCATCAAATTGACAAACGTACTTGCCGCTTGTTTGGCAACCGCCATCTTGCCACCCGACGCCATACTCCCGCTGTGATCGATGACCAGCACCGTGTTGACCGCGCCTTGTTCACCCGCGCGCGTGATCGCGGTTAACACCATCTCTTGACCATTCTCGGTTAAGCGAAAAGTGTCCGGGGAAACATTGCGCACTGGATTGCCGTTGGCATCCGTCGCCGAAATGTACACGTCGACTTGCGGAAAACGCGAAGTGTCAACTTGCGTCACGTTGATATTCGTCGAACCTTGCGCACCGATGCCGGCAATCGCCAGCAGGCACAACACGGACGCAAGCAACAAAGATGTAACTAATTTTTTCATTCCAGTCTCCTTACGTCATTGCGAGCGTAGTTTGCAAAGCAATCCCCGCCGAGCCATTGGGAGATTGCTTCGTCGCGGAGAACGCTTCTCGCAACGACAATTCGGATTTAATGCCGCTCGTGGTAGACCAACTCGGTGTTGCCAAGTTTGATTACGGCGTTGTTGGTGAGCCGCGCCATTTCGACTTTGCGCCCATTCACAAACGTCCCTTTGCCAATACTCATATCTTCGATCATGAAATGCGAGCCGGCACCTTTGAGCCGCGCGTGTTGCGGCGCCATATCCGGGTCGGGCAACGCAATGTCCGCTTTGAAATCATTACTGCCGATGATCGCCGCGGGTCCGTGCTCCGGCATAAACTTGTCGAGAATGAACTCATTGCCTTTGAGTTTGCCGCTTTTCACTTCGATCCACGCGCGCGACAGAATGACGACAATCAACGCGATGAATGCGCCAACCGATGCACCAAGCACAATCAAACCGAGCATCTTGCCAAATTCAGTCGTACCCAATCCCGATTGCAACGCAACCAAAATCGTGCCGCCAATCGCTCCGCCGATTACGCCACCGACCGTGCCTTTCCACATTTGCGTGCCGCCGGTGTAACTTTCCGACACGCCGATGAGCAGGCCAAAGAGCGCCCACCCTAAAACACGCCCGACGAATTCGCCGCCGGTGAGTTGAAAGATAAACTCGCCAATTGGCAAACCGATTGCGCCGGCAACCAAACCGATGCCGCCCGCCAAAACGCCAGCCCGTCCGGCGCGAAACCACGATTGCGCTAACAACCCTTCGCTCGCGCCAATCAACAGACCGATGAACAGTCCGATGATTCCGCCAATGACAATGTCACTGACATAGACATTCGCGCCGCGAATAAATCCAAACGTGTCTCCCACGCGCCAACCCATCAACGCGCCAATCGCACCCAGAATCGCGTAATAGTACGCGCGCATTCGCAGACTCATCTAAACCTCCCTTTCTTCGTTTCCATTGCCAGGAATCACCGGCGCCAGATTCTCCCATTCGACAATACTGTGATCGTTAACGTCGCTCAATTCATAAAAACCGATGTAATTCTTTGGATCGAGGGTTTGCCCATCTTGCCAGCAAAAGAAACCGGCGTTGCTGTAAAACGGATCGATGACCAACGCAACTTGAATGGGGTCGGAGAAAAAATGGCGATGCAAAAACGTATCGTGGCCAGACATGAACACCCCCAAACGCGGATGCGTGTGATACCAACCGACCATTCGTTTGCCGGGAAACAGCGTTTCCATTTGTTCGTTGAAATGCACAAGCGTATCTTGCGTGAACGTCAAATGCGTTTCGCCAGAATTAGTGAACACCGCCGGAATAATATCTTGGATGACGATATACGTTTGCGAGTGCAGCGAATCATACCGCACCTCGCCGATTAACGCGCCGCCCACTTCACGGCTCATATCGCTGACCGTGTGTGCCACGCATTTTTGGTACGCCGATTGCACGAAAAAGATGCTGACTTTGGGATTGACCTTGTCTTGGTGCGGCGACACCCATTGCAACGATTCGTTCAAGGGCATCGGTCGCTCCGTGTACGGCGTAGGCGGCGTATCGATTAAGCGAATGCGTGACATGGGATAATCCTCTAACCATAGTTTGGGAATGACGCGGGGTGTGTAAACGTACATCATGGTCTCACTTGGTTTTGGCAACCGGGTCCATCAGTTTGATGCGAACACGCGGTTTGGTCATATCCGCCCAACCATCCAATTCCGCCAAGCGAAATGGCGCAATCGGTTTTTGCGGGCTGTTGATTTGATTATCTTTCCAGACGAAAAAACCGGCGCGGTCAACCGACGGATCGATCACGAGCGCGATCTGCCACGGCTGTTTGAAAAAATTCTGATGAATGAACAAGTCCCATTGCGAAAGAAAAATTGTCCAGCCGGGATGCGTGTGATACCATCCAACGATGGTTTTGTTGGGAAAGAGCGCATCGTGCGCCGCGTGGATTTGAAGCCACGTGTTATGCGTAAACGTCAAATGCCCGCGCGCTTCGTTGGCAAATTCGGCTTTGAGCGTGTTGGTTACGACCACGTACATTTGCCCGTGCTCGTCCGCCCGCACATCGCCCAGCAACACGCCCCCAACCTCGCGTTCAAGATTTTGGCGCGCGTGTTGCGTGATGCTCACGTTCACGCGTTGGTGCATAAAAATCGGAAACGGGATACCATCGGGTTGCCACCGCCACA
This sequence comes from Anaerolineae bacterium, assembly GCA_034435055.1. Classification (GTDB taxonomy): domain Bacteria; phylum Chloroflexota; class Anaerolineae; order UBA4142; family UBA4142; genus DAOTXS01. The sequence continues at coordinate 154,940 of DAOTXS010000039.1, read as the reverse complement.
GGTTTGTATCATCAATGGGCGGCGCGCAAACCGGCATTGCAGAATCCGGCGATGAAATGGATACCGCGCGCGGCGCAGGCGTCTGGAAAATTTCCAGCGGCGGTAATTCCGATGGCGGCTCGACATTCACCGGTTCGACCGGCTTACGTTCTTGCGTAACGTACGTCGCGCGAAAACTTTCACCGATTTCAAAGGTGTCGCCCGGGTTGAGCGGACGCATCAGCCACAAGGAACCGCGTTTTTGTTTGCAGTGCGCACACCAATCGCGCGGATCGAGTTGGTCAAAATTGCCGTGCCGCGGACACCAGTACACATCACCCGCCCGAAAAGTGCGCCACGTCCAATCGCGTTTGCGCCAGCGTTCTGCCAAATCGACGAGCAAGTGATCGCGTCCTTCATTGCCGCGCACAATCAAGTGATGCGGCGAGACATTTGCATCGGCAAGGACGATGGCGTTATCTTCGGCTGAACCAATCGATGTCGATTCGCCGGTCAATTCGTACAACACCGGCGCGGCGTCCGGATTGTTGAGCGGCGTAATCGACAAGGCGTGATAGATGGTAGTTGAATCGACTGCGGGTGACATTTCATTTCCTCGTAGGGGCGGGGTGACCCCGCCCCTACAAACAACTTACCCTGCCGTGACGTCAGCGGTGAGCATCAGGCGGTCGTTCTGCGGGACGCCGGCGGCTTCGAGCGTTTCTTCCTCTTTCAACTCACGACCGAGCGCCTTGCTGTCCATTCGATAAGACATCGGGCGACCGTCCGGTCCAGTCGTGGGCAATTGCAGCGAGGATGTGAGCTCGGGCAAGAGTTCTTTCACCGGCACGTCGTTTGGAACTTCGGCGGTGCGAGAACCCCCCGCAGGTAAAACCAAAGTTACTGGTACATCAGCCATTTGACACCTCCATTTGGGTTGGGTTTGGTAGAAGCACGATAACCGCGCCACTCCGAGTCGATTTATTTCAACTTGATCTTGGGTTTGGGTCTCGCCGCCGCAGCAGAATCGGCTTTGATTTTCACACGCTCGGGTCGCAACAATTCGCGAGGGTCCACCGGAAAACAGCCGGGATGTTTCTTGCGATAGTTCGCGCTCCACTTGGCGGCTTCGGCGTCCCAGGGGAACGGCGGCTTGGTCGGATCGTCGTGATAATTTTTCCACTGTGCCATTTCACCGAGCATCACGACCAAACGGTCGAGCGAGCGAGCGGCAGTCCACCACGCGGCGTCGATGCACACACTGCCGTTTGAGCCCTTGATGTTCGGATGCCAAATTGGCGTGAGCCATTTCAAGCCGGGCCAGCGTTGCGGATATTCATTGTGCAGATAAATCGCAACTTGATGTTTATCGCCAAATCTGGGATTGCCGAACGGATCGACGCCGACGATACTTTTGCATTTGAATGTGACGACGTATTTTTCCGGCGGAAAGCCGGGTTTGACGTCGACTACGTCAAAGTCGATGATGTCGCTGTGCGCTTTCAATTCCAACATCTTGTCGTAATCGGCTTTGAGCCGGCGAAAACGCGGACTCGCCGAAACGGAGACAGGTGCCGCGCCGGCGGTAACATCAGCCGTAATCATCAAGCGATCGCTTTGCGGCACGCCGGCGGCGGCAAGCGTTTCGCTTTCGCGCAATTCGCGTCCCAACGCTTTGCTGTCCAAACGATAACCCATCGGGCGACCGTCGGGACCGGTGGTGGGTAATTCAAGTACGGAAACAAGTTCGGGCAATAATTCGCGCACGGGCACATCATCCGGCACTTCGGCGGTGCGCGCGCCGCCGGCAGGTAGAACGATGGTTACGGAAAGATCAGGCATAAATCCTCCGGGATTGAAGGTACAAGTTACAATCGAACGTTATGTATTCAGGTGCGGAACTTGGCATTTGCCGGCAATTGACCAGCAATCGGCGTGGTGCGGTGTGTGACAAACCTCGCATACTTTGACGCCGCGCGGATCATTCTTTTTCACAACATCGAAACAATACGGACAGCGTTCTTCAACTGTTGCCACGATCCGCGCGCCGTTGCCATTGCCATTTGCAACTGTCGCTTTGCGCCGCGGTGTTTTGAATCGACGGATCGATGGCTGGCGCGTGCGGCGCGGCGGCGCCGGCGAAATTACTGACGGCGGGGGCGATGGCTCGCGCGGCATCGTGAGATTTTGCGACGCGCGCGAACCGAGTTGGAAAAGTTGGCGCGGCAACCACGTGATTGCGCTTGCAAGCGCGCTCAGAATTTTTAACGTCGCGTTCCCCAGCCACCGAACGATACCAAGCGGATGCGATAAAAGCCAGAGCGCAAAATTTCCTAACGGTCGCAGAAACGGCAACATCCAACGGGGCCACATTCCGCCAAACAACCCGGCGATGGCAATCACCCATTCCAAATTCCACACGGTCGCGCCCGTTGAGTTGATGAGGTTGACCGGCTCCACCCCATCGCCGAGCATTGCCCAGATCAAGCCGAGGGGAACACCCACCGCGGCGATCAGGATCGCCAGGAGCACGCGCGCAAGTTTGGGCAAGTCCAGCAACATTCGATTGAACACGAGTCCCACTAGCACACTGCTCCAAAATACGACCGGCATCGTGACAAAGAACGTGAGCCACGGCGAGAGGTACGCATTCATCCGCACCTGATACCAGCCAAGCAGAATACCTCCCGCCAATCCGATGAACGCGGCAAGAACAAAACCGATGCGCAAACGCCAGTTTGCCGATTGACCGTTGGTCATACTAGACACTCGACTCGCGCGAGTTGTGGGGAAGACCAGTTGCCATTCCATAATTTTCCAGGTCAATGTACAACCACACGCGGACGTGTGGGAGTTGCCGGTGGCGCAATGTCCGGCACCACTTCGCCGATCTTGATTTGCGGGCGTGGGTGCAAACGCACGCGCGAGGCGTACGCCGACCGCGCGCCGCCGGCGAAATGCGACCAGTGTAACGTTTCCGGCAAATCGCCGGTCAGTTCGATGAAACGATACTCTTGATCGTTGCGCACACGAACCACGTGCAAAGGCGGAATGCCGATTGCCAACAATGTGCGATGCACGAACGGCTCGTCGCCGGTAACGACGTGCGCCATATGCACTTCGCGCAGTTCGCCACAACCGGGACACAAGCCATCGTTATAACTCACTTGCGAAATGGGTTTGTAAACATCGGTTGTCGTCTCGCAACGATGACACTCCAACTGCGTCACAATTTCCTGATCGAGTTCGATCAGCGCGTCTGAGCCAAGTTGCTCACGCGCGATGCGGAGAAATTCAGCAACCGTCGTCGTCGCTGCTTTGAGGTTGGGCATTTCCGTGATGTCGCCATAAACCCAGTGACTTTCACAATCATTGTTGGGCGAGTACGCCGTTGTGTGAAAATCGTTGGTGAGTCCGTTGACGTGCGTTACGCCGCCGGCATTAACCGTCATCGAATGAATCAGTTTGAGTGCTTCTTGCGCTTGCATCCCGCCGATGATCGAAGAAATTGTCGGCGTCGTCGGCACTTTGCCAAGCAAGATATTTTGCCGCGCGAGAAGTGGACACGAATAACGGAGCGACATTTCGCGGCGCGCTTGCTCGGTGAGCGTACATTCGTAACACGCGCCTTGTCCCGGCACAAACACGCGGACAAGTCCGAACAACTCTTGAATCGCGCCATCGACCCAGGGTTTGTTCACGCGGTACGCAAAGCGATTGATCGACAACCGCGCCTCACGATTATCGAGACAACCGACAATCGCATCCATCCGGCGAAAGACGCCCAAACCGAGTGCGGTGTTGATGTCGCCGTGAAAATATTGGACGTGAATATCGGGATTCAATTCTTTGATGCGGCTTGCAGCGACTTGAGCTTTTTTCTTGCCATTGTCTTCGACGCGAAACAAAACAGAGCGGCTCAAGTTCGCGGCTTCGATGGTATCGAAATCGATGATGAACAAATTGCCGACGCCCATCAACGCAAGATTCTTCAAGACTTCGTTGCCAAGCGCACCCGCGCCGACGACCATCACACGCGCGGCTTGAACTTTACTGCGCTCCCACCACGAAATAAATTCGAATGTGGCGAGTCGGTCTTTTTTCAGATTTGGAATGTGAAGCGGTTTTTCCGGTGCGGGCGGCATTGGCGCAATGCCGGCAATTTGCACGCGCCCCGATCCGTTGCCGGGCGCAAGCGGGCGCGTGGCAGGCGCGGAACGCGGATTTTGCAAACCATCGAGCGCGGCGGGAATCAAGTCTTTGGCGTTCGCGTGGACAAATGCGCCAACGCCAGCGCGGATTTCGATGACATTGTTGGTCGCAAGAGTTTGAAGTGCCTCGCGCACGGTTGACCGAGCCACTTGAAGCCGTTCCATCAAATCGCGCTCGGAAGGCATTTTTTCGCCGGGCTTGATCGTGCCATCGGCAATTAGCTTCAAAAGGCGCTCAGCAACCGAATGCGAAAGTGTACTTTTAGAAACAGGGGAAATTTTCATCGTTTTTCCTGTGGTATTGTGGTCAGACCAGAATACCAATCTTGATGCATCTTACCCGAAGGTTGGTCAAATTGGCAATAGGACTTGGGTACCTTAAAACAAAACCCGAAGGGTAGGAACCCTTCGGGTTAACTTTGAATCGATGATTAATTCCTTCCGCCTCCGCCGCCGCGACCACCACCTCTGCCGCCACGACCCCCACGACCACCGCCACCACCGCGATAGCCACCACCACTGCCGCCGCGTTCTTCACGCGGTCGCGCGATGTTGACCATCAAGCGGCGTCCGTCCAACTCATAATTGTTGAACATTTGAATCGCCTTTTCAGCATCCGCTTGGTTTGCCATCTCGACAAAACCGAATCCACGCGAACGCATAGTCTCGCGATCCATAATTAAGGAAACCTGCTTAACTTCGCCGGCTTGTGCAAATAACTGGCGCAGTCCATCTTCCGTCGTGTTGTAAGACAGGTTGCCAACGTACAGTTTCGATTCCATTCACACCCCTCCCTGGGTTGGGAAAAAACGCCAGCACTTGCCTGAGCATTTCATTCCGTGGATTTGATTTTATTGTATCACAAAACGCAAGGTTTTACAAAACCCAATTTGCCCGGTATAATCGCTCCACGATGGAACCGACGCTTGTCCAAAACCTGTCAGGTCTGCAAAACCTCGCAGGGCTAAAACCACATTTTTTCGTCCGCGAGATTCCGGTCTATGGCGATCTCATTCTCTCGCCGATGGACGGTTATTCCGATTTGCCCTTTCGCTTGCTGTGCCACGAACTCGGCTCCGCGATGTCGTACACCGAATTTATCAACGTCGATAGTTTGTCCGGGCGCGTGCCTAAAGAAAGTATGACCCGCAAATTGAAATTTGATCCGCGCGAATATCCGATGACATTTCAAATCTACGGACACGACGAAGCGCGTGTGGTCGAAATCGCCAAACAATTGCAAGACGAATACAATCCGACGATCATCGATATCAATATGGGATGCTACGTAAAAAAAATCGCAGAGCGCGGCGCGGGGTCCGGGATGTTGCGCGACCCGGCAAAAATCGGGCGATTGTTTGCCCGGCTCACACGCGAATTGCGCGTGCCGGTCACCGGCAAAATTCGTTTGGGCTGGGACGAATACACGCGCAACTATTTAGAGGTCGCACGAACTTTGGAAGACAACGGCGCACAACTCATCGCCGTGCACGCGCGCACCAAACAACAAGCGTACAAAGGTGAAGCGGATTGGCACGCGATTGCTGAAATCAAACAAGCGGTGAAGATTCCAGTCATCGGCAACGGCGATGTCAAAACGGTCGCCGACATTGATCGCATCAAAGCATTTACCGGGTGCGACGGCGTGATGATTGGCCGGGGCGCAATCGGCAATCCGTGGATTTTCTCGCGCAAAGACCGGCACGACGTGACGCCGGCGGAAAAAATCGCGCTGATGCGGCGGCACGTGCAACTCAACATCGAATTTTACGGCGAGCGATTAGGAATGATTTTGTTTCGTAAACACGCGGTGCGCTACATTCAAAAATTGCCAGACGGCGACGCCTTGCGCCTGCCACTCATTCACTGCACCGCGCAAGCCGAGTTCGAGCGGATTGTCGGCGCGTTTGAGGCGCAGGAGAACAACGGTTGGGTCAGTTTATAAACAAATGATTGACTAGCCGCATTATCCGTGATAGAATCTGCCCAAGTTCAACTCTCCATTTTTTAATTGAGAGGGGGTGAAACAACCGGGAAATTTCATAAATCAGACGCGCCAGATTTGATCTTGTGCAACAATTAAAGGAGGAGAAGAAATGCACGCACGAAAATTGATTGTTTGGCTCGCCTTGTCGATTTTGTTCGTCGTCACCGTCAGCGCATGTGCGGCGCCCACCCCCGAACCCACGAAAGCACCGCCGCCCCCAGCAGCTTCGAGTTCATCCGCTTCATCCGTCGCAAGTTCCTCCGCACCCGCAGCAACCAAGCCACCCACCACCGCACCCACAGCAGTTCCGACGGCTGGACCCAAGCGCGGCGGCAAAGTTACAATGGCAGTTTGGCAATCGCCCATCACACTCAACGCGTTGCTTGGCACGCAAACAGTGATGGACGAGGTTCTCGTTTTCGTTCAAGAAGGTATGTCCAAAGTCATGCCTGATGGCACGCGCGTTCCAAACCTTGCCAAAGAAATCCCGACTGTTCAGAATGGCGGCGTGAGCGCGGACGGCAAAACCGTGACTTGGAAACTCAAAGAAGGACTGGTGTACTCGGATGGCAAGCCGGTCACCTGCAACGATTTCAAATTCACGTGGCAAGCGTGGATGACGCCGGGGCAAGGTGTTGTATCAACGACCGGTTACGACAAGGTTGAAACCGTCGATTGCCCGGACCCGAACACCGTTGTCATCAAGTTCAAAGAATTCTACGCGCCGTACCTGACGCTCTTTGCAAGCGACTTGATACCACAACACGCCGCTGGCGCTCTGACGGACATGAAGAATTGGGCGTTCAATCGCAAGCCAATTGGCACCGGTCCTTTCAAGATCGACGAGTGGCAAGCCGACGCGTTCATCACAATGTCGCGCAACCCAAATTATCGTGAAAAAGACAAACCGTACCTCGATCAAGTTGTCATCCGCATCGTGCCGTCGTCCGAAGTCGCGATGCAATTACTCAACAGCGGCGAAGTGGACATTATGTGGAACAACACGGAAGCCGATTTCCCATTGTTGGAAAAAATGGCGGGGGTGAAAATTTCCACTCCGCTCCAAATCGGTGGCGAGCGTTTGTTCCTCAATATGGCGGAGAACAAAGATCCCTCCGATCCCACTAAACCGCACCTCATCTTGAGCGATGTCAAAGTCCGCTTGGCTATTGGCTACGGCATCAACAAACAACGCATCATCGACAAATTGCTGTATGGCAAAGCGCAACCCGGTTCCAGCGAATTGAACGCCGGTTACTTTAACTGCACCAACGTCAAGGCGTACCCGTACGATCCGGAAAAAGCCAAACAATTGCTCACCGAAGCCGGCTGGGTGCCGGGACCCGATGGCATTCGCGTGGCAAAAGGTGCCAAGGTCGCACCCGATGGTACGCGCCTGCGCTTGAAATATTCGACGACCTCTGGCAATAAACTGCGCGAAGATTCGCAAGTGTTGATCGTCGAAGATATGAAGGCAATCGGCGTAGAGTTGTTCATCGAAAACGCGCCGTCGTCCGTCGTCATTGGCAACTGGGATGCGGCATCGCCGCGCCGTCGTGGTAACTTTGACATTATCATGTACACCACAAACGCCGGCATCGATCCACACAGCCAGATGATGAACCTCTGGTATTCCAAGAACATTCCGAGCGAACAAAACAAGGGCGGCGTCAACTACACACGCTTGAACGATCCCAAGGTGGACGCGATTTTGGATCAAGCATCCAAAGAACCGGACACCGCCAAACGCAAAGACCTCTACTGCCAACTCGCACAATACACGTACGATAACGCCAATATGATCTACTTGTATCAGCGCCTCGATCTCGATTCATATCGTGATCGCTTGCTTGGTTGGGTCGAGAACGCGTGGGACAATAACGGTTGGAATTCCGAGAACTGGTCGCTCAAGTAGTTCGATAGTTGCATAGTTTCATCGTTGGATCGTTGCGTGCCAAATGACGCAACGATCCAACGACCTAACGATCCAACGATGACCCAATACATCATCCGTCGCATCATCCAAGCACTGCCGCTTTTGATTATCATCAGCTTCACGGTCTTTATCTTGATGAACCTGATTCCCGGCGGACCGCTTGCCGCGTATCAAAACAATCCCGATATCACGCCGGAAGATTTAGAGCGGCTCAAGCGAGAACTCGGTCTCGATGCACCGATTCACGTACGGTATTGGACGTGGCTCACCTCGGTGGTTACTGGCGATTGGGGGATTTCCCAAGTTACGCGGCGTCCGGCGCTTGTGGAAATCACAGAGAAACTGCCCAACACCCTTTACTTGTCGCTGACCGCGTTTTTCTTCGCGCTATTGATTTCGATTCCCATCGGCATCATTTCCGCGACGCGGCAGTACTCGTGGTTCGATCATTTGATGACCACCGTCGCCTTCATCGGTCAATCGATGCCAGTCTTTTGGTTCGGACTTATTCTCATCATTATCTTTAACGCCACGCTCAAACATCCGGCGGGTGGACCGCTGTTGCCGGGCGGCGGGATGTTCACCATCGGCGCGCCATTCTCGTTCGAAGATCGCATCACACACCTCATCTTGCCGGCAAGCGTGTTGACGTTTTTCTCGCTCGGCACGCACATCCGGTATATGCGCGCCGGGATGCTCGATGTTTTGCATCAAGATTACATCCGCACGGCGTACGCCAAAGGTCAGCACGAGCGCGCCGTGATTTTGAAACACGCACTCAAAAATTCCGTCCTGCCGCTCGTCACAATTATCGGCATCGAAATTCCCGGCTTGTTCGCCGGCGCGCTTATCACCGAAACAATTTTCTCGTGGCCCGGGATGGGGCGGCTATTCTTCAACTCCATCGAACGCGGCGATTACGCGGTGATGATGGGAGTGCTGATGATGAGCGCGACGCTGATTGTCGCGTTCGGTCTCATCACCGACATTGTCTACGCGTTTCTCGATCCGCGAATTCGGTTTGATTAGTATGACCCAAACCACTTTGACTCCAACTATCAACGTCGATTGGCAAGCGCGCATGCGCCCCCAGCAATCGTGGGGCGCAATGGTCTGGCGGCGTTTTCGCAAACACAAACCGGCATTGCTCGGATTGACGACCATCATCACCTTTGTCGTGTTGTGCATCTTCGTGCCGTGGCTTGCCAACTACGATCCCGGCAAAACGCATCTCGATCTGATTCGCGAAGAACCGTCGCTCGCGCATCCTTTTGGCACCGACGAACTGGGACGCGATATGTTTGTCCGGTTATGGGACGGCGGGCGCATCTCGATTCTGATCGGCGTGGCGACGATGTTGATCGCCATCACGATTGGCACGACGATTGGTTCGCTCGCCGGATTTTACGGCGGGCGGATCGATAATGTGCTGATGCGCTTTACCGATTATATGCTCGCGATTCCACAACTCTTCTTGCTGTTGATTTTCGCGCAACTTTTGCGGAGCACCAACAATCCAGCCATCAGCGGCGGCCCCACGCCCATCATCATCATCATCGGTATTTTGGTTTGGCCCCCCATTGCGCGGCTGGTGCGTGGACAATTCCTTTCGCTCAAAGCCAAAGAATTCGTCGAAGCGGCGCGAATGTCCGGCACCAAGAATTTTCGCATCATCTTTCGTCACATCCTCCCGAACGCCGCAAGCCCAATTATCGTCGCCGCAACGTTGCGTGTGGGCGCGGCAATCATCACCGAATCGACACTTTCATTTTTGGGTTTTGGCGTGCAACCGCCAACGGCAACCTGGGGCAATATGCTCAAGAACGCGCAGGCGCAAATGACCTACGCGCCGTGGACGGCGATCTTTCCCGGCTTGGCAATTCTGTTTACCGTTCTTTCGCTGAATTACATCGGCGATGGTTTGCGCGACGCGCTCGATCCACATCATGTCGAGTGAGCAGAATGGCGTGAGCGGTGAACAGGTAGGCAGGGAAAACCTGTCTACCTGTTTTTGCTTGGACGCTGATTTATCGGTATACTGTATTCACGGCGAGTCAACGGCTCGCGCAACAAAATTATTCGCAAAGGACTCTCAATGAACTGGGAACAAACTCGCAATCAAGTCACTAAACTTGTCCAAGACCTCATCCGCTTCGACACCACCAATCCGCCGGGCAACGAAACCCCGTGCCTCGAACACATCGCCCAAATACTCAAACGCGATGACATCGATTCGATGATCCTCGAATCCGCGCCGGGACGCGGCAATCTTGTCGCGCGCTTGAAAGGCGATGGTTCGCTTCCGCCGCTTTTGCTGATGGGCCACGTCGATGTTGTTCCTGCCGAAGCGGACAAGTGGGAGCATCCACCCTTCTCCGGCGATTTGATCGATGGAATTGTTTGGGGACGCGGCGCGACCGATATGAAGCAAATGGTCGCGATGGAACTGATGGTTTTTCTTTTACTCAAACGTGAAAACGTGCCACTCAAACGCGACGTGATTTTTATGGCGAACGCGGACGAGGAAACTGGCGGACGAATGGGCGCGGGCTGGGTCGCGCAGAATCATCCCGATTTGATTCGCGCCGAGTACGCGATCAACGAAGGCGGACCGACGAGCATCGTTATCGATGGTAAAGTGTTTTTCGTTTGCTCGACCGCCGAGAAAGGTTCGGCGCGGTTCACGTTGCGTGGACGCGGACAGCCGGGACACGCCTCACAACCGCACCAGCACAACGCGATTCTGCTGCTATCTAAAGCGATGGCAAAACTGATCGAAACGCCGTTACCGTTGCGTGTCACAAAATCAGTGCGCGCGCAAATCCAAGCGATGGCACGGCACGTGAACGATGGTCAGCGCGAAAACTTGCTCGGCTTGCTCGATGAAGCGACGTACGAAAAATCGCTTGCATCGTTGCCTTTACCCGAACCGCAAAAGCGTCGCCTCAACGCGGCGATGCGCAACACTGCCGTGCCGACGATTCTCAAAGCCGGAAGCAAGATCAACGTGATTCCGGCAGAAGCGGAATGCCAAGTCGATTGCCGGATTTTGCCCGGCACCACGCGTGAATCGTTGGAGCAAGAATTGCGCGCTGTCATCGGCAATCAAGTCGAAATTGAATTTGGACCAATTTATCCCGCGCTTGAATCTGACCCGGACTCGCCGTTGTTTGAAACGATTCGCCAAGTGATTGAAAAACACGAACCGGGAGCGACACTTGTACCCGGCTTGATTACCGGCGGGACGGACGCAAAAAGCGTAACGACGCTAGGCACCAAAGTGTTGGGCTTTGTGCCGATGCGCTACGAAGGTCCGTCGATGACCGGGCTTGCGCACGCGCACAACGAACGCATCAGCGTGGCGAATTTGGATTTTGGCACGCGCGTGTTGTATGATGTGGTGTCAAAATTCTGTGGAAAATAAATCTTCATCGCCAAGACGCAAAGGATTTAATTGTTCTTCGCGTCCTTTGCGTCTTGGCGGTTCAAAAAGGAAATGGTCGTGGACATCAACACTCTCGACAAACAACTCATCGCGGAAGCGTGGACATCACCGGACATTTACGCGAATCTGGAAACACTCGTCGATTTTGGCAGTCGTTTTGCCGGCTCGCCGAGCGAGGCGCAAGCGCGCGATTTCATCCGCGAGACGTTTCATCGTTACGGCTTGACAAACATCAACCTGTTTCCGTTCGAGTATCTCGGTTGGTGGCGCGGCACGTGCATGCTCAACGTTGTCGCGCCGGCGCAACGCACGTACGACGCGATCTCGCTCGTCTATTCGCCATCAACACCGCCGGGTGGTTTGCGCGCATCGCTCGTCGATGTTGGGATGGGAACGGAAAAAGAGTACGTCGCCAAAGCCGGACAACTTGCCGGGAAAATCGTACTATGTTCCAGCGCGAACCCGGAAGAAGGTCGCCAGCCGCATCGCCGGGAAAAGTACGGACGCGCGGTTGCTGCGGGCGCAATTGGATTTATTTACACGCGGCATTTGCCGGGCGGTTTGCCAGAAACCGGCTCGTTGCGCGCGGGGCGCTTGGGTGAAATCCCGGCGGTCGCGGTTTCGTACGAAACCGGGTTCGCGCTCAAACGCTTGATCGAAAAAGGCGAAACGATGGTCGCGCTCGATGTGCAGAATGAATCCAAGCCCACCATCGCGCATCACGTCTTTGGCGATGTGCCTGGCAAATCGAACGAAGTAATTCTCGTCGGCGCGCATTACGATGGACATGATATTTCGCAAGGCGCGATGGACGACGGCACCGGCACTTGCCTCGTGCTTGAACTTGCGCGGATGTTTGGAGCGTTGAAAACTCAACTCAAGCGGACGATTCGCTTTTGGGGTATCGCGTGCGAAGAGCTGGGCGTGCTCGGCTCCACAATTTTTGTGGAAAAGAATCGCGACCAGTTGAAAGAGATTGCCTTGATGATCAATCTCGATGGTGCCGTCGGCAACGGCGCGAAAGGATTTTCGTTCAACGGCTTGAGCGATGTCGAGGCGTTGCTCAAACAAATTAGCAAAGCGACGCGCTATCCGTTACGGCTCACCGAAAAAATTGCCACCGCGTCTGACCACTTTCCGTTTTTGATGCACGGCGTCCCGGCGATTATGATGATCGCGCGGGAAGAAAATCGCGCCCTCGGTCGTGGCTTTGGTCACACGGCGATGGACACGCTCGACAAGGTGAGCGAGCGCGAGATGAAAGAGTGTGCGATGGTCGCGGCGCGCGTGTTGCTGCGGCTGGCGCAACACGATGGCTCACTCGGTCGGCATCGAACGCCGGAAGAGATCAAACAGATTCTCATCGCGCAGGATTTGGAACAACCGTTGCGCGCGCAAGACAAGTGGAAGTTTTGAGGAACGGATGAACAGAGGCATTTGGTTTGCCATCGGCGCGTACGGTTTTTGGGGCTTGTTCCCCATTTATTGGAAATGGCTCACGCACGTTTCGGCGTTGCAATTGATCGGGCATCGCATCATTTGGTCGTGCGTGATTTTACTCGTCATCGTTTGGGTTACGCGGCAATGGCAATCGTTCCGCGCCGCGATTGCCGCGCCGCGCGTTTTGCGCATCTACGTCGCCGCCGCAATGGTCCTCACGATCAACTGGCTCGTCTATGTTTGGGGCGTCAACGCCGGCTTTATCATCGAAACGTCGCTGGGTTATTTCATCAACCCGCTCCTCAGCGTATCGATGGGTGTGATTATTCTGCGCGAACGGTTGCGCCCGTTGCAATGGATTCCGGTCATCCTCGCGGCAATCGGCGTAGCGTATTTGACAATTGCGTACGGCTCGCTGCCGTGGATCGCGCTCACGCTGGCGTTTTCGTTTGGCACGTACGGCCTCGTCAAAAAACTTGCGCCGCTCAATTCGCTGTACGGTTTGACTTTAGAAACTGCGATCCTGTTTATCCCGGCATTTCTCTTTTTGATCTTTTCCGATGCAACCGGGCAAGGCGCGTTTCTCCACACCGGCATCGTCTCCGATATTTTGCTCATCGGTGCCGGCGTCGTGACGACGATTCCGTTGTTGCTGTTCGCTTCTGCGGCGCGCCGCATCCCATTGTCGTTCATCGGCATTTTGCAATATATCGCACCGACGTTGCAGTTTTTGCTTGGCGTGTTGGTGTACCGCGAGCCGTTCTCGCTGACGCAGTTCATCGGATTTGGAATTGTTTGGGTCGCACTGATTATTTTTGCGCTTGAAGGTTTCGTCAATCATCGCGCGCAAATGGTGCCCGTCGTCGCGGAGTAGCAGATGAATCGCCATCGCGCAATTTGGCTCGCGCGGATTGTCGTTGCCATTGTGTTTGTGGTGAACGTGTGGTGCGCGCTCGTTTTTATCATCGATCCCGAAACGTATGCCGGCGGCTTTGAGTTGAGCGGATTGCCGGGACGCATCGTCGTGCAATCGTTTGGCATTTTGTTTCTGATGTGGAATGCGACGTACCCGCCGGTTTTGTTCGACCCGGATAAATATCGAACGTTGTTTCAAATCGTGTTGCTTCAACAAGCCATTGGCGTAATCGGTGAAACATGGTTACTGCTCACGTTGCCGCCGGGACATTCCGCGTTGTACATCACTGGCTCGCGCTTTATTGTATGCGACGGATTGGGTTTGATGACAATGGGAACGGTGTACGGAATGTTGAGAAATGGTAGGTAAATGTCGATGAACGTTGCAGAACTCAAAAACCGCGCAGTCGCCAAGATCGATGCGTTGCGCGACGAATTGATTCGTATCAGCACAGAAATTCACGCCAACCCGGAACTCGCGTTTCAAGAATTCAAGGCATGCGCGCTCTTGTGCCATACGTTGCACGAGTACGGTTTTCAAGTGGAGCGCGGCATCGGCGGATTGGAGACCGCGTTCCGCGCCGAAGCCGGCGTGAATAATGGCGGCCCAACCATCGCCATTCTCGCCGAGTACGATGCTTTGCCGGAGATTGGTCACGCGTGCGGACACAACCTCATCGCAACATCCGCATTGGGCGCGGGGATCGCCGTGCAATCGTTGATCGATCGCTTGCCGGGCCAAGTGGTGGTAATCGGCACGCCGGCGGAAGAAGGCGGCGGCGGCAAAATCGTTTTAATCGAACGCGGCATCTTTAACGACGTTGACGCCGCAATGCTCGTGCATCCATCGAGTTTGAATTTGGTCGATGGTCGTTCGCTTGCTTCGACCCGGCTCAAAGTTGAATTTGTCGGCAAAGCGTCGCACGCCGCCGCCGCGCCGGAGGACGGCATCAATGCGCTGGAAGCGGTAATCCTCACGTTCAACAATGTCAACGCGTTGCGACTGCATTTGCGTCAGGACGTGCGCGTGCACGGCATCATTACACACGGCGGCACGGTGGCGAACATTATTCCGGATTATGCCGCCGCCGTGTTCAGCGTCCGTGCGAGCAAGCGCGATTTTGCTGATGAAATCCTCACGCGCGTGATTCACTGCGCCGAAGCCGCCGGCAAAGCAACCGGCGCGCAATTGAATTACACGGTCAAACCGGGGTACGACGAGATGATTCCCAATCAAACGATGGCGCGCGTTTTTGCCGATAACTGGCGCACCATCGGCGTTGCCGTGCATCCGCATCCGATGTTCGAAGGCACCGCCTCGACCGATATGGGAAATTTGAGTCACGTTATTCCCTCGGTGCATCCGTACGTTTCGATTGCCGAAACCGAGACGCCGGGACACACGCTCGCATTTCGCGAAGCATCGATTTCTGCACGTGGTCACGAAGGGATGTTGCGCGCCGCTAAAGGAATGGCAATGACCACGATCGATTTGCTGGCAGATGAATCGTTGATGCGGCAAGTCAAACAAGAATTTGCGGAATATCGAAAAAAGTGAATTGAAGAATCCACAGATTTTGCAGAGGGCACAGATTATTTTTTTCTGCGAACAACGTTAGTTATTACTTGAGAGTGGTATAGATTCCGATTCCTTTTGAATCTCGCCGCACTGTGGTGTATAATCTGCACCATTGTTGCACACACTTACCGGGAGGTAGATCATGCCGTCGAAAATTTCTGTCCACGTCAGCGGGTACGTCGAAAAGACTTTTAATATTCTGGAACGCATGCAACCAAGCGTCATCAAAGTGTACGATCAGCCGAGCGAGATGAACATCGACGAGATTCGACGACGTTGTCCCGGCGCAGTTTTAATTTACCGACAATACACCAATCTCGATTTGCATAGCTCCGCCGATATGTACTTTGCGGAAATCCAGAATACCTTTAGCAAATTGCGCGGACGCGGAATTTACTGGGAAGGTTTGAACGAGCCGGTGCCGCAATCGGTGGAGGACGCCCAGAAATTGAACCGGTGGTTTGTGCGATATGCGGAAATCATGCACGCGCACGGCGAGTTGGTTGCCGGCTTTTCGTGGTCCACCGGCAATCCGACGCCTGCCAAGTGGGACATTATCGTGCCTAACGTGATTGAAGCCGCCGCCGCGTGCGACATTCACGCGTTTCACGAATACTATAGTACTTGGGGACACGACGGCGATTGGGGACGCTATCGCGCCTTTGAAGCCGCGCTCCCGGCATACGCACGCAAACCGGTCGTGATCACCGAAGCGGGCTTGGACGATAACGGCAATAATTTCACCGGCGGTTATCGCGGCAAAATCACATTTCAACAGTACATCGAAATTCTGCGCGCGTACGATGCCGTGTTGATGGCAGACCCGTACTGTTTAGGCGCGACGGTGTTTGCGTGGGCGGATTGGAATTGGCCCTCGTTCGAGCTCAACCCAATGATCGATCTCGTCGCCGATTACGTGGCTTCAGTTGGCGGCGGCGCGTACATTCCGCGCCCCTTCCCCAAACCGGATTTTGAACCGCAACCGACGTACACTTTTTCCGTGACGCCAAGTTCGATTTTGATCGGGCAATCGGCAACACTCCAATGGAACGTCGAAGGCGTGCGCGAAGCATATCTCGATGGCGAAGGTGTAGGACCAACCGGTTCGCGCATCGTCAATCCAACCGAGACGACGACGTACACACTTCACATCGTTTTGCGCGATGAAACCACCGTCGATTTAGCGGCGACGCTTACCGTCAACCCGGCGCCTGTTCCCACTTTTTCTTTTTCCGCCACGCCGGAAACAATTCTCGTCGGGCAATCGGCGACGCTCAAGTGGGATGTGGAAGGCGTGCGCGAAGTGTACCTCGATGATCAGCCGGTTACCGGACACGAGACGCGCGTCGTCACGCCAACGGAAACGAAAACGTACACACTTCACATCATTATGCTCGATGGCTCGACGCAAGATTTGACGGCGACCGTCACCGTTACACCCGCGCCGACGTTCAGTTTCACTGCAACGCCGGCTTCGATTATTGCCGGACAATCGGCGACGCTGGCGTGGAACGTAACCGGCGCGCGGTCGGTGGAATTGCAAGGGCAAGTCGTCGCCGCGAGCGGTTCGACCGTCGTTACGCCGGCGCAAACGACGACCTTCGTTTTACACATCGTTTTCTGGGACGACAGCACCAAAGATTTGTCGGTTACGGTGAACGTCGCGCAACCGCAGTTCACATTCACCGTGAATCCAACGAGCATCACATCCGGCGGCTCGGCGACGTTGGCGTGGAATGTAACGGGCGCAAGCACGGTAACGTTGGACGGTCAAAGCGTCGCGGCGCAAGGAACGCAAATCGTTTCGCCAACACAAACGACGACGTACAATCTGCACATCGTTTTGTTAGACACAACGACGCAAGACCTTTTCGTAACCCTCACTGTTACTCCGCCGGTGCCGGGGGTTACGCGTCCGCCGACGGTTACCCTGACGCCGGCAAATATCGCGCTCTTACAAACGTACCCGCGCCCGCCGCAGGACAATGGTCGCGGTCTGCATTTCAATATCGATTTGCGCGACACGACGATTGTCAACACCGTCGCACATCTTGTATCGATCAACGCGCGATGGACACTGATCTACGCACCCGATGAAGTCCAAGCGCGCCGCGCGGCGCAAGCGTGTTGGAATGCCGGGATTATGCCGGTCGTGCGCATCGGCAAAAAAGTGGACGAGCCGTTCGATTCGATTCCGTACGTCAACGCGCTCAAAGCAGTCGGCGCGCCGCCGTACGTGCAAATCTACAACGAGCCGGGCGACATACGCGAATGGAAGAACGAATCACCGCCGCCGAACTGGGTTCAGATCTTTGCGCAAAACTGGGCGTTTCACGCAACGCAAGTGTTCGACGCCGGCGGTTATCCCGGTTTGCAGGTGTTGGGCAAAGAGGAATTGGACGCCGCCATCGATGCGGTCAAAGCGATGGGGCGCGCGGACATTTTCCAACGCACTTTTTTTGCACTCCACAATTACGGCGCGAATCATCCAACCGATTACCCGTACGATTCACTCAATCAACAAGATCATCCCGGCTCAACGATCTTTGACGACGATGTCAGCGTGATCGTCTTTCTTGCGTTCGCCAAGTGGATGCAAGACCGCATCGGGTTCGTTGTGCCGATCATCGGCGGCGAAGGTGGCTGGCAATTCGGCGCGCAAGAAGATTCGCGCTATCCTCAAATCAATGCGCCGTTGCACGCGCAATTCCACGCGGCAATGTTCGATTGGTTTCGCACCGGCGTCATCGGCAACGGCGAAGCATTGCCCGATTATCTGTTCAGCGTCACGCCGTGGATCGAAGGCGGTTGGGGCGGCGACGACTGGTGGGGCGGACCGCTCGGCGATAAGACGCAAACGATCGAAGCGGTGCGCGCGCTGCCGGCATTCGTCCGCAAATTCAGTTGGGATAGTGGCACGCCGCCGCCTCCACCGCCGACGTACAGTTTCACCGCGACGCCAAGCACCATTCAAGTCGGCGCGTCGACCACTTTGCAATGGGATGTGACGAGCGCGCGCAACGTTTATCTCGATGGTCAAGCCGTCGCGCCGAAATCATCGAAGATCGTTTCACCGCTTCAGACGACGACGTACACGTTGAGCATCGTCTTTCTCGACGGCACGACGCGCGATTTGAGTGCAACCGTCATTGTCACCGGCGCACCGCCGCCATCGGGCATCGATTGGGATTCCGCGCTCGATCCATTGCGCGTCAAGATCACGGCAAGTACCGCGAACCAAGCGTGGCGCGTCGTGAAAGGCAAGTTCATCGACGAGGCACAGTCGCAAGGCAGACATCACGTTTTCTTCACCGTCGTCAACGAAAACAACGTGCCGGTGCCGGGAATCAAATGCGTGATCGATTGGGTGGGACGCGACCCGCGCGACGACCCGGCGGTGGTTACAACCGACGCGACCGGCAAAGCCAACTGCCCGTTGTGGTCGACGTACGATCCGCAATCGCAAACCGGCGTGTACTTTGTTTACCTCAAAGGCGCGGCAAGCGATCAGGTCGATGGTCTGGGATTACCCAACAATCGATCAGTGAGTTTTGAATTCACCTTCAAGTGGAGCACCGGCGGCACAACACCACCGCCGCCGCCATCGACGGCAACGTTAACCGCAACCCCGAGCGTGGTGGGATTCGGACAATCGACGATGTTGCAATGGAGCACAACCGGCGCGCGCACGGTTTCGTTAGACAATGAAATCGTCCCGGCAAACGGAACGAAATCGGTTACGCCAACCCAGACGACGATGTACACTCTGCACGTCATCTTTTTGGATGGCACCACGCGGGAGGTAGCAACCGTCGTCACGGTAACTGGCACACCGCCGCCGCCGACCGGTTTGGTTTGGGACCCACGTTTGACTGATCTCGGCGTCAATTTGGTTACGAACCCGGCGAACGTGTGGCGCTTGACCGAAGGAAAATATCAAGACGAAACAGAGTCTGGCGGCACTCACCACATCTATTACAAAATCTTGAATGCCAATGGCACGCCAGCGGTTGGCGTGAAACTCGTCATCGATTGGGTGGGACGCGAGCCGGGCGATCAGCCCGCCATCGTAACCACCAATATCAACGGCGAAGCCAATTGCCCGCTTTGGGCGGTGATGCATCCAGAGTTGAAAGATGGTCCGTACTTTACCTTCGTCAAGGATGCGCCAAGCGACACGGTGCGCGGGATGGGCTTGCCTGCCGCGCGGCACGTGAATTTCCTTCTGACATTTAGAATCCAGTAAACCGCAGATAACATTCACAATAGTTTGCAAACACAATAGACGTTATCCGAAACAAGGAAAATCATCCACGAAGAACACGAAGGACACTAAAATCAGAAGAAATTATTCGTGGTTCTTCGTGACCTTCGTGGAAAATATTTATTTCAGATAACGTTTAATATCTTGGTGTGGAAATCTGAGGGTGAACGCAAAATGTAGTCTACGCGTCTTTTTGTGAATGTTATCTAGTTTGCCAAGCACAAACACGATCCTGACATCGCTAATTGGGGGTGTCAGGATCGATTATTCACCAGCATTGCGCTCACACTTGTACCCCTTTGGAGGGATGGAGGAATTGTATTTTTTGGCAAGTTGTTTGCCTCTTTTTGAGTGATTAGGAGATTTTATATGAACGAGCCCGACATCCCGCAAAACAACATGCCGCAGGGACAGATGATTGCCCATTACAAAGATCGGCTGAGTTTACTCGTACGCATCGATGCATTCGAAAACACAGACGAAATAGAAGGCGAGCGATTCTTCCGCAAGCGCAACAAGGGCGCACGCGCCACCAAATCACGCCAAGAGAAGAGTTTGATCGCCAATTTGAAAAAGCGATTGCAGGCATTGGACCAAAATTAGCCGCTCGCGTACGATCAACAAAACCCCAAAGCAAAAATTGCTTTGGGGTTGTTTTTGTTTTTGCACCTAGATGTTGTTCCCCGCCGACTTTTCCAATTCTTTGATTCGGCGTTTGACCGACTCCGGCAAAAGTGCTTTTTTCTTGACGCGATAATCGTATGCAACGATAATCCCCTCCCCCACCGCGGCGATTCGGCGGGCGTGATGGCTCACTACACAATGTTCCATCGTGTAACGGTCATCGGCGATGTTCGTCGTCCGCACACCAACCGATAGTGTGTCCGGGAATGTGACCGGGTATTTGAACTTGCAATCAATCGAGGCGAGAATTGGACCCACATCCATTTGAGCCAACGCTGGGATGAAATCGATTTTCCGCATATACGCGATGCGCGCGGTCTCAAAGTAGCGAAAGTAGATAATGTTGTTCACGTGACCCAGCGCGTCCATTTCGCCCCACGCCACCGGAATTTCGACCACGACAGGATAATGCTCCAATAATTCTTTCATCGATTTCTCCTGCACTCCATCTAACGCGTCAAACTCACATCCGCATCTCGCACGCGCACCTCGATTTCCATTTCCAGTACCGCGCCAATGTCCGGCGCTTGTGCCCGGAAACTGATTTTGCCGTTGCCGATGGACGGCGCTAAGCCGGCGGGAAAATAGCGCGAGGCGGTGTACCCGCCGCTTGCGTTTGGACTCAACCGGGAATACCCGGTGACGCAAGGTGTAAAATACGCGCAATGCGCGAAATCCTCGACGCCGGTGAAACAAGTCTCCTCGTTATTCAGCGTGAGGCAAAGATTAGTTTCCAAGAATTGATTGCTATTCACGTTGCTCAACGGTTTGATTCGCCAAACGATACTGGACAACATCGTTCCCGGCGTGGCGAAAAAGGTCCACGCGCCTTGCTCTTTCGAAAGTAACGTAAGTTGCGCTGGCGTGCTTGGTTGCGCTAGACGTTCAAATGACGCAATTTGATTCATCGGCAGTTTGCCGGCGAGCAATCGATCAAACTCGGCGGCGATTGATTGCGCTTCTTGCCGAGTCATCTCCGCCGTCGTTTTGGGGGTAACGTTCGGCAGAAACGTGTCCACTTGAGATTCGAAATACATTCGCGGTGGTGGATAGCCGGCGCGCCCGGTTACAAAGAACGAAAAATCTCGGCGAAAGATCACCGCCGGAAATCCGAGGAACCCGTACGTGCCGCCGGTCTCCTCCGCATTCAAGCGAATGCTTCGACTCGTCGGCAGAACAATACTTCGCGAGCCATCGACGTTTGGACAAACATTGCCGTCGCGCAGAAAAGCGCACGCGGAACATTGATAGCTCACCCCGTCGGCAGTAATGCCAAGCGTGCCGAGCGCATCGCAACCAATCGCCGGATCAACGATGACGTGGAAACTCGATAATGCTTTGATACTTCGCTGATCTTTGATGGCGCCGCCGGGGATGAGAAAAAATCGGGGTTGATTGTCTGGACCACCGCCAGCCGAATAGCGGCCGGTGGGCAAGCGACTGTTGGGATCGAGCGCAAAGCCGAACAAACATTTTGTATCCGATCCGCCGCCCCAATCGGACGGCGTCATATAATCGCGGTCTTGAAGCGGATTGACATTTTCGCCATAACACGCAGAGGTGAAAAAATTACTTTGGCTGACGAGTCGCGCGCGCGGGTTCGTCGCTAACCCGGCAAACGACTCTAACGAAAATCGCTCAACCGCTGGTTGCGGAATCGCCGTGGGCGTTGGCGCCGGAATTGGTGTGCGCGTAACCGTCGGCGCAAGAACGCGCGTCGCAGTTGGCGGGATCGCGATTGGTCGTCGCGTTGGCGTATGAGTCGGTGCGCGAGTTGGGGTAATTATCGTTGCTTCTGGCACAGCCAACGCGATTGCCGGTTCGGCGGTTGGTTCTTCCGGCACATCGACGACAGCCGGCGGCGCGTTCAATCCGAGAACAACCAACGGTGCGAGTACGCCATAAATGCAAATGACGGCAAGTACCAAATCAATGAGGATGAGCCAATGGATGCGAGTCATTCTACCACTTGCGATACACGTCTGCTCTTCGGTCGCGAAACACCGGCACGCGCGCCCGCACATCATCGACCATCGCCAAATCGATTTGCGCGACGAGCAACGCTTCGCGGTTGTCGCCTTGCACGACGATTTCACCCCAGGGATTGACGATCATCGAACAACCGCCAAACGTTTCCCCTTTCGATGTGCCGACGCGATTGCACCCGACGAAAAACATTTGATTCTCAATGGCACGCGCCGGCAAAAGTGTGCGCCAATGCGCGATTCGTTTCAGGGGCCATTCCGCCGGAATGAACGCGATCTTCGTGCCGTCGAGCGCGTAATGCCGCCACAATTCCGGAAAACGCAAATCGTAACAGACGCCGAGCGCGAATTTGCCGAACGCCGCGTCGAACACGCGCGCGTCGTCACCGCCGGTCAAAAACAAATGCTCCTCGAGCATCGGCACAAGATGTAATTTGCTGTACGCGCCAAGTCGCTTTCCCGACGCATCGATCATCGTCGCGGTGTTGTACACTTTACCGTGGCGCGTTTCCAGCAGCGAACCGACAATCGCAATTTGATTTTCGCGCGCGGCGTCCGCCATCGCCTTGAACATTCCGGCGTCGATGGCGGAACCGAGTTCCATCGCACGTTCCAGCGCGTACGCGGTACTCCACAATTCGGGCAAGATGATAATGTCTGCGCCGCGCGTTTTTGCCTCCGCAATTTTTGCGCGTGCGGCATCGAGATTTTTTGGCGGCTCGCCAAGCACAAGATCGATTTGAGCCAGTGCGATGGTTAGCGTGGTCATTGGACTATCTCATCAACGTGGTGAAAACTGTACCATACAATCGATGGAGTGTCAAAGCCGGGATGCGCCCAAACACAATTGGCGATTATGCATTTATCGATTACAATGCAACCCAATGACCTCGCCATCATCTCGCGCCGGTATTGCAATCCTGCCGATTGGACTTGCCACCGCGCTTTCGCTTACCGGCGACGCAACGTTGTATGCCGTTTTGCCAACGCATTACGCCGACGCCGGCATTGCACTTGTATCAGTCGGTTTGATTCTCAGTGCCAATCGTTTTATCCGATTGCTGACCAACGGTCCCGCCGGCTGGTTGTTCGATCAATTGCCCGATCGACGCTTGCTGTTTTTAGCTTCGCTTGTATTGGGAATTTTCGCTTCGCTGATTTACGCAACGACGGTTGGACTTGAACCGTTCTTCTTCGCGCGACTGCTGTGGGGACTCGCTTGGTCAGGGATTTGGATCGGCGGGACGGCAATTGTTTTGCAAATGGCGCCGGATGCAGAACGCGGTCATTGGGTTGGAATTTATCAAGCGTGGTTTTTCTTTGGCTCGGCGCTCGGTTCATTTACGGGCGGCGCGCTCACCGATCTGGTAGGTTTTCGCAACGGCTTGTGGATCAGCATCGGCATTTCAACCATCGGAACGCTTGCCGCCGCGCTCACGTTGCCATCCCGACAAACAAATCTTCGCAATGCTGGGGCAAGAATGCATCGCCGGATTGTGGGACTGCCGGATGTCCGTCGCATTTCCGCATCGATGTGGATGACTGCCCTCGCGCAATGCATCAATCGACTAGCCGGCGCGGGGATCGTCGGCGCGACGTTGGGATTAATCGTGCAACAAAATATCGGCGCAGAGTGGCAATGGGGCGCGTGGTCGATTGGCGTTGCGAGTATTACCGGCGGATTGCTCGCTTCGCGCACATTGCTTAGTCTCGTCGGCGCGCCGATTGCCGGCACGCTGTCGGATCGACTTGGAAATCGCTGGCGTTTGCTCGCGCTCAGTTTATCGGTTGGCGCAATCGGCATTGCCATTCTACCGCTACCACAACCACTTGTGCTGGTTATCGGTACGATTACATCATCGATTGCCTCCGGCAGTGTGCAAGCGTTGGCAACTGCACTCGTCGGCGATTTGTCCAAACGCGATGAACACGGCAAGAACCTGGCGATTTTCAATATCGCCGGCGATTTGGGGAGCGCGATTGGACCGATTGCTACGTATGCATTGTTGTCGATCACCGGCTTGACGATTGTGTATTGGGGCTGTGCGCTCCTGATGCTTGCCAATGGATTTTGGATCGTCCGATTTTCCAGAACCGCGTCCCAGTATTGAGTCCGAACGAGATCGCTTCTCCATTTTGGCAATTCCTCGCCGAAAACGCGCATGTATCACCGCCAGCGCAGATTTACTCTTTTATTGTACGGAACCTTTGAAACCCCTGTTGTGCATCAGAAAACTTTCTGCTATAATTCTTGCTGGCGCACCTGATAAATCATCTCTGATGAAGGAGACTGACCTCTGTCATTATTGCATCGGACCGGTCCACGCCGGTAAAAAAACCTGCCATATCCCCCAAGGCA
This sequence comes from Anaerolineae bacterium, assembly GCA_034435055.1. Classification (GTDB taxonomy): domain Bacteria; phylum Chloroflexota; class Anaerolineae; order UBA4142; family UBA4142; genus DAOTXS01. The sequence goes on along the minus strand of DAOTXS010000039.1, from coordinate 130,156 downwards.
AACGCGAGGAAATATGATTCCAGCCAAACCGAAACGCAAGCCCGACATTGTGGCGAAAGACATTGGTCGTGAAGTTGTTCTCTACAGTAGCCAGCAAGAAGGAATTCATATCCTCAATCCGACTGCCAGACTCATTTGGGAGCTTTGTGACGGCGAGCATACGCTTGGGGAAATGGAACAAGCCCTTCGCGCGAATTTTTCTATCCCATCGGATTACAGTGTGATCGAAGATATTCAGAACACGCTAGAGGTATTTGTTACGAAAGATCTCCTCACACACCCAACCCACTAACTGATGGTGCTAGTTTGCAGGTGGATGGTTGCGAGATTCAAATGGCGCGTTGCAAAATCAAAACACGGAATTTGCTCAAGCATTGCAATACCACCATTAGTTACTAATTGACGTTACGCAATTTCACCACTGAGAACGCAAAGTTCGCAGAGAAAAATCCTGAAAATCTCAGCGGTCTCCGCGTGCTTTGCGGTAAAACAATTCGGTTTGCGTAAGGTGAGTTACTAAACAGAATTACGTCGGTTAATCGATAGCGCCACAGAAACAAAATATCCCAGGGAAAGGAGGTGAGACAACATGCAGAAGGAGAAACTCCCAGAGTACGAAGTGCCACAGCTGACCACGCTTACTGACGAAGAGATTCTAGATCAGTTGGGCGAGGCACATGCGTACGGCCAACCGAACGGTGATCCACCACCGTAGTCCGTCGGTACAATTTTCACTTTCACTCTTTATTCAGCGGCATACCTTACAGCGTTTATATAGTGAAAAAAAGAAACAACGTCTAAGGCAGCCCATGAAAGTGAAAAAGTGCTCGGGTACAGGGAGACCGTCGCAAGTGCGGTCTCCCTCACATTAATTTTAGAATATTCATGCGCGGGTATAATCGAGTGTTGCAAAATCATTCTACAGCAGGACTGACTTGGCAGCTTGAGCCATTGAGATTGGGCTTTTTTGATGTGGAAGCAATCATTCATTCAGACTCGGACGACTATCTGAACCTCTTCCATCAGATGTATCGCCGATTCCGACTAGACGAGTACTCACCACAGCGCCCTCGCTCGACGATCAAGATCATACTTTTTACTCTGCCCCAAAACCCTTGGGGAAAACCCGTCCTTATCATCGACGACGAAGTGCGTTTTCTGAACACTTCCAGATTACTAGAAGGATATGTTTACGAAACTGTATTTCACACGATTATTAGTCGAGTAACCAGTCATTATCTAATCCACGCTGGCGTAGTTGCTTACAAGGATCAAGGCATCATTCTTTCCGCCGATTCCGGTCACGGTAAAACCACTCTGGTCCTGGAATTGATTCGTCGCGGGTTCAAGTTCCTATCAGACGAAATGGCGGCGCTTTCACGAACCGATCACGCGATCTATCCATTTCCCCGCAGTCTTAGGATACGCCCCGGCACTTTGGAGCGAGCAGGTTTTCCAAAGCCACGTGTAGATGCACCCAAATGGTTGGGCAAGTGGATACTTGACATCGATGAGATTCAAGCGAACAGTCTCGGCGATAAAACCCCGCTCAAGTACATTATTATCCTGCGCAATTCTACCCAGCCACCACGCGAACAAGAAAATATTAGGCACCGGGAACTTGGCATTCTCGTCGATCATGTTGACGCCTCCCTGCTCGACGCCATTCGTCGAATCGACGGCGTAATCGATATCCAGATCGGTCAAAACTATAACTACCCATTACTGACGCTGTATGCGACCGATCGATCCCCTTTGCTTTCAAAAGTCGAAGCGATATGCCGCGAACAGCAGATTCTTATTCTAGAAGTCATCAAACGTCATGAAGAGCATCCTAGTTTCGAATCTCCCGTTCGACTGGAAAAGATTACGCAAAGCCAAGGTGCGATGGAACTAGTCAGACGATTTCAAGGAGGGCATAAATCGGCTCTGTTGCGCGAAGAGTTTAACGGAAGTTCGACCCGGCTGTTTGTAGAATTAGCAACGATTATTGACCGGGCAAATTGTTATCAACTTTTTGTTGGCAACTTGACTGACATGGCTGACCAAGTTTGCAAACTAGTCGGCGCAATATGAGTTGGATGCGATAATCAAATGAATCCGTCGCCAATCGATCCGCTGAACATGCCGCCGGCTCTGGCGGCAGTCATCGAGGTGTGGGGAGCAGAAGGAAAACAGCATTGGATTCCAGTCTCCGGCGAGAGTATGTTACCGCTATTGCAACCGGGCGATCAAGTGCTTGTAGCGCATGGTTATACGGGTGTTCAACCGGGAGATATCATCGTCATCTGGCAAGCCGGGCGATTGCTGATTCATCGCATTATCCGCATCAGCGGCAACGGAAAGCATCGAACTTTTTTTACCAAGGGCGACAATGCGCTCCTCTTTGATTCGCCTGTTCGCGCAGAAGAAATTATCGGTCAAGCGATTGCGATTAAAAGACAGGGACAGCAAATTTCTCTGCGCACGAATACTTGGCGAGTTTTGGGTTGGCTCATCGCAACGACTGCACGCAGTAATGCAAACGTACTCAACACCGGTTCTCGCCTAAAGCAATTTTTCCTGGGCGCTCAACCCAATCGTCTCACCAGATTTCTTCATTCTATTCTGTCCTTGCCGTTTGAATCCATTCTCAAAATCTTGGCGACACTTGTTCGGCTGACGGGAAAAACCCAAGCACACGACAAGCACTAATGAATGGCACTAGTTTGCCGGTGGATGGTTGCAAGATTCAAGTAGCACGTCGCAAAATCGAAGCACCAAATCGGCTCAACTATAAAATTGATATGCAAAACGCAATCGAAGTTTTTTCGCTGACCAAGCGCTTTTCGCAAGCGCGCAATTACCGGGCACTGGTCCGCTTTCAGCGACGGGAAGAAATAATCGCCGTCGATAATGCCAATCTCCAAATCAAAGAAGGAGAACTTTTTGGGCTATTGGGACCCAATGGCGCTGGCAAAACCACACTCGTCAAGATGCTTTGCACACTGATCCTTCCTACGTCAGGTCGCGCGTTGGTGAGCAGCAAAGATGTTGTCGCTGATGCCAACGCCGTCCGCCCCTTGATTGGACTAGTCGATACTCAAGAGCGCAGTTTTTTCTGGCGTTTGACAGGACGGCAAAACATCGAATTCTTTGCCGCACTGCAAGGACTGCACGGCAAAAAGGCGCGTGAACGAATCGCCGAGTTGTTTGACCTCGTTGGTTTGAAAGAGGTGGCTGATCGCCGCTTTCTGAGTTACTCGACCGGGATGCGGCAAAAATTGGCTATCGCCCGTGGATTATTGACAATGCCCCCAGTGCTCTTTATGGACGAGCCAACCCGCAGTCTCGATCCGGTCATTGCGCGTGAGCTAAGAAGATTTATTCGCCAAGTTCTGGTGAACCAGCTCAAGCGAACCGTCGTGCTGGTAACCCATCGCTTGGAAGAAGCTGAAGAAATATGTGATACGGTCGCCATTATGAATCGTGGTCGCCTCATAGCCCAGGGACCGGTTTCCAAAGTCAAACAACATATCAATATGCAACAGCACTATTTGTTGCAAGTGCAAGATGTCTCAAACGCTATCATCGATTCGCTGCGAACCATCCCGGGTGTCGTTCGGCTGACTTGCGCCGACAATGATTCCGGCAAGTTAGATTTAGAACTCTTTTTGAACGATGCGTCAAATACACTCCCACTCGTGATGCGGTCGCTGGTTTCAGCCGGCGGAGCAATCCAACATTGTCAAGCCATCGAACCGTCGTTGGAAGAGGCGTTCGTGCATTTAATCAAGGAAGATCGACGTGATCTATAAAGCGTGGGCATTCATTCGCCGCGATTTTCAAACACAGTCCAGCTACCGGCTCGATTTTTTTATGCAGATTGCCGGTATGCTGGTTTCTGTTTCGCTGTTCTATTTCATTGCACAGGTCGTCGGGACAGCCGTCAATCCCTATGTTCAACGATACGGCGCGGATTATTTTCACTTTGTGTTACTTGGCATCGCCTTTTACCCGTTCATCACATCCAGTTCTAATAACATCGCCGAGGCCGTCTACGGCTATCAACAAACCGGCACACTGGAGATGTTGTATTTGGGATCAACACCGTTGCTTGCGGCATTAAACATGTCGACCTTGTGGAATTATTGTTGGACTGGCGCACAATCGTTATTCTATTTGGTTGCGGCGACTCTCTTGTTTCAAGCGCGGCTAAATTGGGACAGCATTTTATTTGCTTTGGTGATAATCCTGTTTGCCATTTTCGCCAATACTGGCTTGGCGTTGATCAACGCCGCTTTCGTCTTGGTAACCAAGCGTACCAGCCCGCTCGCGCGATTGTTGACATTGGTTACTTCTTTGCTCGCTGGCGTATATTATCCTATCGAGGTTCTACCCAACTGGCTCCAAACAGCAAGCCATCTGCTCCCGGCAACCTTTGCCTTCGATGCTTTGCGCCGCGTCATGTTGCAAGGTGAATCGTTCGCCAATGTCAGTGCGGACTTGGTGGCTTTGGCTATTTTCACAATCATTTTGCTACCCATCGGGATCGGCTCTTTCTTTTTCGGCTTACGCTGGGCTAGGATCGATGGCAGTCTTTCAGAGTACTAACTAATGTTACGCGATTGATGTCATTTCGTTAGTCGCACTCAAAGAATTTATCTCGAAATCAAAAGCCGTCGATTGCAATTTGCAATCGACGGCTTTACGCTTTCTGACTCCTGCCCTAGCATTCACTATGCCCGCAACTGTAACACTTGCGGCATCCTTCCTCATTCACAAACGACGCTTGTCCACATTCGGGACACAAGTCACCCACTTTGAACAATTGTAATTGCTTACTATCCACTTCCGCGGGTTGCGCGCGCAAGGCACCCAAATCTTCCGCCAACGCTTGCGCGATGCCGTCCGGCAACGAACGCACCCGTTGCAATCCAAATCCCATCGGTCTTCCGCCGCCAATGCCGCTCAACTGATCGACGACTTGTTGCAAGCGCTCGGTTGGCGAGAGCGGCGAAGGCAAACGAAGCGCGAGCGAAATCAATCGACCAATGGCTTCACTGACCGCCGCCGTATCCGACCCGGCTTTACCCACGTTGCAAAAGACCTCAAAGGGCTGTTCCTCGCCATTGCGATTGACAGTAACATACGCCTTGCCCAACGGCGTCGCAACTTCGTACGTCGCACCGTGCAGTTGGCGCGGGCGCGGCTTTTTGGTCTGCTCAGTCGATTCGGCAATCAATTTCTTTTGCGCGGTCTCTTTGGTTTCCAAGACAACCTTCTCGCGCGTGCCGGCAACGTACACGGTGATCCCTTTGCATCCCAGTTTCCACGCGAGGAAGTACGACTTGGCAACATCGTCCACTGTTGCCGTCGCCGGAAAGTTGATGGTCTTGGACAGCGAATTATCGACGAACGCTTGCATTGCCCCCTGCATTCGCACGTGTTCTTCCGGCGTAATATCGCTCGCCACAACAAACGTGTCGCGGATATGCTCCGGCACCCAATCGATTTCTTGGCAGGTCCCGGTCACCCTCACCCGTTCGAAAATTTTCTTGCGGGTCGCTTCATCGATCTTGGCATCGATCAGCGCGCGTTCGAACAACGGGCTCACGTACTCCAGTTGCAAATCTTTGCCGTGATCGTTGACGTGGCGCGTGTACGCCAATGCAAAAACCGGTTCGCAGCCGTACGATTCAACGCCGGCAACGGTGGCAATCGTCCCGGTAGGCGCGACGGTAGTTTGCGCCGCGTTACGAATACCGTACTTTTTGATGCCCGCGACAATTTCGCCCCAATCGAGTTTGGGGCGCCCCCAATCGTGCATGAACGGTTCGATGGGTTTGGGCGGCGACCATTTCAAATTTTCCGGATCGTACAACGATCCTTTGATAGCTGGAAATGCGCCGCGTGTTTTCGCCAATTCGATGCTCGTCTTCATCGCGTGAAAACGCACAAACTCCATCACCTGCCCGGCAAAATCTTCGCCGGCGCGCGAACCGTACCGCACCCCCAAACGATACATCGCATCACCCAAGCCCATAATGCCCAGCCCGATGCGCCGCGCCCGGTGCGCGGCATCCGCAAGTTCGGCAACTGCCGGCACGTACTTGTTTGCATCGACCACATCATCGAGAAAGCGGGTTGAGAGTTCGACCGCGTCGCGTAGTTTCGCCCAATCCATCTTGTTGTCGGGTGTGATGTGTTGTGCCAGATTGATCGAACCGAGACAGCAATTTTCGTACGGACCGAGCCACTGCTCGCCGCACGGATTGGTTGCTTCGAGTTCGTACAAATGCGGCACCGGATTTTGTCGATTCGCCGCGTCGAGGAACAAGACGCCGGGCTCGCCGTTGTGATGGGCGTGTTTGACAATCTCGTCGAACAACGCACGCGCACGAACGATGCGCCACACTTTGCCGTCGCGCGGATTCATCAACTCGAAATCTTCGTCATTCTCGACGGCGCGCATAAATGCATCGGTTACTCCCACCGAGATATTGAAATTGCTAATCGCGCCCTCGACGACTTTGCACCGGATAAAGTCTTCAATGTCCGGATGATCGACGCGCAAGACCGCCATATTTGCGCCGCGCCGCGTTCCGCCTTGCGCCACTTCGCCGAACGCGGTATCGTACACGCGAAGAAATCCAACGGGCCCGGTCGCCACGCCCGCACTCGTGTGAACCCGGTCGCCGCGCGGACGTAAACGGGAAAACGAAAAACCATTCCCGCCGCCGGTTTGCTGGATCAATGCCGCCGCGCGCAACGTGGAAAAAATTCCGCGCGAATCGCGTCCCATATCATCGGCAATCGGCAAAACGAAACACGCGGCGAGTTGTCCCAGCGGCGTGCCCGCGCCGGTAAAGGTAGGCGAGTTGGGAAAGAAACGTAACGTGGTCAGCAAGTCGTAAAATTTTTCGCGCGCGACAGACGGGTCGCCGTCTGCGTAACGCACTTCAGCTTCGGCAACCGTGCGCGCCACGCGGTCGAACATTTCTTCCGGCGTTTCTATCGGCTTGCCGTCCAAACCGCGTCGCAGATAACGTTTTTCTAAAACGACGCGCGCGTTCGGCGTCAAGGGGATGGGACGCCGGGGCAAATTTCGAGACGCGGCATCCGTGACGCGCACTGAGGTATCGATGCGCTGATCCATTCCTATTTCCTCCATCAAAGGACGTTCCGTTCAGGGTGCAAAGAAAAACAAAAGACAGGCACACGCCGCTGGGGGTACGGCGTGTGCCTGCCCTCAGAGGTATGCCCAATCACCCAATTGTGATTGGTACGATCATAACGATGGCGTAAAAGTAACTGGAAAAACTTGGCGAGTGGTTTTTATTCACAATGACATCTTGACTTGCAATCGTTCTTCGGCTTCACGTTGTTTGCGTTCTTTCAATCGTTGAATCTCGATGGACAGCGAATCCAAATCCGCAAAGCGGCGATACACCGATGCGAACCGGACGTACGCAACATCGTCGAGTTTGCGGAGCCGTTCCATCAACAGCTGCCCGATCTTTTGCGAATCGACTTCGGATTTGCCCAGCGCGTGCAGTTCCATTTCGATTTCATCGACGACCGTTTCAATCGATTGCATCGACACCGGCCGTTTCGCGCATGCTTTGATGATGCCACCCATCAACTTTTGACGATCGAACGCTTCGCGGCGACCATCTTGCTTGATCACCATCAACCCAGTTTGCGCAATGCGTTCGTACGTCGTGTAACGTTTATTGCAATTGAGACATTGGCGGCGGCGGCGAATCGAATCGGTGGATTCACGGGTGTCGATTACTTTGTTTTCTTCGTGAGCGCAAAACGGACACTGCATCGGTCTCCTCCAAATTCGTAACGGGGCGCAAAACAGGGTTTGGGATGATTGTGCGTTCGAACCATGCGTTTTCCCAAACCCCGTATGTTGTGGCGCGCTCCAATGGGGCTACAATCTCTCGTGTGTCAGTAGTCTAACACAACTCACGGAGCAAGACAAGTAGTTTACCTTAAAAATGATTCCCCGTTACAAATTCTTAACCTCGACACCTTTAGCGACACTCGGTCCAATATACGTAATTAGGTCCGATCCATTCCCAATAACTGTAGCACGATTTATTGCTAATATCGATAGCGGAACTGGTCAAACGATAACTAATTGGAATTGGATTGCCATTGGTGATTTTGGCAACCCAATCACCTTGCGATTTCCAATGACCGCCTGCCCACACCAAGCGCGCACCATCTTTGGATAACGTGCCATATCCAATTGGCTTGTGAAATTGATTCGGCGCAAAAACTTGCATCGAAACATTACTCATCGGAATGGCATCCAAAAACACATCCATATGCACGCCACCATTACCAATGCGGTACCACACTGCAGCGCCCGCGCCAAGAGTTTCCCAACTACCCGCCGCCATCAACGCATTCGATGGACTCGTACCGCTACTCACCGGCGGAGGATTGGTTGCCGGCAAAACATTCGATTGTGCTGGCGCGGGATTTGGCGGAATGACAATGACCGGAATCGATGGCGCGACCGGTGAAGGCACAGGTGCAGGATTGGACGGCAGAACAATTACCGGGATTGATGAAGAGGCGGCGGGCGGATTGTACGCCGAAGGTGCGCTCGACGGCGACCACGTTTCGCCCACGCGCAATGGACGCGCCGTGGGCCAAGGCATCGTGGAGAATGGAATTCCTTGTGGTCGCGGGTCTTCGGCGGAAACACCGGTGACCGAAATCATCAACAACCCAAATGTCAATGCGATGAACGCACCTACAGACAGGAATCGTTTCGTTTTCATGCGCGCACCTTCCGAATCGATTAACGCATCTCAGCCCGCTTGCGCAAAAATGCCGGGATGTCCAAGTCTTCGTGATTCGTGTTGCGACCGACGGCTGCTTGCACCGGAAAATCGATCATCTTGCGTCCCGGCGCGACCAACATATTATTCGGTTGCCCCGCACCGGTCTGTCGCTTGGCAACCGCATTAAAACCGGTTGCGATCACCGTAATCTGCAATTCATCTTTCATTTCCGGATTGATCACAGCGCCGAAAATCAGATTGACATCCGGATCAGCCACGCGCCGCACCACTTCGGCGGCAAGATAGACATCGTTCAGCGTCAAATCATCGCCGCCGGTAACGTTGAACAAAACGCCTTTCGCGCCGTCAATCGACAGATCGAGCAACGGACTGCGAATCGCGGCTTCAGCCGCGGCAACCGCGCGATTCTCGCCGGCCGCGCGACCGATTGCCATCAACGCTGCACCGCCGGACCCCATAATCGTTTTCACATCGGCGAAATCCAGATTGATCAACCCAGGAACCGTGATCAATTCGCTGATGCCTTGAATGCCTTGCCGCAACACATCGTCCGCGGTCCGAAACGCGGTTTGCAACGACGCTTTCTTGTCGGCGATTTCGAGCAAGCGATCATTGGGAATGACAATCAAGGTATCGACTTGCTCGCGCAGTTTGTTCAAACCTTCGTCCGCAACATTGCGCCGGCGCGTGCCTTCGAAGGTAAATGGTTTGGTAACGACACCAATCGTCAATGCGCCGGCTTCTTTGGCAATGCGCGCAACCACCGGCGCAGCGCCGGTGCCGGTGCCACCGCCCATCCCAGCGGTGATAAACACCATATCGGAACCGACAAGCGAATCGTACAACTCTTCGCTCGATTCTTCCGCGGCTTTCTCGCCGATCACCGGATCGCCGCCGGCGCCCAAGCCGCGCGTCAATTTATCGCCGATGCGAATTCGGTTCGGCGCGTTGGAATGCACAAGCGCCTGTCCATCGGTGTTGATTGCGATAAATTTGACGCCGTGCAAACCCTGATCAATCATCCGATTGACCGCGTTCGTACCGCCCCCGCCGACACCAATCACTTTGATTTCGGCAAAGTTTTCAACTTTGTCCTTGTCTTTGGGTGCTTGCTGAGTTGCTTGCATATTTGCCTCCCGTCGTGGCGCTCCCGCGCGCGAATCATTCGATTTAACGATTGAACCCGGTTGTTGTTTTACGTCTACCACAATGTCTTTTGTCGTCTTCATTGTTCCCCCTACATCTAGTGGAGAGTAGAGCTTGCAGGCACGACATTTGGGAAAGATGAGGTCATTTTACAGTACGCGGTACCTTCTGTCAAGCCCCTTTTTCGTTTTCCGGTAAAAATGCTCGCTTTGCCCATCCGAGCAAATTACTCATCGCATTGGGTTTCTTGTAACCCAATTTGGTTGCGAGTCCCATCGCACTCAAGTCGCGTTGTTTCCATCCCCATTGCAACAGACCCACGCTCGTCGCAAACGCCGCCGAGGAAATCCGATCGACAAAACCTTCCGTGTCGCGCGGCAGACCAACCCGCACCGGCATTTGCAAAATTTCACGCGCGAACGATTTTAGCCCGGCAAGTTCCGCGGTGCCGCCGCACAAAACAACGCCTGCCGGTAATAAATTATCATAGCCCGACCGTTTGACCTCCGTGAGGATCAGTTGACAAATTTCTTCCGCGCGCGCACTGATGATTTCTGCAATGTCGCGCCGCGCAACTGTCCGCCGTCCCTCTTCACCAAATGCCGTCACGTCGATGTACTCGGTTTCCGGAATTTGATTGGGATCAGCGTGACCAAATTTCAATTTCATTTCTTCCGCCGCATCGAACGGCGTGCGCAAGCCCACAGCCAGATCGTTCGTGATGTGCAAACCGCCGGTCGGCAAAATAATCGTGTGCCACACACTGCCATCGATAAAAATCGCAATGTCGGTGGTGCCACCGCCGATGTCCGCCAGCACGACGCCCATTTCTTTTTCCGGCGTGGTCAGCACCGCATCGCCGGCGGCAATCGGTTCGAGTACCAAATCGGCGATTTTCAATCCCGCGCCTTCAACTGCTTTGACGACGTTTTGAATCGATGCCGCCGCGCCGGTGACGATGTGCGCTTCAACTTCCAAGCGAAAGCCAATCATCCCCAGTGGATCTTTGACGCCATCCTGACCATCGAGCGTGTAACCGCGCGGAATCGCGTGCAGGATTTCCCGGTTCTGCGGCACGGCAATCGCTTCCGCCGCTTCCATCGCGCGGTCGATGTCATCCTGGGTTACACCGCGCCCGCCGTGAATCCCGGCAACGCCGCGTGAATTCGTCGATTGAATGTGCGCGCCGGCAATCCCCACAATAACCGAATCGACCGGGATGCCGGAGACGCGCTCGGCTTGTTCCATCGCTTCCGCGATGGCTTGCGTCGCTTCCTTCACATCGGTGATGACACCTTTGCGCATCCCGCGCGACGCAACCACCCCCGCGCCGAGAATTCGCCACATTCCGCTCTCGGTTTGTTCGCCGATCAACGCGCACGTTTTCGTTGTGCCAATATCCAAAGCCGCAATGGGAACTGCCATAAAATACCTCAATGAGCCAATTCACCAATTTGCCAATGAGCCAATATTGGCTCATTGGTTCATTGGTTTATTGATAATAGGGTTCGCCTCTGCCAAAATCGATGAACCGAATTCGCGCGTTCTGCGCGACCAGTTGCGGCACGAGTGCGCGCAAGCGCGCCACCTTCAGCGCCATATCATTCGCATCGCCCAGATAAATTTTCCAGCCGCGTTCATCGGTGTATGCCAAGCCGCGCGCGTTCGACCACTCGAACGAACGCGGACCGTCCGGGTACGCCGCGCGAAACGCCCAAAACGCATCGACCGCGCGGGGATGAATTTTTTCGCCGTACTTGATCGGCTTTTGATCGAGATCGCGAATCACCGATAAATCTGTGAGATTCGTCCGCGCGCGAAAACCAATGCCCTCCAAATCGACCCAGTGCACTTCGTTGCCGCGCAGCCATGTAATTTCCGGTTTGCGTTCGACGATGTTTACGCTAACCAAATTCGGCAAGCGCGACGCAACCTTCACCGATTTGATTTCCGGCAGACTGGCGAGCGCGCGTTGAACAGAATTGGCGTCGATAAACAAAATATGATAGCCCATAATCCCGCTTGCCTGTTGAATTTCGGCGACAGTCAGAAAGCGCGTCCCAGTAATTTGGAATTCGTACACGTAAAAGGTATCGGTGTTGAAAACGAAAAACAAGAGCGCGGCAAGCACAACGATCAGCCCCAGCGTGATCACCTGGGAACGATTGACTTTGATATGAACGAACGGTGATCGTCGCGCCATAGCTTCACCGGCGGCGAGGTTGACGCGTCGCGTACGACGCGCGGCTGGACGCTTCGATGTTCGACGATGAGATGAGTAGGTCATAGTGTTTGCCTAGGCGATGTCAAAAGATTTTTGATTTGCGTTTGTCCGCGTGTCGTTCCAAAGCCAGTTGAATCAAGCGATCGATTAAATCCGCGTACGCCAGTCCGCTCTTTTCCCACATTCGCGGATACATCGACACCGATGTAAAGCCGGGAATTGTGTTGATCTCGTTCAGCAACAAGCGATTGCTGTCGCGTTCGAGAAAGAAATCCACGCGCGCCATCCCGCTTGCGTCAATTGATTTGAATGCGCGAATTGCCATCGCTTGCACCGCGCGCGTCATTTCATCCGGCAAATCCGCCGGCACAATCAAATCAGTCCCGGCTTCATTATCGTATTTCGCCGCGTAATCGTAAAATTCGCGGCGCGGAATCACTTCGCCGGGCAACGATGCAATTGGATCGTCATTGCCTAACACACTGCACTCGATTTCGCGCGCGTTGAACGCCGCGCGTTCCACAATCAATTTGCGGTCGTATTGCGCGGCGGTCGCAAGTGCGCGTGCAAGTCCATTGCGATCGTGTGCTTTGGTCACGCCAACGCTCGAACCCAGATTCGCCGGCTTGATAAAACAGGGATAACCAAAACTTGATTCGATGCGTTGAATGGTTTCCGCCGGTTGCATTTCCCAATCGCGGCGCAGAATCACCAGCCAATCGACTTGTGGAAGATTGTGCGCGCGAAAGACGGATTTCATCAGCGCTTTATCCATTCCAACGGCACTCGCCACCACACTCGCACCGACGTACGGAATGTCCGCGAGTTCGAGCAATCCTTGAAGCGAACCATCTTCACCGGACGGACCGTGCACCAGTGGGAATGCAACATCGATTGTGTTGAGCGGCGACGCGCTGGCAGTTTCGCTTGACGCGGTTGGCACAAGTTCAACGCTGTTCAATATTTTGCCAGCACCGTTTTGCGTATCGTCGATCGGTTTAAGTAACGGCGTCGGACTGACCGCCGCCAGTTGTTTGAGCACATTGCCGCCGGCAAGCCACCTGCCCTGCTTGGTGATGCCGATGAGTACGACCTCGTACTTGTCTTGATTGATCGCGCGCGCAACGGACTGCGCCGAAGCCAGCGAAACTTCATGCTCGCCGGACTTGCCACCAAAGATAATACCGACCCGAATTTTGACAACCACTTTTTGCGCTCTATCTGATTCATCATTTTCGATTTTCGCTTTGCGATTTTCGATTGTTTGTTCCTCAAATCGAAAATCGGCAATCGCCAATCGAAAATTATTCGATTATTTCAATTTCCAATTCCAACTCAACGCCAAACTTTTCTCGCACGCGTTCGCGCACCAAAGCAATCAACGCCAGCACATCATTCGCCGTTGCACCGCCGCGATTCACAAAAAAATTCCCATGCACTTGAGAAACTTCAACGTTGCCGACGCATGTTCCTTTCAAGTCCGCCGCGTCGATCAAGCGACCGGCATAATCGCCGGGCGGATTTTTGAACATCGATCCCACACTCGCTTCGGTTGGTTGCGTGCGCCGGCGATACTCGGCGTACTCGTTCATCCGCGCAACACATTTTTGTGGGTCATCGCGCGTCAACCCGAAATCGGCGCTGAGAATGATTTCGTTTTTCACGCGCTTGAACCGGCTTGCGCGATAATCGAATTGCAGTTCTGATTTTGGCAACTCGCGCACGACATTGTTCGCATCGAGGAGCGAAACTTTGATCAAATTATCGGCAATGCACGCGCGATGCGCGCCGGCGTTGTTCACCACTGCACCGCCAATCGTCCCCGGCACGCCAATTGCCCATTCCAATCCCGCCCAGCCCTGGCGCGCCATTCGATTCGCGATGTTGGGCAACGCTGCACCACTTTCGATATGCAGAATGGCTTTACCCGGCTCCGCGACATCCAACCAAAACTGGGCGCATCGATTTTCAATCACGAGTCCACGAAACCCAGCGTCGCGAATAAGAATATTTGAACCATTGCCAAGAATGAACATCGGCACGCCAAACTGCCGCGCCAAGCGCACCGCCGTCATCAATTCGGGAAGCGTGTTGGATTCGATCAACAGATCAGCAGGACCGCCGATGCGAAACGTCGTGCGCGGCGCGAGCAGCTCGTCCGTTTTTGCACGGTCGCCCAATGCAACGCACAAATCATCGAGACGATCATCCTTCACCGATTAACCTTCCGCTTTGCCGCCGACCGCGGCTTCAGGTGTCGTGAGTCGATGAATTGCCAGAATCATTCCAATCACACCCCAGGCAACCGTAAATGGCAAATTCTGTTGCGTTGACAATGACGTGCCAAAGAACGCCAGTGCTTGCACAATGTAACCCAGCACACTTGCCATCTGGCTAGGATAAATGAATAATGAAATGAGAGTCGCCGCGCCCAGCGCGCGCCAAAATGCCCGCTTGCTCCGCAAGCCCTCGCCGGCAAAACTCAAAGTGAGCAACAAGAGAATAATCAGGAAAAATGAGACGAATTGATTTTCCACAAGCGATTTGAACCAATCTTGTACCGGCAACCCGGTGCTTCCCACGATGTGTCCTTCGAATCGTAAAATGATATACAGTATAAAGAGCGTAAACAAATCATCGAACCATTGATGCGAGCGGAGTGCACGAATATAAAGGCGGATACCAAAACCGATGATGATCAAACCGAATACGAGCGCGACAGCCCAGCCGCGAATCGCAAGTGGTCCAATCGTCGCAATAACTTGCTCAGGGTCGAAATTGACCGAGTTTTTAACGTAATCCGCCGCGCCATCGATCCAAGCATTTAGACCCGGCATCATATTAAATGGAATCTTTTCACTATTAAATGTTTCCGGGTCTTTCAATAATTCCGACAGACTTGCTAGCCAATCTTTGATAAAAGCACTCGCGGTCAACATACCCCACCAGTAGATTAAACTACGTACGCTGAATAATTCACCCATATCAAGCTCCTCGAACCTGTGCGATCAACTCGCCCACGCGATTCACATCGCCCGCGCCAAGCGTGATCACCACATCGCCCGCACGCGCGCGCCGAGCAACCAGTTCCGCGCACGCCGGCAACTCCGCAATGAAATGCGCGTCGCGATGCTGCATTTTTTCGATGATGTGCGCCCCGCTGATCCCCAGTGAATTCGTTTCGCGCGCGGCGTAGATTTCCGTGACGATGACGTGATCCGCATCATCGAACGCCCGCGCGAATTCTTCTAGCAATATTTGCGTGCGCGAGAACGTGTGCGGCTGAAACACCGCCCAAATTTTGCGATTGCCGTACCGCGCGCGCGCCGCCGCCAGCGTCGCACGAATTTCGGTTGGATGATGTGCGTAATCGTCGATGAGCGTTACGCCGGCAAAATCCCCTTTCACCTCGAACCGCCGTGCCGCGCCGCGAAAATTCTTCAACACGTCGCACGCGATTTGCATCTCGACGCCAACGTGATGCCCAACGGCGATTGCCGCGAGCGCATTCAAAACATTATGCGCGCCGGGAATTTGCAATGCAAAATCACCGATCTTGTCCGTGCCACGCCACACAACGAAATCGCTCCCGCCGTGCGCATTCGATTTCACATCCGTCGCGCGCCAATCATTCGTTACGCCGAAACCGTACCGCACGATTGAGGGTTTCCGAATTTCCATCAGTTCTTGTTCAACGTGCGGAGCATCGCCGCACCCCACAATCAAGCCATCTTCCGGCACAAGATTCAAGAATTCGTGAAACGCTTTAGCGACCTGATCCACGTCACGATAAATATCCGGATGATCCATTTCAATGCTCGTTACGACGGCGACATTCGGTCGCAATCCCAGAAACGCGCGGTCGTACTCATCTGCTTCGATGACAAAATAATTTCCGTTGCCCGCGCGCGCGTTGCCGTTCAATTCCGGAATCACGCCGCCGACGATGACATCGGGATCGAGTCCCGCGTTGGTCAACATCGTCGCAATCATACCGGTCGTCGTCGTTTTGCCGTGCGTCCCGGCAATCGCGATTGTTTTCTTGCCGGCGGTGAGTTCGGCGAAAAAGTCGTAGCGTTTGTCTATACGAATTCCGCGTCGCTTCGCTTCGACAATTTCCGGATTATCATCGCGCGCGGCAGATGTTACCAGAACCCAATCAACGTCGCCAACATTTTCTGCGCGATGACCGATAAAAATTCTCGCACCCAGTTTCGCTAGTTCATCCGTCATCGGTGACGCGCGCAAGTCTGAACCGGATACTTGTACGCCTCGCGCAATCAGCACGCGTGCAATCGCGGATAAACCGATGCCGCCAATGCCGATGAGGTGAATGCGGCGTGGAATCATTTTTTCTCCAACGATTCCAACAACGCAGCGATGTTTTCCGCCGCGCTTGGTTGCGTGAGCGCGCGCATCGCTTCACTTAGCGATTTCAGTTGTTCAGGTGCGTTCAATAATTTTTCGACGGTCGGCAATAACATCGTGTCAAGATCGGCGTCGTTCACGATTACTGCCGCGCTGCGCTCCGCTAAAAATTCCGCGTTCTTTTGCTGATGCACGCCCGCAAACGGGCCCGGC
This sequence comes from Anaerolineae bacterium, assembly GCA_034435055.1. Taxonomy (GTDB): domain Bacteria; phylum Chloroflexota; class Anaerolineae; order UBA4142; family UBA4142; genus DAOTXS01. The sequence continues at coordinate 113,398 of DAOTXS010000039.1, read as the reverse complement.
ACCAAAATCGCCGGCAGACCGAGTGCGGGAAATTCGGCGAGCGTCGCCGCGCCGGCGCGCGCGATCACCAAATCGGCGGCGGCAAGCACGTGCGGCAAATCGTCGTCTAAATAGCCAAACACGCGCACCCGCGACCGCAAATCGCTGGAAAGTTGCGCAACCTCGGCATTGACCCAGAACTCGTCATTGCGTCCGGTAAAATGAATGACTTGCGCCAACTGCGAGAGTTGCACCAGTTTGGCAACCGCAACGCGATTGATGTGATGCGCGCCGGTGCTTCCGCCGAAAATCGCCAGCGTGCGTGTGTTCGGTTCCAGATGAAAACGCGCGCGCGCCTTAACTTTATCGACGTTGAAAAATTCCGCGCGCACCGGATAACCGGTCGTCACCGCTTTACCCGGCGCAAAATGTTTTTCGACTTGCGGAAATGAAACCGCCACGCGCGTTGCCCACCGTGCCGTTGCGCGAATCGCCCAGCCGGGTTCCAAATCGGGCAAATAGATCACGCTGGGAATTTTTTCCGCCGCGCCTGCCCAAATCACCGGCGCGCTTACGTACCCGCCGGTTACAAAAATTGCCGTTGGCTTGAAATCGCGGATGAGTTCACGCGCTTTGCCGACACTGCGCGACATTCGCCAGAGCGAGCGCGCCATCGTCCACGGCGCTTTGCCCCGCACTTGCCCGGTCTCTATCGATTCAAATCGAATTTGCGCGCGTCGCGCGAGTTGTTCTTCTACGCTGTTCGCACGACCGAGGTAGAGGAAATCGTTATCGGCTGTTCGCTTTCGAACTGCGGCGGCGACGGTCAGCGCCGGATACACGTGTCCCCCCGTCCCACCACCCGAAATTAAAAGTCGCATCCGATTCCTTGACGTTAGTGTTGCGCGAAATGTTCAGCAAAACTCCAACCGCCGCCAACGCGGCAATCAACGATGAACCGCCGTACGAAATGAACGGCAATGGCACACCGGTAAATGGGATCGTCCTCGTTACAACGGCAATGTTGATGAATGCTTGAAAGATCAACCAAAACGTCAGCCCGGCGGCAAGTACCTGCCCAAAGGGATCGCGCGCGCGCGCCGCAATCCGAAATCCGCGATAGACGATCAGCAAATATAATCCCAGGATCAACCACGTTCCGGCAAGCCCGGTCTCTTCGCCGAGCAACGCAAAGATGGCATCGGTGTGCGGCGCAGGCACATAGCCAAATTTAAGATAGCCCGCACCCAGACCACGACCCAGGATGCCGCCGGAACCAAGCGCAATCAACGTCTCGGCGATTTGGTAATCGACCTTGCCCGGCGTGAATGGGTCTTGCAAGAAACCCGTCAGTCGTTCCATTGCGTGCGGCATATTGAAAATCATCAAGATCGTCGTAATGCCGCCGATGATGAGCAACAAGGCAAATTGCACCGCGTCCGCACCGGCGATGAAGAACATTGCAAAGGCACACATCCCGATGATGATTGCCGTGCTGAGATTCGGTTGAAGTACAATCAACCCAGCAACCGTACCAACGATGATTGCAAAGGGCAACAAGCCATACGTTACATTACGCAATTTCTCGCCTTTCGACGACAACCACTTTGCCATATACACGACTATCGCAAACTTGGCGTATTCCGATGGTTGAATCGAACCGTCGAGCAACCAGCGGCGCGCGCCGTTGATCGGTGTCGCGAACATCAACGCGATCAGCGCGGCGAGCGCGACAAGCATCAACGGAATCGCCAGATTGCCCCACACGCGATAATCGATGCGCGTCATAATGAGCAACACGAGCAAACCGACAAACGCGTACGCGGCTTGCTTGACAAAATCGGATTGTGGATTTGCCAGCTGTCCAACTTTCGGCGGAAACGTAACGCTCCACACGGCAATCAACCCAACACCGACGAGCGCGACCACGATGATGAGTAAAAGATAATCTAACCGCAACGCGTTTGCCAAGTTGGTGCGTGATGGAATTTGGGCAGTCATAAATTCTCCTAGTCATCTAGTCGATTTGTCAACTGTTCACCTAGTCAAATGCGAATGGGTTTGGCGACGAGACGACACGACTATTCGACTATGTGACTAACAATGTTCTTGAACTTTTCCCCTCGTTCAAATTCATTCGCAAACATTCCAAAACTTGCGCAACCGGGCGAAAGCAAAATGATTTCACCTTCACGCGCAATTTCTCTCGCTCGTTCAACTGCAACGAACAAACTATTAAACGTGTCAACGATTAAACTTCCGCCGCCCGCCGCATGAATCGCGCTGGCTAACTTGTCCGTCGCCGATCCTTCGAGCAGAATCACCGCACGGACGCTTGCGACGATTGCGCTCGCCATCTCCGCAAAATCGAGTCCTTTGTCCGCGCCGCCGGCAATCAACACAATTCCTTTTGCGGTCGGCGCAAACGTTTCGATGGCGACGATTGCCGCCGCCGGCGCGGTTGCCGTCGTATCGTTGATGTACCGCACGCCGCCGATTTCACGCACAAATTCCTGGCGATGCTCGACGCCGCGAAACTCGCGCAACGCGTTTGCGATTTGTGCCGGCGTCGCACCCCACATCGATGCAAGCGCAATCGCGGTCAGCGCGTTGGCGATGTTGTGTTCACCCGGCACACGCAACTCATTCACACGCAAAATCTTGTGTGCCGCGCCGCCCCAATTCCACACGAGCCACTCACCTTCGCGGTACGCGCCTTCTTTGAGTGGTCGCGTCGCGCTTGTCCAAACAGTTTTCCCAAACGAGCGTTGCAGGCGCGTGAGAATTCGATTATCAAAGTTCAAAACCACAAAATCGTCCGGCTGTTGATACCGAAAAATAATTCGCTTCGCCTCTGCATAATCATCCATATCGCGGTAGCGGTTCAAATGATCGGGCGCGATATTCGTGATTGCCGCGATGTGCGGGCTACTTTCGTGTTGCGCGAACGCTTCCAGTTGCCACGACGAAAGTTCGAGCACAACCGGCGTCTCCGCGTCGATTTGATCGAGCAGTTCAAGCGCGCTCACGCGCAAATTCCCGGCGACAACCGTTTTCGGATTGACACTTTTCAAAATCGCGCCGGTCATCAACGTCGTTGTCGTTTTGCCTTTCGTCCCGGTGATGCCAATGACTTGCGCCATCCCGCGCGGCAGTCGTTCCACAAACAACGACATTTCCATCTCCACCGGGATGTTGTGTTCGCGCGCAAACATCAACCATTTCGATTCGCGCGGGACTGCCGGGTTGCGGACAATGAGATCGGCGTTGAGAAAATCCTGCTCACGATGCTCGCCTAAAACATATTCAATTGGTAAATCGCTCAATGCATCTAACGCCGATTGCAATTGCTCGGCGGTTTTCAAATCCGTTACGGTAACGCGCGCGCCTTGTTTGACGAGCCACCTTGCTACGCCAATCCCGCCGCCGTGCACCCCAAGTCCGAAGACGAGGACACGTTTGTTGTGCAAATCAATCATTCGGCTCGCTCAAACTATCTTGCGATCAACCACCCGCCCACCAACAACACCCCAATTCCCAAAATCCGCGTGACGCTAATCGGATGCACCGGCACGCTGAGCCAGCCAAAGTGATCGATGATCGCGCCGGCAATCAGTTGTCCCACGATGACCAGCATAATGACTGTTGCGCCACCCAAACGCGGCAATGTGACGCTGATCGTCAGATACAACACCAAGCCCCACAACCCGGCAATCAGCATATACCAGGGCAAACTTTGCCACTCGCGAATTTTTTCGCCGCCGCGCAAGAACAACAACGCGCCAGACAAAACTGCGCCGCTCAGATGCACGATGAAACTACTCGCTGTGCCTCCAATCCGTTCGCTCATCGCGCCGGCAATCGGCACTTGAATCCCTACCGCCACGCCGCCAACCAGTCCAATCAAAATTATCATCCAGTAATCGAGCATCATTTATCCTATTGTGCTTTCGTCGTTCGTCCTTCGTCTTCCGTCTTCGGTCTTCCGTCACATTTACAATAGGGCTAACGCAATTCCCAGCATCCCGGCGAGCAACGCAATCAACCAAAATCTTTGCACCACTTGCGTCTCCGACCATCCCATCAATTCAAAGTGATGATGCAACGGCGCCATTTTGAAAAAGCGTTTGCCGTTCGTCCACTTGAAATACAATACCTGAATCATCACCGAAAGCGCTTCGCCGACGAACACCGCGCCGATCAACGGCAGCAAGAGCCATTGCCCGGTCATCAACGCGACGACCGCAAGTGTTCCGCCGAGCGCAAGCGAGCCAGTATCGCCCATGAACAATTCCGCCGGGTGCGCGTTGAACCACAGGAACGCAAGCAACGCGCCGACGACTGTAAAACAAAACGCGACGAGATACGCCTGTCCTTGCAAAAACGCAATCACGCCGTAACACGCAAATGCAATCGCCGATGTCCAGCCGGCGAGACTGTCCAAGCCATCGGTCAGATTCACGGCATTGGAAAAACCAACGATCCAAAACATCGCAATCGGAATGTACAACAAACCAATGTCGATTTTTTCCGGGATCAATGGAATGGCGATGCTTCGCAAATCCAAAACGAAATGCAAGGCAATCGCAATGAGAAATGCCAAGAGACACTGCGCCAAAAATTTTTGGCGCGCCGTCATCCCTTCGCCTTTACGTCTGCCGCGAATGCCCGCCCAATCATCGACCGCGCCGAGAATTCCCAGCGTCAACAGCGTGCCCATCGGCACGAGAATGGAGCGGCCGATCAAGGTATTGCCCATCAGATTTGCCAGATTCAATCCGAGCGTAATCACCAACACCGGCGCGATCACCATCACCCCGCCCATCGTCGGCGTGCCGATCTTGATCTGATGCTGGGTCGGACCATCGGCGCGAATCTGTTTCCCCAGACTGTACTCTTTGAGCAAACGAATCAGCGGCGCGCCCCAGATGACCGCCAGACAAAATGAGATTGCGCCAAGGGTGAGAGGCCACGCCATTATCTTTTTTCCTCGTTCATCCGCGTGATCGCGCTGACGATTTCTTCCATCTTGGCACCGCGCGATCCTTTGATGAGAATTTGATCGTTCGCACGAATCATTCCACGCAATAGTTCGATGGCTTGTGCATTGTTGTCCGTAAACAAAATTTCTTTCTCCGATAAACCGGCATCCCGCGCCGCTTCGCCGATCCATTTGCCGCGCTTGCCCACAACGATCAGCGCATCGACAATTTGCGCCGCGCGCGCGCCGACGGTTTGATGTCCGCGCAATTCTTCCGCGCCCAGCTCCAACATATCGCCGAGCACGGCGATTTTTCTGCCGCGCAATTCTGCCAGCACCTCGAGTGCGGCGAGCGCGGACGCCGGGCTGGAATTGTACGTGTCATCGAGAATCATCGCGCCGCCGGGCGTTTCGATTTTCCGCAATCGTAACTGCGCCGAAAGATCGCTCAGACCTAACGCCATTTCATCCCAGGATAATCCTTCCGTCCATCCCACCGCAATTGCCGCCAATGCGGTGTAAACACTATGCCGACCGATCAACGGCGAATGCACACGAAATTTTTCGCCGCCGTAATAAAGTGTGAATTCGATGCCGTAAAGACCGTGAGTAACAATCGCCTCCGCGAACACATCGGCTTGAGCATTCAAACCGTAACTCACCACGCGCGCCCGCGTTCGGGATTTCATCGCGAGGACTTGTCCATCATCGCCATTGAGAATCGCCACCCCATCGTCCGGCAACGCGTCGATCAACTCCGCTTTCGCGCGCGCAATGTTTTCCAACGTCCCCAATCGTTCGAGATGAACGGGCCCCACATTCGTCACCACGCCGATGCGCGGTTGCGCAATTTCACACAGCGTCTTGATTTCGCCGAGCGCGTACATTCCCATTTCCAAGACGGCGCGTTCGTGCGATTTGTTCAACTGCAAAACCGTCAATGGCAAACCGATCTCGTTGTTGAGGTTCCCTTCACTTTTCAAAGTGCGATAGTGTTGACGCAAAACAGCCGCAATCAATTCCTTGGTCGAACTTTTGCCCACGCTCCCGGTCACGCCGACGACTTGACATTCAAACTTGCGCCGCCAAAACCCGGCTAATTGTTGCAACGCGAGTAAACTCGATGGCGTAATAAAAACGATTGGCACAAGCGGGAACGGGCTGAGCTGCAACCCGGCGACACTTGGTTGTGTAGAATCAATCCAGTGTACGTTCGGACCCAGCCCGGTTCCCGCCTGGGCGCGCGATTCGGCGATGACCGCCACGGCGCCGCGCGCAAGCGCATCGGAAATAAAAGCATGACCATCAAGCATCTCGCCTTTGAGCGCCACAAATAACGCACCGGGCGTAACTTGCCGCGAATCGATTACCACTTGAGAAATCGCGGTGCGTTCTGCGGCGGATGGTCGCGTCTGAGTAAAAACTTGGAAAAGATCAGCGAGCGTCAACATGTGAGCCACTTGGTCAATTAGTCGATCAGTCAACAAGTTGACCAAGCGACTATTTTGTCGCTAAGCGTACCGCATCCGGCGGCAAGCCGGCTTGCGTAACGAGTTGTTTGGCGATCGCGGCAAAGACCGGCGATGCGACTTGCGAACCCCATTCCGAACTTTGCGGCTTGTCGAGTTTTACCAGAATCACGAACCGGGGATCATCGGCGGGCAAATAACCGGCGAATGAAGCAATCGTCCACTTGGGATCGAGCACGCCGCCGGCAATCGGAATTTGCGCAGTGCCGGTTTTCCCGGCAATACTGTACCCCGGCACAGTTGCCTTGTTCGTCGATTCCGCGACAATCGAATCGGACAAGATTTTCGAGAGCGTCTTGGCGGTTTCCGGCTTGATGACCTGACGCAACATCTGCGGCGCGGTAACGGTTGGCTCGGACGCATTTGCCGGCTGAACCGATTGGACAATGTGCGGCTTCATCAACTTGCCTTGATTCGCCACCGCCGCTACCGCGGAAATCATTTGAATCGGCGTAACCGCAATGCCCTGCCCAAATGAATTCGTTCCCAAATCGACCTCGCGCCACTGACCATCGCCCACGCGTTTGACATTGCCCGCCGCTTCGTTCGCCAATTCGATGCGCGTCAATTCGCCAAAACCAAATTGGCGAACGTATTGATAGAATCGTTCCGCGCCTAAACTGATTGCGATCTTGACCGTTTCGACGTTGAGCGACATTCGCAAAACATCGGTCAAGCAGACCCGCCCGGGCGCAAGGTTACTGTGATTTTTGATCTCGCGCCCGCCGATATAAATCGAGCCATCATCTTGAAAACACGAGGTTGGTCGGATCACGCCGGCATCCAACGCGGCGGCAACGGTCACGATTTTGAAAACCGAACCCGGCTCGTACTGATCGCTGATGGTTTGATTCGCATACTTGCCGGCATTTGCCCGGTCGAAATACTGATTCAAATCGGCGGTGGGCCAAACCGCCATTGCAAGAATTGCGCCGGTCTTGGGATCCATCACGATGATCGAGCCACTTTCCGCGCGGGATTGGCGAATCGCGTTTTGCAATTCCTGTTCCACGATGCGTTGCATTCCGCTGTCGATGGTCAGCACGATGGTCGAGCCATTGGTCGGCGGAATGCTTTGCGGCAGATCGAAAGGAATCGGCTCATTCAACGCGTCGCTGAGACCCAGGACCTTGCCATCCGTTCCGCGCAATTCCGCGTCTTTGTACTGTTCGACGCCGTACGCGGCTTTGCGTTCTTTCTCCGCGTTGACCAAACCGATCACCTGTGGCGCCAGTTTGCCGTTGGGATACATTCGCACCGGCTTGGCATCGACCGCAACGTAGAGTAGTTTGTATCGATTCTTGAAATCAAGCACCGCTTCGCCGATGTCCGCCGGCGCGTCGGCGAGCAACACGACGGAATCTTTTTCGGGATTCAATTTCAATTTTGCCAAAATGCTATCGCGCGACATTTTGAGCAACGGCGCAAGCTCGGTGGCAAATTTGTCCGGGTCGCGCACATCTTTAGGCGCAACGGTAATCGTGTACCGAAACACATCTTTGGCGAGCAAGACGCCGTCGCTCGACAGTATATCGCCGCGTTGAGCCGGCAAGATCGTGGTAAAACTATTTTGCTTGTCCGCGCGCCGGCTCATTTCATCCCCGCGAATGATTTGCCAATAAAACAAGCGTGCAGCCAGCACGACGCCGACTGCCATCAGGATGATGAGCGCCGCCCGCAAACGGAGCGGCGCGAGGGAGAATGTTTGCGCAGACATCGGTTACCTCAGACGGAATGAGCGCTCACTGCCCGGCTTGCGCCGGACGCGCGCCCGCCGCGCCCAGCCAATCGAGAAAATCCCGCCACAACGCCGCCAGAAACTCTGGCTCTGTCGGCGCGTCGGCAACACGCGGCGGCGCCGGTGGAACCGGGTTCAATCTGACCCGCACATAAACCGTGTTCGTGACCGACGCCGGATGCAATCCGCGACTGCGCGCGATTTCGGCAATCCGCACCGGCGTGGACAGCACCGCAATGTCATACTCGAGCTGATCGATTTCACGTTCATAGCGCATCAGTTGTTCAGTCAGTGTTTGGACGCGCTGACCGGTCAACGTGGCTTGCGTACTTTGTGCGAGATAGATGACGCTAAACAAAGCAAAGCCAGCAACCGCCAACAACAGTACGCGGATTCCGCTCAAAGAAAACGAATGACGAATGTGTCGAGAAATAATAGACGCGGTCATTTTGAGATCACTCGGAAATGCGAATAATGTTCCTTACGCGATTTTTTCTGCCACACGCAGTTTGGCGCTTCGACTGCGTGGATTATTGGCAATTTCTTGTTCGGTCGGTCGAATCGGATGTTTGGTTAAAACCTGCAAGTGTTCGGACGCGCGAAAAAAATTTTTGACGAGGCGGTCTTCCAAACTGTGAAACGCGATGATCGCCACGCGACCACCGGGCGCAAGGGTTTCGACAATTTGCGGCAGAACGTTTTGCAATCGTTCGAGTTCACGATTCGTCGCGATGCGCAAGGCTTGAAAGGTTCGCGTCGCCGGGTGAAGCCGCCCGCGCCGCCCCACCGCCCGTTCGATCACTTGCGCTAATTGTGCCGCCGTGCGCAGCGGACGCGCCCGGATAATTGCTCGCGCGATCCGCCGCGACGCGCGTTCCTCGCCGTACTCGAAAATCAAATCGGCAAGCGATTTCTCGTCAAGCGAGTTGACCAGATCAGCGGCAGTGGTGGCTTCATCCGGATTCATCCGCATATCGAGCGCGCCGTCGCTCTGAAACGAAAAACCGCGTTGCGCGTCCACGAGCTGGATTGACGAAAGTCCCAAGTCGAGTACAATACCGTCAGCCGGAAAAAATCCGTGCGCCGCCGCGACTTGACGCAATCGATCATAATTGGAATGAAGGAGGACTGCGCGTTCGCCAAAGCGCGCGAGATTCGCGGAGGCAATGGTTAACGCGGCGGGATCGGCATCGAGCCCCAGCAATCGACCGGACGGCGCAGACGCATCCAGAATGCCTGCCGCGTGACCGCCGGCACCAAGTGTGCCATCGATGTATTTGCCACCGTCACGCGGCACAAGTAATTCGATCACGGATTGGAAAAGTACGGCAACGTGCATTGGTTATTGATCGACGCCGGAAGCTTTCAGGAGCAATTGCCCCATCTTCTCCGACATCACAATTGCATTCGATTCGACCTGGCTATTGATCGCTCTGTATTTTTCCGGACTCCACACTTCGATCCGGTTTAACAAACCAACGACAACAACATTGCCGTTGAGACCGGCGTAATCGCGCAACGCCTGCGGCAGCAAGATTCGTCCTTGCCCATCGATTTCGACCGGTTCCGCCATACCATAAAAGTACCGGGTCCAAGATCGCGCTTCGGGAAGTAAGATCGCTTGTCGTTCAAATTCCTTTGCCGATTCAAGAAATTTGTCTTGCGGGAAAATGAAAAGACATTCTTCCAAACCGCGCGTGATTACCACATTGGCTGGCAAATCTGCGCGCCATTTCGATGGAAGCGTCAACCGGCCCTTACTATCGATAGTGTGTTCGTGCGAACCCAGAATCATCTTTTCAGATGCCCCACTTGCGAATCAGAACAACCGTTCCAAATAGATACTTTATCCCACTAAAACCCATTTTGCTCCACTTTACTGCACGTATTATCCCACATCCCCACTTGGCTGTCAAGGGGTCTTATGTGCTGTTCAAAAAGTTTAAGGTGCAAGTTGGTAACCGCTGCTCCAATTGCTCTCAATCAAACACCCCACCGATTGGGGCAGAATAATTTTCGACCACAAAACGTAGGACACAATTGATGAATCTTGTTACAGTGCTTGCGCACCTTCAATCCCTCGATTACGAAATCGCCAACCAGAGCAAGCGTGGTCACCAAATCGATGAGGCAATCGCGGGCGATCCAGCAGTGGTTGCCGCGCGCGCCGCACTCGACGCCGAACAAAAACGGTTGCACGATTTGACCAGCCAATTGCGCGACCGGGAGCTGGAAGCCAAGGGGCTCGATCAAAAGATCAAGGAATTGAACGACCGATTGTACGGCGGTCGCATCACCAACCCCAAAGAACTCGACGGGTACGCTAAAGATTTGGAGATGCACAAACGCAACCGCAGTTTGCTCGATGACAAATTGCTGGAATTGATGGACGCGGTCGATCAAACGAAAAAGCGGGTCGATGAACAATCGCTGGCGTTCAAACAAATCGAAGACAAGCGCGCCAGCGAGCTTGAGCATTTGACCCGCGAACGTGAATCGCTCACTACCCGCTTGACCCAACTCGCCGCCGAACGCGAAGCAACTCGCGCATCAATCGCCGCAGAAGTTTTGCGGACGTATGACAAATTGCTCTTGACCAAAGCGGGACGCGCTGTCGCGCAACTTAAACGTGAGGCGTGTGGAGTGTGCGGCGTCGGCGTGCCGACTGGCTTGATCAATCGTGTACGCACCGGCGAGGAAATGATCTTTTGCTCAAGTTGCGGCAGAATCCTCGCGCCGTGAATCAGCCGCAGAATAACACGGAAAAAATTACGCCAACTATCGAACAATGAAAATCATTCTCTACACCGATGGCGCGTCGCGTGGGAATCCGGGACCCGCGGCAATTGGCATCGTCTTGGCAGATGCGAGTCGAAAAATCATCGAGGAATTTGGTGAGCCAATTGGGACGATGACGAACAATGAGGCGGAGTATCGCGCATTGTTACGCGGTTTGGAACGCGCCGCACACCACGCGACCGAAATCGAAATTCGCACGGATAGCGAGTTGATGGCGCGACAATTAAAAGGGACGTACCAAGTGCGTGCTGAGAATCTGAAACCGTTGCACGACCAAGCGCAACGCGCGCTAAAAAAGTTCAAGCGAGTGACAATTGCCATTGTCCCGCGTGCGTTGAATCGTCGCGCGGATGCGTTGGCGAATCAAGCGTTGAATAAGCGCTGAGATCTGCCAATTCGGATTTTGTCCTCATCAAATTTTGTGCTATGCTTAATGGTGCAAATTTGCATGTTTTAGAGTACGCGAGGTTTTTGAAATGAAATTGCTTTTCGTCTTGTTGGCGGCAATCATGCCAATGCGCATCTATCAAAATACAACACTTCCGCCCAATCGTGAGTATCGTCAACCCGTCGTCATTATGGCAGATAACATCACGTTCGATTGTAATGGTTCGACCTTCATCGGCGATAAAATTGGCGTGGGCATCCTAGTTCAGAATCGCCGGAATGTAACGATTCGCAATTGCCGCGTACGTAACTGGGATGTGGGAATGTACGTCGTCGGCGGTCGCAACTTGGTCATCGAGCGCAACGATTTCAGCGGCAACTTTTTAGACGATAACTCGAACATCGAACATTTGAAACCGATTCCACACGGTGGATTGATTCTCAACGGGATTCAAAGTTCGCGCGTCGCCGGCAATACTGCAAACGGAAACACGGTGGGCATTCAAATTCTCAACTCGCTCAAGATTCGCGTCGAACGAAATACGACGAGCCGCAATCGCGGCTGGGGCATTTATCTTTATGGCACCACTGCAAGTCAGGTGTACAGCAACACGGTCGAATTCAACAATCGCAGTTGCCCGGAATGGGGCAAAGATGCGGGGTGCGGCTCGGCGGGCATCGTCTTGACCCAGCAATCGGATCGTAATCAGATTAACTGGAATATTCTCAACGCGAACGGCGATGGAATTTATCAAGGCAACACGCCGCAGGCAGCGAGCCACGACATCGAAATGGCGTACAACACGATTTCCAACAGCATCGCCAACGGCATCGAAGCGACGTTCAGTTTCCGCAACTACATTCACCACAATTCGTTCACGAACGATAATTTCGGCGCGTGGCTGGGTTACGCGCAGAATGTCCGCTTTGAAAATAATGTCGTGCGCGGTTCGCGCGAAAAATCTGTTCAGCACGACAATGCCAAGAATAGTCGCTACATCGGCAACACTATCGATGGCTCGGACATTCTGCTGCAACCTTTTGCGGGCGGCACGTGCAGCGGCAATTCGTTCAGCAACAACAAATTGACCAACGCGCAAATTCAAACGCCGGGTTGCCAATGAAGTTTCGTATTTTCATCGTTGCTAGCATCGCGATTTTCTTCATCCTGTCGCTCAGCGCATCGCCACGCGCGACTAGGATTTCTGCCGCGCCGCAAATGCAAGCGACGCCGGCACCAACCGAAGAACCCACCAAACGACCGTACGTCTTTCCCACGCCGGTGTTTATCCCAACGTATGCCGATGACACGCCGGTGCCGCGCCGCAACACGCCATCGATAACGTTGATCCCGGGTGAACAAACCTACACCGTCGAATCGGGCGACAGTCCTTGGATCATCGCGCAAAAAGTGTACGGCGATGGCACAAAATACCGACTGATTATGGAAGCGAACGGCATAACCGATCAAACACGATTGCGCGTGGGAACAGTCTTGCGGATTCCTACAATCGATGGAAATCCGGTGCCGGTTCAACTCACAACCACTCCGTCTGCACTGACCTCCGCACCTATCCTTGCGCAACCAACAATGATCTTACCAACGGCTGTGCCGGTGCCAACGCTTTTGCCGACGCCAATTCCCACGCCGGCATCGAATACGTTGAGAGATAATTTGCCGACACTCATCAGCATCGCCAGTGCAATTTTACTCATTGCCGGGATAACGGCGGGCGTGCTCGCGTATCTGATGTTTTTGCGCGCGCGGCGATTGGCGCAACTCGCCGCCACCAAGCAACCGATTCGCATCAAGCAATGAAAAAACGAGGCAACCGCCTCGTTTCTATTTCAACGCATCTTCGATTTGCTTTGACGTTCTGCCTTGCACTCGCACGATTTTCCGTCGCGCCGTTTGCCCCGTTACAATTCCAATTTGCGCCCGCGCGACCTGCAACACGTCCGCCAAAAATTCCATCAGCGCGTCGTTTGCTTTGCCTTCGACCGGCGGCGCATTCAAGCGAATCTTGATTGCGTCACCTTCGATGCCGACGATTTGATTTTTGCTCGCGCGCGGAATCACCTTCACCGCAAACGTTACCGCGCCGTTCGATTCTCTGAACACACTCATCGAATCCACATCCCGCTTGCAAACCGAACGAGGCACAACGCCGCAAGCGCAATCCCCCAACTCATTTGTCCAGTTAGAAAAACGAACATCGATGCATAAACTGACGCGAACATTACAAAGAATGCAAATGTTCCGATGAGCAATCGGCGGGGCGTGGATGAACTGCGCGCCATTTGGCGCAGCCCGAACAACATGATTGGAATTTCGACAACCGAAAGCGCGAAGAGAAACACAAAGGTAATCGTGGAGAAAAGAGACAGCGACAACAAAATTGGAATACGGGTACTCAACGCGCTCGCGCCGATGTACAAACCAATTCCAAGCAAGAGACCGACCCAACCGGCTAGAATTAGATCGCGTTTCACTTTAGGCGATTGTTGCTATTCTGGGGAGTGCTGTGGCTAAAAGCTTTGCGAATAACTTGGCGCGTTATCGCCGGCAATTCAAACTTGAGCAACTCGTCCAGCGATACCCACCGCACGTCCAAGACATCGCTTGCCGCGCGCAGATCGCCGCTCACGAAATCGGCGGCAAAATCGACGATGGCGTAATGATATTGCGCGCGTTCCGCATCGTCGCGCACGATGATATCCACCACATCGACAATTTCACCAAGCGCAATTTCGATGCCGCATTCTTCGCGCACTTCGCGCACCGCCGCGTCGCGCCACATCTCACCGATTTCCAACACACCGCCGGGCAAACCCCAAGCACCTTGTGCCGGTGGATTGCCGCGCTGAATCAACAACACATGATCATCTTTGCGTACCACAACGCCAACGCCGGGAATCGGATGGGCGGGATATTCGCGGGAATGAGTCATCTCAAAAATCCGACCAAAGACGGAAGACGAAGGACGGAAAAACAGTTGTCCGTCTTCCATCCTTGGTCATCGGTCTTCCGTCGGTTTGATGTCCTTCACATTGAGCTGCAACCGCGTTTTGCCGTTCCACACTTGCGCTTCAAACTGATACGCTACATCGATGCGCGGCGGCAAATTGTCCAACCAACTGCCTTGCCGAAACGCAATCGCGTCCATCAAAATTGATCCATCGCCGACCGTGAGTTTCAAATGATCGGTGCCGACGATGCGCGATTCACGCACCAACAAATCGCGCGAGACGAAAAGCGGTTCGCGGTTACCGTAACCGAATGGCGCAAGTTGCGCGAGAGACTCGGCGAGTTTCAAATTCATTTCACTCAACTCGGCTTCGGCATCGATGTTGAGCGTGGGAATCAGTTCGACCTCTGCCAACTTTTGCGCAGCAATGGCTTTGAGCCGCGTTTGCAACTCGTCAAGATTTTCATTCCGCACTGTAAAGCCCGCCGCCATTGCGTGACCGCCGTGCCGCACGAGCAAATCCCGGCATTGATCCAGCGCATCGACGATGTTGAATTCGCTCACGCTTCGCGCCGACCCGCGGCTTTCTTCTTCGCCTTGATGCACCGCAAACGAGGGGCGATAGAATTCTTCCGCCAAGCGACTAGCAATCAAACCGACGATGCCTTCTGGAAATTCCGGTGCGATGACAAAAAGCAAGCGTTCCGATTCCACCGCCGACGCAACCGCGTCGCGCGCTTTTTGCGTCATCTCGCTCGTCAACCGTTGCCGTTCGCGATTCGTCTCTTCGAGAAAGAGCGCAAGTTTTTCCGCCTCGCCGGGATATTGCGTCGATAATAAATCGTACGCGCGCAGAGCCGATTCCAGCCGCCCCGCCGCGTTGAGCCGCGGGCCCAACGTAAAACCGATATTCCCGGCGTCAATCGATTCTGGCTTGAGCGATGCGCACCGCATCAACGCCTGCAAGCCGGGGCGTTCCGATTTTCGCAAACTGGCAAGTCCGCGTTGAACCAGCGTGCGATTTTCACCAGTCAACGGCACCAGATCGGCAACCGTTCCCAGCGCGACGAGATCGACCAACGCATCATCGGAAATCACCACGCCGCGCGGACTTTTGCCCAACGGCACTTGCGCGTCCGCGAGCATCAACGCCTGCGCCAACTTGAACGCGACACCCGCGCCCGACAATTCTTTCGTCGGATATTTGCACAATTCTTGTTTGGGATTGATGACGGCGAACGCGTCCGGCAATTCATCGGTCGGCGCGTGATGGTCAGTAACAATCATATCCAAACCGATTTGCTTGCCGAACGCAACTTCATCGAGCGAACGCACGCCGCAATCAACCGTGATAACGATACGAACGCCTTGATCTTTTAATTGTTGCAATGCTTCTTTGTTCAGACCGTACCCTTCATCGATGCGATGCGGGATGTACGGTTTGACTTTTGCGCCCAACGATTGCAACGCCTGAACGAGCAAAACCGTCGCCGTCACCCCATCGACATCGAAATCGCCGTACACCGCCATCGCTTCGCCGGCGCGAATCGCGCGGCGAATCCGTTCGACCGCTTCGTTGACGCCGCGCATCAGAAACGGACTCGCGCTGAACGCATCGGGCGAGAGAAACGCATCGGCTTGTTCGGGCGTCGTGATGCCGCGATTGTAAAGAATTTGAACAATCAGTGGATGGAGTGAGGGAAACCGCGCGAGCACGAGCGATGAAACGCGCGGCGCAATTTGCCAGCGTTTGATTTTGGGTGGCACGTCATCTCCGATGATTAAAGTGCGCCGATTTTACCACGAGGCGAATGAAAAATCAAAAACGCCGCATCATCGTTCGATAACCCGGCGCCAAGTCTTTGATTGTCATTGCGAGCGAAGCAAAGCAATCTCCAAAGCATTGCGGAGATTGCCATGTCGCAAAGGGCGCGACTCGCAATGACAATTCACTTTTTGATCATCGGCAGATAAATGCGCTTGAACGGTTGATTCGTTACCGTCAAGGTAAGATTGATCCGCTTGGGTGAATTGCCCGTCCCCGCCGGACTCGTTACCGTAACCGTTACCGCGCCGGTACGTGATAGCGATAAATCGGTTGGCGTGATCGTGAACGAATTTGGCGTCGCACCGGCAGCCGGCAACGCGGTGAACCACGCGCCTTCGTTCGTCAGCGACCAATTCAACGTCTCGCTGTTGCCAACATTTTGCGGCGTCACTGTCGACGATGCCGGCACCAGAATCAAATCGACGGTGCTGTACGTGAACGACAGCGAATCCGGCACATTACCCAGCGCCGGCGCATCGAGAATAATCGTGTCGCTGGTTGTGGTCGTCGTACTGCCATTCGATAATTCCGCCGTCACCGTGTGCGTGCCGCCTCCGCCGGCAATCATCCAATTGAAACTGGCTTGAAATGGTTGCCACGCGCCAAACGATCCGTTATCGTTCTTGAGCCGCATTTGCGTCCACGCGCCGTAAATGTAAATCGATACGCTCGTCGATTGCGTGCGCTCAGCATCGCGATTGATAATGAGCGGATAAACGTTATTGCGTTTCCCAAAATCTTGTGTCCAATAACGCGTGTAGGTTGAGCCACTCACTTCATAATATCCAACGCCGATTTCCCAACTATTCGGACTGAGAATATTCGCGCGATGCCCTGAACTGTTCATCCAGCCATTCATCACGCTTTGCGGCGTGGAATAGCCGGCGGCGATATTTTCACCGGTCGCGCCGGCATAATAATTGGCGATGCGCGTCCAAACGCCGCAGACAAATGTCGTGCCGCCCGCGCCGTCGTACGTATCGTGTTGAAAATAATTATCCTGTCCCAGGTCCGCCGAATGATAACGCGCGGCGTTGTCGAGTGCAGTCACGCGCTTGAGCGGCGGCAAACTATTGTTCGCGCGTTCGGTGTTCACCAAATCGACGACTTGCTGTTCGTACGCCGCGTTCACCGTCGCCGGCGAAATGCCGCCGCAACCGGAGTACGCGGATGCAACATCGACCGCAACACTCGATACTTGGATAGCGATCCACCATCCAATCAAAATCAGTCGAAGCTTCATATTTTTTCCTCGCACTAATTCTAGCCGCATTCAAGAACGAGTCAATAATGTTCTGGTACCACTTTTGTGGTAAAATAGGTTTGGAGGAATTATGCCCCGCATCGTTTTTATGGGCACGCCGGAATTTGCTGTTCCCGTTTTGGAGGCGCTGATAAAAACGTCACATCCCATCGTTGGCGTGTACACGCGCCCGGATAAACCGGCGGGGCGCGGCGGCAAAATCCAACCTTCGCCGATCAAACAGCTCGCCCGCGCGCGGAACCTGCCGATTTTTCAACCGACGACGTTACGCCAGCCGGCAGTCGTCGATGAATTGCGCGCGCTCGCGCCCGATGTCATCATCGTTGCAGCGTACGGTTTGATTCTGCCGCTCGATGTTTTAGCGCTTCCGCCGCGCGGGTGCGTCAACACGCACGCGTCGCTCTTGCCGCGCCATCGCGGCGCCGCGCCAATTCCCGCCGCCATTCTCGCCGGCGATTCCGAAACCGGCATCACGCTGATGCAAATGGATGCCGGCTTGGACACAGGTCCGATTCTTGTTCAACGCGCGCTAAAAATTTCCGATGAAGACACCGCCGGAACACTCACCGCAAAACTTGGCTCGCTCGCCGCAACACTGTTGATCGATTCATTGCCGCACATTCTCGCCGGTGAAATTACACCGCAACCGCAAGACCACGCGCGCGCGACGATGGTCAAAACGATTCGCAAAGAAGAAGGGTTGATCGACTGGACGCAATCGGCAATCGAAATTTGGCGGCGCGTGCGCGCGTTCAATCCGTGGCCCTCGGCATTCACATTTTGGAACGGCGCGCAATTAAAAATCCTTTCCGCGTATCCATCCGATCATCGAACGAACGCCGAGCCGGGGCACGTGATCAAATTACAAAACGAAATTGGCGTTGCGACCGAAAATGGCACGCTGATTCTGCGTGAGATACAACTGGCAGGAAAACGGGTGATGAAGATCGAGGAATTTGTGCGAGGGAAAAAAGAGTTCGTTGGATCGATATTGAAAAATGCGTAGGGGCGACCCTCGTGGTCGCCCCATAAAGGGCGGGGACAAGCCACCGCCCCTACCTTATTTTATAAACAATCATATTTTCCTCGCCGGCATCGCGCGTTACTCCACAAGCGGTTTGAAATGCCGGGACAAAACGTGGATCATCGGCAAGCGTGGCATACCAATTGGGAAATACAACCACAAAAGTTACGTTGCGCGCAAAGAGATAATCACGGAGACGATTTTCATTGCGGATGAATGGAATCACTTCGGGCGACACCAACCCGGCTAAATCGATGAACGGTCGATGGTAGAAATATCCCAGCGCGCCAATATCGTGCGCGGCGACGATGGCTTCCGTTGGGACATTTGCCGCAACCCACCGCGCGGTCTGTACCATTTCGCAATCGATGATCGCCACATCGGTTGAATATTGCGCCGCGCCGAGCAACCAGAAAGCAACCAATGTCACCGCAATCGAAATTTCCCACGTAACACGAATCACCCAACTCTTCAAGCGTTCGAACAACGCGAACGTCCCTCCCAAGCCATAAATCACGATGAACGGAATCACCGGCATTTCGTATCGACCGTGTTGATACGTGACCGGCAAGCGCAACGCGTACAGCGCGGGCAAAAGCAAAATCCACGCCAATGGAATTAACGCAAGCCAATCGCGTTTCATCACGAATTGGGCGACACAATAAACCAGTCCCGGCACAAGCAAGATTTGCGCGCCGACAAACGGCGTCCACAATAATTCGAGCCAGCGTACGATGAACGGCGCGCGCACAAAAAGTTCGGCGTACTCAGCCGCTTTGGCGTAGAACGTGTTTGGCAAAAGCGTGCCGCTCGTGGCAAGATTGAAGAGCAAGTACGGCGCAACCGAAATCCCAAGTCCCAATACCCCAAATCCCCAATCGGATAATCGTCTTTGCGTTCCCATACCAAGAAACACTAACGCACTCAACACAATTCCCTCAGGTCGCGTGAGCGTGAGCAAACCGGCGATTAATCCCAGCATCCACGATTGTCCGCGCGCGTAAAATCGCTCGACCAGAATTAGTGAAAGGAAAATGAAAAGTAAAATTTCCATTCCGCTCACCGCGCTCCAGACAAGGTGCCATTCCAGGAGAAGAAAGAGAGGAACGACGAAGGACGAAAGACGAAGGGCGGAAGATTCTGAAACTGGAAACTGGAAACTTGAAACCTGGATCGTCGAGAGACGCGCGGCAATCATCGCGTTCAACGCAAATAACACAATGCCGAGCCAGCACGTCCACACGCGAAAATCGATGCGAAGCAAATAACCGAGGGAAAGAAAAATCGTCCACAACGGTGACGTCGATCCCGTGCTAGGTTGACCGGCAAAGAATGCAAACTCAAATCGTGTGCCAAGATTGCGCGCATAGACTTGGTGAATCCACGCATCGTCGAGCGGAAAACCACGCGCGCCGGACACGACGAGATACACACCCGCACTGATAAATGCGACTACCCCAATCCAAACATCACGTTTTTGCATTTGATCTCGCGCGCACGGCAAATATTAATATCCCGGCGAGTATCAAAACGATTGTCACGTTTTTGAGTTGTTCGATGATTGCATCACGCACCGGCGCAAACACCGCATCCTCCGGCATCGCGGCGATCACCACCCACGGATTCGTCTTGGTGCGACGTATCACCGCACGGTACGATTGCCCGGCAGAATCGATGAACGATATGGATTGAAATTCGCCGCGCGTGACCGCGTCGGCTAAATCTTTTTGCGCCGTCGTGGCTACTTGGGTTACTTGCGCGCCGTACCGGTTTTCTACGAGCGCGCGAGTTGCAACATCATTGGTCAACGGAGCGAGTGCGGTGAACAACAGCGGCTTGGCAAAGCGGTCGGCAATTCGCACGCCCAATTCATCGACGACCATCACATCGTTTTTGCCGCCGAGCGCGCTCCACCATTCCTGGGTCGCCACACGCAGAACTAGCGCGCCCGCGACTTCGCCGCGATTATCGAGAATCGGCGCGGAATAAAACTGCGACAACTCATCAAACTCAAAAATTGTCACCGATGCGTGTAAGCGACCCGCGAGCGCGTCGCGCACAAAAGGGCGCGCGCCCCAATTCGCATTCAGCGAAGCATCGGTTGTTAACACGACATGCCCCAAAACATCGACGATCAATGCGGCGCGCACGTCCGGATCGGCGCGCGTAATCGAGTGGAGTTCGTTATACGCGACGACGCGGCGCGCATCGCGTCCTTCGGCATCGCTGGCGGCAAACCCGCGCATCGATGGCAACGCGGCGAAGGTGAACACTTGCACCATGCGTTGTTGCAATGTCCGATCAATTGCATCGGCAATCGTTTGCGCGCGCTCAGCGAGAATCTCGTCGGCGTCGGCAAGCGCGCGGTCATACATCGATATGAACGACTGATAAAAGATGAAGATCGACAGTCCAAACAGAAAAGCAAAAAGAAAATTTTTTTTCATTTCAAATTAGCGTCGACTACCGACCATCTAGTTGGGGAACGACAAAGAAAATATCGTGAGATGAGTATTGCTCGCCGGTTCAGGGGCAATGTGCCAAGACCAGATCGGCTCTAGTTCGATGGGTTGCCCCATAAACAACCGATATAAATTAACCGAGTGGCTGAAATCGACAATCACTTTGATTTTTTCTTGCTCGATATAATGCGCTAATGATTTCGTACGAATCGCCGAGTAGGCATTGGAATTGATGACGCCATCAAGATTTATCACCCGATTGTGTGCAATGTATCCGACAATCCCCGCGTTAAAAGCCCCGGCTTTTTCCGCCGCCAAATTTTCCTGCAACCAATTGCCGGCAAGAAACATCTCTCTTTGCCACGGATAGCGTTCCCAGTATCGGATGCCGTGCAGTAAAAAGCCAACCCCGATGATGAAACAGAGAACGGCGGCTAAGGAAACGCGATAGGTCATCTTATTCGTCAAGGCGCGTGTTACATAGGCAAAAGTAATTCCAATTGCGATGGCGACAAAGAAAACTAGCGGCATAAAATACCACGAGCGCGGATACCAACGCACCAAAGCGTGAATCAAAAACAGAAACATCATTCCCAATGCCGGGAAATGTAAACAACTCAGAGCAGAACGCCATTGTCGAGTATGAGGGTTTCGAGCGAGTACACATAGAGCTAGACCACCGATAAACAAACCATCGTAAATGATCCCCCACTCACTTTGTCTCAAGAAATAATAAAAGGGAATATATTCTAAAGCCCATTTGAAAAGCCAAACCATCCCAATCATCAAATCATCGATCAAGGAAAATGAACGGTTGGCATAGAACGACGTCCGAATCGCATAGGGGAATGCTTCGCCACTCGATTGAAGGATGGAACCAAACTGCAACTGATTCCACATCAACCATGGCAAGAATAACAGAGTCGTAACCATCGCAACCCGGAAGAGGTGCCCCCAATTGGCGCGCGTATGATCTTTGACCATCAAACCGCTCAGCATAGCCGCGACAAGAACTACATTATCCGTTCGCGCGAGGACAGCAAGTCCAAACCCAATACCGAGTGCAAGCCACACCAAAGTTCCTGACGCAAGCTTGCCGTTTTTCAAACATCTCAGATAAATTGAGAAAACAAAAGCGATAACAAACGTATTCAACGCCGTTTCTAAACCATTGAGCGATTCAATGATTACTCCCGGATTAAGCACGTAGAAAAAAGATGCCACAAAAGCCGATAACTTGTCCCGAGTCAATTGGTAAACCAGAAAGCCAATGACCCACCCGGTCAAACAATCCAATAAGGCAGCAATGGAAAGCGTTAGGTGAATAGGCAGAAAAGGATCCCCGACCGAGACTGCAAACAAGGGAACAATGATTCCAAGCCACAAGGGATGAAAGCCATTTGTCCAATTTGAACCATCAAAAGTGATTCCGTTATTTTCTATAATGTTTCGAGCAATCGCAAAGTAGTAAAAAGCGTCATCTGGAACAATTGCCACCAAAGAAGGCATTTCAATCCAAGCGATTAGAATCCTGATGGTCAACGCGATCAGGAGCAGGAATAAATTTATATCGAAATATCTTGCACGAGGATGGGTAAATAAAAACATTCTAGATCATTTGCACAAATAGAGAAAATTTTTTAGCACCCTACGACATTCGCCGGAATGACTGCGCAATGTGTTCACCCGATAGTTGATTCATTCCCAAGTTCTCCAAACCGTTGCTGGGCTATTCCCCAGAAAAAGGTCAGCACCAAAACCAAGCCCGGAACAATTTTGAGCGACGGAACAGGCAATTTGAAATCTTCCACCAGAAATACCCAGCATAACGCGTATGCATAAATGCTTACTGTAAACCAACCGCCCCACCGGGAACGAAGCAGCAAAGCGAGCAGAGGCATCAATAATTGCCAATCGTAAATGAAAGAATGCAACGCACCAACCAGACTTGTGCCTAGCATCATCGCCCAGAGCCACGGTGAGGGTTGCGCCAAATCATGCCGTCGCACATAAAAGATGAGAAAGAGCACACCGAGGAGCAACAACCCCAATTGACCCCACGGATAACCGGGAAACAAAAGTATAGAATCAGATACGCGCGGATGCATCAAACGATCGATATAGAGGAATGCCAGATCAATAAACCAAAGAGGACTGGCAAGTGAGCTGACCACGATCAACCCCAACAAAAGCCCGATCGTTTGAACCAGAATTCGCTTACGCCACGCGAATAGAAATGTCGCCAACAAAACCAGCGTGACCAAGGTGAATTTCACCAAAAGCAACCACAGTCCAACGGCTGTCATCCACACACTTGGTTTGCGTACACCCCAGTAACAAAGAAATGCGCCTAATAAAATCAAAGGCGAAAGTTGACCCGAATGTACCTGGGTTAAAAGCCACGGCGCTAGGACAAGCAAAATAATCGCCGATCGTTGAGTCAGGCGCGCCCAGCGAAACGCGAGATAGGCAAGCAAGGGTATGATGATTATATCCAACACCACTCGCAGCGCTTCAGCCACCGGCAAAGTCCAGGCGCCAAAGGGTACGTAAACATACAAACTCCAAATGGGTACATAAGGAGGATATTCGCGCCCATTGTAAGGATGAGGATATGAATTCAGGTAGACATTTTCTCCACGCAACATGTATTGCGCTACGCGATAATACGTGACGCGAAAGTCACCCAGTTCCCACGCCTCTGAGAATTGCATCGCCAAGACAAAGATCACTCCCAGCAATACCAGAGCAATCAAGATGACTAACAACATTCGCAGATACAATCGATGGCTCATCATCGCGCCTCTGAACTGGATTTTTCAATTCGTCGTTTTTCTACAAGCAACACCACGAGAATCGCCAGTGTGATAAATGCATCTGCCCGATCATTCGATTGCCACGCGGCGATCGTAAACGTAATCCACGACAGCACAGTTAGTCCGATCAGAATCGATGGGCGGCGAATGACAACGAACAATGGCGTCAGATTGTACGAAAATATGAATGGGCTGACAAGAAAATTCGTCGCTGCGATAAGATTGAAATTATCTTTGCGCCACACCCAGATAACGATCAACGCTACAACAAGCGCTGTAATTGGCAACCAAAGCGATGATGGTAGAAACGCAAACAGACCCCATATTGACGATGAAATCGATGCGCGCGTGCGTTCGCCGCTGCGGGCGAAAAAGCGCCACAGCCAATCGGGTTGAATGATAAATGACAGCGCGATGATTACGCCGATGACGAGAGCGAACCACAGAATTTGCCGGCGATCATTTCGCCACCATCGCCAAAGCAGCCACGGCGCGATGAGCAAAACCAATTGCGGTTTGAGCACCAGAAATGCCAGCGCAATTCCGGCGACGACGCTTGACCGCAGCGCGGCGAACAATGCCATCATTACAAGATCGACTTGCCCCAGCAATAAAGTTAGCAAGACCGGCATCGATAGTGCCGCGATGGGCGCGCGCTGGCGCAAAATCGCAACTAAGATAATTATCGATAACGCTGTCCACAACCCATAAACCGCCGGCACCGGCACTCCAACAAGTGGAATGAACAAAAAATAAAATGGCAAGGGATAAAAGACTTCCAAGTCCGGAATCGAGTACGGATCATACCCTTGCAGAATTGCCGCCGCCGCTTGCAAAAAAATGTCAATGTCCTTGAAAGGCATCGTTGATTCACCGGGCAAGTTCAAACAATAAAGTTGTTTTGCCGGCACCATCGCGAAATTCTGCAACGCGCGTGAGACCCGGAATCGTCGTGCGTTCGTGATACAAATCGTTCAGCGGCTTAGGATGATCGAATTGGAGAATAAGAAAGCGCGCGTCATAACGCCGCGCCGCATCGAAAATGGCGGCGATGCTGTCAGTTGGAATCACAATCGCGCGGCGATGGCTAACGTTGTAAAATGCCGGCGGATCGACAACCATCACAATGTCATCCGCGCGCGCATTCTGATCGAGCCAGCGCGCGATGGGCACGTACTCAATGTCGCGCTGATTCCACAACGGAATCTCGCGCGAACCATCGCTGATTGGAAAAACGCCTTGCGCGTACAACCACCCGGCGAGAAAAATCGAGAGCGCGACAAACCCCCCGCGAAAAACGCGCGACGCGAGCGCTACATCCCAGGTTCGGCGGCGGCGCGCAACCCATCGCACAAAGGCATCAATGCCGGGTGGCGCGGCGGCGGCGAGGAAAGGGAGCAACGCGGCGGACGAATGCAACATCGTTCCGCGCATCGATGGGAAGGTAAACGCCAACGTCATCGCCAGATATAACAGAATGGCGTACACTATAAACGGATGAAGTTCGATGCGGCGGCGATTTTGCCACAAACCGATTATTGCAAAGGGAATCAGGAAAATTTGCAGAACGCCAAACGAGACGACGAGCAAATTTACAAAAGCGGCTTGCAGTTTGGAAGCGAGAATGTTAGCCAAGCCCCATGCAAAGTAACGTTGCATTGTAAGATCATCGGTGAAGCGAAATAGTTCGTCGTAGTTGGTGAGCCACAATGTCTTCGTGCCGGCGTTCGGATAGACGGAACCGATGGCAAGATAATTGCGCAGGAACCACGGCGACATCCAGAGCAGGTAGCCGAGTAAAAAGTAAAAAGCAAAATATAAAATGTTTCGGAGCGAAAAAGCGGATCGGTTGAAAAACAAAGCGACCGGCGCAACCGCGAGAAGCAGCAAACCATCGGCGCGGGAGAGATGACCGAGGGCAGCGAGAATTCCGGCAACGAAAAAATATCGCGCTGATTTTGTTTCAACGCCGCGCGCGATCACGT
The DNA here is from genome assembly GCA_034435055.1 of Anaerolineae bacterium. Taxonomy (GTDB): domain Bacteria; phylum Chloroflexota; class Anaerolineae; order UBA4142; family UBA4142; genus DAOTXS01. The sequence continues at coordinate 87,637 of DAOTXS010000039.1, read as the reverse complement.
ACAGGCACGCGCTCGCAGAAAGCGCGAACGGCGTAAAGTTATCGGGACTCACCCAATAGATCGTATAAAAGCCGCTGAAGGCGGTGAAAATGGCGGCGGGCCACGCATAATCGTCGCGGGCAAACAATCGACGCGTGAGGTAGAAGGTAAACAGCGGTAACAATGACGAAAGCAAGATAAATGGAATTTGCGCGACGCGATATGAGACGCCGAATAATGCAAAGAAGGGCGCAATCAACAACGACGGGAGCGGCATCCAGTACAAATTGCTGGGATGCGGCAAGCCGTTTGGCTGATCAAGATAATTCCACAAAACGTGTTCGACAAATCCTTGCCCGCGCACAAGATTTTCCGCAACGTGGATTGCGTATGACGCGTCCATATACCCGGCGGACCCGAGTGGCAACGCGGTGGTTAGTCGAAATAGCAGTGTGATGAAGAACACAACCAAATATGGATGCGTCGAAATGATTTTTCTAACCATTGCCGGACACTCGGTGTTTGAACGAAAAGTTTGCCCACGCATACAAAACAGCGATCAGCAAGGGAATCCAAACATAATCCACATCATTCGTCGATTGCAAACGTTGATAGTACGACACGATGTTTGCGCTTGTCAAAATAGTTATGAACGCAAAGATAGTGATGATGCTCCGACTCTCGATGAATCGAATAAGACTACTTGCCAACGGAATTAGCAATACCACAAAATCATAACTCCATGCAAACGGCGCAGTGATGATGGACAGTATTAACGAGGCGTCCACGAGGGTAAATATATTCCACGCATCGCCGTAGCGCCAGCGCAAGAGTAACAGCAATGGCAAGATAGCCAGCCCTATCATCCTTGCCCAATCCCATCCCAGAGTTACGCTCAACCACCCGCTCAAAGTTGGATTTTCCCACGCAAGTAATCGCCCCGTGCCGGCAAGTGCCAAATATTCGCTCAAAAATGTTGGGCGCAAAAGAAAAACGAGTGCACCAAGTCCAAGCAAAGTTAAGGCAAAACCGGCGATTGCACGCCAGCGTTTTTTGAGCAAGCAATCGAACAGTAATAAGGGAAGCGTGAGATAAACTAATTGCGGCTTGATCGTTGTCAAAGCGAGTGCGGCGCCGGCAAAACCCCAATGCTCACGCGCGGCAAAGAATAAAAATCCGGCTACCCCTGCCAAGACGAGGGTATTCACTTGTCCCATCACCAACGTAACAAGCGTAATCGAAAATGTAAAAGCAACCAATAGCGCAATCCAAATTTGCCGCCGCACTTTAGTACTTGTGCTCAATTGCCACACAGCCCCGACACTCATCGCTACGATCAATACGTTCGTCAAAAGCCACCACCACACTGCTTGACTGAATGGCACAAAGGTAAACGGCATCAAAATCACAAACAGCCAGGGAGGATTCCAGGTAACTACTACCCAATTCTCTCGCCAATCTGTCTGGGTTTCTTCCACCTGCTTGATTTGCATAGGATCGGAAAAATTTTCGCCGCGCACCAGCAAATAACTTGCGCTCCAGTAGCCGCGAAAATCTCCTTCACCAACCGGTTTGGGTAATGGGTTAGGAAACACTAAAAGGGCAAACAGAATTGTCGTAAAGATAACAGTGAACACCCAGGTTTTAACTTGCATTTTGAGGATAATCATTTATGGCGCTCGAACACGAAAAATTTGCACATTGGTATTGGCAAAGACGCGCTCCCAATATCTTGTTTGCATCGGATCGAATGCGCCTAACTTGCGTTCAGCTGGTCCCCAGAAAATATAGGCGATGCGTTGATTGCGCAAGAAGATGGTACGTTCCGCATCTGCCGTCGTGGCACTGTAGAACTTTTCCACCTCTTTCAGCTTGCTATCCCACGCGACGGTCTCAGTCCAATGTCCAATCCACACGTAATTCCCAGCACGCGCGGCGATATAGTTGCCGGTCTCGTACGCGCTCAAAACCACATCGGTTCGGGCTGTGTTCGCGCGCAACCAATCGACCGCCGCAATTTCGTCGCGCATCCGAAACAAGGGGTACGGTTGTTCCACCATCGCGGTCAGCGTTACACTGGATAGGACATATCCATTCGATAAACTCATCGTCAACACAAACACGATACTCAACAACCGTTCCAACCCGGCGGGTGTGTACCGCGGATGCGAAATAATCCAGCGAAACACACGCGTCTGAGCCAGCCACGGCAAAACGACTTGCACCCACCCGACCGTGGCGAGAATCGCGAGTGGAATTTGAACTCCCTGCACAAAACGGCGTTGCTGGGGGTGCGGCGCATAAACTAACAAGGCAGCCGCAATCAACCACGCCCACAAAAAAATTTGATTCGCTCGTCGCCGACACCACGAGAGTAACGCAAGGAGAATCATCACACCATACGCAATGAGATAGTGTGGCACAGGCGGCGATAGCGTGATGGCTTGGGCGTCCCAGGTGCGAAAGATCGAATTGCTGGCAAGCGTCCAAGAGTAATACGCCACAAGCGGCATCGGTATTACCAAAGTAACCGCTACGATCAACGCCTCACGATACAGGACGCGGCGCGCCTGCACGGCGAGAATAACCCAGTAAATCCCCAGCACTGCCGCAATGAGAAAAATCAAAAACGGAAATACGATTGCTGTCGCAAAGTTAATCAAACCCGCGCCAACCGCACACAGCCATCGATAACGATTAATAAACGCTTCGAGCGTCAACCAGAAACTTGCGAGAAGCAAAGCAGTGCTAATCGCAATATGCGGAAAGGTCAGTGCGCTGAAAAAGGGATGCGCTTCCGGCATTTTGAAATCGACCGGCGTCCAATCAAGCCAAGTGGGCTGATTCAATAAAAACAACAACCAGCCCAACCCCGAACCGAAGATCGCTAACAAGTACGCAATCCAGCGCGCGCGTGTGTCCGGTAAAAATCGGGCAATAAAACTAAAGATAGCAAGAAACATTATCAACGCGGCAAGTGTCCGCGCTAGATGCCACATTGCCACCAGCGATAAACCGAACGACCGCGCTAGGTGCCCAAGCAACAAATAAAATCCGCCGATAAACGCAGGCGTATGTTCTTCTGTGGTGAACGGAATGCGGTACAACCAATAGCCATCATAACCCTGCAACATTTTAGCGAAATAACTTTGCGAATCCTCCGGGTTCATTATCACGCCGGTCGGTGCCAGATCCGGCCGCGCAAACACATAGCCCAACCAGTACGGCAACAACAGCAGCAAAACGGCGAGGCACGCAACCGCGCACACCCACAATTTTTCTTTTCGATTTTTCCTTTCGGAATCTTCACAAAACGAATTTACGCTCGACTCAGTTTGCATACAATTCCAATTTTTACCTTGTCACCCGGACCAATCCTACCCCACCCATCCCCACAGCACAAACTGCGCGACAAAATACATTTGCAAGGGAAACGAAAGATACACAACTGCGCGATTGACCCACGCATTTTTGCCCCACACACCCAACAGCATGAACATTGGAAATAGTACCAGCCCATATCGATTCATGCTGACAAGCGGTTGCGTTTCCGTCATTCGAAACAACGGCGCAAGAAACATCAATAGTGTGTACAACGCATACTCGCGCGGCAATCGTCGCCACGCGATAATCAGCATCGCGCCGACGCCTAATGTCGCAACGAGATTTGAAACATCGATGAAACTCGCCTTACCATTTGCGATGAGCGCGCACGACGCCGCGATGTTCTCCCACGGCAGCACAAAGCGCGCGTGCAGTTCACCGACGTACGAATTCAAGAGCGACAGATTGGTGGACGCGAGAAAGACGAACGTCGCAACCGGGATCAAGAATAAAACGTAAAGTGTAAAGCGTGAAGCGTTGACCGATTTGTTTTGCTGCCACCACATCCACACCAGCGGCAAAAGTAGCAAAACGCCCTGCAAGCGCGTCAATGCGGCAAGTACACCAAAAAACGTAGCCACGAGCCAGCGATTTTGCCGCGCAGACACAAAGGCACCGAGTGTAAAAAAAAGATAGAGTGCTTCAGTGTACGCGGCGAACAAGAAAAAGCCGGTCGGAAACAAGGTCATATATGCCACGGCACGCCGCGCGCCCGACAGATCGAACATGCCTTCCGCAAGTCGGTGCAAAAATGCCAACGCGCCGATCAACGCACCATTAGACACAATCAACGCCGCCAACATTCCATCGCCAACGAATGCGCTGACGATACGAATCAACGCCGGGTACATCGGAAAGAAAACGATGCTCCCGTCGTATGCCGCGTAACCGCGTTGCGCGATTTTCAAATACCAATTCGTGTCGAAACGTTGCCACAACGCCCAAACTAGATTTGAACTTGGTGTAACATCGTGATACGGAAAAATTTCCTCGACCGAATAGGCTGACGGCTTGAACGATTGTCCGGCGTACTTCCCGGCGAGCGCTCGTCCCTCCCGCAACGACCATACGCTTTCAGTTTGCACATCGATTACTGTCTCCGAATCGCGTAATCGAAAAGTGAGAATCGCACCCTCGATTTCGCGCGAGAACGCGTAACGCTGGCTCGTCGTCAAATCGAAAACGGCAAGCACCGGCGCGCCAAAGAGATCGATATTCTGCGCGGTTGCCGGAAAAATCAGCGCGATGACCAACGTCCACGTCGTCAGCGCCGCGCGCGCAACGATGTATGCACCGAGCGCAAATTTCCACGCCGAGTCAATTTTTCGCCAGCGCTCAACGAGTTTCATAAAGGATTATTCTCACATCACCAAACGTCTGAACGTCGCGCCGATGCATCGTCGCGTCAAGCCGGGACAAGTTTCCGTGTGGGTGTCCTGCTTCGATTGCTTCATCGATCGCCGTTTGAAAAATGATAAACCACACCCGCGCGCGATTCCGCAACGCTAGATCGAAATCGACTGGCGCGATTTGCATTACCGCTTGCGTTGTGCGCGAAAATGTATCACTCCCGGCACCAGCCGGATCAGCGAGGAATTCCTGCGGCAACGCGCGGTCGTAAAAACGCATTGGCAAGTACGAAAGTTTATTGTCGTGCAAAATCAAGTCGCCCGATTTAACCTGTGCGCGCAAAAATTGATTTGCTTCCACAAACGGCGCGCGGCGCCACTCACCAAACGCCGCATAATAAAACGGCAACATCGATATCGCAATGATACTGGCAATGCCAACAATTGCAATTCGACCGGGACGTGCGGCACGCGCCGCCAACATTGCGAGCAAAAGATAGTACGCCAGCGATGAAACAATCGCCGCGCGCGGTGTAAAAATCGGTCGCATCATGTACGAAAATCCGAACATCAACATCGGCGGCGCAACGACGAACGCGACGATCAACCCAAACTGCGGCGGCGCGGCGCGACGAAATAATCGAAACGATTCAATCGCGGCAAGCACGCCAATCACAAGCGCGACGAATAAGGCAAGCGCCAGTCCAATCGGCGGCAGCGGCAAATACATCGTGAAGGTTATCAGCATTTGCAAGACATCGACAATGCCGGGCGGCTGGGTCCAGTACGCGCGCTGAATGTTTTCGATTTGACTTGGCACATAGATCAACCACGGCGCAAATGCAACCAACGCGACAACTTGCGCGCCGAGCAATTTGATTTGCGCGCGCCATTCACGCGTGAAAAGAAAATAGACATTTGCGGCAACGAGCGTGAATACGGCGAGTGCTTGCGCGTAAAGTGTGATGATTGCGCCCAGGATGATGAGAAACCAATTTCGCGGACTGGAAATTTGGGTAACACCGTAAAGGTATATCAGCGCGCCCAACGCCAATAATCCGTACATCCGCAATTCTTGTGCGTGATAAATTTGGAAAGGCGCAATTGAGCAAAAAAATAAAGCCAGCGCAGCGGCGCGGCGCGAAAATAATTTGTGTGCCAGTGCATAAACCAGCGACGCGGACAGCATCGATAATGCAACCGAAAGCCAGCGAAGCGTGAACGGCTGCGTGCCAACGATTCGCCAAATATGCAGGAGAAAATAATACAATGGTGGCTGAACGTCGGCGGCAGTCCCGCGAACAATCGACGCCAAGTCCTGCTCGGCGAGAAAAACGCTGAATGCTTCGTCGTACCAAATCGGCCGTTGCCCCAAATCCAACGTTCGCAACGCAAACGCAATAAGGAACAGACAGACCATTCGCAATCGGTGCGAAAAATCAAATTGCATAAGTTTCTCGGTTTGGCGGCGAATGGGATTCTTCAACAAAAAACGCAATGGCGCCGAGCGTCAGCACAAAGCCAATATAGTTGTCGTGGAAAACACGATTCAAATATGCCGCGAGAAAAGCAAACCCGGCAGATGCCGCAACCATCGAACGAATTGAGCGAGACCGGATCACATAGCGTAACAAAAGTGCGAGGACCGGTACGCCCACCACCATCTCCACCAACCCGAAGGGAAATGCGGCATCACGCGCGGGTAAAATACCCAAGGTAACGAGCAAGCCACCCAAGCCGATGCCTAACACCGGATAGGTCGTTGATGGATAAATGAGCGTATCCTTGACAAATGCGCCTGCATCCCAAATCAGAAATGGCAGAACAACCAAAACAAACGGAAGCACAAACGGAATCAACACGCGCACGAGGAAGGAATGCATCTGGCGCGAATATGAAATGAAAAATAAATACGTGAGAAAAAATGGTACCACGAACCAAACCGTTTGTTTGGTCACACACGCCAAACCCAGCATCACGGCAGTCCAAGTAAATCGTCTACGCTGAAGCAAAGCGAGCGCAAGCACAATCCACAAGATCGCAGTTACGTCGTTGCGCCCCTCGGCGATAAAGGGAGCAAATAATGGATTCAAACCAAATACGATTTGCAGAGCAAGTTGCTTTTCTCGATCTTGCGTCAAAAGGGGCAACAATATCCAAATCACAACAAAACACAACAAATAAACCAGTCGAATATCAAACCAGCCAAAAAGCACCTGAGCGATAAAATAAAAAGGAATGATTCCAATGAACGACAACGGCAGATAAGTATAATGTTCCAACGCCGGGTTCGACGAGGCATCGGGTGAAATCCAATAGGGCCAATCGGCTAAAGCCGTCTGCGCATAATCTGCACCGTACGGATTTTTTCCACTCAAGAGCAACTTGACTGCTTCTTCGGTTTGAAGCGCGCCGTCGTGAATGAATGCCGACGGCGATGTGAGTTGCCGCTGAATGATCGATTGCGCGAGTGGACCAACGACAATCAATGCGACCGTCAGGACAACCAAAAAATTTTGCGCACTGCGACGAAGCCGCGCCGACCATCCAATCGGCACGAGATCGAACAACGCAAACAGTCCCGCGCTCAAAACGATAAACCGTTGATACGTTTCAGGAAAGAGCCGGAAATTGGCGGTGGCGAGCAGTCCCAGAATCAATGCGTTCATCGATTCACCCATGCCTGCCAGAAATACACGACTAGCGTGAGCAAGGGTAGCACAAGCGTGACGATGACATGTTCATTGTCGCCGCGAAGTGTAGCGAAGAAAACGAGCCAGGGTAGAATCAAAATCGTCAGCGTGGCTAGCGCAACCCACCCGATTTCTCTGCGCCGAAATTTTCCACTCAACCAACCGAGCCACACAATCAGCAACAAGATTTGATCTGGCGTCCCAACACGCCCCGCCATCAGCGTTGTAACCAGCGCGACAAGTCCAAGCGTCGGCGAAAAATCTTGCCACGATTTTTGTCGATTGCGAACAATCTTCCACGTTGCCCACACACCCAGGAGCAGACTAGTCGCGTATGTGAGCATCGAACTCATTTGTGGGAAAAGCATCTCACACATTGTTTGCACCGGCGGACCAACGCGCAAGTACTGCGAATAATTCTGAATCGCTACGACGAAATCGAAAAGCCAGGTGGGAACAAAAAGCAAGCCAACCGCAACGAGCGCGAAAATTCCTCCCAGCGATGTGGCGACAATTTTCCAGCGGCGATGAATAAACGCCCAGAGAATTATCGCTGGCACAAGGAAAATTGCCGGCTGTGGTTTCACGGTTGCCAACGCCAATAAAATCCCGGCGCCGACATCCGCCTCCGCGTGAATCATCAGCATCGCCGACGCGAGACAAAAAAACGAAAAGAGCGCGAATTGTCCGTTGAAAATTCCGCGCACCGATGGATAAAAAAACAACGCCCCGAAAACAATTGCGCCAAGTATGAGCGGGTGCAGCGGAATTTCAAAGAGACGCGCGAGCGCAAATGTTCCGCCGATGACACAAAAGATCAGGAGCGCCATCCACAATGCTTGCGCTTGCGCGTACGGCAAATTCACCAACGGCGCGAGCGTAAACGCGGTGTAAATGGGGTACGCAAACGCCACCTGATCTTCGTCGGGCTGTGCGAGGCGACCGTACATTCCCATTTGAATCTCGCGCGTTACCACATCCGAATAGGGATTCTCGCCACGTAAGAACAACGCGCGCGCGCCGACCCAGCGTGAATAGAAATCATTTGCGCCTAGCACGCGCGAGGTCAAGCCGGTATAAATTCCAAACGCGAGTGCAAGATACAAAATCGAAATGAGAACGAGCAACAAGACGATTGATTGGCGTGTCCGTTTCATCAGCGACTCGACGGCAAAATTTCGTAGACGATGTACGGGTCTCGTTCCGCGTCTCGCACACCCGGTTTGCCGTTTCGCACATCGATCTGCAGTGTCGTTGTGCCGATCACTGGGTTCAAATAGCGCGCGGCAAAATCTTCGAGCACTGCTAGGTCGGTTTGCGTTATCGGATCATATCCCGATTGCAGAATGAAATCCAGGCCGGTGCGGCTGAGAAGCACGTGCGTAAATCCCTCGCGCCGCAAATAATCGGCGATGCCGTCCGCGTTGTGAAACCGATAAACCAAATCTGCCCATGCATCGAGGAGCTGATCCGGTTGCGCGGTGAGTGGATGTGGCGCGTAATAACTACGCGTCTCCCACAAGAACAAAATTCGATGTTGCGGCGGCAATTCCCGAATGGCTTGCATCGCATCAAAATATCCGCGCGGCGACAATCGACGCGCCAAATACTGATCCCGCGCTTCAAAGCCGGCTAGTGCCGGCGCGGGATTCAGCGCGATCAATTCCAGCGCCTGCGCGCCAAGCGTCAAACCTAGCATCAAACCGAACAACATCTTGCTAAATCGTGCCAGCGAGAATGCGCGCAGATCGAGCGAGCGCAAGCGTTCGACCGCGACGCCGACGGCTAAAGCAAGCGTTGTGAAAATCGGAATCAAATACCGCGATTGCAAAAGCAATTTGCTCATTGCCACACCCAAGAGCCAGAAGAGATAGCCCATCAGTGAAAAGAGCAATGCATCACGCAAAACGCGGCGACTGTTTTTCTCTTCACCGGTCGATGCGACAATCAGTAACAACGGAATGAACGCGAGCATGATCGGTCCCAGCGTCGCCGCGTACAGTTCCGTACCTTCTTGTCCCAGGATCGTTGCTTCCCAGGGAACGAAAAGTAATCTAAGCGGCTCGTTCAATAAACCCGTACCCCAACGCGTACCCCACGCCGCACGAAACGCATCCCAATTTTTTCCTCCGATGAAGTACGGGTAAATGGGATTGCCGACGAAAACCAGATTGCGAAGATACCACGGCAACGCCATCGCCAACGCAACGACGCCGAACATACAAGCATGACGAAAACCTTGACGATTGAATCGCCAGATCAATAACGCTAACGCAACCGGAATAATCAATGCGGTATTTTTTGTGCCCATCGCGCACCCGGCAAACACGCCCGCCAAAACGAACCAGCGCGTCGATTTTGTTTCGTGTCCAATTGCGACGGCGTAAAACGCGCCAAAGGCGTACAGCGCGAGCGCGGCATCGTTGTACGCCCAACCCATCACGGTTGCAAAAGTCGGAATCGCCGTCAGCGTTGCCGCCGCAATCCACGCGACGCGCGTGTTCCAAAACCGTCGCCCGCAATCCCACACCGCGCCAACCACTAGAACGGCAAAAACCCAATGCAAAAGTTTGGCGACGATATCGCCCTTGAGCGCGAGCGCGGCAAGATACAGCATTTCGATGAGCGATGGATAATTGAATGTTGGAATGTCCGGCGGTTCGGCGATACGACCAAGCGCGAGCGCGTACTTGCCTTGATGCAAATGATACAACTGCGCGTCCCATTCGATGGGCGGTGTGAGCGCCACGATGAACGCCAAGCTAAATGTTAAAGCAACAAACCCGGCGAGAAATTTTTCCCAGCGCGTTGGACACACTGCGTTCACCGCCGGACGATGAATGTTTTCTGAGATGTCGTGACGCAAAAAGATTAGCGCGAGGACAAGTAAAACCCAAAATAAAATGGGCTGAAGTAAACCGGCGAGACCGAGCGCGAATACCGAAAACGAAACGACTGCCAATCCAACACCCGCACGAAAAATTAACGCCTCGAGTCGTGATGCAAATGTGAACTGGCGCAAAACGCGTGTACCGATTCCGCTCGCCAGCGTAAATATCAATACCGCGACCAAGCAATTCAGAATCACCTCGCCGATTGCCAGCACGTTAGACAGATGAAACGGTTTATGGACGATGTAATAATTCATCGTCACAAGAAACAGCCACGTTATCGCCAGAGCTATCGCAACAACACGCCAGCCAAGTGATTTCATCACATCTCCGATGAGAGGTTCACGCAATCCAAATCCAATTGACAAACAGCGCCACGAACAATGCTTGCAGTACCAACGCCAGCGTTACGCCGATCATTTTCCAGCGTCGATGAATTTGCATCAGCGCCAGCGTGATAAAAATCGGAAAGGCGATAATGCCGTAACGCGGTAGAGAAGCCAGTGGAAGCCGCGCGACGATGGTTTGAATCGAAACGAGCGGGGGGAGAATCACCGCGAGTGAATACAGCGAGAGCAGCGGCGGAAGTTTTGTAAAACCCACAATAATCATGCCGATAAAAAACAGCGTTGCCGCCAGATCGATCAGATTGTTGGCAATCGCATAATCGGTGGTGAACACAAGTTGAATGGCGGCAAGGATGCTTTGACCCGGCAATCCGCTCGACCGCCAAAACGCAACACCGCGCGCCCACATATTCACATCGCCAAATGTCAACGTCAGATACAGCCAATAACTTGCCCCGCCGATCATCGGCAGAAAAAGCGCTAGAAAATGCGCGAGCCGCGCGCGCTGAACAAACAGCCCGTACAACATCGGCACGATGAGCAAAATGCCCGGCGCACGCGTGAGTGTTGCCAAGCCAGCAAACAAACCGGCGCGCCACCAATTTCGATTCTGCAAGCCGCGTAACGTCAATAGTGCAAAAAGGACGAACAGCGATTCGGTGTACGCCGCAAAGAAAAAAAAGGCCGTCGGAAAAATCAAAAGCCCCGCCATTGTTCGGCGCGCGATCACATCATCGAATTGATCCGCAACGAATCGATATAACACGATCAGCGTACCGAGCATCGCTAAATTGGAAATGAGCAATGCCGCCAGCAACCACTGCCCGCCAATCAACGTACCGGCGGCGCGAATCAAAATCGGATAAAGTGGAAAGAACGCAAGACTGCCATCGTTCGGCGCATAACCATCGATTGCGATCTTGAGGTACCAATGTGTGTCGTAGCGATTCCACGGCTCGAGCCAGTAATATCCCAGCCCAGCATCAAGCGTCTGATAAACGAACGCGCCGCCGCGTGCCACATCGATTGGCGCGGGCGGCTGAATCACCTGAAGAATGACGAACGCCCACAATGAAAGCACGACACGCGCAACGAGGAAGCACAGAACGGGAAAACGCCACCACGAATGGCGATTAGCATTTTGCGCCGGTAACGAAAATTCGTTCGTGTTCATTGCCACGGAGCGTACTACGCCCGTTGCAAAATGTCAATACGAACAAGGTCATACTTTTGACAAATCGAACAATCTCGCTATAATGGCGCACGGTAAATCGCCCAGCAATGGCGCTCAGCTCGGGAGAAGATGAGTCATCATGTTTCGACGACACGTTGCGATGAATCGAACCTGCCGCGCGCGGAAGAAAATCGTCCGCGGCGTGTATGATTTTGAAACGCAAGACCTTTGAGGCGGTAACGCTCAAAGGTCTTTTTTATACCAACTCACCTGGGAGGTTTGAATGAGTTTGAAAGGCGTCGATATTTTGACCGCTGCGCAATTTTCGCGCGAACAAATCGAACGGCTTTTTGCGCGCGCCGATGAATTTGCCGCGCGGCTTGACCAAGGCGAACGCTTGCGTTTGCTCGACGGCAAAATTCTCGCGACGATTTTCTACGAACCCAGCACGCGCACACGCTTGTCGTTTGAAGCTGCGATGCAGCGACTCGGCGGCGGCGTGATTTCCGTCGCCGAAGCGAAAACCGCGTCCAGCGTGGTGAAAGGCGAATCGCTTTCCGACACGATTCGCACCATCGCGCAGTACGCCGATGCGATTGCCATGCGTCATCCGGAAATCGGCGCGGCGCGCGTGGCGGCAGAGGCATCGCCCGTGCCGATCCTCAACGGCGGCGACGGCACCGGCGAACATCCGACGCAAGCGCTGCTCGATCTATACACGATCCGCGCGGAAAAGAACACCATCGATGGTTTGCGGATCGCGCTCGTCGGCGATTTGAAAAACGGACGCACAGTCCATTCGCTTGCGCGCGCGCTCAGCAATTTCAAAGTCGAGTACTCGTTCGTCGCGCCCGCCGCCTTATCGATGCCGATCGAGGTGAGCGACTATCTGCGCGAACGTGATTTCATCGTCGAAGAGACGAACGATCTTGCGCGCAGTTTACAAAAAGCCGATGTCGTGTATATGACGCGCGTGCAAAAAGAACGCTTTGCCGACATCAAGCAATACGAGAAACTCAAAGACTTTTACATCCTCACCCGCAAGTTGGTCGAACAATCGAAACCGGGACTCGTCGTGATGCACCCGCTCCCGCGCGTGGATGAAATCGCCACCGATGTTGACGCACTGCCGAACGCGGCGTACTTTCGCCAAATGCGGAATGGCGTGTACATCCGAATGGCATTGCTCGCGGAAGTGTTGGGATGATATTCGTAAGGGCGAGGTTACCTCGCCCTTACCCTAATGGATTACGATGTCATTTACAGAGAAACTATCTGCCGCTCAATCGCTTAACAACTCCTGGCTTTGCATCGGACTCGATACCGACCCGGCAAAAATTCCATCGGCAGTCAATGTGGTCACCTTCAACTCCGCGATCATCGCCGCGACGAAAGATTTGGTCTGCGCGTACAAACCCAATCTTGCGTTTTACTTGGCGCGCGGCGCGCCGGGCATCGACGACCTTGCGCAAACCATCGCCGCGATTCCCCGCGACATTCCCATTGTGCTTGACGCAAAATTTGGCGACATCGAATCGTCGGCACGTGGGTACGCTCGTTTTGCTTTTGAAACACTCGGCGTGGATGCGGTCACGGTGAATCCCTATCTCGGTGCAGATGCACTCGCGCCATTTTTGGACTATAATGACCGCGCGATTTTTTTACTGGCGCACACGTCCAATCCATCATCGCACGATTTTCAAGACGCGCTACTGGAATCCGCACCGCTGTACGCCCGCGTCGCGCAGTTCGCCGCAACAGCACGACCCCAATCGCAAATTGGTCTCGTCGTCGGCGCAACGTTCCCGGAACAACTACGCATCGTCCGCGAAGCAAATCCCGGCGCGGTTTTCTTAATCCCGGGAATCGGCGCGCAAGGCGGAAGTGTTGCGGATGCTGTCGCGTTTGGCAAGAACGATGTTGGTGTAGGCCCGCTCATCAATGCCTCGCGCTCGATTTTGTACGCATCAAACCGGGACGATTACGCCAATGCCGCGCGCGCGGCGGCAATCAAAACGCGCGATGAGATCAATCAATCGAGATTTTAATTTCTGCGTGAATATGCGGCAAAAACGAGGTTGACATGAACGAAAATCTGATCCTTGAACTCTACTCCATCGGCGCGATCCAGTTTGGTAAATTCAAACTCAAATCGGGAATGCTTTCGCCTTTTTATCTCGATCTTCGCATTCTCGTTTCGCATCCCGGCATCATGCGCGAGGCGGCGCGCGCATTCGCACAAACGCTGAACACGCTTCGCTTTGACCGCATCGCCGCGATTCCGTACGCCGCGCTGCCGATTGGCACTGCCGTGGCATTGGAAATGGATCGCCCACTCATTTATCCGCGCCAAGCGAAAAAAGATTATGGCACGGAGCGCGTCATCGAAGGCAAGTTCAACGCCGGCGAACAAATCGTCGTGCTGGACGATGTGATCACAACCGGCGCAAGCAAATTGGAAGCGATTTCCACCTTGCTCGAAGCGCGGCTCAAGGTGCGCGACATTGTTGTGCTGATCGACCGCGAGCAAGGCGGCGCGGAAGAATTAGCACAACGCGGATATTCGCTCTTTGCGGTTTACAAAATTCGAGATGTGCTTCGCATCTTACGCGCCACTGACCGCATCAGCGAAACCCAGTTTCAAGAAGCCATCAGTTTCGTCGAGACCAAGCAATGACCGAACTTGATTTGTCGGTTGAAATCTGCGGCGTCAGATTTAGAAACCCAACGGTCCTGGCGTCCGGCATCCTGGGATTGTCGGAAGATTTGCTCATTCGCGTCGGCGAATCCGGTGCGGGCGCAGTTGTCACTAAATCGTGCGGACTCAAACCGCGCGCGGGTTATCGCAATCCCGCTATCGCCGATTGGGGCGCGGGACTTATCAACGCCGTCGGACTGTCCAATCCCGGCGTCGATGCAACCGCCGAAGAAATTCGCGTCGCCAAACGCGCACTCAAGCCAAAAGGGATTGCCGTCATCGCGAGTATTTTCGCGGAATCGGTTTGGGATTTTGGGAGTGTCGCTGAAAAAATTACGATTGCCGAACCGGATTTGATCGAAGTGAATATTTCCTGCCCTAACGTCGAACACGAGTTTGGGCAGTTTTTTTGCGCGACGCCGTACGTCGCCGCACAAGTAACGCGCCGCGTCAAGCAATGCACCGATATTCCGATCATCGTCAAACTCTCACCGAACGAAGCGAACATTGCCGAAATTGCCAAAGCCGTCGTGAGCGCGGGCGCAGATGCGATCAGCGCGATCAACACCCTAGGACCTGGGATGGTGCTTGACATCGATACGCGCGCGCCGGTCATTTCGAATCGTGTCGGCGGCATCAGCGGTCCCGCAATTCATCCGATTGCGGTGCGGTGCGTGTACGACATCGCCCAAGTGGTACACGTGCCGATTATCGGCATCGGCGGGAATACACTGGCGCGCGACGCAATCGAGATGATTATTGCCGGCGCGTATGGCGTTGGCATCGGCAGCGCGATTTACACGCGCGGTTTGCACGTGTTCGGCGAAGTAACGCGCGGGATTGAGAAATATATGCGCCGGTACAATTTCGCGCGGCTCGAAGATTTTCGCGGCAGTGTGGTTTTGCCGACTTGAGATTGGGAGAATAGCGATTGCTTCCACGCATTGTGACGATCAAAGAAATCATCATTGAAAATGCGTACACTCAAACATTCGTGCTCGACGATGCGATTGAACGCGCGACGCCGGGTCAATTCATCATGCTTTGGCTTCCCGGCATCGATGAGAAACCATTGGCGCTGGTCGCGCGCGATCCTTTGACGATTACTGTTGCGGCGGTCGGTCCCTTTTCGCGCGCGTTGCACGAAAAAAAGATGGGGGAGCAAGTGGGCTGGCGCGGACCGTTTGGACGCGGCTTCGATTTGAATGGCGATGGGATAACGCTTTTGATCGGCGGTGGGTATGGCGTTGCGGCGTTGTACTTTGCGGCAACCGAATTGCAGAAACAAAATCGAACCGTCATCGCCGCGATTGGCGGACGCACATCGCAAGATTTGTTATATGAAAATCGAATGCGCGAAATTGGCGTGCAAGTTGAAACCGCAACGGAGGACGGCTCGCGCGGCACGCCCGGCTTTGTAACCGATGCCGCGCGCCCGCATCTCGCACGCGTGTCGAATATTCTCGCGTGCGGTCCAGAGGCGATGCTCGTCGCGATCATGCGCGAGGCGTTGCAAAAAAATATTCCCGCGCAACTTGCAGTCGAGCGATATATGAAATGTGGCTTTGGCATTTGCGGACAATGCACGTTGAGCGGCAAGTTGGTTTGCCAAGACGGTCCCGTCTTCACCGCGAAAGAATTAGCGCAGTTGCCGGAATTTGGACGCGTCCATCGTGACGCCAGCGGCGCAGTCCATTTCTTTCAGGGGAGAGGAGCGCGAAGAACATAGCAGAGGCGCAGAGGAGATGTTTTGTCGTTCGCCCCTGCTCCTCTGCTCCCTTACTCCCCTGCGATGACTGAGGCAGAATGAATCGCCTGATAATTCGCAACGGAATAATAGTTACACCCGACAGCATTGCGCGCGGCGACATTTTGATTATCGATGAAACGATTGCGCGCGTAGCCAATTCAATCGACGAGGCGAATGCGCAAATCATCGATGCGGGCGGTTATCACATTTTGCCCGGCTTGATCGACGCGCACGTCCATTTGCGCGATCCTGGCGCAACGCACAAAGAAGACTTGACAACCGGCACACGCGCCGCACTTGCCGGCGGTGTGACGACCCTTCTCGATATGCCGAACAATCCGATACCAACGACGACGCGCGAAGCACTGGAAGCGAAACGAAAGATTGCGTGCGAAAAAGCGGTTTGTGATTTTGGGTTCTTTATCGGAGCGACGCCAGAGAATGGGAGCTTTGAGCTTGGAGATTGGGGCGCAATCGGCGTCAAGTTGTATATGGGCGCAACGACCGGCGATTTGCTGGTCACCGATTTCGATGCGACGTTCCGGCATTTTACCGCACCGCACCAATTGCCGATTGTTGTCCATGCGGAGGATCACGAGTCGCTGAAATTTTTTGCCAGCGATTCATCCCGGGTTCGCCACAGCGCAAAACGACCGCCGCTCAGCGCATCGCTCGCCGTGAGCCGCGCGATCGCTCTCGCTGAAGAAACCGGGCGTCCATTACACATCGCGCATCTCAGTACCGCGCGTGAAATTGAATTGGTCAAGCAAGCCAAATCGCGCGGCGTAAATATTTCGTGCGAGGTTGCGCCGCATCATTTATTTCTCAGCACCGACGACGAATCCCGGCTCGGCGCGTACGGCATCGTCAATCCGCCGCTTCGTGCGCCGGAAGACGTGCGCGCGTTGTGGGAGAATCTCGCGCACGTCGATCTGTTTGCAACCGATCACGCGCCACACACCCTCGAAGAAAAAAATTCAAGCAAGCCCCCGTCGGGCATGCCGGGACTGGAGACCATGCTTCCCTTGTTGCTGAACGCGGTGAATGAAAAGCGATTATCGCTTCAAGACCTTGCGCGGATGTCGGCGCGCAACCCGGCGCGCGTGTTCAATTTGAAAGCCAAAGGTGAAATTGCGGAAGGAAGCGACGCAGACTTGGTATTCGTGAAACTCGATGCAGCGTACCGTTTACAAAAACCGTGGCAGACCAAATGCAATTGGTCGCCGTTTGAAGGAACACGCGTGCGTGGAAAAATTGTGCAGGTGTTTTTGCGAGGAAGACAAGTGATGGTAAACGGAAAATTCCTGGCGGAACCTGGGTATGGAAAACCGGTGAAATAAAAAACTTGCGGATTGATTCATCCGCAAGTTTTTATTTCTTCACCCACTCGACGATCTTGGGAAGCGCAACGGCGACATCCTCGCGCAAAATGACTGATGCCTGCGCATCGATCGGGGTTGCCGATTTGTTGACCAAAATCAACTTGGCGCCTTGTTCTTTTGCCACCACCGGCAAATCGGCGGCGGGCGCCACTTCTAGCGACGAGCCGGCAATCAACATCACATCGCATTTGGTCGATTCTTGATTCGCTTCGTACATCACGCCCACTGGCAACATCTCGCCAAATAACACGGCGTTCGGCTTCATCACACCGCCACACACTTCGCACGTTGGGATATCGCCATCCTCAACAAACTTGGCGAACAACGGCGCAGCATCGACCAGATGATAACAACGAATGCACGTCGCCTGACGAATGTGACCATGCACTTCAAGCACGCGTTTACTGCCGGCACGCTGATGTAAATCATCGATGTTCTGCGTAATGATCGCGCGCAATTTTCCAATTGCTTCAAGTTCCGCGAGCGCATAATGCGCCGGGTTCGGTTTAGCAGATTTAGCCAATTTAGCAAGCGGCTTGAGCCAATCGTAGAATCCTTGCGGATTTTCGATAAATCCCCAAATCGACGCCACGCTGAACGGGTCGGCTTTTTTCCACAACCCCGACCCAGGACTGCGAAAATCCGGAATGCCCGACGGCGTCGAAACACCCGCGCCGGTCAGCGCGACCGCATAATGCGATTGTTTGATCAATTCAGCCGCTTGCGCAATTTTTCTGTTGTCCGTCATCAAAACAAACTCGCTTGCACAGAATCGATTTGAATGTCCTCGCCGCCGGCAACACGATGCGCGTAACGCGTAGTCTCCGGCAAACGATAGCCCTTGCCGCATTTCAACACGATTTCGATTGCGCGTTCCAAACTGATGCGATGACCGATACTCACGTACACCGGCGTCGTGCCAACTCGCATGCGCAACGCCGCGCCGATCGTTTCACCGTGATCGATGAGTGGCGACCAGGCGCCAATCTGATTTTGCGGTTCGACCGCCTTGCCGCACAAAATCGATTTGGCACACCCAATCGTCACGTGGTCGATCAGCACGCCGAGATGACTGGCAATTCCCAGTCGGCGCGGATGCGCCCGCCCCTGCCCATCGACGATGATCACGTCCGGTTCGGTTTGCAATTTTTCCAGCGCGCGCAAAACAACCGGGATTTCGCGGAAGGCGAGCAAGCCGGGGATGTACGGAAACGTCACCGGCAATCGCGCAATCGTGTAATCGACCGGGACGAGGTCAGGAAAGCGCAAGACGACAACCGCCGCGCGCGATGTGGTATTACCCTCGCCTTCAAATCCCACATCGACCCCGGCAACGAAGCGGATCTTCGCCAGTCGGTCTTGTTCGATGACGCGCGTCGCTAACTCACGTTGTAGTTGGAACGCTTCGTGCGGCGAAACATCCCAGCGCAAAGTTCCAGGCACTTGCATCGTCTTCGATTATACCGCGTTCCAGAGCACTTGACAAGAAACTGTTTCCACGTAACATATAAGTGATTATTTATACATCGATTTGGATGTGGCGGTATGGATTTGCGGGGATTCAAAGAGTTGCGCGATTTCTATCGCGTGTTGAGCGACACGACGCGATTGCGCATCGTCGAGCAGTTAGCGCGGCGCGAGTTGACCGTGACTGAAATCGCGCGCTATCTGCGAATGAGTCAACCGCTTGTATCCTGGCATCTCCATCGTCTCCGTCAAACCGGGTTGATCAAGGTGCGGCGCAACGGGCGGGAAGTTTTGTGCTCGCTCGATCATGCACGCCTGCACGCATATCAACGTCAAGTGGAAACGTTGATCGGTAATTAATCCCAACAACGGTAGGAAAACGGGTGATCGCACTTTATTGGGCATGGCGTTTGGGCATGGTCTTGGTGAGCGCAACACCGCGTTGGTTGAGCATGAGCGTGGCGACATTCATCGGCTGGGTTGGTTATTACATGATGCCGTTGCGCCGCCGGATTGCGCAAGAAAATTTTGCACACGTGCTGGGCAAGCCAACCCATCATCCAGACGTGCAACGCGTTACGCGCGCTGCCTTTCAAAATTTCACTCGGCTTATGCACGATATGATGCTGTACCCCAGCGCGACATTGGATGAATTTGAGGCACGTGTCACCTTTGCCAACCCGGAACATTTTGAGCAGGCGATTGCGCGCGGTAAAGGCGTGATTCTGGTGTCGGCGCATTACGGAAATATGGACATTCCCGCCGCTGTGGTCGCACATCGCTTCAAACCAATCACTCTCGTCGGAGAAACTTTGCGTCCTCCTCAATTGATGAATTTGTTGACGCGCGCGCGCACCGAGAATAAAGTAACCTTGTTTCCGTATGATCGCGCACCGCGCAAAATGATCGAGGCGCTCAAGCGCAACGAAATCGTTGGATTACTGCTCGATTTTGGCGTGACGCATCATTTCGATATGACTACCGTTCCCGTGACCTTCTTCAACACCGAAACGGATTTTCCAGCGGGACCCGCACAGATTGCGCTGATGACCGGCGCGGCAATCATCGTGGGGGTGCCGGGCGTTACGCCCGATGGACGCATCCTTGTCCACTCGTTTCCCCCGCTTGTCCTCGAACGCACGGCAAATCGTCAACAAGATTTGCAAACCGGGATGCAATTGATTGCGCATCGCTTGGAAGCAATGATTCTCACCGCGCCGGAACAGTGGTACATTTTCCGCCCCATGTGGAAAGACAACGCGACGGCGCGGCGCAAAATTCCTAGTCTGAGCCGGCCCCAATCATCGACCAAAACAAATTCGTCGTAGAAATCCTATGCGTTATTATCTATTTCGCCTTGCCGGTTTGATTTGTCCCCGCCTTCCCGCTCGCTGGGGTTATTGGTTATTCGCGCGCTTGGGCGATCTAGCATACTGGTTCACTTTCAAGAATCAGACCACGTATCGTTACAATCTGCGCCGCGTTTTAGGTGATGATGCCTCACCCGCGCAAATGAATGCCGTTGCGCGCCGTGCTTATCAAAATCTGCTCAAGAATTATTTCGATCTCTTTCGCGCGCACGGGCTGACGAAAGAAAAAATCGCCAAACAACTTGCCGGCGTGCACGGAATGGAACATTTTGAAAACGCGATGAAACTTGGCAAAGGGGTGATTGCCGGGTCGGGTCACTTTGGCGCGTGGGATATGGTGATTCAACTGGCTGCCGTGTACCTCAATACCCGGATTGTCGTACCGAACGAACGCATCCAGCCGGAAAAATTATTTCGGTACATTCTGAACCTGCGTCAAAGCCAGGGCATCGATATGGTTCCGCTCGATGTTGCGCCGCGCGCGCTCATCAAAGCATTGCGCGACAAGCAAATCGCCGGGCTGGCGTACGACCGCGACATCACCAGAACCGGTCCCATCGTCGATTTTTTGGGCAAGCCGGCGCAAATGCCGGACGGCGCGGTGCAACTTGCGCTCAAGTACGGCGCGCCAGTGATCATTGGCTTTGCCGTCCGCCAGCCGGATAATCGCAGTATCGTGTACATTGAACCGCCGGTGGAAATCGCCAAAACCGGTGAGATGGCGCACGATATTCGAACTGGCGTGCAAAAGCTGGCGGACATTATGGCGAAATATTATCGTCAGTATCCGGATCAATGGTTGATGTTTCAGAAAATTTGGGATGAATGATGGGAAAAGCCGATATTCACATCCACACAACGCACAGCGACGGCATGGCAACCGTCGAACAAGTGTTAGAGTTCGTTGAGCACAAGACCGACCTCGATTTGATTGCAATCACCGATCACGATATGTTCGACGGCGCGGACGAAGCCCGCGAACTTGCCGCGCGGCGGAACTATCGATTTCAAGTTTTAACCGGGATGGAAGTTACCACCCTCGAAGGTCATCTGCTGGTGCTTGGCATCGACAAACCGGTGCGGTCTTTGCAAGGACTCGATAAAACCATCGCACAGGTACACGAACAAGGCGGCGTCGTCATCGCCCCGCATCCGATGAGTTGGATAATTCGGTCGATTGGGCGTAACGGTTTGATTCGCATTCACAAACATCCGGACGATTTGATTTACTTTGACGGTTTTGAATCACTCAACCCATCGATTGCCGGCAAGGTTGTCGAAAAACAAGCCAAAGATTTGAATCGTCGCATTTTGAAACTTGCCGAAACCGGCGGCAGTGATTCGCACGTTCTACCGACCATCGGTTCGGCGGTAACGAATTATCCCGGTCAATCGGCAGACGATTTGTTGTGCGCGCTGAAAGACAAAACGACGACGGTGGATGGACATTATTGGACAGCGGAAGAAATCAAATATCTTGCCAAGATCGGGCCATCGCAATTGTTTCAGAGTCTCGTCAAGTTGCCGGTCAAACATATTCGGCGAGTGGCTAAAACGCGCCATAAATTCTAGGGCAATGTCTCTGCACATTCGACCGTTCGAGCCGCGCGATCAGGATGCGGTTCGTCGCTTGGTTCTTGCCGGTCTCGGTGAACATTTTGGGTGGATCGACGAGACGCGAAACCCAGACCTCGACGACATTGAAACGAATTACCTCAAACGAGAACACGCTTTTATCGTCGCAGAAATCGACGGCAAACTAGTTGGCACCGGCGCATTATTGACCGAAAGTCAAAATACCGGGCGCATCGTGCGAATATCGGTGAGCCAAGCGCGGCGTCGGAACGGCATCGGGCGCGCGCTCGTTACGCGGTTATTGAGCATCGCGCGACAAAAAAACTTTAAACAGGTTCGCGTGGCAACCACACCCGGCTGGCACGATGCGATTGAACTTTACCGACGCTGTGGATTTACTGAATACGCGCGGAACGATCAAGATATTCAGTTTGTGATGATGCTGGAGTAAGCTTGTCTATGAATCAAAAAGCGTTTCAAGATTATTACCCCGATCAGCTCGCGCACTGTTATGGTTGTGGCCGCCTGAACGAACACGGTTTGCAAATCAAAAGTTATTGGGACGGCGATGAATCGGTTTGTCATTTTGTGCCGCGCGCGTACCATACCGCAATTCCCGGCTTTGTGTACGGCGGACTCATCGCCTCGCTCATCGATTGTCACGGCACCGGCACCGCCGCCGCGGCAATGTACCGCGCCGAGAATCGTGCAATGGATACCGAGCCGCCGTTTCGTTTTGTGACCGGCTCACTTCACGTCGATTATTTGCGCCCAACCCCGATTGATGCAACGCTCCAAGTGCGCGCCAAAGTGAAAGAGATCAAGGGACGCAAAGTGACGATGACGCTGACGTTGAGTGCGAACGGTGAGTTGTGCGCGCGCGGCGAAGTGATTGCGGTGCAAATGCCAGAAAATATGCTCCGATGAAAATCGCGCTTGTAACTCCGTATGACTTTCCATATCCCGGTGGAGTGACGGAACACATCACCGCACTCGACAAACATTTTCGCGCGTGGGGACACGACACGCGCATCATCGCCGCGTCGACCACCGACGAAGATGTGTTGGGCGATCACGTCATCAAAGTGAGCGGCGCGGTTGCGCCAGTGTCGTTTAGCGGATCCAAAGCGCGTATTACCCTCTCGCCGCAAGTGTATCGCCGCGTCAAAAAAATCTTGAAGGATGAAAATTTCGACGTGGTACACGTGCACGAACCGACCGTGCCAATTCTATCGCTTGTTGTCCTGCGACACTCGCACGCGCTCAACGTCGGCACGTTCCACGCGTACCGCGAATCGAATGTCCTGTACGAATATATGCGCCCGCTCGTCAGCCGCGTGATCAATCGACTGGACGGACGCATTTTTGTTTCCGACGCCGTGCGCGAATATATCACGCGATATTTTCCCGGCGAGTACACGATTATCCCGAACGGCATCGATTGTGAGCGTTTTGCGGCTCCCGCTCTGAAACCCATCGAACAGTTCAACGACGGCCGCCCCAACATTTTGTTTGTCGGGCGCTTGGAAAAACGCAAGGGCTTTCGGCATCTCATTCGTGCGTTTCAGCTTGCCAAACAAGTGGTGCCGGACGCGCGACTCATCGTGTGCGGCGCGTTCAGCGACACGGACAAAGCGCCGTTCATTCGATACGCGCGCGCAACGAAATTACGGAGCGTACATTTTATCGGTTATGTGTCGCCGGAAGAATTGCCCCGTTATTATCGTACCGCGACGATTTTCTGCGCGCCGTCGACTGGGTTTGAAAGCTTTGGCATCATTCTCCTGGAAGCGATGGCGGCGGGCGTACCGATCATCGCCAGCGATATCGCCGGCTATCGTCAAGTCATCAGCGACGGCACCGAAGGAGTGCTGGTGCCGCCGAAGGATGAACCCGCGCTGGCAAACGCGCTCATCGATTTGTTGCACGATCCACAACGTCGCGCGGCAATGAGCGATTGCGGCAAACGCAAAGCCGCCGAGTACGATTGGAGCATCATTGCGCAACGCGTGCTGGGATATTATTCAGAGTTGATGCGCGCGAAACAAGCGGCGAGCCAAGTCAAATCCTCGACCAACAAACGCCGCATCGTGCGCGTCCGGAATTTGCTCAAGTTGCCGCGTCGTCACAAACGAGAGGCGGCAACATGACCCGTCTCGTGTGCGATGTATTGATTCTTGGCGCGGGCATCCTGGGATGTAGCGTTGCGTTTCAGTTGGCGCAACAACGCGGCACGCGCGTCATCGTCGTCGAAAAAGGATCGCTTGCATCAGGGGCGACAAAACGGAGTGGCGCGTTGATCCACGCGCACCACGCCGATGAAACGACCGCGCGGCTCGCGCACGCCAGTTGGAATTATTTTCAAAATTGGCAGACAATCGTCGGGGCAAGTTGTGGATTTACACAAACCGGCTTGATCGTGACTGCCGGGCAATCGGTTGAAACCAAACTGCGCGGCGAAATCGAACGACAGACGCAAATCGGTATCACGAGTAAGAGAATTGCGCCGGCGGAGTTGAAAGAATTGCAACCGCACGCGCGCATCGACGATGTGGCAATTGCCGCATACGAACCGGACGCCGGCTTTGTCGATCCCCTCGCCGCGACGACAACGCTTGCCACGCGCGCAAAAGAACTCGGCGTGAATTTCAAAACCGGGACGCTCGTCAAAAATATTCGCGTACAAATGAATCGTGTTTGCGGAGTAGACACGACGGTCGGCGAAATCGATGCGCTGACCATCGTCGTCGCCGCCGGCGCGTGGACGGATCGCTTGCTCAAACCACTGGGTGTTCAAATCGGCATTCAATCGATACGTGCGCAAGTTGTCTTTTTTGATCGACCGCCGGAATTGAAAGCCGGTCACGCCGCATTCATCGATTACATCACCGGCGCCCATTTCCGACCGCACACGTACGGTTTGACAATGGTCGGATTGAACACGCCGGCAAACGCCGAAACGAATCCCGATGCGTTCGACGAGAATGTGCCAAACGATTTTGTCAATGAGGTGCGTCAGCATCTCGCCGCGCGTTTGCCGGCGATGACGAATGCGCGATTTATTCGTGGACACGCCGGGATTTACGATGTGGCGCCGGACAATCGACCGATTATCAGTCGTGTGCCGGGAATTGCCGGGCTGATTGTTGCCGCGGGATTTGGCGGAGCTGGGTTTGCAGTTGCGCCAGCCGTTGGCGCGTGTGTGGCGGAGATCATCACGCAAGGTGAAGCGAGAATGGTGGACGTTAAGCGGTTAGAGATTGGAAATGAGGAAAGGGAGCAACTTTGCTAAGCAATCTGATTCGACAACGCGTGCAAATGTTTCTCAATGTCATCGCTGGCGGATTGGGCAAAATTGGTTTCACGCCAAACACTCTGACACTCGTCGGTTTTCTGGCAATGTGCGGTATCGGCGTGGTGCTGGCGTGCGGAAATTTTGGGCTCGGCGGATTGCTTATCATCGCCGCCGGAATTTTTGACGCGCTCGACGGCTCGCTTGCCCGGCTGACCAATCGGGTGAGCAAGTTTGGCGCATTCCTCGATTCGATGACGGATCGTTTTGCGGAAGGCGCGATCTATTTTGGAATTCTGTACGCGTTGATGCAACGCGGGATGAATTGGGCGGCGTATCTCATTTACTTTACGTTGCTCGGTTCGCTGATGGTGAGTTACGCCCGCGCGCGCGCCGAAGGCATCGGCATGGAAATGAAAGAGGGGCTGATGACGCGCTTTGAACGCATCGCGCTACTCATCATCGGGCTGATCCTCACCGCGTTCTTCGGCGACACGCCGATTCTCATCGTGCTAGGATTGCTTGCCGTGTTTACAAATTTCACCGCTATCCAACGAATGTGGTTGGTGTATCGTGCGACGCGTTAGCGATCTGCCCACTGCTGGGTGATGTACCTGCCCAGAACAATTTCCAGCGTGCCACCGGCTCTGCCATAACCGGCAATATCCGCAGAATAGTTTTGCTTACCCGGCGCCAAATGAATAATCACGCGTCCACCGCTGGGTGGAATCTTGTGAAGCTTGCCGCCGATCTCATAGTTGATTTCACGACCGTACCAATTGGTCACGATCAATCCGCCCATCCCGGCGGGGATGGGTGGAAACTCTGACGTAGGCGAAGGGCGCGGAATCAGCGTGGCAGTTGGCGGAACTGGAGTTGCGGTTGGTGGAACCCGGGTAGCTGTCGGCGGAACAGCCGTGGCAGTTGGCGGCACCGGCGTCGCCGTTGGGGGAATCGGCGTAGCAGTTGGTGGCACCGGCGTTGCACTTGGTGGAATGGCCGTCGCCGTGGGAATTGGAGTTGGCGTCGGCGGTTGAGCGCAACCCGCCAACACCAAACTCAGAAGAAAAAATCCGATCCATCGTGCGGCATTCATTTCTCCTCCCTTAATCAGAGTCGCAATGGCGTAAAATAAAAACGCCTCACCGCCGATCGGAGAGGCATTCGTCACCATGTTTACTCTGATTTTTCATTTGCGAGTATAATCCTAATGCAAACGAGTGTCAATGGAATTTCGGTTAACGTTCGGTAAAAAAATCAGCATAAGGAAGAACTTGTCACGTCATCGATATTCTGTACGGTTACTGCCGCCTTTGATTCGCGTTTTATTTGGCGTGCGTTCATCACTCAGCCGCGATGCCGCGTGCCTGCTCGAACATTACCAACCCGCGCCGCGTGTGTTGAACGCGCACAATATCCCAGTCGATTCATCTTTTCTCGTCGTCATCAATCATTACGACCGCCCCGGTTTGGGGGCATGGTGGGGTGTTGCGCCAATTCTTACAACGATTGCCGCGCGCCGCACGCGCGAACCGCGCGAAGTACATTTTATGATGGCGCGCGAATGGCACTTTAGCGGGATCATTCACCGCATCAAACAACCGTTGACACGCTGGTTATTTGGACAATTTGCCAAAACGTACGACTGCATCGGGCTACCGCCCGCGCTCGATTTGGATGAATATCGCGGGCAAGGCGCGTCGGCGATTCATCACGCGCTGACGTTGACCCGCCAGAATCCGCCAGAACTCATTGGTGTTTCACCCGAAGGCAACACGGGCAAGAATCTGGGATTGTGCCAACCGCCGCGCGGCGCGGGATTGCTGTTGATGTTGCTCACGCACGACACGATTCCAATTTTGCCGGTTGGAATTTTTGAAGACGACGAACAAATCATCAATGTCAACTTTGGCAAACCATTCCACATCGCCGTCCCGCATCGATTATCGAAAACCCAACGCGACCGGGAAGCCGCGCGGCAAGTGATGGTGCAAATCGGTAAACTGCTCCCCGAACGAATGTGGGGTGTCTATCGTCACGAGATTCAAACGGCACGACTTGAATACGCATGAACATATCCAGACCCCATTATCGTCATTCATTACGAATGTTGCCCCCCTTCCTCGGCGCATTGCTGGGACGCCCGGCATCGTTGAGCCGAACGTGCGCGTTGATGATTCAAGACGCGCCGATTCCGCCGCGCGCGTTGAACACGCAGAATATTCCGCGCGATGGAACTTTTATTCTTGCCGTTAACCACTATGATCGACCTGGGATGGGAATGTGGTGGAGCGGTGCGCTAGCCGTGGCAACGATTGCCAAGCATCGAACCGACCCGCGCGAGTTTCGCGCGGTGATGGTACGTGAGTGGTGGTATCCGCGCGGCTTTGGGCGAATCGTGAAACAACCGTTGACGCGGTGGGCATTTGGACAATTCGCCAAAGCATACAAAATCGCACTCCTCCCGCCCGCCATCGACGAATACAAAGGCACCGGCGGCATTGCGGTGCGCCGCGTGCTTGCGCTCACGCGCAACGACAAGCCAGAACTGGTGGCGATGGCACCGGAAGGATTCGCCGGCAAAAATGGCACCTTGAAATATCCACCCGCTGGCGCAGGATTATTTTTGTTGATGCTGAGTCACGACACAATTCCATTTTTGCCGGTCGGAATTTATGAGGACGATGAAAATCGATTGACCGCAAACTTTGGCGCGCCGTTTATGCTGTGTGTCCCGCGCACGTTATCGCGCGAGGAACGCGACCGAGAAGCCGCGCGGCAAGTGATGGTGCGGATTGGCAAGTTGTTACCGGAACGATTGTGGGGAGCGTATCGGGAGGAGATTGTACAGGTAAACTTGGCACTCGAAAAGTAACTTGTCATTTTGAGGGAGCGAAGCGAACGTGCTCAGCATGACAATCGAAACATTGCAACGACCTTTCGCAATTCATCATCGTTCAGAAACGATAATTCCAAAAGCACATCGTACGGATCGCCAGCCAAATTGAAATAGCGCGCGAATGCCGGCTCGGTTTTGAATCCCGCAAGTTTCAACGCACGAATTGCATCCCGCGCCGTTTCCCCGCCTATCGCCAACAACCGCTCCTCGACGAGCAGATGACGATAGGCATTTTGTTCCGTCACCGGTTTCGGCTGTCCAAAAATTTCGATGGGCAAGCCGGCATAATCGAAATTCGCAATGATCGTTGGAACATCACGCACCGATTCCCGGCTCACGCGGAAACCGGCATACTCGCCGAACGCCGCGCGCACGACGTTTTCAAATGCGTCGAGGTCGTGCACCTCACAAATGATGTCGAGGTCACTGCCGGGAATATCGATACCGAGTGGAAACGTGCCGGCGAGAACGGGATGATACTCGTGCAGGATGCCAAAGATGCGGAGTGATTTGAGCACATGCTTCAATTGGGGATTGTGAAAATTTGCGAAACGATCCATTATTGCAAGTTTATACTACGTCACCCAGATCTCCAACTAGCGGAGCAGGGGGTTGCTGATCATCACTTGCTTTCATCTGATCCTGACCAAAGCACTTGCGATGTCGCCATAGCATAAAAAAGACCCGGTAGGTATGCTCAATAAGAATATCCCGCTTGTGCCGACCTTGAAGAACAAGCAATATACCTAATGTCCAAACGGCAACAATATTTGCCAGATTTGCCAAGGGTTCGCCGCTCGGTGTGAAAGGCAATCCCAGCCAGCGAAGTATTTCACCGATCACTACACAAAATCCAAAAAATAGAAATGCTAGCCCTGACGCATGGAGAAAATGCGCTTGAACGACGGGACGACCAATCTCTGTGTTGAACAGTTTGGAATCCACTCGTTCAATCCAGTAACCTAACAGTGTAGTACTCTCAAACGCTTTGCCGGATGAAATCCATTCATCAATGGAAGTATTTTGCCAGTCCAATCCAATAAACTCTGCAACAGCTTGGCGGATACCATTTCTGATCGGATCGTGTTGTATTTCTGCCTTTGGGTCTGCACTGCCCGTGAGCATTTTGCGAATTGTCTGTGGACGTTGATACCAATCCCGTCTTTGCAATACAAGCCGGTAGAACATGTCAATAACGTGACCAACCAAAAAAGCAATCATAATCAATGCAACGATAAACGCCCAGGAACTTAGGTCGACCAACGAAAAGATAATTTTGTTCCAACGTTCAATCCCGTATGCCTGGGCAATAAATGCAACCCCGGCGATTGAAATACTTCCTGGAAGAATATACGCAAGAATGTCACGCAAAATAACATATTCGTACAACGCTTGGATGTTCATCTTTCACCTCCAAACGCAAACGCCCGTCCCGGTTTTTCCACCGAGACGGGCGTGGCATTTCTCACTTTTGCGCGAGTACTTTTTGCAGTTCCTCTTTCAACACCGGCAACACTTCAAACATATCTGCAACGATGCCGTAATCGGCAACCTTGAAAATCGGCGCGTCCGGGTCTTTGTTCACCGCGACGATCACTTTGGACGACGACATCCCGGCGAGGTGTTGAATCGCACCGGAAATTCCCAACGCAATATACAACTGCGGCGCGACCGTTTTGCCGGTCTGCCCCACTTGCGTACTGTAATCGATCCAGCCGGCGTCCACCGCCGCGCGCGACGCGCCCACCGCCGCGCCAAGCATCTTGGCGATTTCGTGAATCGGCGCGAAACCTTCCGTACTCTTCGCGCCACGTCCGCCGGAAATGACGATTTTCGCTTCGTTCAAATCGACGGCGACCGCCTCTTTCTTCACCTTCTCCGTTACCTTCGCGCGCGCCGTTACCGCCGCCACATCGATCTTTTCGATTGGCGCGGCAGACGAGCCGGGTTCCGTGGGCGGAAAAATGTTTGGCCGAATACTCGCCATCACCGGCAACGCTTTGGCTTTGACTGTTGCAATCGCTTTGCCAGCGTAAACCGGTCGCTTGAAAATCACCGCACCGCCATCGACGTGATAACCAACACAATCGGTTACGAGACCCCAATCCAGTTTCGCGGCAACTTGCGCGCCCAGTTCTTTGCCCAAGCCGGTCGCCGGTGTCAGCACGACTGCCGGTTGCGCTTTCGTGATGATGTTTGCAAGTGTTGTGGAAAAAACTTCCGGCGCGAAATTTGCAAGTACCGCGCCATCCGCGTGATAAACTTTGGCAACGCCGGTTTTCGCCAGCGATTCTGCGCACGCACCAACGTTGTTGCCCATCACCACCGCTTCGACTGCGCCACCCAAATTCTTGGCAATATCATTTGCGACGGTAACCAGTTCGTATGAGACTTTGCGCAGAGCGCCATCGCGCTCCTCTGCGACGATGAGAATATTGTTGCTCATCTTAAATCACCTTCGCTTCTTCGTGGAGTAAGCGTACCAATTCTTTAGTTGCAGTCGCGGCATCGCCGGGAATCAATTTGCCGGGCGGACGCGCGGGCGGCGGATCGAGTTTCACGGTTTCCAACTTTGGCGCGAGCGACGCCGGATCGATTCCCAAATCGGCGGCTTTCAGATCCTTGATGGGTTTTTTCTTCGCGCCCATAATGCCTTTGAGCGACGGATAACGCGGTTCGTTGAGACCTTGTTGCGCCGTGATAATCGCGGGCAACGAGGTCTCCGCCAGATCGCGGTCGCCGTCCACCTCCCGCAAACATTTTGCCGATTTCTTGTCGTCGCTGAATTCCAATTTGATCACCGAATTCACGTGCGGCAAACCAAGCAACTCGGCGACGCGCACCGCTACTTGCGCGTTATCTTCATCCACCGCTTGTTTGCCAGCCAGCACAAAATCGAATTGCATTTGCTTGAGCGCGGCGGCAAGCACCTTCGCAGTCATCGATGCATCGCCATTCAACAACGCGGGATCGTTGATGTGTACCGCGTCGTCCGCGCCGAGCGCGAGTCCTTTGCGAATCGTTTCTTTTGCCTCTTCCGGTCCTAGACACAACAACGTCACTTTGCCCGTGTGCTTTTCCACAACTCGCAACGCTTCTTCGATGCCGTACTCGTCGTACGGACTGATGATCCAGGAGATGCCGTCGGTTACGACTTTACCCTCTTTCAACTGGATGCGCGTTTCGGTGTCGGGCACACGCTTGATGAGAACAACAATGTTCATTCCCGATTCTCCTTGAGCAATATAAATCGACTAGATCGACGTATCCTCTTTCACCTGAACAAGTTTCGTTTCAGGCGGATGCGGCGGTTCGGATATGATTTCAGCCGGCAGAACGACTCCCGTATCGAGCGATTCCACCGGGCGCACGAGTTCCGGTTTCGCTTGCTTGAGTTGCTCGCGTCGATACAAATAGTCGGCGACGAAAAGTACGATGAGTGTCGTAACCAACGACACCATCCCCCCACTAAAAATCAAAATGAAATCTCGACTCATAACTCCTCGCTTGGTACTATCGTCAGTCTTTCAACAGTGCTTTTGCGATCACGACGCGCTGAATCTGATTTGTGCCTTCGTAGATTTGCAAGAGTTTGGCATCGCGCATGTACTTTTCCACTTTGTATTCGGCATAGTACCCGTAGCCACCGTGAAGCTGAACCGCATCGGTCGTCACTTGCATAGCGACATCCGAGCCGTACGCTTTGGCGATTGCCGATTGGTACGCGTATGGCATTTTGTGATCGACCTGCCACGCGGCATAGTACACCGACAACCGCGCGGTTTCGATTTTCATTGCCATATCGGCAAGCATAAACTGCAAGCCCTGAAAATTGGCGACGGGCTGACCAAATTGCTGGCGCTCTTTGACAAACTTGATCGAGGCTTCCAGCGCCGCGCGCGCAACGCCGACGCCCGCCGCGCCGATGCCGATGCGCGTCCGGTCAAACGTCTCCATCGCGATTTTGAATCCTTCACCTTCTTTGCCGATCAAATTCGCCGCCGGCACGTGGACATCTTCAAACACAATTTCGGCAGTATCGGACGCGCGATGTCCCATCTTTTCGCCCATGTGATGACGATTGATGCCGGGCAAATCGGCGGGAACGGCAAAGAGCGACATGCCACGATGTTTCTTTTCCGGATCGGTTACGGCAAAAACGGTGAGCAACTGCGCCACGTCGCCGTTCGTGATGAAATGTTTCGTGCCGTTGAGAATGTACTCATCGCCGCTTTTCACCGCGCGCGTCCGCATTGCCACAACATCACTGCCCGCGCTCGGCTCGGTAACGCAAAACGCGGCGTACCCGCCGTCTTGGGCAATCGGCGGGATGAATTTTTGTTTTTGCTCTTCGGAAGCGGCAAGGTGAAGCGGGGTTAAGGCAAGTTCATTTGCGTTTGCGGCAGTCGTGACACCGGCGCACGCCGCCGCCAACTCTTCGCCGACGATGCAGGATTCCAACCAACCAAGTCCGCCGCCGCCGTACGCTTCTTCGAGGGTCAGGTTCAACAGTCCAAGTGAATGGGCTTTTTTGAGGAGCGCGTGGGGAAACGTGCCTGTCCGATCTAGTTCGGTGGCAACCGGGGCAATTTCTTTTTGGGCAAAGTCACGTGCCAGTTCTTGCAGTGCTTTTTGTTCATCCGTAAGGGAGAAATCAATCATCTTTGAATGCCTCCTCCGCGTGATTGATTTCATTCTACCCGGTTACCAAAAGCATGTCAAATTAAAACCTTGCACATGCTTGGATTTGATGCTATACTAAGTTCGAGAGATTTGGACGCTGACATGCCTGATCCTGCAACTCGAGCTACAGCCATCATTATCCAGGCGGAAGAAGAAGAACGCTATCGTCTGGCAAAAATATTGCAACAAGGTCCAGCACAACTACTTGCCAATGCCACGCTCGAAATCGAAACGTGTCTGCGGTTGATGCACACGCAACCGCAAGTGGCGCAAGCCGGTCTGCAACAACTCCGCCTAGAACTTGAAGCGGGCTTGATTAGTCTGCGCAATATCATTGCGGGCTTGCAACCACCTTTGCTCAAGGAAATGGGACTGGTCGTCGCACTGGAAAAATGCATCCAGCAAATCGCGGAGCAAGCCAACGTCACGATCACGATGCACGGCTGGGAGCGTCTGAACGAACGCCTGCCGGCAATCGTTGAGCTAGCGATTTTTCGCATTCTGCAAGAAGCACTGGAAAACGTGCGCGATCATTCGCGCGCCACGAGTGCTCAAGTTACGCTAGAGCAAATCGGCGAGCAATTCCAAATTACCATTGCAGACAATGGTCGCGGCTTTGCCGCCAACACGAACGCGGGCAGACGACTAGGGTTGGTGGCGATGCGCGACCGCGCCGCATTACTCGGCGGCGACTTGCACGTGTTTTCCGAACCGGGACGCGGTGTTCGCGTCGTGTTATCCATGCCGTGGCGCGCGACAATGCCTTGGCACGATGGGGGAAAAGATGAAAGCTAAAACGATGCCCAAGAAAAAAAGCCCGTCCAAGATTCGCCTCTTGATCGTCGATGATCATCCGCTGTTCCGCGCCGGCTTGCATCGCGTGGTGGAAATGGAATCCGATTTTGCAATTGTTGGCGAAGCGACCGATGGTCAAGAAGCATTGGATATGGCGCGTAAATTGGAGCCGCAGGTTATTTTGATGGATGTCAATCTGCCGGTGTTAAACGGTCTCCAAGTAACACGCGAACTGACCGGCGGGCGCAATCACATCGCTATCATTGTGTTGACCGCGTACCACGACGACGAGCAAATGTTACACGCCATCCGCGCCGGCGCGTCGGCGTACTTTCCCAAAGATGTCGATCCGCAAGAACTCGTCAAAGCCATCCGCGAAGTGAGCAAAGGCAATTATATGCTGAACGATGCGGTGCTTGCCAAACCCCAAGTGGCAACCTGGCTCATCAATCAATTCGAGCAGATGCAGGTAGCAGACGTGGAGGGTTCCGAATTTGCCTACCAACCCTTGTCCGCGCGCGAGATGGAAATCCTAACCTGCATCACACGCGGCAAGAGCAACAAAGAAATCGCTCAACAATTAGGCATCAGCCGCCAAACAGTCAAAAATCATATGACGTCGATTCTACGAAAACTTGCCGTGAATGATCGAACCCAAGCCGCCGTATATGCTCTGCGCCGCGGCTGGATTCGACTGCAGGATGCACGTTAAGAGGTTGACGCATGCCAAACCCCATTCCCGATCCAATCGTCATTGCAGAAGAAGCTGAAAAGGAACGCGCTCAAATCGATAGTGAAGCGCGCGAGATCGATGTGTTGGTCAAACAAACTGCCGGCGAAGTCGATAAACTACAACAACGCCAAACCGATATGGCACAACGTCTGCGCCAAGTCGAAGCCAATTTGGAAGCCTATCCACGCGAGGAGATCAAAAGCACCTACGCCGCCGCGCACGATTCACAGATGCGATTGTTTATGATGCGAAATCAATTGGAGCAATTGCAGAACAAACAACGCACATTGCAACGCTATCGCGGACAATTAGATCGTTTGGCGTACGTTGCCCGACAAGTTGGCGAATCATCGAGCACCGTCGTTTTTGGCACGGGCAAACCGGGCGTCGATCAAAAATCGATCATTCAAATTATCGAAGCGCAGGAATTAGAACGGCAACATCTAGCGCGGCAAATGCACGACGGTCCCGCACAATCGTTGACCAATCTCATCCTCCAAGCCGAAATCGTCGAGCGGCTGTTCGATGTCGATCCAACTAAAGCGCGTGGCGAGTTGGGCAATTTGAAAACGGCGGCGAATACAACGTTCCAACGCATTCGCGATTTTATTTTTGATTTGCGCCCGATGATGCTGGACGATCTTGGTTTGATTCCCACGCTCAAGCGGTACGCGCAAACGTACGAAAGCAAAACGCGCGTGCCGATTCATCTCTCCACGGTTGGTGAAAATCCCCTGCCCTCGTACATCGAAGTCGCAGTTTTCCGATCGATTCAGGAATTGTTAAGCAATGTTGCGCGACACGCGCACGCCTCGCGTGTTCAAGTTTCGTTGGACTTGCAAAGCAACCCGGTTATCGTCAACATCGAAGATGATGGCAGTGGATTCGATGTGGATGCGGTGCTTCAAAACGTGCGCCAGCGCGGCAGTTCCGGTTTAGCCAATCTGGAAAAGCGGATTGAAATGCTCGGCGGTAAGATACAGATTCAAAGCGCGACGGGGCGCGGAACGAAGATTCGGGTGGAACTGCCTGCCGTAATGTAACGTTTATTTGAGAGTTTACGAGTACTGCACTCCTATTGCAGTTTTGTGGTGTCTGCAGTATAATCGCGTCAGATTAGCGATTCAATTTTTCTTGGGGAAAGGAGGTGACAGACATGTATCTTCCTCGTGAAAAAGGTCAGGGCTTGGTTGAGTACGCATTGATCCTTGTTTTGGTGGCGATCGTGGTGATCGCGATTTTGGCGATTCTCGGGCCGCAGATCGCGAACATTTTCAGCCGCGTAACCAACGGTCTCGCGCGATAATTCAGCGTCGTCAACTAGCCATCCCGGGCCCTATCCATGATAGGGTCCACGCACAGTTGATCAATCCATTTATTTTTTATTATCTACGATCATCAAAGGGGGGTTAAAGCTCATATTAACCTCCCTCGTTTGGTAAATAAGCCGAACAAAGAACCTTTGACATGTCGTTTGTGGATTCGACCCAAAAATTTCTTCATCCAAAAACCAAGAAGCATCGCGGGCAAAGTGTCATTGAATTATCGTTGACCCTCCCGCTGCTTCTAATGCTCGTTTTGGCGCTCATCGAAATGGGCGTGGTTTTTGGTTCCTATATTTCGCTCGCCAACGCGACCCGCGAGGGCGCTGTATTTGCGGCGATGCATCCCGAACTGACTGATCCTGCTAACGACGATAATACGTATGGTTCCGGCACTCGCACCGTTTGGGAAGAGTACGTCAAGCGCGTGAATGATGAAATCGTGGTTTTGGTCGGTGAGCCGTTGAGGGAAGGACAAATTCTGGACACGGATACACTTACAGTAGATCGTCCAGTCTTGGGACCGGCTCCGGGACCTTCTTGCCCAGGGAGCAACCCGAGGAATATTGGTTGTCCGATTACGGTTACCGCGAGTTATCGGATTCATACCTTTGTTAGCGAAATGTCCTTGCCGGGAGTCGGCAGATTGGGACTACCCAATTTTTATGAACTTAGGTACTCGGTTGGAATGCCCATCCGGTAAGTATGATGGTTAAGAAAAATCGAAAGCAATCAGGGCAAGCCCTGGTCGAATTTACATTGATGTTTCCGATCTTTTTAGCCGTGGTGCTTGGGCTCGCCACTTTTTCTATCTTGTTCTACTCGTACGTCACGATGCAACTTGCCGTGCGCGAAGCGGCAAGTGCCGCAGTCCATAATCCCAAACAAAGCGTCGACGCAATTCGCACGGTGGCCTGTGACTCGAGTTTTTCCTTGATAAAAAGCTCATTATTGGTGCAGGTTGAACCACCGGATACGACTGCAATATCTTGTTCCAATCCCAATATGGGTACCAGTGCGCCGGCAACTTGGGTGCCGGGCGGTTCGATTGCCGTAAAATTGTCTTATTCCGTTCCAATGCCGTCTGCTACAATTTCCTTGCCGGGAGGCGCGCTCGTGCGTTTTGGACCTATTCCAATTACAGCGCAATCTCGGATGACTATCGAATAACTAACCATCCGTATTAAAATGGTAATAATTGGCAAAAAAAGGACGCTGATCGACCAAGGAGGTACACGATGAAAACGCTCATGAAACGCGAACGAGGACAGTCTTTGATCCTCTTTGCCGCCGCGCTCGTCGGCATTGTTGCTCTGCTGGCACTCGTCGTCGACGCTGGCAACGCGTATGTTGAAAAACGCAAGATGCAGAATGCGATTGATTCTGGGTCAAGTGCCGGTGCGCTAGCACTAGCGCAGAACAAAAACAACGGCGCTATCGCGAGCGCTATTAGCAACTATGTTCGCGCGAATGGCGTTGATCCATCGCGTATCCGTGCGTACTATGTTGTGGAAGATGCGAATGGCAACAACATTGTCGTCCGCAATAGCACGGTGGATGCCTATGGGTTCAATAACCCTGCTCCAAAGACAATCAATGTAGGTGGCAGTGCCTTGCCGGTCGTTGGCGTCCAGCTTGAAGGAGACAAAACCTTCAACACCTTCTTTGCCGGTCTGATCGGCTTCCGCCAGATGACTGTGAATGGCGCTGCTGCCAGCTACGCCAAGTGTGGCGCGTGCAGTGCGGGCGGGCTTTTCCCAGCGACAATCAGCGTGGGAACCTTTGTGGATGAAAATAACGATGGAACACCCGATGCTCATTACGAACAATCCGATCCAACGTACACGTATCGCATCTGGGAAAACAAACAAAGTTCTCCAGGTAATTTTGGATGGTTAAACTGGGGCGGTGGTACGCAACCATCTGAAGCCACTCTGCTCGATAATATTCAAAACACCTCGAACAGCGGCACTTGGAGAGTGAATGACCTGGTCCCGGGCACCCCAGGAACCAAGATGACGCAAAACATGGAAAACTTGATCACCTCTCTGTACATCAGCCCGGGACAATCCGTCACAATTCCTCTATACGATCAGGTATCTGGCACAGGTAACAATACCAAATACCGCATCAAGGCATTTGCCCGCTTTCGCATTACCGCGATTGGCAAGGTGGGCAATGACAAGTACATTGAAGGCAAGTTCCAGCAGTGGGTCGATGCGGTAGCAGATGGTGGTTGTGTGAACTTTGGCGTATGCACCGTCAAGACACGCCCGCCAATCGACACACAGCGCACACTGCTTGGCACGGTCAAACTGCAGAAACTTACCCTAACTCAGAGCACGCCAACAAATGTGCACGTGCCGGTCGATGTCGTGAATGTGATGGACATTTCGGGTAGTATGCGTGATTCCTTTGGCTCAACAACCAAACTTCAAGCCGCCAAGAATGCGTTGACCGCGTTCAATAACAAAATGCAACCAGCCCTGGGAGACAAGGTTGGGCTGGTTACCTATCCGTTGCTCCAAAGCGGCTCGCGCTACAACTACAATTGTACAGCGAATGGCAGTCACACCACGTACTACTTTGCTCAGCAACGCTCCGCGTTGACCACGAATATTGCAAGCGTGAATAGCATCATTAGCGGATTGACGGCGGATGGCGGTACTCCCATCGGTGCCGGTATCCAGCAAGGACGCCAGACCGTCTTGGGTGCAGGACACAATTCGAACACGCCGGCAGTCTTGATCGTTGCATCGGACGGTTTGGCTAACATTCGCCTCACCGGTAAATGGACTGGATTTAGTGGCTCAACCTCCAATTCACCTTCGTGCAACTCGGGCGCAGTCCAAGACGCAATCGATCAGGCAAATCTGGCGAAGGGTGATACGAATCCTGCCGATGGTAAACCGGATACAATCATCTTCAGCATCGCGGTCGGCGATAACTTTAATCCCTCTGCGATGCAAGCCATCGCCACCCCCGACACTGATCCAAACAAGCCGCACTACTTCCGCGTAACCGATGCGAACTCGATGCAGTCGATCTATGATCAAATTGCTAATCGCGTCCAGCAAATCGGAAGCGAAACCTGCCAGATTATCACGACCGAAGCGTTTGCGGGTGGTGCGAGTGTAAGCATCCGCAATCAAAACACCGGCACTACTTACAATGTGCAGACCAACTCAGTGGGCGAATTCATCTTAACCAATGCTGACCCCGGCACCTACGTGATCCAATCCGCCTCTGTGACCATCAACGGTATTACGTACAATGTCTTTACCGATGGCGTAGGAGGACCGCCGCTCAGTTCGAATCCGACGGTAGACGTACTCATCGGCAGTGATACCTACAAGACCGATGTCTTCCTCAAAGCCAGCACCACACCCAGTTGCGGTAACTAGATCGCCCGACAGATCAAGGGGGTAACCCAATGGGTTACCCCCCTCTATTCCAAGCCCCTGGAAAATTATCGAGGTACATCAAATGCGTACCTACAAATGGTTGTTCATTGGCGGGAGCATTATGCTTCTCGCCTCATTCCTTAGTTTATTTTTCGACACACCTTATCGCGTTTCAGCCACGAGTGGTCCAAACTGCGACCTTCAAAAATGTTCATTTGTTGACACCACGATTAACGATTTTCAAGTTGGACAATTTACATACACTAGCTTGAATAATGCCACCGGCGATGGCTCGGTGCAATTGCTCCCCGTTGGTTTGACTTCACCATGGATCACCGACACCTATAACATTGGTACCCCCCGCGCAGAATTGACTGCTGTTGCGTACAAAGACTGGATCTATGTCATTGGCGGCTTGGACAATTCCGACCCCCGCCATCCCCTAAAACAAATCCTCAAGGCAACAACTTCTAGCGATGGCTCGATTGCATCTCCAGGTTTTACAGCCGTTTCTGGCGCTGATTTACCGTATGGTCGCAGCGGCGCATCTGCTGTAATTTCCACAACGGCTTCGGGAGCGTGGCTTTTTGTTCTGGGTGGAAACACAGAAGATCAATACGACAATCCATTCATAACCTCAACCATATACTATAATTTTATCAATACAAGCGGCAACTTCCCAGAACCATCCAATTGGCGCATGGCTACGATGCCGCCTTATAGTTATCCCCCCGGAGAACTTGTTTATTATCAAGCAGTCGTCCACAACGGTTACCTCTATGTCATCAATGGTGCAGATTATGGGACAGTCAATAGTCCCTATATAGATATTTACCGGGCATCGATAGATAGCGCCACCGGTGCTCTAGGAAGTTGGCAAGAAGAAACAAATCTTCCTGACATTCCACGCGAGTCGTTTGCGGCGGCGACCTGGCAAGGACCATCCGGCACCGATTTTCTCTACATTCTTGGTGGACTAAGAGATTATATTAACTATATACCGGAAGCCCAAGTTGATCGGGCTTCGTTCAATAACGTCGATGGCTCTCTCAACTCCTTTACCAGCAGTGGCGCCGCATTACCACTGGGTTACTATGCGCACGGCGCAGTGCAAAGCAATAATGTCCTTTATGTGACAGCCGGAAATCCGGGCGGCTCGGAAGATAACATTACTACAACCGTTCAATCTGCATTGATTGATACGGACGGCAGTCTGCGCAATATCATCGAAGGCACGACCAATCCGTGGATTACTTCCAATCCGTTACCTCAAGGGCGTAAATATCACGCGACGGTGATCGGCAGTAATAACGGCGAAGTTTATGTGATTGGCGGTTATGGTCCTGCCGGGACAGGAACCAACACCGTCTATCATGGTTCCACGCGAGGCATTGGCGCAAACTACGCACCCAATGGAAACTATACTTCAAAGATCATCAATATGGCGGATCAACGTAACATCAACAAGATCGTTGTCAACACCACAATTACCAATCCCGTCACGATGACTTTGCAGTATCGCTACGGCAATGCGATCGATGCGCTGGGAGCGTGGAACAATCTGCCGAATGTTCCAGTCGGCGTGAATGTCTCCAGCGAATTTTCGGTTAACTTTACGGCGAGTTATATTCAGTACCGCGGATGGTTCACCGCCAGCACAGTTTCACCACGCACCATCTTCAACCTATCGCCGGCATTAAACTCATTTGAAGTGAGATATCCGCCGCCGCCCACCCCCACGCCGACTGCAACAACTCCGCCAACGGGCAACACGCCAACGCCAACCCGCGTACCCGGCATTCCGGATTTTACAATTCTCGGATTGCAATCGCCCGCTTCAACCGAAGCATTCTCGCAGACGATCACCGTCCGGGTGGCGAATCAAGGCACGGGCTTTAATCGCCAACCGATCAGCCGACAATCGTCGACAGCCGTGTTCGGTCAACAAACGACTCCGCGCGGTGCCAAGCGCGTATTGCCTCGCGGACTCTCTCGAACACCACTCGGCACTAATAGTTATTTTGTCTACCTCGAAATGTACGTCGATCCATCTGTTCCGCCGACTCAAGTTACTCAACTCGGCAATTGTCCAACCATCGATGGCGGAACAAACTGGGCGTGGATATATGCGCTCGGCGCTGGCGAATATGTTGACGTGCCAATCGAATGTTATATCAATTCAGGAACTC
This sequence comes from Anaerolineae bacterium, assembly GCA_034435055.1. Classification (GTDB taxonomy): domain Bacteria; phylum Chloroflexota; class Anaerolineae; order UBA4142; family UBA4142; genus DAOTXS01. The sequence continues at coordinate 46,261 of DAOTXS010000039.1, read as the reverse complement.
ACCAATTCTACTCTCAGGTCGATTCGTGCGATGATGTGTCAGGCGTGCTGTGTAGTACGAGCTACGGTTACGTCCAAGAGGGTTACGAGACGAATAACATTTTCGGACCTGTCCCAAGCGGCTCATCGATACAAGGCGGTATCCACCTCCCGTACATCAAAAAGAGCCCGTAAGAATAATACTATTTGCAAATAAAAATAATGTGGCGGGTGAGCCAACCATGCCCAACCCGCCACATCAGTTTACGATAGAACCTAAACTTCTTTTTGTCGAAAATATCGTGCGCTCACCAAGACAATCACCAAAGCCAGTCCCACCACTAGCCAAGTGAGCGGTAATCCCGTCGCTGGCAAGGAAGTCGTAGGGATGGGTGTGGACGTGGGTGTTGTCACAACCCCTCCCGGCAACGGGGTAATAGTTGCCGGCGGCTGACTTGACTCGACAGAACTGGATACTGACGAAGACTGCGATGAGCTCGACGACGATACAATCTGTGTCGCGGTTGGCGTAGCCGTCCGAGTGAGCGTATTTGTAGCCGTGGGTGTTCGGGTCGGCGTGTTCGTTGGTGTCGCGGTTTGAGTTGGTGTGTTTGTAAATACGCTCGTAAAAGTGGGGGTGGCCGTCATTGTTGGTGTAGGTGGTTGAACTCGTGGTGTCGGTGTATTTGTTGCTTGAAGCAAAGGAATGCCCAAAGCCGGCGTATCCTTTCTTGCATCCGGACCATTGATAAAACTAAGGGTTGCAATAACCAAGATCACGAGTCCATAAACTAAAAATTGACGATCTGGATGTTTCATTGATTTCCCCCGAGAATTTTGTTAGCCAAGATCGAAACAATCAATGGCCTGTAAGGACTCCCAAATCATTACCGGCTTCGCCACAAGTGTAAGACAAAACATTATCACTGTCAAGTATAAGTTTGGACTATTGTCAATTTGGAAGATTCGGGGTAGAATAATTCTGGATGCGCTGAATCAGTACCATTCATCAAAGGAGAAAATATGCGACGCGGTGGAAGAATCCTTGTAATCCTGGGACTTTTTCTTGGATTGCTCACAGCTCTCGGTACCTTTGTCGTCTTGTCTCAAGCATCGACGCAAACTCAACGAGTGGATGTCCAGCAAGTTGTCGTGGCTACGCAAAGTATCGGCGGGCGCACCGAAATTCAAGCCGGTCAGATTGGCTTGTTGGAGTGGCCCACGAATGCGATTCCGCAAGGCGGCGTCTTTACGTCGGTGGATCAAGTTGCCGGGCAAATCGCGCTCTATCCGATTGCGCCCGGCCAATTGATCCTTCCGTCGATGTTGATTTCCAAACAAGGCGCCACACAAACTAAAACGCTTGCCTCAATTTTAGTGCCGGAAGGCAAGGTCTTGGTTTCCTACGGTGTCAGTGCACAAGGCGGGGTTGCCGGAGCCGTTCAGCCCGGCGATTATGTGGATATGATGCTTACGCTCGCGCCTACCTTACCATCGACCACCACAACGACCGCAACCACGCGCCCGACCACTGCCCTGACCGGCTTGGAAGGATTACCCGTAACGCAACTGTTTCTGCAAAACGTGCTTGTGGTTCACGTTGGCAATTGGCCCTCTGGCACCGCCCAAGAACAACAAGCGGGAAACACCGGCATGATGACGTTTGCGCTAGATCGTCAGGATGCGCTTACACTCAAGAGCGCCAGCGAGCAAGCCGGCGGCGATGGCTCGATCTGGTTGGTCTTACGCCGGGTCGGCGATAACAGACCCGCCAGCGCCGAAGGTGTAACGTTGCAATATCTCAACAAACGTTTTAACTTTAACCTGGTGCCAGCCGTTAATCGATAACAGACCCTTCATCCACACCCGAGGCAAGAAAAATCCGTGTCCAAGACCCAAGGCGGCAGAATCCGCGTGCTGATCGTTGACGACATCGCCGAAACACGCGACAACGTCAAAAAACTGCTCTATTTTGAAAACGACATTGAGATTGTGGGGGCAGGTGCGAATGGACGCGAAGGCGTCGAACTCGCGTTGAAACTGCAACCCGACATCGTACTGATGGACATTAACATGCCGGAAATGGATGGCATCGCCGCCAGCGAAGCAATCTCCGCACAAGCACCGCACATTCAAGTTGTAATGATGTCCGTGCAAGGCGAAGCCGACTATTTGCGGCGCTCGATGCTGGCAGGTGCGCGCGAATTTCTCATCAAACCCTTTTCTGGCGAAGAATTGGTCAACAGTATTCATCGCGTCCATCAATTCGCCGCCACCCGGCGCGCGGTTGCGCCACCACCACCGCCGGTTGATCTAGTTGGTGCGCCACCGCCGCCACCACAAAAAGGCGCAAAAGTAATTGCGATCTTCGGTGCCAAAGGCGGTTGCGGCGCAAGCACGGTGGCGGTCAACCTTGCCGTCGCGCTGCGCGAAGAAACCAAAGCGCGCGTCGCGTTGATCGATGCGAATTTTGAATTTGGCGATATCGGCGTTTTGCTCAACCTGCCCGCCACGCGCACCATCGCCGATTTGGTGGGCGAGAAATCGGATCTCGATGAAGAAGTGCTGGATGGCACCCTCTGTGGACACAGCACCGCCATTCGGGTTTTGCTCGCGCCGCCTCGGCCCGAACTATCCGAGTTAATCAAAGCCGAGCACTTGAAAAAGATCATCGAGTTTATGGACAAGTCCTTCGACTATATCGTTGTTGATTTGTGGAAGTCTTTCCAAGAGACGACGGTATTTTTCATGGATATTGCCAACATCATCCTGCTCGTTTCCACCACCGATATTCCGGCAATCAAAAATGCCAAACTTTTTTTTGAACTGACCGACCAATTGGCGTACCCAACCAGCAAAACCGTTCTCGTCTTGAATAAAGAAGATGGTCGAAGCGGCATCAATCCGCGCGACATTGAAGCGAGCATCAAACATCCGATCGCCGCCACACTGCCCAAAGACGAACGCACGGCGGCGCAAGCGATCAATCGCGGAATGCCTTTTGTGTTGTCGCAAAAGAATCTCGCCGTGAGTCAAGCGATGATTCAACTCGCCAAAAATCTGATCAAGGCATTAGACAAAGAACCTGCCAGCGTCAAAACATCGGCGGGCAAACCATAGCGTTACGTCTGCGCGATAGAAAGAGAGTCAGACATGTCATTACTTAAACGGATCGAAAAGGCGGGACAACCGCCAACCCCCGGCGCACCTGCCGTGCCAACCGCGCCAGCCGCCACACCGACGCCCGATGAATTGCGGCGGCGGCAAGCGCCGGCGACGCCGCACGATTCATACAACGAACTCAAAACCAAGTTGCAACAAAAAATCGTTGCGGAACTTGATCCCAAAATCGATTTATCCAAGCAAGATCAAGTGCGCCGCACGATCGAGGAAATGTTCAACACCTTTCTCACGCAAGAAGAGGTCGTCCTTGCGCGCGCGGAACGCGCTCGGCTCTTTGAAGAAATTCTGTCCGAAGTGTTGGGGCTGGGTCCGCTGGAAAAATTGCTCGAAGACCCCACCATCGACGAAATCATGGTCAATGGACCGAAGAACATTTACATCGAACGGTACGGCAAAGTGGAAAAAGTCCCGGTCACGTTCGATACCAACGCACACGTCTCGCGCATTATCGACCGCATCGTCTCGCCGTTGGGACGACGCGTGGACGAAGGTCAACCATACGTCGATGCGCGTTTGATGGATGGCTCGCGCGTCAACATTATCATTCCGCCACTCTCGCTCGTCGGTCCCACCATCACCATCCGCAAGTTCGCCAAAAAACCTTTTACGGTGGACGATTTGATCAAGCGCGGCACCTTTAGCACCGAGTTTGTCGAATTTTGCAAGGCGTGCGTGCAAGCCAAACTGAACATCGTCATTTCTGGCGGCACCGGCTCCGGCAAGACCACCACCCTCAACATCATGTCCGGCTTTATCCCGGACGGTGAACGCATCCTCACTATCGAAAACGCGGCGGAATTGCAACTGCGGCAGGAACACGTCATCAGTTTGGAATCGCGTCCCCCCAACATCGAAGGACGCGGCGAAGTGACGATGCGCGATCTTGTGGTCAATGCTCTGCGTATGCGCCCCGACCGCATCATCGTCGGCGAGTGCCGCGCCGGGGAAGCGTTGGATATGTTGCAAGCGATGAACACCGGGCACGAAGGTTCGATGACGACCGTGCACGCCAACTCACCGCGCGATGCAATTCATCGTATCGAGACGATGGTGTTGATGGCAGGCGTCGATCTGCCCGTGCGCGCCATCCGTGAGCAGATTGCCGGCGCAATCGATTTGATCATCCAGATTGCCCGTATGCGCGATGGCACGCGCAAGGTTGTCGAAGTTACTGAAGTACAAGGGATGGAAGGCGATATAATCGTTACGCAAGAAATTTTCAAGTTTGAGCAGGCGGGCGTCAAGGATGGCAAAATCTTGGGCAAACTCAAACCCACCGGCATTCGCCCCAAGTTTATGGAAAAAGTCGAAGCGGCGAACATTTTCCTGCCGCCGCAAATCTTTGGCGTCGATTCGCGGTTGTTCCAATAGTACTCGATGAGAGACAGGAGTCATTCACATGTTCGAAGTGACAACTGAAATCGTGATGGCGGTCAGCGGATTGGCGTTTCTTTCCGTCTTCTTGTTCATCTATGGCATCGACCGAATTATCGCCGGTCGGGCTGACACTGTGGGCTCGCGGCTGGATCGCTATGCCACGCGCGTCCTAGCCGCGGCGGAAGAAACCAATCAACCGAAGAACGACCGCGGTCTCTTCGGCAAACGCTTGCAATTGGGAACTTCGAAACAACTTGCAATCGACCTGGGTCGCGCCGATCTGAAACTCACGCCAAGCGAATTCATCGGCATTAATCTATTGTCGATTGCTGGCGGCGCGGCACTCGGTTTGTTTATTGGTCGCGGCAACATTCTCATCGCTTTGTTGGGCGGGCTTATCGGCTTTTATCTTCCGCGATTGTACTTGAACATTATGATGGGGCGACGCCTGACGGCATTCAACAATCAGCTCGGCGATACATTGATTCTGCTTGCCAACTCTCTGCGATCAGGGTACAGTCTCCTGCAATCGATGGAAACCGTTTCCCGCGAACTCCCGCCGCCGATGTCGATTGAATTTTCGCGCGTCGTCCGGGAGATTGGCTTGGGCTTGTCGATTGAAGAAGCTCTGCAACATATGTTGGAACGTGTGCGGAGCGAAGATTTGGATCTGGTCGTCACGGCGATCAGTATTCAACACGAGGTCGGCGGCAACCTCTCCGAAATTCTGGACACCATTTCGCATACCATCCGCGAGCGTATCCGAATAAAGGGGCAAATCAAAGCCATGACGGCTAGCCAGCGTTTGTCCGGCAACGTTGTGGCGCTTTTGCCGATTGCCCTCGGGATTTTCATGTACATCATCAATCCCGGTTATCTCGAAAGAATGTGGACGGATGTGTGCGGAATCACGATGATCATTATCGGCATCGTGACAGTTACGATGGGCTATTTCGCCATTCGTCGCATTACGGCAATCGAAGTTTAACTGCAATCGTCGAGTGGAGATTGCGGAGGGTTTACGATGGATCAAATGATGGTCGTTTTACTGCCAATACTTATGGGCTTGAGTGTCGTCCTCTTGTTCGTCGGTTTGAGTCTGCCGTCAAAGCCGAGTCTGGAACAGGAACGCCTGCAAACGTACGGCACACGTCCACGCACACTAACAGAAATGGAAATGGCTCAGCCATTCAGCGAACGCGTTGTTCTACCCACCCTTCGCAATTTGGCGGCGCTGGCTAGCCGCGTAACACCGCAACGTAACGTCGAAGAAATTCGCCACAAACTCGATCTGGCTGGCAATCCCAACGACTGGACGGTTTCAGACTTTATGGGCGTGCGCGGTTTGGCGGCGTTAATGACGGCTACCCTCGCCCTAGTAACCGCATTGGTCAACAAAACCCCAGCCCCCCAAACCGTTTTGTTCACTGCCATCGGCGCGGTTCTGGGTTATTACTTGCCGATGTTCTGGCTGACGATAAGAATTAACGCCCGCCGCCACGAAATTGAAAAATCTCTGCCGGACGCGCTCGATCTTTTGACAATCAGCGTTGAAGCCGGCTTGGGCTTGGATGCCGCGATGGTCAAAGTCGCAGAAAAATGGGACAATGAATTAAGCCGCGCCTTTGCGCGCGCAAACGCCGAAGTGCGGTTGGGCAAATTGCGTCGCGAAGCGTTGCGCGATATGTCCACCCGTTCCGGCGTTGCGAGTCTTTCCAATTTCATCGCCGCCGTCATCCAAGCTGATCAACTTGGCGTCAGTCTCGCCAAAGTCCTGCGCATCCAATCGGAGCAAATGCGCGTCAAGCGGCGGCAACGCGCGGAAGAATTGGCAGCACAAGCGCCGGTCAAAATGATGTTCCCGCTCGTCTTTCTCATCTTCCCATCGATTCTCATCGTCTTGCTGGGACCGGCGGTTCTGATCTTTACAACCGCGGGCGGTCCCTTCAAGTAAAATGCGCGCCTTCAACCGCACCCGCAACATCACCTTGGTCGAGAACGGCGCGGTTGCCGATTCAGCGTGGACGCGCCTGCGAGGATTATTGGGACACGCGCCGCTGAAAACCGGCGAAGGATTACTTTTACGCGGCGAAAAAGCGATTCACACGATTGGAATGAGTTTTCCAATCGACGTACTTTTTCTCGATCAAACCGGGCAAGTGGTCCATCTAATCCCGGCGATGCCCGCATTACGCTTTAGCCCTTTCGTTGCCCGCGCCGCCGATGTGTTGGAGATGCCCGCCGGCATCATTGCTCAAACCGGCACGGCGTTGGGCGATCAAATCGATCTAACTTTCACCCCATAGCGGAGGAATATGCTCGCGCGGTTCGTGCGCCAAACGAACGTACTGCGCCAAGCATTGCTTGATCTCTTCTTTCCTCCCCGGTGCGTCACTTGCCGACGCAACGGCGAATGGTTTTGCTCCGCCTGTCAACACGCCATCGAAAAAATTCTCCCGCCGATTTGCTATCGCTGTGGACGACCATTGGGGCACCGCGATTGTCCATACTGCAAAAAATTGCCGCTCCAAATCGACGGCACGCGCGCTGTTGCATTTTTCGAAGGCAACGTGCGCCACGCGATTCACGTTCTCAAATACAACCATCGTCCTGAACTTGCCCAACCCCTCGGCGAAATGTTGAGCGCGTACCTTTTTGCCTTTCCACTCCCGGTCGATGTTTTGATCCCCGTCCCACTTCATCCCGAGCGCGAACGCGCGCGCGGCTACAACCAATCGATTCTGCTCGCGCGCGCGTTAGGCGAACGCCACAACTTGCCGGTCTGGCACGACGCGTTGACGCGCACGCGCCACACGCGCCCGCAAGTCGAATTGGATGCCGCCGACCGGCGCACGAACGTTCACGAAGCATTCGCCGCCGAACCGCGCGTCGCAGACCAACGCGTTCTGCTCATCGACGATGTCTGCACGACCGGCGCAACGATGGACGCCTGCGGCGTCGCACTGCAAAAATGCGGCGCAAAATCCGTGTGGGGATTGGCTATTGCACGTTCGCGTTAAATGGAGTAAACTATAGTCAGACGAATGTAAGGAGGTGATGCGCCTAGATTCGCCCGGCACGTTTAGAACCAAAAATTCGACGAGCAGAGGAGTGCGCCATGCAACTGATTGTAAGCGGCAAAAACTTTGATGTGTCCGATTGGCTCAAAGAGTATGTCGAGAAAAAGGTCGGCAAATTAGATCGCTATCTCCCGTCGCTGACCGAAGCGCGCGTCGAACTCGCATTGGAAAAAACCAAGAATATCAAACAAAGCCAAGTCGTGCAGGTTACCCTCCGCACGAATGGTACAATTCTCCGTGGCGAGGAACGCTCTTCCGATTTTACCGCCGCCGTGGATGTGGTGGTCGATAAACTGCACCGCCAAATTGAACATTACAAAAGCAAACGCGAACGCGGACGTGGTCAAACCGAATCTACGCGCTTTGCCGAGCGCGAAACGCCGGCAAGCGAAACCGTCGGCGAGCCGCGCATCGTACGTCAAAAACGATTTCGCATCCCGCCGATGACGGAGGATGAAGCCATCGAACAAATGGAACTATTGGGACACAACTTTTTCCTGTTTGCCGATCGCACGACTGGCAAAATCAATGTGCTGTATCGCCGCAACGATGGAAACTACGGGCTGATCGTGCCCGAAACCGCATAACCCAACTGAACATCGATTCAATTAGAGGGGTTAGGGGACCAGTCCCCTAACCCCATTTTCTTTGGAGTCAAGGTCGATTGAAATCTGTCACCGTTTTACTCTTCATCAAAGCCATCGCCTCCAGCCCGGTCGAACATTGGGTGGCGCAAGCCCAAGTTGCTGCCGCGCTCGACACGTTGGAAAAATTGCGCGCGTTGAAAACCATCGGCGAAATCATCGTTGCAACACCGAGCGCGGAATTCGCTGAACAAGTTCGCCGATTGGGCGTGCGCGTGGAAACCGATGCCACCGATGATGATTTTCATTGGGGCAAGGTTCTCGTTCGCCTCATCCAAAAATATCGCATCACACATCCGTTGTACATCGGTGGAGGCAGCGGTGTGTTGATGACGCGCCAAGATTGGGAATCGCTGTGCGAACGAATTCTCATCGAAGACAATCTTGTCGTCACAAACAATTTTTTCTCTTCCGACTTTGCCGCGTGGACGCCCGGCGATGCCGTGATGCGATTCGAGCCGCCGCCGGTCGATAACGATCTCGCGTATCGTTTGGGCGAACGCGCGCATCTAACGGTTAGCCCGCTCGACAAGAACGCGACGACGCAGTTCGACATCGACACGCCAACCGATTTGCTTGCCATCGCGCTTCATCCCGGCATCGGCGCAACGCTGCGCACATTTTTGAATGCCGTCCCACTCGATTCATCCCGGCTCGAAAAAATTCGCGCATTGTTTCGCGACAATCAAAAAACGCTGTTCATCGCCGGGCGCGTTTCCGCAACGATGATGCAATTTCTCGAACGGACGACGCGGTGTCAATGGCGCATCGTCAGCGAAGAGCGCGGGATGCGCGCGAGCGGGCGCGACGAGCGCGGCGAAGTACGTTCGCTGTTAGGTTTGCACATCGACCAGATTGGCGCGCGCCGATTCGTCGATGAAATCGCGCAACTCGGCAACGCCGCTTTAATCGACTCGCGCGTGTTGTTTGCGCATCGGCGTTTGCGCCCGACGCCCGCCGATCGCTTTTATTCTGATCTCCTCGAACCTGACCGCATCGCCGATGCGTGGATTCGCGAATTCACGCGCGCGGCGCGCGACGCCCAAATTCCAATTGTACTGGGTGGGCATTCACTTGTGGCGGGCGGAATTTACGTGTTGGCAGAATCCACCCGTTAGCAGAAAACGCCGCTCGCGCATTACTTGGCAAGTGTGGTATAATAATTGCGCCAATTCATTCGCCTTGTGGAGTCAGCGATGCCCAAAGCTAAACCATCGCCCAAGAAAAAAACATCTGCTCGTAAAATCGTTTCCAAGCGACCGCACAAAAAACCGGGCGCCAAAAAAATTGCGGTGCGGCGACCGTCCGCTATTCAAAAGAAAAATTACTCGGAAGAGTACACCGAATATCTGGAACGCTACGAGTTATACGGTACGGGGCGTCCGCGCCTCAGCCCGGCGGAATTTGACCGGCTGGACGACGAACTGCTCGATCTGCTTGCGCAAGAAATGGAACGCGGGCTGGACGATGATCAGGTGATTCGCGTTAAAGAACTTGAATATCTCCTGCTCGATTCAGAGCAATGACGCACTTGATCTTGTTTGTTTGCACCGGCAACATCTGCCGCTCGCCGATGGCGCAGGCGCTGTTCAACGCGCGCGCGCAACGTGAAGGGGAGCACGATCAATATTTTGCCGCGTCGGCAGGAACCTGGGCATTGGAAAATCAACCCGCCACCGGGTACGCGATCGCCGAAATGTCGCGGCGCGGCATCGACTTGACCCAGCATCGCGGTCAAAACGTGACCGCCGCGCTGATGGAACAAGCCTCCGTCGTCATCGTGATGACGCGCAATCACTTGGATGCGTTGGCGGCAGAATTTCCCCATCAGCGTAAAAAATTCCACCTGATGAGTGAACTCAAAGGACGGGGATTCGATGTGAGCGATCCGTACGGCGGTGCGCCGGCAGATTATGAAAGCACCGCGCGCTTGTTGGAAGATTTGATCGACGCCGGGTATGCCAAGATCAAAATGTGGGCATTGAACAATACCAATTCTCAAAATACAATGTCGTGAATCCGCGCGTTTATCATCGATTGCAATTTGGCAGTGTGTTAGGATTGGGCGTAGGTTTTGCCTTGCTCGCGCTCATCGTGACCGGCGTCCTCGGTTTTGCGCCTACCCGCCTCTCTGATTTTTTCTACCAACCTTATCCCTCAACCGAACAACTTGTCATCGTCGCTATCGATGATGCCAGCATCACAGAAATCGGCGCGATGCCGTGGGCGCGAGCCACACTCGCTCAATTGATCGATGCAATCAGCGCCGCCGCGCCGCGCGTCATCGGACTCGATTTGCTATTCGTCGATTCAGCGGCAGATGATGCACGACTGGCACAATCGCTGGCACGCGCGCCGCGCGTAGTTCAACCCATTATCGGCGTGAATGCCATCGGCTGGTCGGGTCAGACCGATGGATCGCCGCAATTTGGAATGACGCTTGCGCCGGCAACTGCCTTGCAAACCCCCAACACCCAGCTGGCTCACACACTCGTCGAGCCAGACGCGGATGGAATTGTGCGGCGGGTTCCCCTCCTCATCACCTCGAACGAAAAACCGTTTTTTGCGTTTGGCCTTGCTGTGGTGCAAGCATACACTCGCCAACCCATCCAACCGCAAATCGAAACGAGAATCATTTGGTTGGGCGAACAACGCTTGCAAGTAAACGAACGCGGACAAATGGAATTGAATTTCTTTCGCCGCACATCGCAACAAATTCTTTCCGCCGCCGCGATTCTGCGCGGACACATTCCGCCATCAGCGATGCGCGACAAGATCGTTTTGATTGGCATCACGAGCACGCGGAACCCGGAGCAATTTCAGACACCCCTCGCCGGCGAGATGCCGGTTACACCGATTCACGTGCAAGCCGATTTGATCGAAACGTTATTGAGCCAGCGAACATTGGCGAAACAAGATTTGCTCACCGAAATCGTCATTGTCTTTTTGCTTGCCATCACCGCCGGCGCCACGCTGACGCACGTGCGCTTTTTATCCGCACTCGCGCTGACGATTATCTATTTTCTGGCGTACGTCGGTTATGCGTTTACCAAATTCGGTGAAGGGGTGATCGTTCAGCCGCTTTATCCAACGTTGGCGCTGATTCTGATGTTGATCGGTACAACGACGTTTCGATATTTTTCGGAAGAACGTCATCGCGCTTTTATGACCCACCTCTTGAAAAGGTATCTTGCCCCCGAAGCGGCAACGCAGATGGCAAATGGGCTGAACGGGAAAGCGTTGCCGTTGCAAAGCGTTCGCCGGGAAGTATCGGTGCTCGCCATCGATTTGAGCGAGCTGGAGCCGCTCGCCAGTTCGCTGACGGCAGACGCGCTAGTCCGTTTGCTCGACGAATACGCCCAATTGATCGTCGCCACCGTTTTTCGCTACGACGGTTCGATTGTCAAACAAACCGGGAGTGCGATTCTTGCCGCGTGGAATTTTCTCATCGATCAGCCGGATCACGCGCCCAGCGCAGTGCGCGCCGCCATCGAAATGCGTCACGAGATCGCCGAATTCAATCGTCAGCAACCGAAAGAATTGTGCATCCGCACCGGTATGGGCATTGCAACCGGCGTTGTTATCGCCGGGCGGATCGGCGCATCGCCGCGCGCGGAGTACACGATCATCGGCGAAATCGTCGGGCTGGCGGAACGCATCGCGCAAAAACCGGAACGCGGCGTGTTCATCGACGTAACCACGCGCGAACGGCTGGGACAGGAATTCGATATGCTGGAAGTCAAGCCGGTGCGACTGCGGCGCAAGACCGATCCATCGCAAGTGTGGTTGTTGGTCGAAGTCTCGGAGACGCAGGAAGAATTGACACCAATTCCGGTCGAATCCAATCCCCCCATTAAAAACCTCCCGCCGAAAATCTAGCGGGAGGTTTTATTTCATCGCGCGTAACATTTTCCAGCGCACGAACGCATAGTACGCCATCAACAGACTGAGCCACAAACCGTGCGCGCCATCACGCCACCCTTGAAGTGAAATGTAGCGACGGAAAAATTCGCGCAACGGCTGACCAATTGCGCCGCGCCAGCGTGCGCGCTTGCCTTCCTTGAACCAGACCTGGGCTTCGTAACGCGTGTACTTTGCTTGCTTGGCGCGAAACTGCGCGAGTGTTTCATAGTTGTAATGGATCAACGGCTCGCGCAAATATCCCACTTGACCAGTCCACAACACCAACTCGTGCACCTCGCGTGCCGGATCGAAACGCGCGCAACCTTTTTTCATCACGCGCGGCTGATAGTCCGGCGACCAGCCGGTAAAACGAATTTCTTTGCCGAAGATGATGTTGCGTCTTGGAACCCAAAAGCCAACCACCGCCGACTGACCGCGAATGACCGAAAGTATTTCGCTTCCCAACGCTGGTGTCGCGCGTTCGTCGGCATCGATGAAAAAAATCCACTCGCCGCGCGCGAGATCAATCGCGTGATTGCGTTGGTTGGGATAATTGTCGAACGCACGAAATTCGATGCGCGCGCCGGCGTCACGCGCCAATTCGACCGTGCGATCCGTGCTGTGTGAATCGAGCACGATCAGTTCGTCGGCAAACTCACGGACGGAGAGGAGACAAGCGCGGATATGTTTTTCTTCGTTGTGGGTGAGAAGGATAACCGAAAGTGTCATGGTCAAGCCAAAAGTTTTTCCACTTGCTGATATGCTTCCAAGCGCCGCGTCAATTCATCTTGGGTAACTGGACTCGACCGCGCTTTGCGCGCTTCGCGCCACATGCCGACGCGCACGATTTGTTTTGCCAGCGCGCGGAAAAGCGGCGAGTAATGTTTGTGGAACAATCGCCAGCGCGCGCGCCATAGTTCGACAAACATCTGGTCGCGGAACTGCCGCGTCGATTGCGCTTCGTGATGCACAATCTCCGCTTGTGGCACGCACCAAATTTCCCAGCCCGCGCGTTTGATCCGCATTGCCCAATCGATTTCTTCGCAGTAGATAAAGAACTGATCGTCGAGCCAGCCCACCTGCTCTGCCGTTTCGCGTCGCACGAGAAAATCTGCGCCCAGCGGATGATCGATTGGAAATGGTTGTCCGCGCGCGTACCAATCCATCGGATAGCGACCGTTGAGCCGGGAATGGGTCAAACGCCAATTGAGTGGAAAGAAATCGAGAAAGATTTGCGCGAGCGTTGGAAAACGAAACGCGGAATGTTGCAGTGAACCATCGCCGTACAACAATTTGCCCCCACACGCGCCAGCACGTGGATGCGCGTCCATAAATCGAACGAGGGTGGCGAGCGCGCCGGGCTTGACTTTTGTGTCCGGATTGAGCATCAACACGTACCGTCCGCGCGTCAATGGAAACGCCTGGTTGTTCGCCGCCGCGAATCCGCGATTCTCCGTATTCTCGATCAACTGCACTGCCGGGAATTTTTCGCGCACTGTCGCCGCGCTGGAATCGGAGGAGGCATTGTCGACGACCCAGATTTCAGTCGTCAGTATCCAGTCATCAGATTTTTGGTTTGGTCTGTCAACTGATGGCTGACTACGAACTACCGCATCCAAGCATTGCGCCAACAACTCGCGCACGTTGTAGCTCACGATGACGATTGACAGATCAATTTGGCTGATTGGCAATTGGTTCATTGGCTCGTTGCTTCATTCACCAACGCCGCCGCGCCCAGTAACCCGGCATCATCGCCAAGTTGCGCCGGGATTATTCGCACGCCCTGGCTCATCGATGGGAATGCGTGCTGGGTTAGCGTCTCAATCATCTTCGGATAAATCAAATCCCAGGCGTGAATTGCCACACCGCCGCCCAGCACAAACAGTTGCGTATCGAAACTGTGCAGGAGATTGATGATCCCCAAGCCGTAATAAAATCCCGCGCGTTCGTAAATTTCTTTTGCCAGCGCATCGCCCTCGCGTGCGGCTTGCGAAATAATCTTCCCAGTGATTTGATCCAACTTGCCATTGACGAGCGCGCGCATCTTCGACGCAAAGCCAGCGCGGAGCGCGTCGCGCGCCGCGCGCTCAAGCGCGGGGCCGGCGGCGAGCACTTCGAGGCAACCGATGTTGCCGCAATTGCAAAGCGGTCCATTGGCGTCAATCGTTTGATGCCCTACTTCGCCGGCAAAACCGCGCCAACCGAGAAATAATTGATTATCGATGATGATGCCGCCACCGATGCCGGTGCTAATCGTTATATAAATCATGTGCGGCACACCGCGTCCAGCACCGTAACGTTGCTCGCCGAGCGCGGCAAGGTTCGCATCGTTGCCAATAAACGCTGGCACGCCAAATTCTTTTTCGAGCCGGGCTTTCATTGGAAAGTCGATCATGCCGGCAAGATTGCGTGCTTCGAGGATGATGCCTTTCCACGGATCAAGTGGACCCGGCGAACCCAAGCCGATGCCGCGCACGCGCGAAAAATCCGGCGCGACCTGATGCACGCTATCAACGATGCTAGCAAAAACGGCTTCTACGCCGCCGGCGGTGTTGGCAGATTGCGCAAAGCGTTTGAGAATTTTCCCGGTCGTATCGCACAACGCGGCGCGCGCTTGCGTCCCGCCCACATCGACAGCGATGATAAGATTTTTCATCACTTTTGCCCGAGTCAAATCACAACTCCCCTGCAAATGCTTTAGCCAAGATACTGGGCATCAGCGCGTCCAACTCCTTTTGCGTTGCCGCTTGCAGACGCCGCAGTTCATCCACCTTGGTTTGCAAGCCGTCGAGGTACGCGACGATGCGGTGTTGGTCAGCGAGAGGCGGCAAGCGTAGTGGCAACGCGCGAAGTTTCTGCGAATTTACATTTGCCTGTCCTGTCATTTGTTTACGTTGGTCGAACATATATTGCCGACCGATTGGTGAATTGATAAAGGCGGCAATAAGTTTGGGAACCGCACGATTCAAATCTAATCGCATTCGGATGATGTACGAAGCATAAACAAATTCATTTGGTTCTTCAAATACAGCAGACTTCCCTACCAATTCCGCACTGTTCGTACGATTCACAAGTATGTCGCCTACTTGTAGACGTAGTTTTTCAAAATCCTTTTCTGGCAAATGCGAGTACTTCAAATCGCCAAGCGACAACCTGCCGTTTTGGATATTGCCCATTCGCAAAACAGGCACGCCACTTGGATCGTCATCTGCTTTTTCTGATGTTCCGTACTGCACATCCGTCGTGATGTCTCCCAAGGTCAATTCTGTCCATCCAGATTTTTTCTCGCCGCCAAAGATGCCGAGCAACGCGACACCAATTAACGCCTCTGCCTCTTCCACCGCCGCGCGTCGCAGACCACGCGCTTCTTCCACACGGCGCGCCAGCGCATCCACGCGCGCGACGATGCGTTGTTGTTCGGAGAGCGGGGGGAGAGGAATTTCAATTTGGAGAAGATTTTCTTCTTCCGCACGAATTCGATGCGTCGTGCCAGAACTTGTCCGATTTGATTCTTCAAGGAAACGTGGCGTAGAGACGTAGAGTGCCAAGAATCGCGAATCCATTTTGGTTTTGTCTACGGCATAAGTCCAAAATTCTCCAGAAACCACCGCGCCGTCTAATTCACGCGGAACAATCCCAATTGCGCCGTTGCGTACATCAATCCGTGATAGAATCAATTGCCCTGTGTGAACACGGAAACGGTTGGTTTTTATATCCATGCCTTGTTTTTCGTCGCGCAGAATGACGCCTTTGTTCCAAAGACGAACCGTTACCTCTTTGTATGTCACATCGTCGTCAAGTTTTATTTCGTCTTTGACGCGCTTGAGCAAATCGCCAAGCCGTATCGTTTTCCAATCGTTCGCCATCACCTTATCCTTGAGGGCGTTTTGTCAAACGCCCTTACTGCAATAGATATTTGTTGTGGGGGTGTTTGAAAAAAACGCCCTATCGTTTGATGTTTTCAGAGGACGTTTTTTCAAACGTCCCTACAGACCCGCATCGCGCAAATAATCGTCAACAATTTTCGGCGGCGGACGCCGTTCGGAATTGGCGCGATTATCGCGATCCAAATTCCAATTGGCGGGATTGTTCACGATGTACGTCCGAATCGCATTTAATTCGCGTTCGTTGCGAACGATGTGATCGTAATAATTGCTCTGCCACGCAAAATCAAAACGATTGATCGCGCGGCATTTGCCCGTTACTGCGCTCTTGTACTTGCGAATCACCAAGCCCAATGTCCCGCGTTGCGGTGACATCACCGAAAACCGATTGGACTTGTCTCGCGTTGGGGCGTTTGATGTAAGGGCGTTTGACAAAACGCCCTTTTCGGACGTTTTTTCAAACGTCCCTACACCATCCAACACCACAATCCCGTGCAAATGATTCGGCATCACCACCCATTCGTCCAACTCCACCCCGGGATTGAATTCTGGAATCGCCAGCCAACACTCTTCCGCGATTTGCCGTAATGTTGCGTCGTCGAAAAACATTTCCCGCTTGTCCGTGCAAATCGTGACGAAATACGCGCCCGCTTGCGCGTAATCGTACCCGCGCAAGCGCATCGAACGCCGATGGTGACGATCAGGATCGAATGGCATAACCGTACCCCGTTGGGGCGTTTGAAAACCTGTGGGGGTGTTTGTGAAAACACCCAACAGGATGTTTTTTCAAACATCCCTACCCAATAATTTCCCAATCTCCGCCATAATCTCCGCGATCCGCTTTTCCTTCGCCGCAATGTCCGCGACCAATTTTTCGGGCGGCATGTGCTCGTAATCGTCCGCGCGATTCGGATTCTTGATGTCGAGATTGTAATTGTTCGCCGCAACATCCGCCGCCGCCACGAGCCAACTGCGCGCGGTCGCTTCACGCTTATCCCAAAGCGCGGCACATTCCGCAAACTCAGCGTCTTGCATCGGCGCGGTCTTGGTGTAATTCTTGCGTCCTTCGGGCAACGGCAACTCGTAATACCAAATACTCGTCGTCGGGCCTGGTTTGTCGAAGAAAAGCAAATTCGTCGGAATGCTCGTGTACGGCGCAAAGACGCCGTTCGGCAATCGCACAATCGTGTGCAAGTTGAAATCGTTCAGCAATTGTTCTTTCACGCGCGCGGCAACGCCGTCGCCAAAGAGCGTCCCGTTCGGCACAACCATTCCACAGCGTCCGCCCTCTTTCAGCGAGCGCATAATGAATTGCAGAAAGAGGAGCGCGGTCTCGCTCGTGCGCGTCGCTTCGGGAAAATTCAATTGAATGCCGCGCTCTTCCTCGCCGCCAAATGGC
The DNA here is from genome assembly GCA_034435055.1 of Anaerolineae bacterium. GTDB lineage: Bacteria > Chloroflexota > Anaerolineae > UBA4142 > UBA4142 > DAOTXS01. The sequence goes on along the minus strand of DAOTXS010000039.1, from coordinate 28,813 downwards.
GGATTCGTCACGATCACATTGACGCGATCCTTTTCGGTAATCTCGCGCAGTGGATTCTTGAGCGCGTTATCGCGGCGCAGATTCGGTCGGTCAACGCCGTGCAAAAGCAGATTCATCATCGCCAGGAGAAACGGCATCGGTTTCTTTTCCACGCCGTAGAGCGTTTGGCTTTGCAACGTTTCGCGATCTTCGACGGTGCGCTGTTGTTGTTCGAGAAAATTATATGCCTCGACCAAGAAACCGCCTGTGCCGCACGCGGGATCGAGAATCTTGTCGCCCAGTTTTGGCTTGACGCGCTCGACGATGAAACGGACGACGGGGCGCGGCGTGTAGAATTCGCCCGAATCACCCGCCGCGTCGCGCATCTCTTTGAGCATAGATTCGTAGAGATGGCTCAGCGTGTGAATGTCGTCGCTCGAATTGAAATTGATTCGATTAACGAGGTTGACGACATCGCGCAAGAGAAAGCCAGAGAGGAAACGATTGAACGTTTCTTTGAAAACTTCGGCAATCGTCTGCCGTTCGTCCGTGCCGTTCAGCGCGCGGAGTTTCGGAAAGAGATCGTCGTTGACAAACTTGATGAGGTCTTGCCCCGTGCGTCCCTTGTTTTCGTCCGCCGCCCAATCACGCCAGCGAAATCCTTTTGGAATGACGGGCTTGTACGATTCGCCACGCAAGACCGCTTCTTGCTCGCGCCGCAGTTCAAGATCGTCATACGATTTGAGAAACAGCACCCACGAAAGTTGCGGCAAGCGGTCGAGGTCGCCGTTCAGTCCCGCGTCCTTGCGCATAATGTCGCGCGCGGATTTGATGAGGGAGGAGAGTTGTGATTTTGTGGTCGTAGGGGCGTTTAATAAAACGCCCCTACTACGTTGACGTTTGATTTTTATTGGCGATGTTTTTTTTGTTTTGGGCATATTCGTTTTGCCGTGGGGCGTTTGACAAAACGCCCTATCATTGGACGTTTTGTCAAACATCCCTACAAATATTATTCCGCGTACAGCAATGCCTGCATCTTTTCGACGGCTTGCTTCATTTCCAACGCGCCGCCAAAGCGCGCGGCAATTTCAATCGGCGTGCCTTGTTGCGAAAGCGGCGGAATCTTGAGCAGGTCATCCCAATCCGACAATTGATTGAAACCATAATCCGCGTACTTGTCCAGAATCACATCCAACACCTCGCGCGCGGCAGGTGTGAAATCTTTGAAAAAATTCGCGCGTTTCGATTTCAGCGCATCTGCGCGTTGGCGGCGCGAGAGCAACGGCGCATTGTAGGCGACGTACAAGAGCAAATCGAGCGGGTCAGCATCAGGTTGGTGCGTCACTTTGGCAAGATGATCGAAATCCACGCCGCGCATTTTCAATCCCTGGATGATTTCATCGCGTTGTTGCGCCTCGCTCCAAATTCTGCGGAGATGCTCGGCATTGGGAATGATGCGGCGAATTTGCTCGCGCGCAAAACGAGTGAACTCGACGGTTCTAAGAATTTTCCCGTCAGGGTCTAACTCATACGCTTGCTCGGCGATAATCACCACAGGCACATCGTCCACATAATACTTGCGCGGTTGTTCGCGTCCTTCATCGAACTGCAACTGCGGCGGCAATGTTGCGGTGGGTTCGCTCTCCTCGGTCGGCGTACCATTTTCAGTTTCCGCTTCCTCGGTCGTGATGACATTTCCCTGCGCGTCAATCGTTTCGATGCGTGGCGGTCGTTCGGGTTCACCGTCGAAATCCTTGTCCGCAAACAACGAGGTCGCGCCCGTGTAATCAATGATCGTGAACCACAACTTTTTAAACTCTTCGCGCACGCGCGTTCCGCGCCCGATAATCTGCTTGAAATCGACAATCGAAGCAATCGGTTTGAACAAGACCACATTCTTGCACGTCGGCACATCGACGCCTGTCGTCAGCATTTGCGAAGTCGTCACAATCACAGGCGTTGGTTTTTCGGGGTCTTGGAAATTGTCGAGATGTCCGCGCCCGATTCGCTTTTCATCCGAGACGACGCGCGCAACATAGTGCGGGTACTTTTTCATCAGGTCGGCGTTTTCTTGCGCGAGCGCGTAACGCATATCTTCCGCGTGTTCTTGGTCAACGCAAAACACAATCGTCTTTGCCATTCGATCCGTTGCGCGCAGGTATTGTGTCAAATGTTTGGCAACCGCTTGCGTGCGACTGAGAATCGAAATCAGTCGTTCATAGTCTTTCGTCCCGTACAAGCCGTCAGGAATTTCGCGCCCAAAGCGATCGAGCTGTCCTAGCGCGGGGCGCCAACCCAACGCGTCCACGTTCGGCACAACTCGTTGAACGCGGTACGGTGCAAGAAAGCCATCTTCGATTCCTGTTTTCAAGCTGTACGTGTAAATCGGATCGCCGAAATAATTGTAGGTGTCTACATTCGCGTCGCGCTTGGGCGTCGCAGTCATCCCGATTTGCGTGGCAGGTTCAAAGTATTCCAGAATCTGTCGCCAGTTGCTTTCGTCCTTCGCGCTGCCGCGATGACATTCATCCACGATAATTAGATCGAAGAAATCGCGCGGATATTCGCGGTAAAGCCCAGGCGCATCCTCGCGGTCGGCAATCGCTTGGTAAATGGCGAAGAAAATCTCGCGGCTCTTGGGCGCGCGGCTGGCGATTTTGGTCGCGGCATCACCCAATGGAGAAAAGTCGTGTGCCTTGGCGTAATCCACCAAGATGTTTCGGTCGGCGAGGAAAAGGATTTTCTTTTTGCGTCGTGACTTCCACAACTTCCATACGATTTGAAACGCGACAAACGTCTTGCCTGTACCTGTCGCCATCGTGATGAGAATTCGTTTTTGCTCTTTGACGACGGCTTGGACGGCGCGATTGATTGCCAACTCCTGATAATAACGCGGTTGCTTGCCTCCCACTTCTCGATGAAAGGGAAAGAGCAAATCTTCAGCGTCTTTGTCTTTGTATAGTTGGACATCGCCGCGATAACGCCGCCACAATTCATCGGGCGAAGGAAATTCGTCGAGTTTGCGTTCCACTCCCGTTGAATAATCGTGCTCGACAATGCCTTTGCCGTTCGTGGAATATGCAAAGCGATAACCCAGGATCTCGGCATAGTCCATCGCTTGCTGCAATCCGTCGCCTGGGTTTTTGTATTCGGCTTTGGCTTCGACAACCGCGATGGGAAAATCGGCGCGATAGCGTAGAATATAATCCGCGCGCTTGCCTTGCTTGCGCGTGTGTCCCGCGCCGATAGGGATGATGCGCCCATCCGTGAACGTCACTTGCTCGCGGATTTGCTCATCACTCCAACCCGCAGTATGCAGTTTTGGCACAACGTACGTTCGACAAGTGTCGGCTTCAGTCATTGCATCACTCCGAGAAATCGTGCCATTCGATTATATCCTCGCCTTTTGCTTTTCACAAGAAATCCACAATGCAAACAAGAAACCCGGCTTCTCGGCAAGAATGGGTTCAAATCATAAATCTGCAATCGAAAATTCCTTCACTGTCCTCGAAACATCAACACCTGCCCAACCGTGCGAAACAAAATCCACAAATCAAAGCCGAACGACTGGTGTTTGATGTAATACAAATCGTACTCGGTGCGCAAACGCGCATCCTCAAGACTATCGACGTAACCGGCTTTGATGAGCGCCCACCCCGCCATTCCCGGCTTGACCGAGTGCCGCAAGCGATAAAATGGAATTTGCTTTTCCAACTGCGCGACAAATTCCGGGCGTTCGGGACGCGGGCCCACCACACTCATCTCACCGCGCAAAATATTCCACAACTGCGGCAACTCATCGAGATGCGTCTTGCGCAAAATTTTTCCCACGCGCGTAATCCGCGGATCGTTCTTGCTTGCCCACACCGCCCGCCCGGCTTGTTCTGCATCCGTCACCATCGTGCGCAATTTGTTTACCGTGAAAATCTTGCCGCCCTGCCCCACGCGCGCTTGTGCATAGAAAATCGATCCGCGCGAATCGAGCCGGATAGCGAGCGCGATGAACGGCAACATTACCCCAAAGAGCAACAAACCGAAACTGGCGGCGACAATATCGAACGCGCGCTTGATCACCGACGACAGCCCGCTCGTCGATGCGTTGTCGAGCGGCAACGCAACGTACCAGCTATCGCCGACGTACTCGACGGGGACGCGCCCGGTGATTTGCTCGAATAGAACCGGCATCGGTGTAACTTTGACGCCGATCTCTTTCGCATCGAGAATCGCGCGGAACAAACCCTCGGACAAACCGTGAGTGATCGCCAGAATGATTTCTTCGACGCGATGCTGTCGGACAATCGACAGCAATTCCGTTTGACCGCCCAACACGTTCAAGTTACACAATGTGATCACGCGCTTGGCGGAATCATCGTCGATAAAACCGACGAGATCGTAATGCGGATGAAATTCCGATTGAATGGTTGTTGCAATCGTTTGTCCCGACCGTCCCGCGCCAACAATCAACGCGCGCCGGCGAAATGGCGCCAGCGGCGCAAAGCGCACGTAAATGCCGCGCCACAATCCAATCAACCCCACCGCCGCCACGCCGTGATACACAACGATGCCGCGCGGCAATTCGGTAGGCACAAAGAAAAAGAGAACCAGGTACGTGATGACCGCGAGCGTAAATGTTTGAACCAGCCCGCGCACGGTCGCCTCGAATTGAATCACGACGCTCAAATCGTACAGTCCGCTCGAAAATTCAAACGCTAGCCACAACGCCGAGAGAATAACGAACCAATGAGTTTGCTCGCTTAACAGTACGCTGAACGCAATATCGCCGCGCGCCGACCACACGGCGAACGCCAGCACGACCGCCGCGTTGATGAGCAACACATCGACGAACACCAGAAACAAACGCCGCTCTCTCATCGCAACCTCGTCTTGAACATGCCCACGATGGCGCCAGCGCCGCCGGCGTACGCGGCGAGCAAAAGCGTGATCGGCGCAACGCACGCGAGCAATGGACTCGCGCGCCAACAGTACGCCGCGAACGGAATCGTCGACGCGAAAAACAAGCCGATCAATGCTAACGCGATCCAAAGAGCATTCGTCCAAAACATCGCGACCATCATCGACAGTGCTAACAAGAATGCCAACGCCACTTGAAATTTTTGCGATGGCGGCGTGCGCGTGTCGCGCGCGGCTTTGCGGGGAAAACGCGCGTACACCAGCGCGCGCCAAATCGCGTACCGATATTTGCGGCGCAAGAATTCTCCTAACGATTCCGGGTGGGTATGCAATGTGATCGCGTCGCGCGTCAAAACCATTCGATAACCGCGCTCCGCCAAACGAAACGACAATTCCACATCTTCCGCCTCGCTCAACGTTGTGTCAAAACCATCGTTCGCCAGAAACACATCACGGCGATACGCCGCCGTTGACGAATCGATAAAATCAATGTGGCGATGCGCGGCGATGCGGTCGTACTTGTAATCGTACTCGGCTTGGACGTAACGCGCCCACAAATTTTTCTGCCGTGTTTTTTTCTCGCCGCTCACACCCGCCACGTTGGCGTCCGCAAACGGCGCGATCATTTTTTCGAGCCAGCGCGCGTCCGGCACCGAATCGGCATCGATGAACAACACAAGGTCGCCGCGCGCGTGTTGTGCGCCCGTGTTACGCGCCGCGCCCGCACCGCGATTCGGTTGCGCAATCACTTGCACGTTTTTCGATTCAGCCCGTGCACGTGTTCCATCGGTCGAACCATCATCGACGACGATGATTTCGTACTGATCGCGCGGCAAAGTTTGTGTCAACAACGCCTCCAGACACGCACCAATTGATTTCTCGACGTTGAACGCTGGGACGATGATCGAAATCATTGATTCACCGGCTCGCTCGTGAGACGTTGCAAATTGATTCCGCCTAACCACAACGCCACAATGCCGCCAACCATCGGCGTGCCGTACGCGACGAGGTAAAGCAAAATGCCGTACGTCAGTCCGATGCTTTTATCGACGCCAAACAGTCCGAGGGTGAGAATGCACAGATATTGAAACACGCCGATTTTCCCCGGCGAGGATGGCACAATGCCGCCAACCATCAACACCGCCATCAGCAAGAATGCGCTGATCCACGGCAATTGCAAATCTAGCGCAAAGAAAACGAAAATGTTGATCACGACGCCAATGAGCCAGGTCGTTACCGAGAGCATTTGCAGCCACAGATGCAAATCGACACGCTTGAGCACATCGAGACTGCCAAGCGCGAGGTGCGCAAGCTCGCCCAACGATTTTTGGCTGAACGGGACGCGAATATGTTCGAGCAATTTGACGACCCAGTCGCGCGAAAGCATCAACCCCACCGCAGCGACGAACAGCACCACGGTGAGCAAAACAATTCCTTCGCGCGGGCGTTCCAACCACGCCGGCAAAGTCATAAAGAGCGGGATGATGATCAGAAGCAAAAAGAGCATCAACGTATCAAAAATTTTTTCGACGCCGAGCGTCGCCAGCGTTTGCGCCTTACTCCGTTTTTCGATTTCCCCCATCAAGTAGATGCGCGCCAATTCGCCCACGCGCCACGGAATCACGATGTTCAACATCTGTCCGATCAACACGATACCAAACATTTGCCACACGCGCAAACCGCGTTGCAATGGATAGTATAACGTAACCCAGCGCCACGCACGCAACCACGATTGCAACAACATGCCAAAGACGGCAACTAGAATCCAAAAATAGTTGACGCGCGTGAATGCCTCCGCCACATCACCGAGCGGAACATCTTTCAACGCGAGCAGGAGAAAGACAATGCTGACCAGTGTGCCCAGGGTTACGCGGAACCAATTGGTTTGCCAAAAACGAATAGTCATTTACAAATCAAGATGGATGACCGATGCTCGAGGGCGGAGACGGGTTCCGTCCTTCATCTCCGGTCATCGGTTGCGCGGCAACGAATGCAAAGAAAATCCACATCATCACGCCGGGTTTCGTGCCGAGAATAAATGCATCGGTCAAGCCGAAAATGTGATGCGCGAACAAACCACAACACAGACCAACGATCAACGCGCGCAAACTGGCATCGTTCGTCGCACGATACGCCCGCCACGATGATATGACAAACGCCGCGAGCAAGCCGATGTACGCCATCAAACCGGGAATACCTAAATCGACGGCGACCTCAAGAAATTGATTATGCGCGTGCGCCACTACTTCGCCCGGCGCGATGATGAAAAAGGGATACAACAAATGCGCAATGGAATTAAAGGTTCCGATGCCAATCCCGGTGAAGGGAAAATCCTGCACCATCATCCAGCCGCGTTGCCACACTTCGATACGGCTGGCAAGCGTGCCGCCGCTATCCATCCGAAAAATGAAATCGCCGAGCCGATTGCCATAGCCCAACGCAATCGCCGCGACGAGTCCTGCCGCACCGGCAACCGCAAGCCACAACCATCGGCGTTCACGCCAAGCGACAAGCGCAAACAGTCCAGCCGCTGTGCCCAAAATGCCGCCGCGTGATTGTGTGAGCGCGAGGGTGAGTAGGGAAAGTACCAGCGCGATCAGCGCCAGCCCACGCTGATTGCGGTCGGCGGTCAGCGGTCGGCGGTCGATTAAAAGCGCAAACAGAAAGGGAATCGTCAACGCCAGCGTCCCACCAACTCCGTTGCGCGCAAATCCGCCGGCAATCGAACGCGGAACGCCTTGAACGAATCGCGGCAAGTTATCGTAGAGGAATGACGCGGAAATTATTTTACCTTGCGCCCAGTCCGTGCCGATCAACCCGGCAAGCGCAATCCCGGCGCAAACAACCACAAGCCATAAAGTTGCCCATTGTAAATCGTGCCGCGTCGCCATCGCGTTGACCGTCGCATAAAAAAACGCGATGCTCAAAACCACGCCGTACACTTTGGGTAAACTCTGCCACGTGTAAATCGAAACCGCGTAACTGACCGGCAGACACGCGAGCAATAAGAGAATGGGTAAATCGAACAGCGTGGTGCGAGTTAGGCGCCCGGTATTGTACCAGCGCGCGAGCCAGATCAATGCAATCAAGCCAAACGCGATGGAGGGAACGTGATCGGTGAAAACAAAATACCCATAGATCGGCGTGAGCAAAACGATTTCTAAACGCACAAGCCATTTCGCCGCGAACCGCACCGCGTTCATAGGGCGATATTTTCCTCGTGCGCAATCCAAGCGATCGCGCTCATCAAATCCTCGACGATGATGTAGCCGGTGTGACGGTTGCGCGTCATTTCATCGTGTTGCGATGCTCCGCGCCCGGTCAAAACGAGAATGGGGCGCGCGCCGATGGCATGCGCGGCGGCAATATCCGCAAACGCATCGCCGATGACAATCGATTGCGTCAAATCGATATTGAGTTCGCGCGCGGCGCGGCGATACATTCCCGGCTGGGGCTTGCGGCAATCGCAATGATCGTCCGGGCGGTGTGGGCAAAAATATACGGCATCGATGCGTCCGCCCGCGCGCTCAACTTCGGCGATCATCCGCGCGTGAATCGCTTGCACGGTCGCTTCAGAGGTTGTGCCGCGCCCGATGGTCGATTGATTGGTGATCACGACGATCGCAAATTCGCTTGACGCGATTTGGCGCAAAGCATCCAGCGCGCGCGGCAAAAAAATAAATTCGTCCCACGACTTGACGTGATCGGGACGATTGACATTGATGACGCCATCGCGGTCGAGAAATATCGCGCGGCGCAATTGTTTTGATAGATTGCGGTCATCGATCATCTTTTTGTTACCGGACGCACACCCTCAAATAATCGGAGTAATGTTTGCAAGAGAATTTGCAAGTCCAACCAAATCGTCCACCGGCGAATGTAATACAAATCTAGACGAATTTCATCTTCGAGCGTTTGCACGTCTCGCCCCGCAACCACCCAGGGACCGGTGAACCCCGGCTTGACCGCGAGCAACGTGGGCAACCATTCTCGATAAATCGACGCGCGCGCCGCCGGGATTGGACGCGGACCAACAAAACTCATCTCGCCGCGCAAAATGTTGATGAACTGCGGCAGTTTGTCCAACCCCATTCGATACATCGATTTCGCAAAAGCGTGATCTTCCGTGTTGCGTGCCGGGTCTGCCAAATGCGTGCGGAACTTCCAAGTGGTGAAGGGTTTTTGTCCCGCCCCCAAAACATAGTACGGCTCGAAAACTGAACCGCGCGCCGCAAGTCGCACCAGCAACGCGGCAATCGCGATGATTGGACTCACGACGATCAAGGCAATCGTCGCCAACCCGTAATCCAAAATGTTTTTCAACAACGCATCGACGCCGGTGATGCGATTTTTTTCCAACGCGAGCAACGGCACAAATCCTTCGTGACTCAATGTTACGCCGGTGGAGAGTAGCTCGTAAAAACCGGGCGACAATTTGATTTGAACCTCGCTCAGCGCCGACGCGCTTTGCGTGATAATCTCCATGAAACTTTCCCACGCAATCGCGCCTTGCACCACGATGGCTTCGGTCGCGTGCATTTCACTTGCCACCCGCGCGAGCGCGGTGGGACGTTCGAGTACGCGCAGATCGCCCAGGACCCGGGAATCGAGGGGCAGATAATCATCGACAAAGCCGATGACGTGTACGCCCGATTGTGTTGCCGGCGCAAGTTGGCGCGCAATCGCTTGGGCGTGTTCGTTCGCGCCAACGATGAGTGCGCGCGTCAGAAAATAGCCGCGCCCGCGCATCACGCGCACGATCCGCCGAATCAAAAATCGTTCCGCGCCGACAAACAGGATTGCCAAGAACCAGCAAAAAACCAGCCAACTGCGCGAGACGCTCAGATTCGGCTCGATAAAACTTAGGACGATGAGAATGAGAATGCCGAGCGTGCACGCCACGATAATTTTGCCGTACTCTTGTAAACCCGCCAACAAATGTCGCAAATCGTACAATTGATTGAAGGCAAAAAGGATCAGCCACAACGGCACCGCAAGTGGAATCATCACTTCGTACCGTTCGGTGATCGGCACCAGTTTTTCAATGAACGACCAATCGAGATTGTACCGCACGTAGAAGGCGACATTCAGCGCGGCATAAATTGCGATTGCATCAGCAAGGAGCAAGAGCGCCACCAACGCTAAATGATCTTTACGCCGCATAGGCACTCCCGCCAATTCGCAGACCGGCATTGACCAACACACGCGCCCCTTCAGTCTCAAAACGATAATTCATCCGCCGCAGTCCCTTGTCCTCCAAAGCGCGAGTTACTTGAGTTTGGAAGGGCGGTTCGCAATAGATCATCAAAAAGCCGCCGCCGCCCGCACCGGTGATTTTGCCACCGAGCGCGCCATTTTCCAACGCCAACGAATAACATTCATCGATCAACGGATTGGTAATGCCCGCGGCAAAACGTTTTTTGTTTTGCCACGCGCGGTCGAGCAATTTACCAAACGACTGCAAATCGCCGCGCTCCAAATAATCCTTGACCTCGAATGCCATTGCTTTGACGGCGTGATGCGCTTCGATCACACGCGCGTCCTTTTGCTCCGACGATTTTTTCTGTTCGCTCAAGATCGACGAGGCGGCGCGCGTCGCGCCGGTGAAAAACAACAAGATATTTTTTTCCAGCTGCCGCCGCGTTTCTGCCGCGATGTTGAGCGGCTCAACGCTGACGCCATCGCGTGAAAATTGGATCAGATTCAAACCGCCAAACGCCGAAGCGTACTGATCCTGCTTGCCAATCGGCTCGTTCAATTTTTCGATTTCGATCTGGCACGCGAGTTCCGCGATTTGTTGTTTGGAAAGCATCAAGCCGCGCGCCGTCGTGACCGCCTTGATGATTGCCACCGCAACAGTACTCGAGGATCCCAGCCCGGTGCCCGGCGGAACCTCCGAAGCGAGGAACATCGAGACACCGCGCGCCAAACCAAAATGATTAAAGATCGCGCGCGGCAACGACAAATCACCGTCGAACAGCATTGGCGTGTCGGCGTCATGGCGATAGAAGGTGCGATAATCGGACGAAGTGATTTGAATAGCATCATCCGCGTTCACATTCAAAAAGACATAGAAATATTTGTCGATGCTGGTGCTGACGACCGCGCCGCCGTACTGCGAATAGTACGCCGGCAAATCGGTGCCGCCGCCGGCAAAACTGATACGAACTGGTGCGCGCGTGATAAGCATAATCGATGTCCGCCTTACTGGGTTTCTCGAATTGTGCCCATTTTTTTCATTTGCACTTCGGCATCTGTGTAATAATCGCGCACATCGGGTTGAACGTGCGCCCACGCCAGATATTCTTCCACAATTTCGTCGAGCGTTACGCGCGGACGCCAACCCAGGTTCATCAATTTGCTAATGTCCGAAGCAATGTGGCGCGTATCGCCAAAACGAAATTGTCCCGGAATCTGCGGCTCGATCTCCTTGCCCAATTTTTGCGCGAGGAGCCGGGCGTACTGCTCCACCGTAACTGCACGTTCCCCACCGACATTGTAGACTTCGAAGTTTGCCCGGGGGTCTTCCATCACCAACACATTCGCACGCGCCACATCGTACACCGAAACGTAATCGCGCAACTGTTGTCCATCTTCATAACAAATCGGCGCATGATCGTTGAGCAAGCGCACAGTAAAAATGCGTAGAATTCCGGAATACGCATTGCGAAACGATTGGCGCGGTCCTTGCACAATCGAAAAGCGCATCGCCGTGCTAGGAATGTTATAACGACGTCCCAGGTTGAGCGCGATCATTTCTTGCGTGTACTTTGACATCGCGTACTGATTGTGCGGATTGATTCGGGATTCGTCGGTGAGCAAGGGCTGCATCGTTCGATGGCAGACCGGGCAATGCGGCTCCCAATCACGCCGCATCAATTGTTCCACCGAACGCAACGGCGGATACTGGATGCCGTCGATTTCGCACTGGTATTTGCCTTCCCCATACGTCGCTTGCGAACTCGCGACGACGATTTTCTGAATCGGCAATTTCTTCTCGACGACTATCTCGTACAACAATGCGGTGCCAACGCCGTTCACGTGAAAGAACTTTGAAAAATCGGTCAGGTAATCTTGATATGCCGCCAAGTGAAAGACCGCGTCCACACCATCGAGCGCACGTTCCCACGCCGCGCGGTCGCGCACATCGCCCAAAATAAATTCAGCGTCGCGCGGAACATAGTCCGGTTTTTTACCTTCGACATGCACCGGCGGAGTGAGATTATCGAGAATGCGTACGGCGTACCCCTTTTGCAATAATAGATCGACGGTGTGCGAGCCGATAAACCCTGCGCCGCCGGTAACAAGAATTTTCATCTCAATAATTCTTTCCTGTCAGAACGACGAGCGCCGTCTGCACGAGTATTTTGAAATCGAGCCAGAGTGACCACTGGTCGATATATTCCAGGTCGAGTCGAACCCACGCGTTAAAATCTTGCGGCTTGCCGCGCACCTGCCACAGTGAAGTCATTCCCGGCTGGACACTTAGTTTTTGTTTTTGCGCTTCGGTAAAGCGCGCAAACTCCGACTGCAACGGCGGACGGGGGCCCACCAGACTCATATCCCCTTTCAGCACACTCCACAATTGCGGCAATTCGTCGAGACTATACTTGCGCAAGAGTCGACCGATTGGCGTGATGCGCGGGTCGTCTTTCATTTTGAACACCGGCCCGCCATTCATTTCGTTAAGGTGCAAGAGTTCTTCTTTGATGCGGTCTGCGCCCACCACCATCGTGCGAAATTTATAGCCCGTGAACGGTTGTCCGTGCTTACCCACCACTTGCCAACGAAAGAAAACCGGCGAACCGCTGGTGAAGCGAATTGCCAGCGCAATTGCGAGAATCACCGGGGATAGTACAATCAACAACACCAATGCAACAACGGCGTCGAACATCCGCTTGATGATCAGTTGAATCTGACGAGACATTATTCTATTTCCGGGTCAAAGAATTATTCACAAGCGTTCCGATCTCTTGCATCCGCGCGTCCCACGAATATCGCCGCGCGAGTTCAGTCCGCGCGGTCGCGCGTGATGCCTCTTCATTGTAAGCCAAATCAAGTGCCACAACAAATTCATCGATATTGCAAACCGGATAAAAGTATTCACGAAATTCGGCGAGCGTTGGCAAGTCGGTAGCGACTACGGGTTTGCCCGCCGCGAGATACTCGAAAAACTTCATCGGCAACGTGCCGCGCGTCGATTGGTTTTGGCGAAACGGAATCAAGCACACGTCGAACGCTTTGAGGTAACGCGGCAAATCGGCAAACGTCCGTTCGCCCAGCCAATGGATATTTTTTTGCGCCAGCAAACGTGAAACATCCGTCGATGGATCACCTCGCCCGACGGGACCGATCAACACAAAATTCCAATTAGGTTTTCGGTGCGCCGCCGCGCACAATAAATCAAAATCAAGTTTGTACGCTGTAATGTTGCCGATGAATCCGGCAATCGGATGCGGAATCGCGCGGACCTCATCAGGCACTGACAACGAACTATCACGTGCGTGCGCGAACAAATCCGTATCCGCCACGTTCGGCAAGTAAAAAGTGTTTGCATTGTGCGCGCGTTTGTCTTGAAATAAGGTTGCTGACGAGGTGAACACCAAATCCGCGATTTTGAGCAGACGCGTTTCCCATTCGCGCACGTGGTGCGCCGGCACGTTCGGATTCGCCGCGTGTTCATCGATGCAATGATAAATCAATAATTTTTCGTCGAGTCGTTTTGCCATTCCAACCAACGACGGCAGAAAAATCCACAGAATCGGACGCTCGCCGCGTGGCAAGTTCCGGCGAATCTGCCACGCCAACAATTTTGTGTTCAGTGTACGCACGCGTTCGTTGCCGTAAATCGGAATGACCCATGGCGAGAGCACCGTCAACTGATCGTCGATTCGGCGAACGCCGCCGGCAATCCGATACAAGCGGCGAAAAATTTTCCTAAACTCGCGCGGCGCAGGCGTGCGTCCGCCAATGGTATCGACGAAGAGTACGCGATTGTCTTTTGCCAGACGCGCCGCAAGGTGATGACAATTGACGCGATTGCTCCAATCCCATTCCGCGTTTGCGAGAATCACAATCGTCTCGCCACAGATTTTCGTATCGATCATTTCGCTTCGACCACGCGCGCAAACACGCGCAGAAATTCGTCCGTTACCGCCGTCCACGTGTGGCGTTGAATCGATTGCGCGGCGCGTTCGCCCATCGCGCGCGTTTCGTCCGGGTGCGCCAGCATTTGGCGCATTCCGTTTGCCAATGCATCGATGGTCGGTTCGACGAGCAATCCGTTCACCCCATTTTGCATCAAATCGCTCACGCCGCCGGAGCGTGTTGCCAATACTGCTTTGTGCGCCGCCATCGCTTCCGCGACCACAATGCCAAATGGTTCGAGTCGTGATGATAACACAAAAAACTCACAACCCCAAAATAGCGCAATCGATGTTGGGCGGTCGGCAAAGCCCAACAAAACGACGCGCGCGCGCAAATTCAGTTCATCGATCAGTTTTTCGAGCGCGCCGCGCTCCTCGCCATCGCCGGCAATCAGCAATTGCACGCGTGGAAATTCGTCGGCAATCGATGCAAACGCGCGAATCAGTAAATCGAAACCTTTTTTGTGGACGAGTCGTCCCATCGCCAAAAGATATGCTGCCGGATATTGAAACGGTCGCGGTGTTTGGAATTCTGCCGGGTCAAAGCCATCGCCCACAACGCCGACAAAAGTGCGCGGCGAAATGTTTTTCAAGTACGACGCGGCATCGGCTTGCACGTACGACGAACAAAACAAAATTGCATGCGACCGGTTGAACAATCGCGGAAGCATCCAGCGTTGCAACCGTGAACGATGCGGGATGCCTTGAATGTCGTTGCCGCGCGCGGAGGCAACGAGTCTAAATCGCAAAATGTAATGAAGCAACAGAATATAAAGTGCGTTGATGGTCAAAAAATGGATATAAACTAAATCGGGCTTGAACTCGCGAATTGCGCGCGCCATTCCAAACAAAGTTTGCATTGCGCGGATTGGCAACGACCACACCGGTTGGCGTCCCCAGGGAAACCGGCACACGCGAACGCCATCGACGATTTCTTGCGCGGGCACGTTGCCCGGCGGAAGTGAACTGAGAATAATAACCGAATGTCCACGTCGAACGGAATTCAGCGCAATGTTGCGTACCGCCGTTTGCACTCCGCCGACGGTTGGAAAATAATCGCTGGCGACAATTACAATCCTCATCGCATCACCGCACCCGTGGTTGTCGGACACGCGCAAACGCATCGGTAACAAACGCACCTGCCAACCAACACATCGGCGTAACAATTATCATTGCGTACTGCTCCCATTTGACCGGATAAAATGCCATGAACAATGCCCCAAAACCAAGCCACGCTACGTAGATTTTGCCGCGCCTCCCGAGCGACGAAATCCCCAAGATTCCTAGAACGAAAATCATCGCATCTGGGACAAAATAGAAAGGCGGCGGAAAAGTTTGTTCGTAAGTGTACAACTTGGCAGATTCGACGAGCGAAGCAAAAAGATACCACCATGGACGATTGACGTATTTGACGTACTCCCCCTGCGTATTGGCGGCATGAAATGACAACATCTCCGATAATCGCCCAACTGGATCCGACCACAAATATGGATCGAGCGCGAAAAATGTTGCGCCGGCGATTATCACGTAGAGCAAAATAGTTTTAGGTTGCCGCCGCTGTTCCCAAAACAGGAAAAGGAAAATCGCCAGCCCGGCGTTGACGTAGATAAATTTGGATGCGCCGGTTGCACCCAGCGCAATTGCCGAGAGATAAAACCATCGTCGGTCTGCCGTGCGCCTAAACCGTTCGTATCCAATCACGGCAATCGTGGAAGCCAACGCCGGCAACGCTTCGAGATAGACCAAACTCGTGAATTTTATTTGCGTCGTCTGGGTCGCCAAGAACCATCCGGCAATCGGATTGATGAACGTCATCAAGCCGACGTGCAATGTTCCCAGCCCGGTTGACAGCGCGCGCAATGTCATCAAATCCGAAAGGGGAATACCCAAGGAGTTGCAAATCAACAATCCGACGGCGTACGCCAGTTCATAGAAAATCGGATGCCCCATTGCGTGATCGTACGCAGCAATCTCGGCAAAGTTGCCCGCGTGAATCGCCTGCGCATAATGCGCAGCGACGTGCGAGTAAATACCCTCGTCACCTTCGCCGGGAAATGTCAATGCCGCGTGCCAACGCAAGAGCAAAGCCGCAAATGCAACGAGTGCAGGAATCACCCAGGCGGGGGCGCGGCGCTGTAGCATCGAGCTATCCACCCACATTGCGATTAACACGATCGAGCCAGTTAACAACGCGGTGAAAAAAATCCGCTGACTGGAAAAGTCGCGCACGAACACAATCAACAGCGCATCACTGACCAGAACTGCTATCGATGCTGGCAACGAAAATCTTTCCAGTCCGATCCAACGCAAGAAAAAGTACACCCCAAGCACAGCCAGGATTGCAAAGATGATCGCCATCGGTGCGGGCGTGATCCAGCCGGCTGATGAGGCGGGCATAACTTGGACGCGTTCGACGGCAAGACCTAGTTCGCGTTGATCGGTCGCATCAGACCAGAGTTCAGCGGGGACAAAAATCTGTGAGTCAAATTCGACCGTGAGCATATCGGCACGCAACACCGATGGGTCGGTAATCGTGAATCCCCAATTTCGCCACCCCGCACGCTCTATCGTTCCAGCGACAACACCGTTGACCAACACCGTCGCTGTGTAAACGCGTGTTTCATTTCGCCATGCCGATGCGTTGATTTGAATCGTCAAGGGTGTGACGATCCCGGGATCGAAAAAGGTGACGCGACCCGCATCGCCTTTCGTCCAACGATAACTGCGCGTACCTTCCACTTGAATTTCAAAAAAACCGGCGATATGCTTGCCCGTGTCAGCGGCAATGTCTACGGTCATCGGGATGCGCGATTGAAATGCCACCCATACAGCGATGCTGGACGCGATGATAAGAATGATGGAATGCTTAATCGCTGACGCCGTCATCCGCCGCCTGCCTGAAACAACTCGAATCCGACTCGGCGTTGCCGTGATTTGTCGAAAAGGTACAGCGCAAACACAACAATGAATAATCCGTACGATAACACAATCATTTGCGGTGTGCCGTACGCGCCGACAAGCGTGCGCAAGTCCGGCAAACTATACCGCGTGAAACCGGTGCGTGTCGAAAAGGCGTACACCGCCGCGACCCACGCGCTCAAACTCCAAATCGTGACTTGACGGAGGAGACTCGACCAATCGATGATGAGCAAAAGATGCAGGACAACAATCGATAAATGCACCGGGTCCATATCCGGCGTCCACAAGATTCCTGCCATCACCGACAGCGCGATCGTTTCAAAAATATCGATACGTTTGAACCAGAACAGCACGTAGATCGTCGCAAGCAAAACGAACAGAACCGCCGTCACCACATTCTTATCGAATAAACCGATTTCGCGTAAAAGGACAAGTGGCGAAGTGTGAAATGGCACAACGGTTCGACCGGCGCGAAAGATATACACATACATCCAATCCGGGAACCACAGCAAATGCGTGAACGCGAAGACAACACCAAACACAAAACTGTATTTGACGAAATCGCGCCAATCACGCGAAACGAAAAGCAGGAGCGGCAGAAGATAAAACACGCTGAGCCATTTGAACGCGGCAATGAGAGCGGCGACGATGATGATCAACCCATCGCGCGAGAATCGGAATGACGCCCACTGAAAAGAATAATCTTTGGGCAGACGCAATAAAAGAAACAGCGAAAAAGTGAGTGTGAGCAAAATCGTTTTATCTTGCGGCACCAAAACAAGATTGTAGAGCGTCAATGGACCGAGCGCGTAGAAAATCTGGAACGGCAATTTGATCGACGAGTGTTTGAGCAACGCTCCAAGCAAAACGATGTTGACTGCATCGAACAAGGCAAACAAAATTTGGAGCGCGCGCGGATCATTCCACACCGCAACAGTTGCAACGTAGATCACCAATTCGAGCGGCGCCATATCTGAACGGAATTCGCCGGACTGCCCACTTGCCCACAACACGTACGGATTCTCGCCGCGCAATGCCACTTGCGCGGGCCAATAATAATTCCGGAGGTCGGCGCGGTTGTAGAAAAATTCGATTTTGGATTCGAGCGGTCCTGGGAAAATCAAAAACAACCGGAGCGTCAGACCCGCAATCACTAAAAGTACCGTTCGTCGGTTCACGTTTGCACCGTTTTCCGCAACACGGCTTTACAACCGCCCGCCGCGATTTCCTGTACAAACGGCACAAACACGAGCGGCGCAAACCCGCTCAACAACAGAAATAAAAAGAATGTGCCTAGCGTAAACTCTTGACGTGCGCGTGAAAAAACGGCGCGCAAATTTCCAAAGCGCGGCGGCTGACGGAGAGCGGTAATCAAGCCGGCAACCAAGCGCATGCCGGGATGCGTGAGAAACGGACGTACGCGTAAATAATCAATGTACAAACCGGCGGCACGCACTGCCCGCTTGAATTGAAACACCGTCAAACCGTTGAGTGTCGTAAATACCGCGTACGCATCGCGCGAGGTGAGAATGCCTTTCACTTCATTGGACGCCCACAAGCGGCGTTGAACAACTTGACGTGGCAAGAGATGAAACCACGGAACTGAAATATAATCGTCGATGTGACCTGACAACGGACCGTAAAACGGCGGAAAAACAACAAAGACGATTCCTCCCGGCTTGAGCGTGCGACGACATTCGCGCAAGACCGTCGTTGGATTTTGCACATGTTCGATCACGCTGTCGAGCAGAATCGCATCAAAGTGATTGTCTGCGAATGGAAGTTGCGCACCATCGCCGGCAAGAAAACGAACATCGGCGTGGCGCGCGCGCGCGGCAGATCCGCCGAGTATCAACGCATCAAGATCAACATCCAGCGCAGTTACACGCATTCCAGCCAACGCATACGTGATGCTTTTGCCACCGCGTCCCGCACCGATTTCCAACACACGCGCGTTTTTCACATCGATAAAGCGCGCGAGAAACGGAAGCGCGCGCCGCGCTTCTTGCATCTGATAGTCAATGTACGCGTCGTATGAATCGAGTCGCGCATCGACCGCATTTGCATAATCAGTATCGATCAGCGACTCGACGCTCACACCGATTGCTCCAACAAAAAGATTGCCGTCTGCGTCAGCAAATTTGGCGCAAGCGCGCAAACGCGTCCCAGTTTTCCCAGCCACACGCGCTCGCGGATCACCATTCCCAACGTGTCAAGCGTTGTCGTGAAATCGGCAATCGATAACTGATGAATGTGCCCGGTGTTGAACCACGTGTACCCAAAAAGCATCGGACGCGGCATTCTGCCGCGCAACAGCAGATCGAGCCGGTTGAGCAAGAAGGCAAAATTCGGAAACGAAACGATTTGAAAGCGCGCGATGCGTCGCATCTCACGCAACGTAACTTCGGGATACATCACCATTTGCAAAGTCACGTTGCAAATCGCAAAATCAAACGCATTGTCCGGCACATCAGTCAACACAACATCGATGCGACCTTCGCTAACATTCAAGCCACGCCGCCGGCAAACCGCCACGCCACTCGGTGTGATTTCGATCCCAGCATCGAGAATATTTTTCTTTTCTTTGAGCAATGCCAAGAGCGAGCCGTTGCCGCATCCCAGATCGATGACGCGCGCGCCGGGCGTGATCCAACGTTCGATGAATGGATATTCCGGGCGATGACTCGTCGTCTCGTCCCATCGATAATTTCGATTGTCGTTCACAAAATGCCTCGCGTCAAGATTTCCGCATACACGCGTTCCATCCCAGCAACCATTGCCTCAACGCTAAAGCGCGCGACGATTTTCTCGCGCGCCAAAAGTCCCATTCGCCGCGCCAAATCGGAATCGTCCAGCACGCGCAGAACCGCGCGCCACAATGCTTCATGATCGCCACGCGGAATTAGGATGCCATCGCATTGTGTCGTGCGGTCGATCAATGTCGAATTCGCGCCAACATCAGAGACGATGACCGGCTTGGCGCACGCCATCGCCTCGGCAATCGTCAGATCGTAACCATCGGTGCGAAGGGTCGGATCGACGAAGACATCACACAAGTTGAAATAACGCGCGCACTCGGCGAGCGGTTGCATCCCAACGAACCGCACGTGATTGCTCACGCCAAGTTTTTGCGCGAGCGATTCCAACGCCCCTCGATAATCACCGTCGCCGACGATGATGAGGCACGCGGGGAATTTTTCCAACACGCGCGGCAGAATTGCGATTGCATTTTGCACACCTTTGTCTTTTTGCAGACGCGCGAGCGCAAGGATAATTTTTTGCTCGGCGCGAATATTCAGTTGCGCGCGCAACTCTGCCATTTTATCATCGCGCGGCGCGAACACATTCGCATCGATCCCGTTGTACACTTTGCGAATACGCGATGCCGGAAATTTGTAATGCGTGGTGTACTTGCGTTCGTCCGCGTCACTCGTCGCAATCAAAATATCCGACCCGCGCGTGAACCACAAATCACGATAAAGATAACGAAACGCCAGATTGATCGCAAGCGCGATAAACCGCACGGCACCGAGCGGATTCGTCCACGCCAGATCGGTGTGCCAACTGGTCGTCAATACATCCGCGTGCGTGCCGTGAAACGATGTGATCAATGGCAAATGATATTGACGATGCAATCCTTTGCGCCACACGCCGTACGCGCCAACGCTTTGGCTGTGCAAAATATCAAACTGTTCGCGCGTGTGCAACGCGATAAATTTCTCCGCCGCGCCAAACCAGTACGCGTTCGTGTTGCGTTCCGCTGGCGCATTCGGGAGAAAATGCGCGCGCACTCCGTCGATGACCTCAAACGATTTTCCACCCGGATGCGCGGTCGTGATGATATCGACCTGATGCCCGCGTTGCACCAGCCCTGCGCTCAACGTTTGCACATGATCTTGCATTCCACCTGCCGAGTGAATCGGTAGGATGCGTGAGAACATACAAATCTTCACGGCGCGCCTTCACGTTTCAAGCGACGTACAAAGCCCAATCCCAGATCCAACAGCATTCGACTTTCCGGCATTCGCAAGAGCAATGCCGCGCCAAAATAAATCGCGCCGCCGCACGCCGCAAATGCCACGCCGATGATACGCGCAGACATCGATTCGCCGGCAAGATTCAGACCCGCAAACAATTCGGCAACCGCGAGTGTACTTGCCAGTGCGACGATGGTCGATTGCAAAAGAAATTTGCCCAACCCCGCAAAATCGATGCCGGGCAATCGCCGGGCAAGCAAGAGGGTCAGTGTAATCGCGCCGGCAATGCTACTGAGCGATGCTGAAAGCGCAATGCCGGCGTGCGCCATCGATTGCATCAAAATCAAATTCAATCCAATGTGCAAAAGCAAGGTGAAAGTTCCAACGGCAAAAGGCGTAACACTGTCGCTCAATGCATAAAACGTGCGTTGGAGCACGTTGAGCGCAGCGACCGCGAGCAAACCGATGGCAAACATTACGAGCGCGTGCGCCGTCAGATCGACCGCCGTCAGATCGAACTTGCCGCGTCCCAGGATCAAGCCAATCGTCGGCACGGCGAATACGATCAACAAGAACGTCAATGGCGCTAGAATGAAAATCAACAAGCGCAACGACGTGGTTACCGCGCGCGCGGTGCCGTCCAAATTATTTTCCGCCGCCAAGCGGCTCAGACTGGGAAAGACGCCGATGCCAAGACTGATGCCAAGCATATAAAATAATCCCAGGATCGAATCAGCGTAGTAAAGCGCGCCAACACTGCCCGTCGGCAACATCGTTGCCATCGTCTTGTCGATCACGTAGTTGATTTGCGCGAGGATCGATAACGCGGCAATTGGCAGAAACGCGCGCCACACCTGCGCCAACGCCGGGTGCCGCCAATCCAAGCGCCAAAAAAATTGCGGACGCTCGCGGCGCAGTTCGATAAATTGAATTGCAACTTGCAGGGCAACGCCGATGAGAAATCCCCAAGCAACCGCAGCCACGCCAAGCGTCGGCGCGAGCAACAGCACTGTAACGATAATTCCCAGGTTGAGCGCGAGAAAAATCGACGCGGATGCGACAAAGCGGTCGAGCGCGTTGAGTGCCGCCAGCAACATCGTCAATAACGCGCCTAGTGCCAGCGTCGGCATCATGATGACGAGAAGATTCGCGGCAAGCGTTTGCGTGTCGGCGGGAAAACCCGCGCCGACAAGCGCGATAACCGGCGATGGCAAAAACATCACGAGCAACGTCAAGCCGCCCGTGATCAGCAAAACAATGTTCGTGATAACACTAAGGACGCGCCAAAAACCTTCGCGATCATTTTGCGCCAGATAGTGCGCCAGCGTCGGCATGATCGCCGCAGTAATCGTACCGCCAGCAATCACGTTATTGATAATCGTCGGCACGGTATATGCGATAAAATACGCATCGAGGTCGGAGGACAACCCGAAACTCGCACTGACGACAATCTCGCGCAGAACGCCGCTCAACTTGCCTAACGCAAAACCGATAGCGGTGATCGTCGCAAATGACAAGACGCGGCGCATTCTGACTTCAGAACCTTCGCGTTGCTCAGGAGGATGTTTCTGATTCACGATTTCCGATTTGGGTGTGGTCATTTGCAGATGCGAAAACAATACCGATGAGGATTCCGAATAAAAAACTATTTTGATCGGTGGTTAAACCGGTCACTGTAAGATTGCCAATGAACAATGCCACGAGCGCGGCAAGAACTCCCAGCTGTCTCGGCGTGCAACTCGCACTGCGATACGCCTGCCTCAACACCACGATGATGAACCAAACCAACAGAATGAAACCAACGATGCCGGTCTCGACGAGCGCGGCGACGTACGCGCTTTCCGGCGCGGTCGGCACCAGCACAAATTCGCCGCCGCGCAAGCTCGGCAAGGGCTCGACGAGTCCGACGGCGTTATTCAATCCAAAGCCAAATAGCCATTGTCGTGGCAACGCGGCAAACAACTGCATCCAAATCGCCGCGCGTCCAACGCCGGTCAACATCCCAGCTTCGCGCTGAAGCAGAAAAAGAATTCGTTGCGCAACGGGTTCAAAAGCCAGCACGACAAAACCACCGACCAGGATAACCACCAGCCCAAACATTCGCACGCGCACATCGAGTTGTCGCGCGTAAACGAATGCAAAAATCATCAACCCGCCCGCAAGCGCGAGAATGCCCGACCCCTTGAACGTCATCAGCAATGCGCCAAGCATCGCGCCGCTCGCCACCGCCCAGAAAATTTTCTGCGCCACGCGCTTGGCGTCGATTGTCAACCCGAGTCCCAGCATCAAAATCGCCGCAAGAAAAATCGCGTAATCGATCGCGTTGATAAAAGTGCCAAACGGGATCACCCGCCCGTCGAGCACCCAATTGAAGGACAAATCGATGAGGCGGTCGCGGAGCAAATTCGGTTGATACACGATTCCGCTTAGCGGCATTTGCAACCGTTGCACGATTTGTCCAACACTTTGCAACGATTGCGCGATTCCCAGCAACGCCTCCGCCAAACCGGCGATGACTAGACCGACAAGCAATCGTTCGAACCAGCGTGTCGATGTTACCGCTTCGCTGACGACAAACGCGGTGGCGAAAATCGGCAGCCAATCGTAAATTCCTTTGAACGCGGCGTAGCGATTTTCTGCAGCGATAGCGGAAATACTCGCGGCGATGACGAACAACAACGCCGGCAACATCCACGCGGACCAACGCCACGAATTTTTCCGAGCCATTCGATGAACCCCAAAACGCAGAGCCGCAACGACCGCGAAAACAAATATACCGCGCAAATTTAATCTACCGGCAACCGGAAAATAAAATTGCAGTGGAATCAAAACCACCAGCGCAATCGGAATCCACGCGCGCGGCAGGATTAATGCGGCAACCGCAAACGTAGCAACTAACAAAATCACACTCGTCGATTCAATCGCGATTGCCGCCGCAAATACGCCGGCAATAATCGTCCCAAGTGCACACGCGATGACGATGACACGCGTACGAAACAAATCCTCGATTCGATTTTCGGTGAAGAGGGGATTCGTCGTCATTTCAATGATTCCAACGCCCGCGCGATTTTTTGCAACTCGTCGCCGCGCGTTTCGTAGCGCAGCGCCAGGATCATCGCTTGGCGCGCATCGTTCACGCGATTTTGCCGTGCAAAAAACTGCGCGCGATGAAACAGCAATGCTGGGTGATGGGGATTGCGCGCCAAACCTTGCACGTACCACGCATCCGCACGTTCCAAGTCACCGTGCGCTTCCGCAATTTCGGCGAGCGTCGCAAAGGCAAGCGTGTCCCACGGCGCAATCGCAATTGCTTGTTCCAACATTTGTTCCGCGCGGTCGCGTGCCAAGGGTTGAGTTTGCAACAAGAGCCGCGCGTAATCGGTGCGCGGGCGCGCATCGCGCGGTGCAACCGCCATCGCTTCATCGAACATCGCAAACGCGGCGGCGAAGTCGCCTTGCTCCGCCAAAATCTCACCTTGGCGCGAAAGAATCGTCGCGCGCAATTCTGGATCCTGGGTTAACGTGGTAGCAAGTTCTAACTCCTCAAGCGCAACGTGGATCAATCCCGGTTTGCGGCTGAGCGCGTCGCCGAGTACGTAATGTGCGTTCGCGTTTTGCGGATCGCTGCCGACCGCGGATTTTGCCATTTGCTCCGCTTCATCCCAACGATGCGCAACTTGCGCACGATACGCCGCGTTGATAAAAAAATTGTCCACGCCGCCGGCGCGCCATCGCGCATACGCGGCAGCCGGCTTGCCCGCGTGCATTTCGGCTGTCCCAAAAATCAATTGCGCAATCGCATCGTTTTGCAAGGATGAATCCAGTTGACCAAGCACATCCACGGCGCGTTGCGGTTCGCCGCGGGTGAGCCAGACACGAACTTGCGCGATGGCAAGGCGCGGTTGAACCGACCACGCGCGCGCTTGATTCAAATGCACTTGGGCTTGCGCGAGCGCGTCAAAGCGGTTGGGCGAATTGTTTGGCAGCGCAAGCGCGCGCGCGATTTGCGCGTTGGCGAGATTGAGATACCACGCGCCGGCTAGTGATGGCAAAGCGATTATCGCCAGCACGACACCGGCAATAATCGCCACAAGAATCCCAAGACGGTAAACTTTCATCGTTGAACAGAGCGCCGCGAAAACTCCAACGTGAACGCGCCCAAAATTCCAATCAGCAAACCGAATGCGCCACCGAGCAAAATATTCGGCGCGAGTTGCGGCGACGATGGCGCAGTTGGAACGGATGCCGGGATGACGGTCGGTCGATAGGATGTCTCGGCAAGAATCGAGGTCTTGGCAAAGTCGCGCGCGAAATCGAGATAGATCGATTCCGCCAAATCGCGCGCGTGTGATAACGCGAGCAATTCTTTGCGTTTGTCCGACGATAACAGCGGCGGCGCGGCAGGATCGTAATCGCTGATTTTGTGGTCGAGCAAAAATTGGTCGAATGCTTGTTGCGCCGCATCGAGTTTTTGTTTTGCCGCCGCAACTTCGGCGCCGCTTGGCGCGAGTAATTGTTGCAAGCGATTTGCGCCGGCTTGCGCGTACGCGTTCGCATCGGCAGCGACCGTTGCGGCGGCGGCGCCGCGCGCGGTGATGTGGATGAGCGCGCGATCATTCCCATCGCCGGCAAGCGTAATCGCGGAACGCGTTTGCGCCGCCGCGACGACGTCCGCGCTTTTGAGCATGGCGAGGTAATACGTCGGCGTGTACGCCGGCGGCAAGTTGCGCGGCGAATCGACCATCAAATAGTACGGCGGCAAAAGATTCGAGAGCGAAACGGAAACGGTTGCCGGCGCGAGCGCAATCGTCGCGGTGGCTTGATAAACCGGCTGGACTGTGAATGTGACCAACGCCGCGGCAATCGCGGCAAGGATTGGCATCGCAATCACAAATTTCCAGCGGCGAATCAGGATGTCGATATAATTTCGTACATCGATTTCGTCGGGCATTACCTCACCCTAACTCTCCCCCGTCATCGACAAGGGAGGAAATTTTCACGGACAAACTTGGAACGCGGCGGCGGGTCCACCACTTTGATCAGGTTTGATAAACTCGGTTTCTTGTTTGGAGCTCGGATCGATCCAAAACGCGCGCGCGAAGAAATCGAGACAGCCGCCGGGACCGCTCACGCGCCAGTTGGGTTCTGCCGCAAATTCGCTCGTGCCCACTGGGAAGGTGTGATTCACTGGCGCAGTATCGCCGAAGGAATTGCGCTTGTCCGGCTCAAAGATGCGGATACGCCAACGATAACTTTGCGGCGCGCCGGTCGTGTTCAGAAATGTGACAAAAAAGTTGACGAATTGTCCGCGCTTGGGTTCTTTGGGATCAACGCGAATCGAGACTGCCCAAACACCGGGCGGCGCGGCGAGCGTCGCGGTTGGTCGCGGTCGCGTGGGCGATAGCGCAACTGATGACGATGCACTCGATCCGCTAGGTGGAAGTGTGGGCAACGTGCCAATTGGTGGCAGTGTGGCGGTGACAGTCACCGGGAAAGTGGTCGGAATAACTGCGACCGATGCCGGCTGGACGATGACAGAAATAAAGACCGGCTCGCTCGCGCCACCCGTGGAATTGAATGCACGAACGCTGAGCGTGTGCGTGCCGGGTGTGGCTTTCCATTGTTGCACAAGATTGAACGTCGTCTGACCTTGCGGCACCGGCGGCGCATCGGCGCGGACGATTGTACCATCGACGGCAAGTTCGACCCGGACAATTCCAATCGAATCGACGGAGACCGATTGCACGGAAATTTGATCGCCTTCACGGAATTGAGCGCCGGAGACCGGAGCTTGAATCGTAACTTTGGGTTTGGATGTTTGACCCACCGTAAATGTGCTAAGGTCGCACGCCAACACGCCAAACAGAGTTATTGATAACCAAAGCAAAATGGCTCGCTTGAAATGAAAGGACATCGCAACACCTCCTCCCGCGCAACGCGGTTTGCGCTTGAAATATAGCATACATCATTGAGAGGAGCAAATAGCAGAGGGAAATCAGGCGAGGAAATCGAAAAGGTTAATTGCGCCGCTATTCTTTACGCATCCGCGGGTCGAGCGCGTCGCGCAAGCCGTCGCCCAAAAAGTTGAACGCGAGTACTGTCACGGCGAGCGCGATGCTGGGAAAAATCGCGAGGTGCGGATAGACTTGCAAAAACAATCGCCCCTTGTCGATCATCCCGCCCCAACTTGGCGTGGGCGGACGAATGCCGATACCCAGAAACGACAAGCCTGATTCAGCCATAATCGTCCCGGCAATACCAATCGAAAAGCCAACGATGATCGGGCTAAGTGAGTTGGGCAAAATGTGCCGGAGCATAATCCGCCAATTCGACGCGCCGACAACGCGCGCGGCGGTCACGTACTCACGTTCTTTCAGCGACAAGACCAAGCCACGCGTCACGCGCGCTTCCCAGGGCCAGCCAACGAGCACAAGCACGAACACGATGCTCCACACCGATGGCGGCAAAATCGCCGCCATAAACACCGCAAACAGAAACGGCGGAAACGCGTACATCGTGTCCACGACGCGCATAATGATCGTATCTACAATGCCGCCGTAATACCCTGCCATCAGTCCCAACAACATACCAATGCTTGCCGTCGCGATTTGCACGACCAGCCCGACCATCAACGAAACTTGACCACCGTGCACAACGCGGCTCAACAAATCGCGTCCAAGTTCGTCTGTGCCGAACCAGTGATCCGTGCTTGGTCCTTCGCTGATGTGTCCCAAGTCTTGTTCAAGCGGCGACGGCAAACCCAACATCGGCGCGAGGACAATAAAGAGAATCATTGCGATGATGAAAAAGAACGAGGCAACCGCCGCCCGATTTTTTTGCAGGCGATACCACGCGTCCAGCCACAAATTAGACGCGACTTGCTTGCGAGGCAAAAAATCTTGATTCATGTTACGTGTACCGTATCCGCGGATCCAAAAATCCGTACAGCAAATCCACGATGAACGTGACAAACAAAAACGCAACCGAGAGCAAAATCGTAACGCCGAGAATGACCGGATAATCGCGATGCACGACCGCTTGCACGCCAATGCGTCCGACGCCCGGAATGCTGAATACGGTTTCAATGAGAAACGCCCCGGCGAGAATGCGTCCCACCATAATCCCCAGCACGGTCAGCGTCGGAAGCAACGCGTTCTTGAGCGCGTGCCGCACAATCACCGCCGATTCGCGCAAACCTTTCGCACGCGCAGTTGTGACATACTCCTGATTGATCACTTCGAGCATCGAAGCACGGAGCAAGCGTGCGAGCAACGCGGAGGGTTGCGCCGCCATCGTGAGGCACGGCAAAATATAATGTGCCGGCGTCGTCAATCCCGCGACCGGCAACAAATTAAAATAAAGCGAAAAGATGACAATCAAAAAAGTGGCGAGTGCAAAACTGGGTAGCGAAATGCCGGACAACGCGACAAACATAACCGCGTTGTCAAGCCAGGTGTTATGTTTGATTGCGGAAATTGTCCCCAGCACGAGCGCGCTGATTACCGCAAGCACAAGCGCGATGCTTTCCCATTGCAACGAGACGACGACGCCCGGCGCAATCACTTCCATCACCGGCTTGCCAATGTAATAATATGACGTGCCGAAATCGCCGACGAGCGCGTTACGCAGAAAATAAAAATACTGAACTAGGATCGGTTGATCGAGACCGTACTGCGCTTGCAATTGTCGGACAACTTCAGGCGCGACATTTTGATCGCCGATCATCAAACGAATCGGGTCGCCCGGCGCAAGCCGCGACGCGAGGAACGCGATCAGCGTCGCGGCAAACAAGCTAAAGCAAGTGGCAAAAACTCGCTGAACAAGAAAGCGTGACATTAAAGATGGGATTGTCGGGGCGGGATGTAGGGCAATCGCATTTCA
>DAOTXS010000038.1:0-10673 GCA_034435055.1 Anaerolineae bacterium | reverse complement strand
CGGCGGAAGAGCCGCGCAAACCTGGGTTGAGTTTTATGGACTCGTCGAGCGCGGCGGCGGAAATGGTGACGCTGTGCGCTGCGGCGGGGTCCATCGTGCATTACTTTCCGACCGGACAAGGCAATGTCATTGGGAACCCGGTGATTCCGGTCATCAAGTTGTGCGCGAATCCGCTCACCATCTCGACGATGAGCGAACACATTGACGTTGATCTCAGTGGTTTGTTGCGCGTCGAAATCAATCTCGACCAAGCCGCCGATCTCGCAATGCAAGTGTTGGAACGCACGATCAACGGTCGTTTCACCGCGGCAGAAGCGTTGCGGCACGATGAGTTTGTGTTGACCAAGTTGTATCGGAGCGCGTAGTTCGACCGAAGACGGCGGACCGAGGACGGATATGCAGGGGTTGGGTCTTTCGTCTTCGGTCTCCCGTCATTTTTTATGAACTCATTTTTCGCCGAATGGAAAAAGATCGCGCGTGAAATTCCACTCGCGATTCCTGGTTTGCTGCTCGTTCTGATCGTCGCGCTGGCGGCGCGATTTTTTCAATCATTTATCCCGGGTCCTACGCTGAACAAAGCGATCAGCGAAATTCTAATTGCGATGGTGATTGGTTTACTGATTCGCAATGTGATCCGTTTGCCTGCTTCGGTGGACGCCGGCGCAAAATTTGCGCTGACGCGCGTTCTGCGACTTGGCATTATTTTGCTCGGACTGCGCCTGAGTTTGCAAGATGTCGCCGCCACCGGCTCAACCGCAATCGTTCTGATTCTGATTTGCATTTCGTTGACATTAGGATTCGCGTTCATCGTTGGACGCGCGCTCCATATCCCGCGCCGGCTTGTCGCGCTGATCGGCATTGGCACAGCCATTTGCGGCAATTCAGCGATCATCGCCACCGCGCCGCTCATCGAAGCGAAAGAGGAAGAGGTCAGTTTCGCCGTCGCGATGATTACGCTACTCGGTTTAGTCGCGGTCATCGTTTATCCCCTCGTTGGTCATGCGTTCGCGTTCGCCGATTCGGTTTTTGGATTGTGGGCCGGCGTTGCGGTGAACGATACGTCCCAGGTTGTCGCCGCCGCGGCGGCGTACAGTTCGCACGCGCTCAACGTGGCGACAGTTGTAAAACTGACGCGCAACGTGTTGCTGGGGCCGGTGATGATTATGATGGGCGTATTGTACGCGCGCGCAACGCATCACGCCACGCAGAAAAAAATCTCGATGCGCCCGGTCATTCCCTGGTTCGTGATCGCGTTTGTGGGAATGTCGTTACTGCGCACGCTCGGCATCACCGCCGGCATTTTTCCGCAAAGCCTCGATGCGCCGGGCAATTTGACGACGAGCGCGACGTGGCTAAAATTCGCAGACGATTTGTCAAAGTTTGCGATTCTTTGCGCGCTTGCCGGGATCGGTCTAAGCACCCACGTTGCAACTCTGCGGCGCGTGGGCTGGCGACCGTTTGCGCTCGCGCTTTCCGTCGCAGTCGCGCTTGCGGTTGTGAGTCTATCGATCATCACACTCGCCGGTCTGGGGGGATGATGCAATATCAAATTCCGTACGGCAAAACCAAAATCGATTTTACGATTCCCGATTCGTTTCGAGTCCAAATTTTAAAGCCCGCGCCAATTCCACCGGCAACCGATCCGACGCGCGCGGTGTGCGACGCCATCGACAATGCGCGCCTGTCCGATTTCAAGAGCGCCAAGTCCGTTGCGATTGCGATCAACGACAAGACGCGCCCGGTGCCGCTGAAAATTTTATTGCCGCCGCTCTTGCAACGCCTCGCCGAAATCGGAATCGCCAACGATGCGATCACGCTAATCGTTTCGGTCGGCACGCACGCGCCGATGAAATCTTCCGAGTTTCCGGATTTACTGCCGCCGGAGATTCTTTCACGCTATCGCGTCGTCACACACGATTGCGACGACCAAGCGAATCTCGTTCGTTTGGGCGAAACATCGCGCGGGACGCCGGTGTGGTGCAATCGAATTTTTGCTCAAGCCGATTTGCGAATCTCGTTGGGAAATTTAGAGCCGCATCAGTTCGTCGGATTTTCCGGCGGCGTGAAGACAGCGGCGGTCGGCTTGGCGGGACGCGAAACGGTTACGCGCAATCATTCGATGATGCTCGACCCACGTGCGAACATTGCGCGCTACGACGACAATCCCGTGCGCCAGGACATCGAAGAGATCGGCAAAATGATCGGTGTACACTTTGCATTGAACTCGATTATCAACGAGAACAAGCAAATCGTCGCGGTGCTGGCGGGCGACCCGCGCCAAGTAATGGTACGCGGAATTCCTATCGTCCTCGATTTGTATCAGGCACGCGTGGACGCGCCGTTCGATTTGATGATTGTTTCACCCGGCGGACATCCGAAAGATATCAATCTATATCAAGCGCAAAAAGCGTTAGCGCACGCGACGTTCGTGACGAAAGAAAACGGCATGGTGATTTTGTGCGCCGCGTGTCCCGAAGGCACCGGCAGTGTGCATTACGAAGAATGGATCGCCGGAAAAATTTCGCACGGGCAAGTGATTGAAACATTCAAGCGCGAAGGGTATCGCCTCGGCGCGCACAAAGCGTTTCAAATTTCGCGCGACGCCTCGCGCGAGCGGGTGCTATTCGTTACGGAAATGCAACCGGCGTTCGTGAGCAAATTACTTTTGACGCCGTACGCCACCATCGATGATGCGTTGTCGATTGCCTTGCGCGATTTGCCGCGCGACGCGCGCATCGGCATTCTGCCGTACGCAAATGCGACGATTCCGAGGATTGGATAAGATTTCTTCTTTGCTCAATGTTCCGAATTATGCTAAAATAATTTTGTAAACCTCTGGCGTATTGGTCGTCGTAGACCGGCTGTGTGCGACGGCGGCAAGTATCCTCGCTTGTCGAAAAGTGCCAAGCGCCTCCAAACTCCGTTAGACGGTTAGGAGAAAAACCGTGACCCATCAAATTTATACGCTCACCGTGAACGGCAAACCCGTTCAAGTGACTGCGACGCCCAAGACCAAACTGATGGATGTCCTGCGCGATCAACTGCGCCTCACCGGCGTCAAAGACGGTTGCGCCACTGGGCATTGCGGCAGTTGTATGGTCATTCAAGATGGCAAAGCGGTGCGTGCGTGCCTCGTGCTGATGGAACGCGCGCACAACTCCCACATCACGACGATTGAGGCGATCGCTGGTGCAAACGGCGCGCTGCATCCGATTCAACAAGCGTTCATCGATTACGGCGCGACACAGTGTGGCTTTTGCACACCTGGGTTTATCATCTCGACCAAAGCGTTGCTCGATCAAAACCCACATCCTTCGCGCGACGAAATTTACGATGCGCTCAAATGGAATATTTGTCGATGCACCGGGCACAACGCGATTCTGCGCGCGGTCGAGCATCTTGCCGGTTACGACACGCCGCCATTGCCCGCAGTGAAAAATCCACTGCACGCGATTAGCCAACCGCTCCCGCGGCCGGATGCAATTGCCAAAGTCAACGGCACCGGCATTTACGCCGACGATTTGTACGCCGAAGGAATGTTGCACGCCAAAGTCTTGCGAAGCAAATATCCGCACGCGCGTTTGAAACGCGTCGATGTGAGCAAAGCGAAAACGCTAGCCGGTGTCGTCGCGGCATTGACCGCCGATGATGTCCCAGGTCGCAAAGATTTTGGCGTCCACGAAATCGATTGGCCCGTGCTGTGCTATGATAAAGTGCGTTACGTCGGCGATGCGATTGCGCTTGTCGCCGCAGAATCGGAAGAGATTGCCGAAGCGGCAATCAAATTAATTGATGTTGAGTACGATGTGTTGCCGATCGTCGCAGGACCAAAGCAAGCCGCGCAACCGAATGCGCCACTTGTCCACGAACATCCCGAAAAATTTTCTAAAGAAGCACACGGCAATTTCCTCGCGCATTTCAATTTGGAAAATGGGAATCTCGCTGAGGGCTTTAAGGAAGCCGATGTGATAGTCGAACGCGAGTATTCAACCCAGACGGTTGAGCATGCCTTTATCGAACCCGAAGCCGCGCTCGCGGTGCCGGACGCGACGGGACGCATCACGGTTTATGGCGGCGGGCAAATTCCGTTCAACGATCGCGCGTGTATTGCCGCCTCGCTCGATGTGCCCGAAGAAAATATTCGCGTCGTCAATTGTCTCATCGGCGGCGCGTTCGGCGGCAAAGAAGATCCAATCATTCAAATTCACGTTGCGCTACTTGCGCAAAAAACCAAACGCCCGGTCAAACTGGTCTTCACGCGCAAAGAATCTTTGCTCGTGCATCCGAAACGTCACGCGACGATTATCAAAATGAAAACCGGCGCGAAAAAAGATGGCACGCTCGTCGCGCACGAGGTCGAGATTTACGGCGACGGCGGCGCGTATGCGTCGCTTAGCAATCACGTGATGTTGCGCTCGACAACGCACGCGGCGGGACCGTACGAAGTACCGAATGTCAAAGTGAACACATACGCGATGTACACAAACAATGTGCCGGCGGGCGCGTTTCGCGGATTCGGTGTCACGCAATCCGCGTTTGCGATGGAAAGCCAAATGGACGAACTCGCGCACGCGCTCAACATTTCGCCGATTGAGATGCGTCGCAAAAATATTTTACGTTACGGCAAACGCACGCTCGCGGGGCAAGTGATGACCGAGAGTTGCGGCTTGGACGAGTGCTTGGAAAAAGTGGTCGCCGAGATGAACCAGCACGAATTTATTCCAGTCGAAGGCGACAAGCGACGGGCGTGGGGAATCGCGTGCGCGTACAAAAATACTGGGTTCGGCAGCGGCGCGTACGATGCGGCGGGTGCCGAAGTCGAACTCTTTGCCGATGGTCGCGCCGCGATTCGCGCCGGTGCGGCAGAAATCGGACAAGGACTGGTTGGCATTCTGGCGCAAATCGTTACGGAAGAACTGGGTGTGCTGTACGAAAATGTCGATGTGCTCGTCGCCGACACCGACCGCACACTCGACGGATTTGCGACGACGGCGTCGCGTCAAACCTACGTGACCGGCAATGCGGCACGACACGCGTGCATTGAAGTGCGTAAATTGCTGAGCGGAACCGCCGCTGAAATACTCGATGTGCCGCCGGACGCTTTGAAGTTTGAGGATGGATATGTTACACTTGCACCGCACGCAAGTGCAGGTGTTGCGAGGAGCGAAGCGACGAAGCAATCCCCAAGTAACCCGGAGATTGCTTCACAAAAATCGCTCGCAATGACAGAGCGGAGTGTGCCGCTCGTTGATGTTGTCAAAGCCGCCCGCCGTGAGGGACGCATTCCCAAAGTGAGTTATCAATACGTCGCGCCGCACACGGAAAAATATCATCACGTCGCATTTGGCTTCGGCGCGCAAGCTGCGCTCGTTGAAGTGGATGTGAAAACCGGCGAGACCAAAGTTTTAAAAGTCATCGCCGCGTGCGATGTCGGTCGCGTAATGAATCCGCTGTCGTTACTCGGCCAAATCGAGGGCAGCATTTCGATGGGACTGGGAATGGCGCTGCAAGAAAATTTCGTGATGAAAGACGGTTACGTGCAGACTGACACGCTGTACAAAATCAATTTGCCCAAAGTCGATCAAACGCCCGAGGTCATCACGTTCTTCGTCGAAGATGAAACGCGCGATGGACCGTACGGCGCAAAAGGAGTTGGCGAACTGGCATCGATTCCGACCGCGCCGGCAATCATCAATGCGATTTTTAACGCTACAGGCATTCGGTGTTATAATCTGCCGGCGGACAAGAACAAGTTAAAGGTTCAAAGTTAAAAGTTGACCTGCAATCTTGAACTTGAAACAAAGCAATGATTGATTTGACGCCTTTCACCACCGGACAAATGACGCTCGCGCAATTCGCCGCGCAGGTCACGCCAGCCGATTTACGCCAATTCACGAACGAAATGATTGACGCGCAACTTGCACTCATCGCCGAGTGTACAGACGCGGCTGTAACTTTTGTACCCGCCGATCCACATGCGCACGATGCGTATGCGACGAACGCGGATGAAGTCGATCTCGCGTGGACGCTTGGTCACGTCATTGTGCATACAACCGCGTCAGCGGAAGAAGCGGCGGCGATGGCGTGTGAACTCGCGCGCGGCGTCCCGTTTCGCGGTGGACGCTCGCGCTACGAAGTGCCGTGGCGCACGATCACGACGGTGGCGCAATGCCGGCATCGTTTGGAAGAATCCCGGCGAATGCGGCTCGCGTTGCTTGACGCGTGGCCCGACGAACCGGATTTGCAAAACACGTACCAACCATCGCCCAGCGCGGAGCCGCGCAACGCGATAATGCGTTTCATCCTGGGTTTGAAACACGACAATGACCACTTGAAACAAATTGCGGAAATAGTGCGACAAGCAAAACAAAATAAATGACCGAAGACAGCAGACCGATGACCGTCGCAAACATTCTGCGGCCGTTGGTTGGCAGTCGGCGGTCGTTTCAAGGAGCCATCATGCCCGACATTCGCTTCAACAAGTACTATCGTTACAACGAACTGACGCGCCTGCTCAAAGAGTTTGCGAAAGAGTTTCCTGAACTCGTTCACGTCGAAAGCATCGGCAAGAGTTATGAAGGACGCGACATCTGGGTCGTAACCGTGACCAACACTGCGACCGGCGATGCGAAAGAAAAACCGGCGTTGTGGGTCGATGGTAACATTCACGCGAGCGAAGTCTCGCCGTCGTCCGCGTGTTTGTATCTCATCCACAAACTTGTCAACGAGTACGGCAAGAAAGACGACATTACGCGCGCACTCGACACGCGCGTGTTCTATGTTTGCCCGCGTTTCAATCCGGACGGCGCGGAACTTGCGCTCGCCGACAAACCTCGGATCGTTCGTTCCAGCACGCGCCCGTATCCGTACGACGAAGAACCGATTGGTGGACTTGTGCAAGAAGACATCGACGGCGACGGGCGAATGTTGTCGATGCGCATTCCCGATCCGAACGGACCGTGGAAAAAATCGCCAGCGGAACCGCGCTTGATGGTGCGCCGCGATCCCGCCGAAGCCGGCGGCGAGTACTATCGCATTTTGCCGGAAGGTCGCTTGGAAGATTTCGACGGCGTGCACATCAAACTGCAACCGAAAAAAGAGCGGCTCGATCTCAATCGGAATTTTCCAAACGACTGGCGACAAGAACACGAGCAAAATGGCGCCGGTCCTTTTCCGACTTCGGAACCAGAAGTGCGCGCGGTCGTCAACTTTATCACGAGTCATCCCAACATCACCGGCGGCGTCGCGTTCCATACGTACAGCGGCGTGATTTTGCGCCCGCGCAGCGCGCAGAGCGACGATTCATTCCCGGCGGAAGATTTGTGGACGTTCCAAAAAATCGGCAAGAAGGGCACTGACCTCACCGGCTATCCCAACATTTCGGTCTATCACGATTTTCGTTATCATCCGAAAGAAGTCATCACCGGCGTCTTCGACGATTGGCTGTACGACCACCTGGGGATTTTTGGATGGACGGTGGAGTTGTGGAGTCCGCAACGTCAAGCCGGGATCAAAGAGTACAAGTTCATCGATTGGTACCGCGAGCATCCGTTTGAAGACGACGTGACAATGTTGCGCTGGAGCGATCAAGTCCTGGGTCGCAAAGGGTACGTCGATTGGTATCCGTTCGATCATCCGCAACTCGGTAAGATCGAGTTGGGCGGTTGGAATCAGTTGTACGCGTTTCGCAATCCGCCGCCGGAATTTTTGGAAAAAGAAATCGCGCCGTTTGCCGATTGGTTGGTGTGGCATTTGCTCATTTCACCGAAACTGGAATTGATGGACGTGAAAGCGACGGCGTTGAGTAAAGGCGCGTATCGTGTGCAAATGACGGTCCACAACACCGGCTGGTTACCGACGTACGTGACGAAACTGGCACAGAAAAACAAATTGACGCGCGGCATTGTTTGCGAAATCGAATTGCCGCGCGGTGCGAAATTGGAAACGGGCAAACTGCGCGACGAATTTGGACAGCTCGAAGGACGCGCATACAAATCGTCCGCGCCGCTCGGATTCCTCGTCGCCGACCAAACGGATGAACGATTAAAAGTGGAATGGGTCGTGCGCGCGGCAAAAGGCAGCGTCGTGAAACTCACCGCGCGCCACGAACGCGCTGGGACAGTGCGCGCAAAGGTCAAATTATAAAAATGCCAAACGCGCCCAATGTGTCAAAAGTTCGATTGGGCAAGTTTGGCTAATTGGGCATCGTTGATGCATTTAAGAAAGATGGAAATTCAAATCACCAAAACCCAATCGCGTTACAGTTTGTGGATTGTTTACGCGATTGTGTTTATCTCATATTTCGATTATCAATCCTCATTGCCGATCATCGCGCCGTACGCCAAATCGCTCGGCGCGTCGGTGGCACTTATTGGCGTGATTGTTGGTGCGTACTCCGCGCTGAATTTGATCGGTAATCTCGGCGCGGGGTATTGGATCGATCGTGTTGGGCGCAAGACGCCGCTCGTCGCCGGCTTGGTCATCGTCGCCGTTGCGTTGTTGTTCTATCCCTTCGTGCGCGATCCGTACGTCTTGCTGGGGTTGCGCGCGTTGCACGGTTTGGGCGCATCGATGCTTTCGCCGGCGACGCTGGCGTACATCGGCGATGCGGCGGCGACCGGGGCGCGCGGGCGGGCAATGGCGATGTACGGCGCGGCAATTGGTTTAACCTCGATGCTTGCGCCGCCATTTGCCGGCGCGTTGCGGGATCGATTCGGATTCGGCGCGGTGTTTGTCGCGCTCGCGGCGATGATGATGCTGGTCGCGGTGCCGGCATTCTTTTTTGTGGGTGAAAGTTTGCGGCGCGAGATCAAATCATCGACGAGTGTTTCGCGCTTGTTGAAAAATCGCCGGCTGTTTTTATCGTACGTCTCTGCGTTTTGTTTGTTGTTCTCGCTCGGCACGCTCATTGTCTTTTTGCCGCTCATCGGCCAGGAAATGGGAATCAGTTCCGCGCGCGTTGGTTTTTGGTTTGCCGGGTTTGGAGTATCGGCGGTGATTATTCAACTTGCGCTCGGCCGGCTGTCGGATCGCATCGGACGCGAACCGGTCATCATGATTGGTTTTATTGCGATTGCTTTGGCGTTGATGCTTTTGCCAATCATGCGGGATTGGGAATCGACCATTAGTGTGATGGCGCTGTACGGCGTCGGTTTTGGATTGTTATTCCCGGCGATGACGGCGTTGATTGCAGATGAGACCGATGCATCGTCGCGCGGGACAGCGTCCGGCATTTATACCGCTGTGTATTCGCTCGGCGCGGCGATGGGCACGGGCGCGGCGGGCGCGCTCGTGTGGTTGCAACAGAACGCTCAGATTCATCCGTTCCAATTTGCGGCGCTGATGATTCTGTTTGGCTTGGTGTGGGTGAGTGGCCTTTGGTTCACGCAACGCAAGAGGCATAGATGATGTGCAGAACGCGCTGTTGAATGTACGTGGACAGTTTGCGGGCGTAAATGTAATTTGATTTGACACGCGCAGAGACGTGTGCTATATTCTCACCCGTTCGAGGGGGCGTGGTGTAGCGGCCTAACATGCAGCCCTGTCAAGGCTGAGATCGCGGGTTCGAATCCCGTCGCTCCCGTATAACCATCTAGCAGTTTTGCCAAGTTGCTGGATGGTTTTTTCTTTTTCGTTATCATTACCATCCTGGCTTCCTTCCACTGTGACGCCACCATCCTCAACGGCTTTCTTCAACCCCGTCACTGCAAGATGATACGACGGTCGTAACGTGATCGCCGTAATCTCGTACCCTTTGACCCGCACCTTCTCGATCACCAACCCAAGCAAATGCTTGCGTTGATACAGATCGCCCTCTTCCCACATCTTGCGCAAATCGCGCAACACAGCACTGCCCGCAAGTGGCTGGAAAAAAACTGCGCGCTTTGGCAATCCCGCGCCTTTGTGCTATACTTGGATTATAATTTTTGTCTTTGTCCCGCGGGCTGCGGATTGTTCTTTGTTTTAGCACGATTGACTGCTCTGGTGCCGATGCGGACACCATCGGTTCGTCTTGAGGTTGCCCGCTCAGGTATTGCACCTAAGCGGGTGTTTTGTTTTCAACAGAGGTGCAGCGGTGGCATCGAACAATTTTCTCAATTCATCATCTGGTATCCGCAACAATTATCGTCGCGGCTCAGTCGGCGATTTCCTCAAGCAGAAGGTGAAACCAAATTCCGCGCTCTCTGTCGTTTCCGCCTATTTCACCATCTATGCTTTCGAGAAACTGAAAGACCAACTTCAAACCATCGAGCGGATGCGCTTTCTCTTTGGCGAGCCGCGTTTTGTGCGTTCGCTCGATCCAGACAAAGCCGATAAAAAAGCGTTCAAGATCGAAGACGAGGGACTGCAACTTGCGAATCGTCTGGAACAAAAGCGCGTGGCAAAAGAGTGCGCGGATTGGATCGCGGCCAAGTGTTTGGTAATTGATTGTGCCGGTTGGGGCGCCATGATGCACCTTATTTCGAAGAGGCATCATTATCCCACATTTTTCACTGTTTCAGTTTAGAACTTTTCAAATGCGTTTACCCTGCCGCTTGTTCTAGGGCAATCGCATTTGGAGGAATTAAGCGATTTTGTGCGATAATTAGTGCATCTCTCCAGGAGGGACACTATGACGCCCAAGACTCATCAAACGATCACCAAGTATTTCGCATCTCTCAAAGACCCACGTG